>NZ_CP104067.1:4972500-5722397 GCF_026651875.1 Alicyclobacillus fastidiosus | reverse complement strand
GAACTGCTGGCCCTCCTAAGAAAAAACATAAAAACATCGCGTAAAGCGTCAAAAGCCCGCCGTTGCGCGAATTAGCGAACGTTGTCACCGCCTGGCTGTGGATAGAAAAAGACGGTGATTCACATGTTAACTTGATGTGGGTAATGTTATCCACAGCGTGTGGATAAACTTGTGGATACATGTGAAAAGTCACAGGGTCTGTGGATGATTGCAGCGACTATATTACCAGAAAAGCAGCTAGTCGAGCAATGTCGAAATAAACTATCCACAGAACACACAATTCGACCAAATTCATGGTTTTAGCGATGTGGAAATGTGTCTAAACTTGTGGATAAATGTTGTGGATAACGAAAAATGCGGTTTTTTGCCGAAAGTTGTCCACATGTGGATTGTTTATAGAAGAAAGAAGAAATGAAAGTTGAATTGACAAACTGGCGTTCATCCTGTAATCTATGAAGCGTCTGTCTGCAAGGGAGGTGTCCTGATGAAACCGACCTATCAACCGAATGTACGGAAACGCAAAAAGAACCATGGATTTAGACAACGTATGGCCACGAAAAATGGTCGTCGGGTTCTCGCAGCTCGCCGTAACCGGGGACGTAAAGTTTTATCAGCATAAGGCCACGATTCGTGGCCTTTTTTGATGATATGAGTCAGAACGCGCGGAGGCGGTGATGGTTTGCAGAGTGCGTACCGATTGAAGGACAATCGCGATTTCCGGCGCGTGTTTCGCCGAGGAAAATCGTTTGCGACAGCGCGGTTGGTATTGTATTATTGCGACAATCGCCTGCCTTCCTTCCGCGTGGGGTTTTCCATTAGTAAGAAGGTTGGCAATGCGGTAGTTCGAAACCGCGTGAAGCGTGCGCTGCGCGCAGGTTTCCAAACCCTTATCCCGCAACTTTCGGACAAGCCAATCGACATTGTGATTGTCTGCCGGAAAGGTGCGGCGGAGTCCGATTTCCACGAATTGATGAACGATGTCATGAAACTCCTGCAGAAAGCCAAAATCGTGGTATGATTTGGACGAGGAGCTGAGTGGGATGAGGTTCATTCTTCTCGCGTTTATCCGCTTCTATCGAAAATGTATATCTCCACTTACACCCCCCAGTTGTCGTTTTGTTCCGACGTGTTCGGAGTATGCGATGCAGTCGATATCGCGGTTTGGGGCCTTTAAAGGTGGATGGTTGACAGTCAAAAGGTTAGCGAAATGTGGGCCGTGGCACCCAGGCGGTGTCGACGAGGTTCCGTTACCGAAGTAGGGGGATTCGTTTTGGAGTCAAAGCGTACAAAACGCAGATGGACGTTCGCGTTGAGCGCATTCGTTGTGATGGCGCTCACAGGTTGCGGAATGTATCCATCGAAGCCAGGGCAGTGGCCCAATAACGTATGGGGGACCGTCCTCAAGGCCATCTCGGGTGTCATCGATTTCTTTGCGAAACATCTGGGTGACAGTTACGGTCTTTCGATTTTGATTGTGACCATCATCGTGCGCTTGATTATTCTACCACTCTTTATCAGGCAGATGCGCTATCAGAAGGTCATGATGGAACTGCAGCCTGAGATGCAAAAAATTCGCTCGAAGTACAAAGGCGATAACCAGAAAATCCAGCAGGAAACCATGAAGCTGTACCAAGAGCGGGGAACCAACCCGGCCGCTGGATGTTTGCCAACTCTGATCCAGTTGCCGGTGCTGTATGCGCTTTACGGTGCGATTATGGGCAACTACGGGTTGCACCACAACGTATTCCTCGGCATCTGGCAGCTCGGGGACAAAGATCCGCACTTCGTCTTGCCGGTGATCGCGGCGTTGAGCACGTTCCTCTCCTCGTGGCTCACGATGAGGAATCAGCCGGCGCAGCAGCGGGCGATATTGTTTATCATGCCAGTGTTCATCTTCATCATCGGCATTCGGTTGCCGGCTGGACTGGTTCTGTACTGGATTTACACAAACCTGTTCACGGCACTTCAAACATATGTGTTTATGACTCGCAGGAATGCGGCGACGGCTGCCGTTGCAGCGCCAGTGGCAGCGGTGCGCACGGGCGGCGCCGGATCGAAAGCGGGCGGTTCCCAATCTCGCCCGAAGGCGAGTAAGAGCACAACGGCAGACGGGCGCCGTTCAGACGGAAAACCGTCGGGTAAGACCGGTTCCGGCAAGCCGAAGACGGGTTCTGGAAAGACCGGGGCAAGTAGTAAGAGCAAGGCCGATGGAAACAAGTCGAGCGCCAACTCGGGTCAGACGACGCGGCAATCGGCGCCACCGGAGCAAGTGACGGGTGATCAGCCGAGCCAGACGAATGGAACCACGACACCAGTAGACACGAACAGCGATGCGCCAGCTGATCATCCACGGGACGAATAGACTTTATCGCGACTGAAGGGGAAGTCAGATGAAGCGCTTAGTGGTGACTGGTCGAAGTGTCGAGGAAGCCGTGACGTCGGCGCTCGTCAAACTGGGAGTGCCGAGGTCTCAGGCGCAGGTACGCGTCATTTCCGAGCCTGTCAAAGGGTTGTTTGGATTCCTCGGCGGCAAGGATGCCGAGGTGGAAGTCAGCGTACCGCAAAGCCCTCTGGAAAATGCGAGGGATTTTGTCGAGACGGTTTTGGGGCACATGGGCGTTTCCGGTCAGGTGTCCTTGACTAGGGACGCCGAGACGGACGCCGAGTACCTTGTGAACATTGAGAGCGATGAGGAAGTATTGCCGTTTATCATCGGGCGGCACGGCTCTACGCTGGACTCGCTGCAGTACCTCGTGAATATCGTCGCAAATCGGGAACATGACGGGTTCGTCAAGTTTTCGGTAGACGCAGGTGAGTACCGTAAACGGCGCAGAGAGAGTTTGCGCCGAGCGGCGGATCATGCCGCGGATCGCGCAGTTCGAACCGGTCGTGCTGTTTCGATGGATGCGATGTCGCCGGCGGACAGGAAATGGGTACACACGTATCTACAGACGAGATCGGACGTGACCACTCTGAGTGAAGGTGAGGAGCCGTATCGCAAAGTGAGGATCGCGCCGAAGCGAAACTCTTACAAGTCGTAGACGACACGGCGTGTGATGGGTGCGTGACCGTCGACGTCAGATGAGGTCGTCATCTCTATAGGAAAGCCCTTCTCTGTTCGAGGAGGGTGTCTTTTTTGTTCAGAGAGGAGGCGGATTGGATGAACCTAGAGACGATTGCAGCCATTGCCACGGCCCTCGGGGAAGCGAGTATCAGTGTCGTGCGCATCAGCGGCCCCGATGCGAAGTCGGTTGCAAGTCGCATGGTGCGTACGCCAGGTGGACAAAAAGTGGTGTTTGAAGGCCCGCGGCGAGTGCTGTACGGGAAAATTGTGCACCCGACGACGGATGTCGTCATCGATGAGGGCATTGTGCTGTGGATGCCAGGACCCCGTAGTTACACGGCGGAAGATGTGGTTGAACTTCAGGTTCATGGCGGGATTCAACTGGTGCAGACGGTACTCGAGGCGACGCTTGCCGCCGGGGCGAGATTGGCTGAGCCAGGTGAATTTACGAAACGGGCGTTTTTGAATGGGCGCATCGACTTGTCTCAGGCCGAAGCCGTCATTGACCTGATTCGGGCAAAGACGGATTTTGCGGGACGCGTGGCATTGCAGCAGGTTCAGGGGCGATTTAGCGAGGAGATTCGGTCGCTTCGGAGAACCCTCATCGAGCTGCAGGCACACGTCGAGGTGACCATTGATTACCCG
This sequence comes from Alicyclobacillus fastidiosus, assembly GCF_026651875.1. Classification (GTDB taxonomy): domain Bacteria; phylum Bacillota; class Bacilli; order Alicyclobacillales; family Alicyclobacillaceae; genus Alicyclobacillus; species Alicyclobacillus fastidiosus. The sequence goes on along the minus strand of NZ_CP104067.1, from coordinate 5,718,688 downwards.
GAGCACGACGTCGAATCGGTGGCATGTCAGCAGGTACTGGATGTCGGAGCGAAGTTGATGGCTGGCATCGACGCGTTGTTGGAAGGTGCCGAGATGGGTCGAATTTTGCGCGACGGCGTCGCAACGGCTATCGTCGGCCGACCAAACGTGGGCAAATCGTCGCTGTTGAACGCCTTGTTGCGCCGGGATAGGGCCATTGTCACAGATATTCCTGGGACGACGCGCGATGTGCTTGAGGAGTATGTCAACGTGCGTGGGATTCCGCTCAAGCTCATCGATACGGCTGGGATTCGGGAGACCTCCGACGTCGTCGAGCGAATTGGTGTGGATAAGTCGCGCCAATCCATTCGCGAGGCGGAGTTGGTGCTGGTGGTGCTCGACGGAACCGTGCCGCTCACGCCGGAGGATGAGGATATTTTAAAGGACACCGAAGGCTTAAAGCGCGTGATTGTGGTCAATAAAATGGATGCGGGGATAGATGCGAAACTGGAAGCGTCTGTCGATCAGGTCGATGCCGCCGCCGTGATCAAAATTTCCGCCAGGGAGCACCGACATATCGAGCAACTGGAGTCGAAGTTGGCGCAAATCGTACAGGGTGAGCTGTCGGTCGAGCGCGATACGACGTACATGACCAATGTCCGCCAGAAGAATTTGCTCGAAGTGGCAAGATCAGATTTACAGTTGGCTATAGACGCAGCGCAAGCAGGTGCTACACTAGACTTGATTGCGGTCCATCTGCAATCCACGTATGAAGAGCTAGGACTCGTGATAGGTGAAGAGACGGGCGAAGATCTCCTGGATGAGATTTTTTCTCGGTTCTGCCTTGGTAAATAGATCATCAAGAGGCCCGGTTGGGCCCTGAATTGTGAATACGGATTTGAGTAGAGAACGGTGAGGTGAACATCGTGAATTTTTTTGCTGGCGATTACGACGTCATCGTCATTGGAGCGGGCCACGCAGGCTGTGAAGCCGCACTGGCATCCGCGCGGATGGGCTGTAAGACGCTCATGTTGACCATCAACTTAGACACGATTGCCTATATGCCTTGTAATCCGTCCATCGGTGGCCCCGCCAAGGGGATCGTCGTTCGCGAAATCGACGCCTTGGGCGGTCAGATGGCGCGAAATACCGATGCCACATACATTCAGATGCGCATGTTGAACACAGGCAAAGGGCCGGCTGTACAGGCTCTGCGCGCGCAGGCAGACAAGGCGTACTACGCACTCAATATGAAGTGGACACTCGAGGCCGAGCGGAATTTGCATTTGAAACAGGCGATGGTCGATGAATTGCTGACAGAGAACGGTCGGGTGACTGGCGTTGTCACGAAGAGTCGCCAGGAATACCACGCGAAGGCGGTCGTGTTGACGACCGGTACCTACTTGCGCGGGCGTATTTTCATTGGCGATGTCTCCTACGAGGGTGGGCCAAACGGGCAGATGCCCGCCGTAAAGCTGTCGGAGAGCCTGCTCGACCTCGGGTTCCAACTCGTGAGGTTTAAGACGGGGACGCCACCGCGGGTCAACCGTAACACCATCAATTTTGAAAAGCTCATTGCGCAGCCGGGGGACCCAGTACCGAAGCACTTCTCGTTCGATCCCGACACGCAACCGCGCGACCAAGTCCCGTGTTGGCTCACTTCGACGACGGAGGACGGGCACTCCATCATCTTGGAGAACCTCGATCGGGCACCGATGTTTTCCGGGGAAATCAAAGGGACGGGTCCAAGGTATTGCCCTTCCATCGAAGACAAGGTCGTTCGTTTCCGCGACCGCCCAAATCATCAGGTCTTCTTGGAGCCAGAAGGCCCGAATACGGCCGAATGGTACGTGCAGGGGCTCTCGACGAGCCTTCCAGAGGACGTGCAGCTGGCCTTGTTGCGGACGATTCCCGGTCTGGAACAGGCCGAGATGCTGCGCCCGGGTTACGCCATTGAGTACGATGCGCTCGTTCCGACGCAACTTTGGCCAAGTCTCGAGTCGAAGCGAGTAGAAGGCTTGTTTACAGCTGGTCAAATCAACGGAACATCCGGATATGAGGAAGCTGCAGGCCAGGGCATTATGGCGGGAATCAACGCGGCGCGTAAAGTTCGGGGTGAAGAACCGGTGGTTCTGTCGAGATCGGATGCGTACATCGCAGTCATGATTGACGATCTCGTCACAAAAGGCACCAATGAACCGTATCGGCTGCTCACGTCCCGCGCGGAATATCGTCTCCTCCTGCGCCACGACAACGCTGATCTTCGGCTGATGGAAATCGGGCACGAGATTGGGCTGCTCAAAGAGGCGTCGTATGATCGGATGATGAAAAAGCGCGCCGGGATAGAGGTCGAATTGGAGCGCCTTCGCCGCACGCGCGTCAAGCCTGGCACCGCGAACCCGCAGTTGGAGCAATACGGCTCGAAGCCGGTGGAGGACGGGGTGACGTTGGAGCAACTGCTCCGTCGTCCGGAGCTGACGTATGAACACGTCAAGGCACTGGATCCGACAGGCGGTGTAGAGCTTGCACCTGAAGTTGTGGAGCAGGTGGAGATCCAGACGAAGTACGCAGGTTACATTCAAAAGCAGGAACAAGTCATTGAGCGGCAGAAGCGTCTGGAGCACAAGGTCATTCCGGCTGACGTGGACTTCTATGGCATCGCTGGCCTCGCGACGGAGGCAAAAGAAAAATTGACGAAGATTCGCCCAAGGACGGTTGGGCAAGCATCGCGTGTGTCTGGTGTAACACCTTCAGACATCTCGATTCTGCTTGTCTACCTCGAGGCTTGGCGAGGAAAGGCTGCTAATGCTTGATATTCCATGGCCAAAGCCATTAACCGACGCGCAGTTGAAGAAGCTCGACGCTTATCGACGACTCCTTCTCGAATGGAACGAGCGCATGAACTTGACGGCCATCACGGATGAGCCAGAAGTGTATGTGAAGCACTTTTATGATAGTTTGGCGGTGCTGATGGTCCCGGAGTGGAACAAGATGGCCCGTCCGGGGCTTCGGGTTATGGATGTCGGGACCGGCGCTGGATTTCCTGGCATTCCGCTCGCGATTGTGGAGGAGGACATCGAGTTTGTACTGAACGATGCCCTCCAGAAGCGAGTGGGCTTTCTACAGGCGGTTGTGGATGAACTCGGCCTTTCGAACGTGCGCGTCATCCACGCGAGGTCAGAGGACTTGGCGCGGGACGTGGATTATCGCAAACAGTTCGACGCAGTCGTGTCGCGCGCGGTGGCTCGCTTGAATATCTTGATGGAATTGATGTGTCCATTCCTACGCGTGGGCGGTGTCGGGTTCTCGTACAAAGGCCCTGGGTTTGACGACGAGCGCGTGGACGGACTGCGGGCCGCCAAACGGCTGGGAGCTCGACTCAAGGAACCGATGACGTATACGCTACCACTTGAGATGGGCGCCCGGACCATTGTGGCATTTGAGCAGATCACGCCAATCTCGAACACGTATCCGCGCAAAGCGGGTATTCCACAACGGAAACCCTTGTGAATTTCCGGCGCTTGTCGTACCGTGTCGATGAACAGACAATCTTGTAATTTCTTGATAACGTTTGTCGACCTGAAGGAAATTGGGCCTTTCGTGGTGAAAACCAGAGAACAGTGTCGAGATATTGTTTGTTCTGTGGAGAATTGAGGGGTAAGAATGAAAGAAGCGTGGGGACGATTTATTAATCTTCGCGATTCGGGGAACGCGAACACACAAGTTGTGGACATCCCTGTAGGTGACATTGTATCGAACCCATATCAACCACGAACGATTTTTAACCAAGAAGCGATTGAAGAACTGGCGAAAACCATTCATACGCACGGAGTGATCCAGCCGATTGTCGTCCGCAAAAAGGACAACGCGTATGAGCTGATAGCTGGTGAACGACGTCTTCGTGCGGTTCGTCATCTGGGTTGGACAAGTATTCCTGCGATTGTACGAGAGATGAATGACGCTCAGACCGCTTCCGCGGCACTCATTGAAAATCTTCAGCGCGAAGGGCTCACTCCTATTGAGGAAGCCGTTGCCTATCAGCAATTATTGGAGTTGCACGGATTGACGCAGGAGAGCCTCGCGCAGCGCTTGGGCAAGGGGCAGTCTACGATTGCCAACAAACTCAGGTTGTTGAACCTGCCGGAAGCCGTGCAGGCCTCCCTCTTGACGAAGACGATAACGGAGCGGCACGCGCGCGCATTGCTCGCGATTCCCTCCGAAGACATGCAAATAGAGCTGCTTCAAGAATGCGTTGACAAAGGTTGGAATGTCAAGCAGATGGAAGAGCGTGTGAAGGCGAAACTTGCTGGGTTACAGCAAGAGGGGCAAAAACGAGGGCGTCCTCGCCGGCGCGGATTGAGCAAAGACGTCCGACTAGCCGTCAACACCATCCGACAATCGCTTGAGATGATTGAAAGCAATGGGCTCACTGTAGACTATGAGGAAGCGGACGAGGAAGAGTATTATCAGTTTACGATTCGCGTGCCAAAACTCAAAAGTACGCCCGTTTCCCAAGCGGAGTAATGCTCGTGAGATCCAACAGCGGCCCCTGGGGTCGCTGTTTTGCTTTGCCAAATTTGTTCGGATAGTCGAATACCTGTACATTTTCGTCGCCACATCTAGTCCATTTTGCAGTAGAATGAGAAATAGTCACTTCGGACGTACTGTTCTATGAAAGAAGGAGGACTGTTTGTGTCCAACGCCCGAGTTATCGCCATCGCAAATCAAAAAGGTGGCGTCGGCAAGACAACCACAGCGGTCAACCTCGGCGCGTGTTTAGCCACTTTGAATAAACGCGTGTTGCTCATCGATATTGATCCTCAGGGCAATACGACTTCAGGGGTAGGCATCAATAAAGCCGACGTGAAGTATTGCGTATACGACGTAATCATTAATGATGTGTCTATGACCGAAGCGGTGATGCCGTCAGGTCTCGAAAATCTATCTTTGTTGCCCGCGACAATTCAGTTGGCGGGTGCGGAAATCGAGTTGGTTCCGACGATTTTGCGGGAAGTGCGCCTGCGTCGAGCCGTTCAGACGATGCGTTCGCAATACGATTTCATCGTGATCGACTGCCCGCCTTCCCTCGGCCTTTTGACGGTCAATGCGCTGACAGCAGCAGACTCTGTGCTCATCCCAATCCAATGCGAGTACTATGCGCTGGAGGGGTTGAGTCAATTGCTAAACACCATTCGCCTTGTTCAAAAGCATTTGAATACCTCGTTGGAAGTCGAGGGTGTCGTGTTGACGATGCTGGACGCCCGCACCAATTTAGGCCTGCAGGTCATCGAAGACGTCAAGAAGTTTTTTGGAGACAAGGTGTACCGTACGATTATTCCGCGTAATGTTCGGTTGAGTGAGGCACCAAGTCATGGTCGCCCGATCATTCATTATGACCCGAAGTCCCGAGGCGCTGAGTCTTATATGGAATTAGCCAAGGAAGTGATTGGAATTGAGTAAACGTGGTCTTGGACGAGGGCTGGATGCGCTCATTCCACAGTTAAACGTTTCGGATCATGATCACGTAGTCTCTGTCGACGTACGAGACTTGCGGCCCAACCCGTATCAACCTCGCCGAGAGTTTAATGAGGAAAAGCTTCACGAGTTGTCCCGGTCGATTCTCGAACACGGGATCATTCAGCCCCTTATCGTCCGAAAAAGTGAAGTGCGTGGTTTTGATATCGTTGCGGGCGAACGGCGTTTTCGAGCGGCGAAACTCGCTGGACTCCAAGTGGTCCCGGCTGTCGTCCGCGAACTCTCCGATGTTCTGCTCATGGAGATTGCCCTCATTGAGAACCTTCAACGTGAAGACCTAAATCCGATTGAAATCGCCGATGCGTATGCAAACTTGATCGACAAGTGTGAACTGACACAGGACGAGTTGGCTCAGCGCGTTGGGCAAAGTCGAAGCCATATCGCCAATATGCTGCGGCTTTTGAATTTACCTGTGGCCATTCGTGACATGGTATCGCGAGGCAACCTCAGTATGGGCCATGCGCGAGCACTTTTATCCGTCGAGGACAAGGAACGGCAAATTTTGTTGGCGAACCAGACGGTGGAAGAGGAATGGAGCGTTCGTAAATTGGAGACCGTGATTTACGAGCCCAAGAAACAAGTTTCACGTGAAACACAAAAGCAGGTTCTCCCTATGGCCTATCGACGATATGAAGAGCAGGTCCAACAGTACCTAGGAACCGCCGTGCGCATTCAGCACGGGAAAAAGCGCGGTAAAATTGAAATTGAATACTTCTCAGAGGACGACTTAGAGCGCATCATGCACCTCATGTTGTCTCGTACGCAATAGGCGGTGTAATCGATGTTCCTGTTGGGGACGATTGTGGACGCGCTGTCCATTTTGGTGGGTTCCCTCATTGGACTAGCGTTTCCACGTATCCCAGACCGTATGAAGGATACGGTCATGAAGGGTCTATCGCTTTGCGTGATGCTCATCGGTTTAAGCATGGCGCTTGGAGATAGCTCTGATGACCTGATCATCATCGTGAGTGTGGTGCTTGGCGCCGTCGTCGGCGAATGGATCAACATTGACAATGCGCTTTTACGATTCGGCCACTGGATGGAGGTCCATGTACAAAAACTCTATAAAGGTCCAATTGCTGAAGGCTTTGTCTCCGGAACCTTGCTGTTTTGTGTCGGCTCGATGGCCATTGTGGGCTCCATTCAGGACGGACTCAGCGGCTCGCATCGGACGCTGTTTGCCAAGTCTGTGTTAGATATGTTCTCCTCTATCGTGTTCTCGACAACGCTCGGTTTTGGAGTGGGACTATCTGCGATTCCGGTGTTTTTGTACCAAGGTGCAATCGCGTTGATTTCGCACCTGGCCGGAAACGTTCTCAACGCACCGGATGTCATCGCCTGTATCACCGCAACCGGTGGATTACTGATTATCGGAATTGGATTTAACATGTATGGGTTCAAGAAAATCGCGGTTGCTAACCTCCTGCCGGCGATTGCCTTTGCCCCTGTCTTAAAAGTGTGTTCTCCGCACGTGCTTCACGCGTTTCATGCGCTTTCATGAACACATTTCGAAAAGTAATATTTGGCTGATGTGAGGATTGCTTTTCACGCTATACTAGGTACGAGGATTGTTGCAGGAAGGGACGAAGTGACGCAATGTTTTTGCAGTTGTTACAGCCGTATTTGTTGTACATAGCCTTAGGCGCAGGAGTCCTGTCCATCATTTGCCTGATTCTTGCCATCAGTGCAGTTGCGTCGAGTCGGCGCATGAAGCGGCGCCTGCTACAGTGGAAGGATATTAGCTCCACGTCAGATCTAGAGGACGTCTTCGCGAGCACGAAGCAAGCGGTGAAGTCGATTCAAATGCAGATGTCTGATGTGGAAACGGCCTTGTCACAAATGCACGAAGCCCTGCAACATAAGGTCTCTACTCCCGTCATGCAACGGTATAACGCGTTTGCGGAAGTGGGCAGTGACTTGAGTTACTCGGTTGCGTTTCTGGACGATACGGGCGATGGTGTGGTCTTGACATCCATCTACGGCCGAGATGACTCTGTGACATACGGAAAGCCGGTCCATCGCGGTGATTCAGATTACCTGCTCACATCTGAGGAGCAAAAGGTCATCCATTCGGTCATGCACGGTGAATCACCGGTCCGTGTTGAAGTGAAGAGTTCGTAAGCGGAGACCTCGTCTCCGCTTTGTTTTTGCGCAGGATGATGCGGCTTCGCGGTTACACACCAAGCCGCATTGCCTGGGTGATTTGATGCTTCTGCAAGCTGTTGTACAGCGACTGTACCACGGTGTCACACATCTTCATGACGATGCCGAGACGTGTGTTTTGCAATACAAAGTACTCCATAAACCCACTGACGTTGACGATTCCCGTCACGGTTAAATCCCCAAACTCGGGCAAACTTTTTTTCACGCCTGCACCGGGTCGCAACGGCCCTTTTTCCACGGTGATGTGACCGACGTGATCAAACTTCCCAAGGCACGCATCCATGGCGATGATAAATGGCGCTTCTTTATATCTCTCCTGGATCCGCTCTAAGGTGTATCCGAGGTTCACGGCGTGCACCGGCTCGTCCAACGTACCGAGCACGTCTACGCCCGGGATGCGCGCCAACGCTTTCATCCGCGATCCGATGATCGGACCGAATGCATCCCCAGTTGACCGATCTGTCCCCACACAAACAACTAAAATCTGAGATTGTCGGCATAGCGTTAGGCCGTGGTCCAAAAACTCCTCAAGCTGTCGAGCAGCGTCTTGTTCGTCAAACGCAACTCGTCCAATGACGCCTCCCGCTGGCACTTCCGTGAAGTCTGTCTGGCTATTTTTCAACGGGAATCCCCCTACAACGGAATATTCCCAGTATACGTTCGCGTAGCATCAACTATACCTGTCCTAGGGTTGAAGAAGAAAAGGGGAACGGTCATTGGTCGATGTATTATTGATAGGAGAAGTGTTTTGGGTTTGGTTGTGGGTCAGGAACCGGAGTGCGGAACGGGCACTATTATATGTAGGTGCGATGTTTACGTCGGTGTTCGTTGCGACGCATGTATCGCCCTGGTTTGCAAGGCGGTTTATGGAGACGGGCAACACGTTTATGTGGTTGACCGACCGGATGCAAGAAGCTACTCGCCCTGTCGGTGCAGTTGGCGACGTCGTTCCACCTGTCCCGACAGCGGTAGGGGTGCATGGGGATGCGCACTGGATTGCGTTGCACGTCTTACAGGGAATGTTCACGGTTCTCATGACGTGGGCGATTTTTATGCTCTTCATGGTCATTGAACACCTTGTGGAGGCGTTTTGGGACGGTCGGCCGAGTGTCATCTGGGGAGACCGGATGCTCGCGAATCTATCCGGGCTATTGTGTGGCGTCGTCCTCGCTTGGACGAGTGTATGGCTCATCGCGAACCTCTCTTGGTTATCGGTGTCCGCCTCGGTGGTTCAGGCACTCAACCAATCCATTTTTTTCGTGCTCTCTTCGCAGTTGTTAACCTTCCTTTCAAGTCTACATGCTATGTTATCATGGGCATAATGACTTTGGAGGAGGGGGATACGTGCAGGAGAGTTTATCCTGGTGGAAACAGTTTCAGCACGATCTCGTCGATCCCCAGCATGTCGAGAGTCTGCTAGTGGGTGTGGGTGTAGATTTGATTCGGGTGATCGTACTGTATATCATCGCTCGCATTGTCATCCGACTCGCCCTCAAACTGACGAGAAGGTTATTGAGACTGCACAGCCGGATGGACAAGCGCCGGTTAGATACGCTCGATTCTCTATTCGGAAACATCATCCGGTATACGGTATTCTTTTTGTTCATCGTTGAATCGCTGGCAGTTTTCCATCTGAATATCGCCACGTTGCTCGCGGGGGCAGGCGTGGTCGGTCTGGCTGTAGGATTTGGTGCACAAGGTTTGATCAAGGACTTAATCACGGGCCTATTCATTCTATTTGAAGACCAGTACGGTGTGGGAGATACAGTGCAAATCAACGGCTTCACTGGGACGGTGATGTCGATTGGCGTTCGACTGACGCGGGTTCAAGCGTGGACGGGAGAGATTGAAATCATCCCGAACGGCCAGATTGCGACGGTGACGAACTACTCCCGCACCAATTCACTGGCTGTGATCGAAGTAGGCATCGCGTATGGTGCGAACCTCGGTCAAGCGATGAAGATCATTGAGGACGTGTTGGCGAGGTTAAAGCGTGAGGAAGCGGACATCGTCGGGGACGTGTCCATGTCCGGAGTTCAGGAATTGCGGGAATCGGACGTCCTCATTCGCGCGACGGCTGTATGTGCGCCGACCAAGCAGGCGGGGATTCAGCGCAAGGCGCAACAACGTATAAAAGAAGCGTTTGACGAGGCCGGGATCGAAATACCGTTTGCACATCGAACGGTGGTCTTGAAAGGCGACGTCAGTGCATTAAACGGGGGCAATCATCATGCCGGTTGAGTATGGGATGCACGATATTGTTCGAATGAAAAAGCCACACGCGTGCGGTGAGAACGCCTGGGAGGTGATCCGGCTGGGGATGGATATTCGGATCAAGTGCCAGAAGTGCGGACACAGCGTCTTGATTCCACGTGCGCGGTTTGACCGGTTGGTTCGCAAGGTTTTAGTGGCGCATGAGGGAAGGGAAGATTTTGACCATCAAAACGGCTTGTCCACTTGATTGCTATGACGGATGCAGCATCCACGCGACCGTTGAACAAAATGGACGACTGCGTCTCGAAGGGAACCCAAATCACCCTATCACGCGGGGGGCGCTATGTAACCGCGGCCGCCGGCTAGGAGCGAGACGCGACGGAGAGGACAGAATCCTCTATCCGATGAAAAGGGAGGGCGGAGAGTGGGTCCAAATATCGTGGGCGCAGGCGTATCGGGAGATTGGAAGCGAAATTCGCAACGCATTGACCAGGTATGGACACCACGCGATTCTTCACGCGTTCGATTGGGGTTCTGGGGCGCTACTCAAAAGTTTGAACCAACGTTTTTTCTATCAATTAGGCGGATGTACCGAAACAGTCGGCAGCCTTTGTTGGGAAGCTGGGCTTGAAGCCCAGCGATACGACTTTGGGCAAGCCCGCAGCCACGCGCCTGACGACATGGTTCGCAACAGTCAGGGCATTGTCGTATGGGGGCGCAATGTAGCGACGACCAACGTGCATATGATGCCATTCATCAAAGAGGCTCAAGCGCGGGGCGCCAAGCTGGCCGTCGTGAACCCGCTGGCGACAGACGTGGCGCGGCGCGCTGATCTGTGCGTGTACCCCAGACCGGGGACGGATGCCCTGCTCGCGTTAGGGGTTCTGCGTATTTGTCGCGACCAGGGAACCCTCGACAACGCGTTTGTCGAGCATCGCTCTGTGGGCTGGGCGTTGCTGTCCGAGCACCTCGAGCAATACGACCCCGAGCGTGTTTCACGTGAAACAAATGTGCCTGTCGACCAGATACAATCGCTCGCCGATTTCTACGGCCGATTGGGGCCGGTCACCACGCTGCTGGGCATTGGCATGCAGCGGTACGCGGGGGGTGGCAATGCCATTCGCGCGATTGACGCACTGGCTGCCGCGACGGGCCACGTCGGGGTTCCCGGCGGTGGCGTGAACTATGCACAACGCGGAATGTCGGCATTTATCGACGAGGATGCCCTGACGGGCCGGAGCGGAGCTGACGTGCGTGAGTTCGTGCGCGGCAACCAGGCACTCGAGATCATGCAATCAGACCCGCCCATCCAAGTCCTGTTCGTCACGCGTACCAACCCACTCACGCAGGTGCCGGATTCCGCGTCCTTGCGGAAGGCATATGCAGGGATTGGGTGTAAGGTCGTGATCGACATGTATATGACGGAGACGGCCAAAGCGGCCGACTACGTGTTGCCCTGTACCAGCGTGTTGGAGGAAGAGGATGTCACGTTCACCACGATGTGGCACCCGTATATGTCGTACATCCATCCAGTGGTTCCACCGAAAGGTGATGCGAAGCCGGAGTGGCGGATTTTCGCCGAGTTGGCAGAGGAGCTTGGCATTGGCGAGCGGATGGCGGGGACGGTGGCGGCGTGGTTGAATACGGCGCTTCGCCCTCTCTTCCAGCACGGGGTAACGCTTGAACAACTGCGGGAAGAAGGCTTTGTTCGCCTGCCAGTGGAAGAGGTTCCGTTCTCGGACGGCGTCTTCTTGACGCCTAGCGGGAAGTTCGAGTTTGCGTCGGATACCGCGCGTTCAGAGGGCCATTCCAGTGTCGCGACCTATCTGCCGCCGCGGCGCGCCCACGGCTTCGGCGAGCACAAGTACACGTTGTTGACCACGCATCCGCGCAAGCACGAGAATTCACAGCGGCAGCAAATGGCGCCGGCCGCCGAGTACCCGACGGTCGAGGTGTCGCGTCGCATCGCCGATGCGCGTGGCATCCAAGCGGGCGATCGCGTTCGCGTGTACAATGACAAGGCGAGTCTGATCGGCGTGGCCAAAGTGCGGGAAGAAGGGCATCCGTACACGGTCCAGATGGAATCTGGGTGGTCCGGACAAGGTGTGTCTATCAATGATTTCACCGATGTCGATCCGGCGGACTTTGGCCAGCAGACCACACAGTACGATTGTGCGTGCAGCGTCGAGCTCGTGGAGCGCGCTGGCGCCTGAGAAACTACAAAAAGAGCCCGTCGCAAAACGGGCTCTGCGCTCTATGAGAAAGTAGGAAGTTCTTAAGATGCCTGGCAATTAGAGCTGGTCTTTACACAGCTTCGCACCTCTTCCGGGTGAATCGCGAGGGCTTTCGGGCTGAGTTTGCGCATTTTGAGGCGACGGAGCAATCTCCGCAGCATGAGAGTCACCTCCTTGTCTGTCGTAGTATTCCTTTAAAGCGTAAATATATCCAACGCAATAGGCAATCACTGAGAGAAATTGGCGCGTGTCGATGAAATTTGGACGCCTACAATATACTATACGCTTTTTGGGCGTACAAAGTTGCATTGTCAGGGACCGAATGTCCCATCTATACTTATTGTGCAAGGTGCATAGCGAGGTGTCATGATGCCATTACAGGCTGGAATTGTAGGTTTACCGAATGTTGGCAAGTCGACGTTGTTTAATGCCATTACGAAGGCTGGGGCAGAAGCTGCCAACTATCCTTTTTGTACGATTGACCCAAACGTAGGGGTCGTCGAGGTGCCGGACGTGAGGCTTCAGGGACTGGCGAACATCATCCATCCAAAGCGAATTGTGCCGACGGCGTTTGAGTTCGTCGACATCGCAGGGCTGGTCAAGGGCGCGAGCCAAGGTGAAGGGCTTGGCAACCGGTTTCTCGGGCACATTCGCGAGGTCGATGCCATCGTCCACGTGGTGCGCTGTTTCGAAAGTGGCGACATCACACACGTCTCTGGTTCAGTGGACCCGCTTCGCGACATCGAGACCATCGAGATCGAACTGATCTTGGCCGACCTCGAAACTGCCCAGAAACGCCTGGACAGAGCCAAGAAGAACATGAAGAGCGGGGATAAGAAGTTCAAGGTCGAGGCAGATGCACTCGAGCGGATGGTCCAGGCGCTGGAGGCCGGTCAGCCAGGTCGGTCGGTCGAGCTGTCTGACGACGAGGCCGCGATTCTGCGCGACTTGCACCTGTTGACGACGAAGCCGATTCTCTACGTCGCGAACGTAGGCGAAGATGAAGCTGCGGACAGCAGCGACAATCCGCATGTGGAGGCCGTTCGTCAGCGCGCTGCGAGCGAACATGCTCAAGTCGTCGTCGTGTCTGCGCAGCTCGAGGCGGAAATCGCGGAGCTTGAGGGAGAGGACAGAGACGCCTTCCTGTCCGACTTGGGCCTTGCGGAAGCGGGTCTGGACAAGCTCATCCGCGGCGCGTACGACCTCCTTGGCTTGAGGACGTACTTTACGGCTGGCGAGCCGGAGGTTCGGGCGTGGACGATACGCGAGGGCACGAAGGCGCCACAGGCGGCCGGCGTGATCCACAGCGACTTTGAACGAGGGTTCATTCGCGCCGAGGTCGTCGCGTACGACGACCTGATTCGTGCCGGTAGCTATAATGCGGCACGGGAACAGGGGAAAGTCCGGTTGGAAGGAAAGGAATATATCGTGGCGGACGGTGACGTCATGCACTTCCGATTCAATGTCTAACATCGCGCCCATCGGCGTCTGATACAAACTGGTTGTATAAGTCCAGGGTTTGTGTTAGCATTGTTAATCGGCGCATTAAGTTCATTCTTGTCGCCATTCCATCCTTGCTCCTTCGCGGGGGCCATAGACCAAAAGGAGGTGTCACGGTATGCGTAAATACGAGACGATGTTTATTGTGAATCCAGCTCTCGAGGCCGAGCAAACGGCTGAGTTGGTTCAAAAATATCAAACGCTCATCTCTAACCAAGGCGGTCAGATCGACGAACTGCAGGAGATTGGCAAACGTCGTTTGGCGTACGAAATCGAAGATAACCGTGAGGGCTATTACGTGTTGGTTCATTACACGGCAGGCACTGAAGTGTCTAAAGAGCTCGAACGCGTTATGCGCATCGACGACAATGTCGTTCGTTATTTGACAGTCCGCGTGGGTGAGTAATTCGCGGAGGGGAAACTATGCTGAACCGGGTAATCTTAATCGGCCGTTTGACCGCTGATCCTGAATTGCGCTACACCAATTCGGGAACACCTGTTGCGTCGTTTACACTTGCGGTCGACCGCATGCGGTCAGGCCAGGCTGGGGAACGACAGACAGACTTTATCAATATCGTTGTCTGGCAGAAGCAGGCGGAAATCGTATCACAGTATTTGCAAAAGGGTCGTTTGGCTGCGGTCGATGGTCGTTTGCAAATTCGCACATACGACAACCGAGAGGGTCAAAAGGTTCGGATTGCTGAAGTTGTCGCCGAGTCTGTTCGCTTTTTGGACAGGGGCTCCGACGCACAACAGGGCGGTAGCTATGGCGGTGGCGCACCGAGTATCAGTGCCAATCGACCGGCGCGCCCGGAACGTGGTTCAGCACCTCTGTACGAAGATGACCCGTTTGCAGATGACAGTCAAACCATCGACATTTCGGAAGATGATTTGCCCTTTTGATTTGTACGGTAGGTAGACGTACCAACAAACGATTGGCCCGATGACGGCCAAAACGACGAGGAGTGATTCTTATGCCGCGCAAAGCTCGTGGCGGGAAGCGTCGTAAGGTTTGCCAATTCTGCGTCGATAAGATCGACTATGCAGATTATAAAGATATCGGTCGGTTGAATAAGTTTTTAACCGAGCGTGGCAAAATTCTTCCACGGCGTATTTCCGGTAACTGTGCACGCCACCAACGTCAGGTGACGGTCGCAATTAAGCGTGCACGTCAAATTGCATTGATGCCTTACACCACCGAATAATTGGTGTGAGATAGAACGATAAAAAATACACCTCGGCCAGACGGCTGAGGTGTATTTTTTATATGCCTTTGTATGCCTCGGTATGCTTTGGACGATGCGGACTGTGGCCGATTGCCCGACATGGAAGATGTCGTTTCCCCGTGCAAAAGTAGTCGCCTAAGATCGATGTCCTGCTATCGATTAATGAACCGATTTGTCTTCATGGAGCTCCGACACGGGGACGTTGGTCGTGGCGCCGTTTTCGTAACTGATTTGGGCGAACGGGCTCGACTCAAACAGTCTGTCGATGCGGACGGACGTCCCTTCGTAGTTGACGACAATATAGTTTGGGGACTCGATGATCTCCTGTGCGCGCTGCATGTCCATAAAAACACTCCTAGCTAGGCTTTTTCCGTATTCTTTCCCCACAGTTGGAATTGGCATGCGCACATGTCGTCTTTTTGCGCGCGAGCGTCGAGTCTGTAATGGTACGCGGCAGGAATCGCGTCGTCGCTCGTGGAATTCTACATCTTAGAACTTGGACGGAATCGTCACCGCGCTGGAGGAGGGACGAGAAGGATGGCTGAATCTCAGGTGGATTTGACGCGCAAGTTACAAACCGTAGAGCATGACCGGATTGAGCTCGTTCAGCAGGCGGTCGAAGTTTTAAGGAGTATCCAGTCGGGCAACGAGGCGGAGTTGACCGATGCGCTCGCCGGTGTCGTCGGCCTTGGATATCTCTTGGGTGTGCAGATGGGAATTCATCCACACCGGATCGATCACGTCATTACAGGCGGATACCGCGTAGCCGCCGAAGTGGATACCAGTCGGAAACCCGAATTGATGGAGGTTGCACAATACCTCTCTAAACGCCTCTAACATCCACTTTGTTTCCTCGCGACGATTGCGTACGATGCCCTCTTTCTTCAGGGGGGTTCCTATAAATTCGTCTCTGTGTCACATCATTTGTTAAATTGCGGTCATTGGCACGATTGTTGTGTCGCTTGGTCGCTTTTAGTATTTGCTCTATTGGGCATCGCAGACTACCATTAGGTTATATCATTGTCGGCTCCTAGAGCCTTGGCAAGATGAGGGGGACATGTCGATGAAGGTCATCTTATTACAAGATGTGAAAGGTCAGGGGAAGAAGGGGGAAGTCAAGGATGTGAGCGAGGGATACGCTCGCAATTTCTTGTTGCCTCGCAACTTGGCTGAAGAAGCGACAGCCTCGGCATTGCACCGCCTTCAAACGCAACACGACAAAGAAGCTCGTTACAAGGCTCAAGAGCTCCAAGAGGCAAAGGACCTTGCAGCCAAGCTCGAGGACAAGAAAATCGTCGTCAAGACGCAATCCGGCGAAGGCGGAAGGCTGTTTGGCGCGATTACCACGAAGCACATCGCAGATGCCATGAAACGAGAAGGATTCTCGGTCGATAAACGAAAAATTCAGCTACAAGATCACATTAAGACGTTGGGTGGGCATCGTGTGCAAGTGAAACTGCACCCGGAAGTATCCGTGAATGTTTTGGTTTACGTCGAAGCGGAGTGATGGACATTCCTTTGGGATCACTTCTCGGACGAGTTCGTGAAGCGCCCAACCGTCTGAGCTATGACAATGGAAGGCGATAGATATGGCAAGTGAACAATCCGTCTGGCGCCCGACCGTGAACGACCAACTGCTGCGGCTGCCACCTCAACAGGTGGAGGCCGAACAGGCGGTCCTTGGCGCCATGCTGATTTCTGAGGATGCCGTCAACGAGGCACTGGAACTCCTTGAGGCGGATGACTTTTACCGCGCTGCACACCAATCCATTTACCGGGCCATGCGCGATGTATACGATGCGGGGCAACCGATTGACGTCGTCACGGTCGCCGCAGCGTTGCGAACGAGGGACGATGCTTTAGAACAGGTCGGCGGTGCGGACTACCTCGCGGATTTGGCCGCTGCCATGCCGACCGCGTTGCACGTCACCCAGTACGCGCAAATTGTTCGCGAAAAGGCTTTGATGCGCCGGATTATCGCTGCGGCGACGGACATTGCAGAAGAAGGGTACAGCCAGGAACAACCTGCCGCCGACGTGCTCGCCGACGCTGAAAAGAAAATTCTCGAACTGGGTCAATTCCAAAAGACGCGAGACTTTACGCATATATCCGATGTATTGGAGACGACGTTTGAGCGCATTGAACAGCTATATGCGAGCGACGGCAGCATCACGGGTGTCCCGACCGGGTACAGTGAACTCGACCGGATGACGAGCGGCTTTCAGAAATCCGATTTAATTATCGTCGCGGCCCGTCCATCCGTAGGGAAAACCGCGTTTGCGTTGAATGTGGCCCAAAACGTGGCGGTCCGCAGTGGGGTGCCGGTTGCAATTTTTTCACTCGAGATGTCCAAGGACCAGCTGGTCCAGCGTATGCTTTGTGCAGAGGCCTACATTGAGGGTCAGAAGCTTCGTACGGGGACGCTTGATGACGAAGATTGGCCAAAACTGTCGATGGGCGTGAGCGCACTCAGCAACTCTCCCATCTATATCGATGACTCACCGGGTATTACCGTTGCCGAGATGCGAAGTAAACTTCGCCGTCTAAAACTGGAGCGTGGACTGGGCCTCGTGGTCATCGACTATTTGCAGCTGATTCACGGACGGAGAGGGTCGGGGGAAAACCGGCAACAGGAGATTTCCGAAATCTCGCGTTCGCTCAAACAGTTGGCGCGTGAGCTCGAAGTGCCGATTGTCTCGCTCGGTCAGCTCAGTCGTTCGGTGGAGCAGCGCCAGGACAAACGCCCGATGCTGTCCGATATTCGTGAGTCGGGTTCTATCGAGCAGGATGCCGATATCGTGGCGTTTTTGTATCGTGACGACTATTATGATCATGAGACGGAACGGCAAAATATCATTGAGATCATTATCGCAAAGCAACGGAACGGCCCAGTAGGGAAAATTGAACTCGTGTTTCTGAAGAACTACAACAAGTTTGTAAATCTTGAGAAGTCACATCAACAAGAAGCATGAAACCAGAACAATCCTATGAGCTGCGCCCGATGACGCGCAAGGAGTACCAGCGCATGCGCGATAAGCGGAGGCAGCGACTTCACCGCCATCGCCAGGCGCGGCTGCGGCGCTTACGCGTGTTGAAGTCGGTGCGCAGCCTTCGCTTTTGGACGCGCGTCACAGTGGCTTTATTCGTTCTCTTATGTATCGCGTTTTGGGCACGATTTGCGTTTGTCTACGATATCCCGAGCGTCGTTCAGGGCGACCTGCCGCCGGGCGTCATGGCGTATGTAACCGTGAAACCCTGGTGGTTCGGCCCGCCTGTCTTTGATCTAGGACAATATGTACCCGAAAAAGTGGATGGGGCATCGGTCTATGATCCAAGTGAGATGTTTTTGATGAATCTTGGCAGGTACTCGGCCGTCGTAGAACAACCGCAATTTATCTGGACGTTACAACGGTGATGTGTCGGGTGTAGTCACTAGCTAGCAAGGTAGGTGCGAAGACATGCATCACATTCTCGTTGTGGAAGATGAAGAGCCAATCTCCAATATTCTCAGATTTGCGCTAGAGCGAGCCGATTATCGGGTGACCTGTGCGCTGGACGGGCAGGAAGCGGTCGAGCTCTGGAAAAGCACGTCGCCTGACCTCATTCTCTTGGATGTCATGCTGCCGCGGATGGATGGGTTTGACGTGCTGCGAACGGTCCGGGCCTCGTCCGTTGTCCCGGTGATTATGCTGACGGCTAAGGATGACGAAGTAGACAAGGTACTGGGTCTCGAACTTGGCGCCGACGATTACGTGACGAAACCGTTTAGCACGCGCGAGTTGTTGGCGCGCGTGAAAGCCAACTTGCGACGGGTGACGTTCGAGGAGGGGCAGGAGGGACGGCGCCGGGATCGACTGGTGATCCGCGATTTGGTCGTAGACTTGACCCATTACGAAGTCACCAAGGCAGGTGTTCCGATATCCTTGACGCACCGCGAATTCCAACTGCTTTCCTTTTTGGCGGCGCGCCCTGGGCAAGTGCATACGCGTGAGCAATTGGTCACCGATGTGTGGGGCATCGACTACGAAGGAGACGAACGGGCCGTAGACGTGACGATTCGCCGTCTTCGCGAAAAACTGGAATCGGACGCTAGCCAGCCCGAATACGTCATGACGCGGCGCGGTGTCGGTTACTACATGAGGAGTCTCTAGGATGATTTGGCGAAGCCTGCGGGTGAAATTGGTTCTCGTCTACACGCTGCTCATTCTGTTCGCGGTGGAGATGATCGGAGCTTATTTTGTCCGCGCGTTGACGAACTCCCTGATTCACAATCAGTCGGTTGCCGCGAAGAGCCAGGCGCAATTGATGGCAACCTTGGTCGGGCCGCAAATCGACCACCCCACGAAGCAACTCAGCAGTTCCGTCACTTCCGTATTGCAATCGGTTCCTCAGTTTTTGGATGGGACCGTGTATCTCCTCAACAGAGACGGTTATGTGATGTACACCACGGCCGGCGGCGCCCTTGTGGGGCAAAAGCGCACCGACTCGGAAGCGACGCAGGTGCTGATTCACCACCAGGAAGCGGTTGACGTTCGGTTCGATCCGACCGCCAACGAGCACGTCCTCGTCGTCGCCGTCCCTATTTCTCAAGGCGGTAATTTTGACGGCGTCCTCGAGTACGTGACGTCGATTCAGACGACCTACGATACCATTCGCCAGGTGACCAGCATTTTCTACACCGTCAGTGGGTTGGTTCTCGCGTTGACCATCGTCCTCGGCATCGTCCTCTCGCGGGCCCTCACGCGCCCTGTCATAGAAGTCACGAAACAAGCGAGGGTGATGGCGGCTGGCGACTTTTCCAAGCGCGTGACCCCGAGCAGCAACGACGAATTTGGAGATCTGGTCGTCGCCATCAATCACCTTGCAGACGAGTTGGACGAGGCACTCGCTATGAACCGCCGCGAACAGGAGCGACTCCACGCCATCATCACATCGATGGGAGACGGGGTCATCGTTCTCGATTCCGACTGTCGCGTTTTGTTTATGAACCATGCGGCCAGGCGGATGATGGGCATCCATCGCGACGGTGAGTGGGACAAGGTCGACGTGTTCGATCTCGATGAGATGGTCGAACAGGCGGTGACGGGCGACTGTATGCGAATTCGCGTGGTGGGGGAAGCCGTCTACCACATCATTCTCACGAGTGTTCAGCGGCGGGGTCAGACGGACGGGTTCGTGGCAGTCGTGCGAGATGTGACGGAACAGGAACAACTGAACCAGGCACGACGCGAGTTCGTGTCCAACGTGTCGCATGAACTCCGAACCCCCCTGACGAGCGTCAAATCGTATATTGAGGCGCTGCGCGGTCTAAACGAGGACGAGAGGGAGACCAGGCAGGCGTTTTTGGAAGTGATCGAGCAAGAGACGGATCGAATGGTGCGGTTGACGAGGGACTTGCTGCAGTTGTCCGGCCTCGACCGCGGACAGACGTATAACGTCCATCAGCGGATTTCCGTGTCCAACCTCCTCGCGCAGGTGAAACAACGGTTTCAATTGCAGGCCGAGCGACAACAACTTGAGTTTACGGTGTATGAACCAGACGACGAGGGAACGTATATCGTCGGCAACCGGGACATGGTCAATCGAATTCTCGACAACCTGATTTCAAACGCGATGAAGTATACGCCCGCCCAAGGTCACATTACGGTCTGTACGCGGATACTCCGCGAACGGATTGTCGTCACCGTGACCGACGACGGCATTGGCATCCCGGAGGCCGACTTGCCGCGCGTATTTGAGCGCTTTTACCGCGTAGACAAAGGGAGAAGTCGAAAACTTGGTGGCACTGGGCTTGGTTTAGCGCTCGCTCGTGAGATGGTGGAGCGGCTTGGGGGAAGTATCGCGATGACGAGTGAACCAGACAGAGGCACCCAGGTCAAGGTAACGTTCGTCCGGGCGCTGGAGGTGCAGGGAGAGGCATGAAACAGGCTATCCGAACCGCAAAAACGGGTGTACTCGTTCTGCTCGTGCTCCTCAGCGTCGTCCTCAGTTATCTGTTGTGGTCTGGCAACCTTACAGAGGGATCGGAAATCGACTTTGTTCAAACATCGCCGATGCCCACCGTGACAACCCCTGACCTTGCACACGCGGTGCGCCCGTACAGGATCGTCGTCGAGACGCCGCAGGGGACGACGATAGCCAACCCGGACAGCGGTGCGTACGCGGACTGGACGCATTGGTTAAAGGGCGTTCGTGTGCTGGACGAGTCGCCGGTCAAGGAAC
Source organism: Alicyclobacillus fastidiosus (assembly GCF_026651875.1). Classification (GTDB taxonomy): domain Bacteria; phylum Bacillota; class Bacilli; order Alicyclobacillales; family Alicyclobacillaceae; genus Alicyclobacillus; species Alicyclobacillus fastidiosus. Next base: position 5,697,615 of record NZ_CP104067.1, on the reverse strand, counting down.
TTCCCGCCAAACTCGATTTCGAGGTGACCTTTCAGTTTGGGGTGGACCTGACGCACACCACTGCAGGGCAGTGGCTGAGTCCTTTTTCCTCGCTGCTCGGCAACTGGAGTGGGCGAACCATCATCCTCTACAAGCTCCCACAGGATAGCCTCTGTCACGTCGGATTCGTCGAGAACGACGAAATTTTGACGATGAAGACCGATGTGGATGCCAGCGCGCTGCTGACGAAGGCGAACGAAGAGGTGGCGGGCACGCCTTACGACGTGGTTGGGGATTCGGCTGGGACGAGTTACATTCCCCGAGATCTGTCGATGAACCAGTACGTGTACAACATCCGCCAGCCCGACGTATTGCCACTCGTGCACACGTTCTTCGTCAACTTGCAAGCCATCTCGCACATTCAACAAGATGCTAATACCTCACTTTGGACGGACGGCAGCCGTGCGGTCCTGTGGGATAAAAAGACGCAAGATCTGCAGTATGAAGACCCGAATGGCGAAGAGGTTCCCTTACGCCAGGACGACTTTCTAACTGCCCTGGAGTTCATCCACACACACGGCGGGGGCGCGCAGAATGTCATCGGGTTTGACCAGTTCAGTAGTCTTACGCTCAACCCGAACGTTCCTGCCTATACGTTTACGCAGTACGTCGATGGCTTTCCAATCCTCTCGAACGCAGCGAACTATAACGTGAATATGGAGAACGGCCGGGTACTGGAATACGATCGGCCGATGTGGGTTCTCGAACAACCCGCCACGAAATCAGCCGTACATGTACTTGATGAAGTACAGCTCGAAGCGAAGCTCAAGAAGATCGATCCGACGGCTCCCATGGACACGTTCAGCATGGTGCTCGGGTACGCCTCGGTGAGCACTGCTACGCTATCCGCTCAAGATCAGGTGCTGCTAGAACCGGTGTATTACGTGACGAATGGGAGCGGGAATGCGTGGATGGTCGATGCCACAAACGGATCGCTCGTGTTAGGAAGTGACCTGTCGTGAACTGGGAGACGGCAAAAAACTGGCTGATTGGACTGTTTTTACTGCTGGATGTAATACTTGCCTGGCAATTATCGTCTTCTCGACAATTGAATAACGGCTATGCCGAATCGCAAAGCGACTTGCTCGCCAACACGAAAACGTTACTTGCTGAGCACGGTTTGACATTGGCGACAGACGTCCCGATAAAACAGCCAGAGTTGCCGTCGTTCCGGGCAACCCAAAGCGGGCCTAGCTTAAAAACCCTTCAACAGTCCATTTTCCCAACTGCGAGTAAAGTGCAGTTGGCCAATGAAATTGGCCAAGTTGAAACTGACACGGGACAAATTCTCTTGTCGCCCCAGGGGAATTGGCAGGTGACGTTCGTGCCGCCGCGGTCGTTGACGAATACGCGCGGGCCCCTCACCTACGTCTATCAGGGGGGCCTCTACGCAGTTGACGCGGTCACTTCTTCCACACGCCACCAAGTGTTTCTGCAATCGTACAAGGGATATCCTATCTTTGACGAGCGCGTGGAGACGAACCAAACGAAACAGACGCTCACGTCCTATTCCCAATCGGAATTGACGTCCATCGTCGACACCAGCACGCCAAAGCCCGTCATCTCGGCATTGGACGCCCTCGACAGCTTGGCCAACTCGGTGGACAAAACGGATGATACCGAGAATAATAAGATTTTGAGTGTGGATTTAGGATTTGCACGGAAGGTGCCCCTCTATCAAACCGGCGTGGCCGCGAATTACTGGTTCCCGGTTTGGCGTGTGGTGACCCCGGATCAAACCTATTTTGTCAATGCATTTACGGGAGAGGTGGAAATCGCTCCGTAGGGGGAAGTCTAGTTGCAGTTCAGTATCCTAGCTAGCGGAAGCAATGGGAACTCCATCTACATCGAGGACCAGGATACGCGTATCCTCCTCGACGCGGGCATTAGTGGCAAACAGCTTCGGACTCGGTTGCAAGCGACTTGTGTGCGCGATTTGGAGGGCTTGTCCGGCGTACTGGTGACGCACGAACACGATGATCACGTCCGCGGCCTCACGCAAGTCTACAAATACGCGCAGAGCCCGGTTTATATGACGGAAGGTACACATGCGTCCCTGGCGGAAAAACTGCGACCGGAGACGTCGAATTGTCCCGTTGAATTTGTTCGCGAGGACGAAGTCTTTTATATCGGCAGCATCCGCGTGACGCCGTTTGCGATATCGCATGACGCAGAACAACCCGTCGCTTATCGGTTTGATACGGACGACGCCAGTCTGGCTGTCGTCACCGACCTCGGCTACGTCACCGATCACCAAAAAACCTTGTTACAGGGTTGCCAAGCGTACGTGTTTGAAAGCAACCACGACGTAGATATGCTTCGCGCAGGACGCTATCCCTGGCACTTGAAGCGGCGCATTTTAGGGGATAAGGGGCACTTGTCCAACGTTGATGCGGCATATGCGCTCGTCGATATCCTTCCAGACGAACCGGTCGATGTCTACCTTGCACACTTGAGTCAAGACAATAATCATCCAGATTTGGCTGATATTACCGTACAGAGCATTCTCAGCGATGCGCGTGTAACGATTGCCAGGGAAATACGACTCAAGCGCACAAGTCGACACGAAGCGACACCGTTCGTTTCACTCAGCCGTCAGACTGTATGATTTAGTCCCCATTTGTTCAAACTAACGCCTGCGAAACACCAACGTTCGGTGTATGTCCTAACATTTCATTGAACGCGTCTCCCACTGCACAAGACGGTTGTGGTGCAGAGGATGGGACAAGGAGGCAATGACAAATGGGTTTTCATCAGGATGGGAGTCGGCAGAAAAGGAATCGAGGCATTCAGCCATCGCGCAGTTGGAAGTGGATTGCGGTCGTAACCTTGTCGGCACTCGTCGGATCGGCGACTACCTTTGGCGCAGAGGCGGTGTTGCCACATGGTGATCTACCTGGCAGCGTCGCGTCGGCGCGATCGACCAATATGGACAGCGTCATTCGCAGTGTGAATGTCAATGTCGACGATGGCGTAACCAGTGCTGTGAAGCGCGTCGAGCCTGATGTGGTGGGCGTACTCAACTACTCCCAGGTGTCGAATTACTTTTCTCAGAAATCAAAGCTACAGGCGACGGGTGTAGGTACAGGTGTTATGTTCTTTAAGGACAACCAGTACGCCTATCTTGTCACGAACAACCACGTCGTGGAAGGTGCAGCCAAGGTAGAAATCGTCATGAATGCTGGTAAGCACGTGAACGCGGTGGTGGTGGGCACTGATCCGTATACCGATCTCGCCGTCCTAAAAGTACCCGCTGCGACCTTCAAACGCATCGATCCCGTCACATTCGCGAATTCCGATACGATTGAGCCGGGCGAAGCGGCGATTGCCATTGGTACGCCGATGGGGCTCGATTTTGCGGACACCGTTACGAAGGGCATCGTCAGTGCGAAGTCTCGTATCATGCCGGTTCAGGACGAGGAAAGTCAACAGACGCTGGATTACCAGTCTGTCATTCAAACGGATGCGGCTATTAATCCGGGCAATAGTGGCGGACCGCTCATCGACATCAACGGAGACGTGATCGGCATCAACAGCAGCAAGATTGTGGCACAGAATTTCGAGGGGATGGGCTTTGCCATTCCTGCCAATTCCGTGCGCAACATCGCCAAGCAATTGATGCAGACAGGGCATGCACAGCACTGCGCACTGGGCATTGAGGCGTACTCGCTGTCGTCTTTACCGCAGCAGATGTGGCCCGATGTGCCTGTCGATTACGGCGTATGGGTGAAGACCGTAACGGCCAATTCTGCGAAAAGAGCCGGCTTGAGGGCGGGGGACGTGATTGTTGGGCTGAACGGCAAGCCGATCAAGACAATAGCGGACTTGCGCACATACCTGTTCCAACTAAAGCCGGGAGACAAAGCCCAGCTAAAATTGTATCGCGGCAGTCAGAGCCTCGCCATCACGACCAGCGTTGGAGAAATGAACGCGCATCGGGCGATGGTAAGCGCGCAAAACCAACACCGCACCCCCGACGCGGACAGTGAGAATGTCGATCCGCTCAACCCATTTAGCTCAGGCATCCAGTGATCCGACTGGGCAGCAAAAACGCATAAACGGACGTGTAATGAGTGCATATCGAAGTCATCGCAGTAGGTAAATTGAAAGAACGGTATTGGACAGAGGCGCTTCGCGAGTATGAGAAGCGCCTTTCGGCGTATGTTCAATTGACGATACACGAAGTGCCAGATGAGCCGGCGCCAGAAACGATGTCCCAAGCCGAACAATTGCAAGTGTTGCAACGAGAAGCAGACAAGATTGAAAAATTGCTCCGTCCGCGCGACGGCATCGTATTGCTGGACATTCAGGGTAAGCCGTTGTCTTCTGAACAATGGAGTCACACGTATGCGGACTTACTGGGTGAGGCGTACGGGCGCTTGGTGTTTATCATCGGTGGATCGAATGGCGTACATCCAGATTTAAAGAAGCGCGCCCGCGTTCGCTGGAGCTTCGGGCCCCTGACGTTGCCGCACCAATTGGCTCGCGTGGTCCTGCTCGAGCAGATTTATCGTGGGATTCGGATTATGCGCGGGGAACCGTATCATAAGTAACGGCAAGTTTGGAGAGTGACGAGGGCGCGTGGTGGGCCCCCATCTGAGCCTATATACTTCCTGCCACGTTACGCTGTTCAAATCATAGATATGGGCTGACCCCGTTTTGCCTGCATGAGAACGGACGGAGACAGCCCCGTTTTTTATTCCAATTGTTTTCCTTTCGTCTCCAGACCAAACCATCCCACTATCAACGCACCTACTAAGAGCACGGCGAAAAAGATGCCGAAGATGATGGGAAAACCAACCTTTGCCCCAAGCAGCCATCCTGTGAGAGTTGGTGCCAACACGCCGCCAATTCGCCCGAATCCAGCGGACCAGCCCATACCGGTGGCGCGGGCCGCCGTAGGAAACTGTTCGACGCTAAACAGATACGTAGCTGCCCACGCACCCAACATGAAGTATGAAATCAGCAAACCAAACAGAATCAGCGTGCCAGTGCTGGTTGCAAAGCCAAACCCGAGAGATGCCAATGCAGATAAGAAGATGGCTATGACGAGTGTCTTTTTACGGCCCCACTTCTCGACCAACCAAGCTGCTGTTAGGTAACCGGGCACCTGAGCAAGGGTCATGATCAATACGTACCCGAAGCTGTGTACGAGGGAATAGCCTTTGTGGGTCATCATGGTCGGCAGCCATGTGAACAGTCCATAGTACGCGTAGTTCATTGTGAACCACAGCGTCCACGTGACAGCAGAGCGCCGGCTCATGCCTTTTGACCAGGTCTTGGCGAACGACTGCCTGAGTGTGAGTCGCTTAGGCAAGTTGCGATAACGCGGTGTTTCAGGCAACCCGATTCGCAGGAAGATGGTGTACAGCGCTGGAATAGCGCAGATCCAGAAGGCGGCTCGCCAACCGACGGAAGGAATTACGAAGAATGCGATGAGTGCCGCCACTAAGGACCCAAAGGCCCAGAACATCTGTAGGAACACTACACGCCGGCCGCGGGTCACGTCTTGAGAGGATTCCAGTACATAGGTGGTGGAGACAGGGAGCTCACCACCGAGACCAAGACCGGTCAAAAAGCGCAGCAGCATGAGAATGCCGACGGTGGTCGCAAATCCAGACAAACCTGACGCGATGCTGTAAAGCAGCAGCGTCAACATGAACATGGTGCGTCGGCCGAAACGGTCAGCAAGGGATCCTGCGAACGCAGAGCCAATCGCCATGCCGACCAATGCCAAACTTCCAAGCATGCCCATCACGCCAGGATTTAGGTGCCAATTCCGTCCGAGCGAAACAAGGATGTAGGAGAACAGTAACACATCCATGGAGTCGAACAAGTTGCCGAGCCCGGATGCGATGAGAATACGTGTGGGCGACGGGACTTTGACCGCAGCTGGGGAAACTGAGACGTTACTCAACAATAACACTCCTTTCCGAAACTTGGGGATACACCGTCATATGCCCAAGAACAGAAAGGTGCTACACTCGCGCTGTGGACACAACCGGAGCGGGTGATGCTTTTATGGGGACTTTTCTCGCAGGATTATTGGATACAGGCAAAGGTGTAGATGACTAGAAGGTGGTGCTGAAGTAGGGAGGGAATGGGCTCCCGCAACACCGCTAATCATACGCTTCAAAAGCAAAAGGACGTGCCAATCGTCGTGTCAATTGGCACGTCCTTTACGATGTCAGCTACCGTCGCTACATACCATCACAGTAAAACCGTCATGCGACTTTCTCGTCGCGTAACGCTTCGGATGCTTGCGCCGAGCCGAAGTGATTGAGGAATAGATTCATCAGTACGGCCGTGAGGGTCCCAGGGACGATGCCGCTTTGCAGCAACATGTTGACTGTATTCGGGAGATGCTCAAACATTTGTGGAACGACTGCCGAACCTAGGCCGATCGAGATGCTGCAGGCAATGATGAGCAAGTTTTCATTGCTTCGCAGGTCCACCTTGCCAAGCATATTCATGCCGTAGGCGACGACCATGCCAAACATGGCTATCATTGCACCGCCTAATACTGCTGATGGAATCACGGTGACCAGTGCGGCGACCTTTGGTAACAGGCCGAGGACGAGGAGAATGCAACCGGCGGCCACCACCACGCTGCGGTTCTTCACTCGCGTCATCGACACGAGGCCGACGTTTTGTGAGAAGGTCGTGTATGGGAAGGTGTTGAATAGCCCACCTAAGACAATCGCGATGCCCTCGGCGCGCAGTCCTTTCACGATATCTTTATCCTCAATCGGCTTTTCCGTAATCTTGCTGAGCGCGTAGTACACGCCTGTGGATTCAACCATGCTGACGACGCAGACGATGAACATCGTGATGATTGCTGCAATATTGAACTGTGGTCTGCCGAAGTATAACGGATGAACGATATTCACCCAGGAGGCAGATGTAACCGAGCTGAAGTTCACTAACCCCATTGCATACCCCGCAATCGTGCCGGCGATAAGCCCTACGAGGACGGAGATGGATCGAAGGAAGCCTTTGAAGAAACGATTGAGTACGATAATTAGAACCAAGGTGCCGAGTGCGAGAATGAGATTGTGCGACTGTCCGAAATCTGGGCTTCCCTGTCCGCCAGCGGCGTCGTTCATCGCCACTGGGATCAGCGACAGTCCAATGATGGTCACGACGGACCCGGTGACAATCGGAGGGAAGAACTTGAGAAGCCTTCCGAACACAGGAGCCAGTAAAAAGACCAGAATGCCGGCGATGACGATGGAGCCAAATATCGTTGGCAGATTGGCGGTGTGGCCAATTGCGACGATGGGACCGACGGCAGTGAACGTGCAGCCGAGGACGACGGGGAGTCGAATCCCGACAAAACGGGTGCCAATCACCTGCAGCAAAGTGGCAATTCCACAAGTGAACATGTCCGCCGCAATCAGGTAGGCCATTTGTGTATCATTCAGTTTGAGTGAGCCGCCAATGATCAGCGGAACGATCATCGAGCCTGCGTACATGGCAAGCACGTGCTGAAAGCCTAACGCAAAGACACTTCGCTTATTTAACACGACTACATATCCCCCTCGATGGGCTCTTCTGTGATGAACTCGATGCCTTTCTCTGGCGACATCGAAGCGATGCGGGCGAGTGCATAGACCGGTACTCCAGCATCATCCAGCATCTTTCTGCCGTTCTGAAAACTTTTTTCGATCACGACGCTTACCCCGACCAACTCACAACCAGCGGCCTGAATGATCTCTCCAAGTCCCCGCACACCGGCACCTTCAGCGAGGATGTCATCGACAATCAGGACTTTGTCGCCACTTGCTAAAAATTCCTTGGAAATTGTGATTTGGTACGTTTGTTGTCGAGTGAATGAGTACACGGAAGCTGCGTAGACTTCATTCGACTGCGTGATCGCTTTTGATTTTTTGGCGTACAGGAACGGAACACCCAGGGACAAAGCTGCGGCGAACGCGATGTGAATGCCGCTTGCCTCTATCGTGACAATTTTGGTGATACCGGCGTCTTTATACCGCTCGGCGATGGTTTTGCCGATATCCATGACCAGGTTCGGATCGACTTGATGGTTCAAGAAGGAGTTCACCTTCAGAACCTGTTCGGATAACACTTGCCCTTCCTTTCGAATGTACGCCTGCAATTCCCGCATGTTTTGTCTCCTCTCGGGGAAATAAAAAAGCCCAGATAGACAGACTCCTTGGATTCTCGTGTCCAAGTGAAACCTGTCCATCTGGGCTTTTGTCCCTGTGGTGTGACGCGCTACCGCGCGTTTCGCATCGCTCGGACCAGCTGCCACGGTACGAACCCGTGCCACGGAACCCTAGATGCGCTTCCACTCGTAGTCAGACAATTTGCGGTTGCCTGGTAGAAACTCGCGAGCCATATTCCCGCCATTATACGAGCGCTATTCTTTTTACATGGTGAAGATATCAACAAATAATGAGCAGATCAACCACCAGTAATTAGAGAAATCAGATCTAGGCTATAATTTGATGGGATTTTGTTTATGAAGCGACAATATTGGAAATCCCTGGGGGAAGCGGGAAACGGAATAGTATACAATACCATATATCGAGCTCAGTTGATTTATTTGGTATATTTATCATTTGCGAAAAAGGGCGTGCTTTTATTTTGCGTCAGTCAAGTGATTCTGTTCATCGGCAGCCGTACTTCGCGAACTACTGGATTTCGAGAACCTTGTCGTCAACCTCCTTCCAGATGCTCTCCGTCGCGATTGGGTGGCAGATGTACGCATTGACTCATAACGCGTTTAGTCTCGGTTTCGTGGGCCTCGCGCAGTTCGCCCCGATGGTCGTTCTGACATTGATTGTAGGCCATGTCGCGGATAGATTTGACCGCCGACTGATCGTGTTCTTGTGTCAGATCATCGAAGCAGGCATCGCCGCACTTCTCCTCGTTGAAAATCTCGTCGGCGCCATTGACCGTCAACAAATTTTATTGGCGGCGGCGATTATCGGCGCTTGTCGCGCGTTCGAGGGCCCAGCGTCTTCGGCGCTCTTGCCACAGTTGGTACCGAAGGCACTCGTTTCGCAAGCTGTCGGATGGAGTACTTCGGTCGGGCAACTGGCGCAAATCTTGGGTCCCTCAATAGGTGGATTGTTGTTTTCATTGAGCCCCGTTTTCGTGTACAGTGCAGCAGTCGTCGCGCTCAGCGTCGCCGGGATGCTCACGGTTTTCATTCGCATGGAGAAAGCGAAACGCGAATTAAAGCGCGTGTCCATGCACTCCCTGTTCGAGGGCTTGGTATTCGTCTACCGGCATCCAGTGATTTTGGGAACAATATCACTCGATCTCTTCGCCGTCCTGCTTGGTGGAGCGACAGCCTTATTGCCGATATTTGCGCAGGATATTCTCCATACGGGTGCCTGGGGGCTGGGACTGATGCGGACCGCACCGGCTGTCGGCGCGTTGATGATGTCTATTATGTATTCGTATTTCCCACTGAAAAAAGCATTTGGTTCGACTTTGTTCGGGGCACTCACCGTCTTTGGCTTGGCTACCATGCTTTTTGCGGTTTCGAAGAACTTGATTCTATCGTTTATTGCTTTGTTCCTGGTTGGTGCGTCAGACTGTGTGAGCGTCGTCATCCGGTCTTCACTTGTGCAATTACAGACGCCAGACGAGATGCGAGGGCGGGTGAACGCCGTCAACTCGCTATTTATTGGGACGTCGAATCAATTGGGCGAGTTCGAGTCAGGTATGGTGGCAGGGTTTATCGGCACCGTTCCGGCCGCCTTCTTCGGAGGGCTCGCGACTATCGCAGTCGCTGGTCTCTGGATGTATCTATTCCCCTCACTTAGACGAATGCGGTCCCTATCAGGCGATTCGGGTGCACCGACGGTTGGATAGAGTGCAGACAGCTGACTATTGCGCAGTGGCATGGACAGCGCGGCATCCATAAAGTTGTTTTGATTATTTTGTAGTGATGGAGGAACGGCACAGTCGTTCTATCGCGAAAGGAAGAATTCGGAGTGCGGTTATATGATCAGTTGTCCCAGCGCAAACAGCGCAAAGAGAAATTGGACATGGCGAATTTGACACATGAGATGCTGCACCAATTGTGGTGGCGGGAAGATATTGCGGATGTGGCGATTGCCGACTTGTATGGCGTTGCAAAGAAAAAGGTCACAAATCTTCGACACAAATGGGGAATCAAGACGCCTGAAACCATCGTCCGCGAATTTGAGGAGAAGTTTGGTGGGGAAGTTCCCGATGTGGAAGGGGATCCGCAATCGCCGGCTGTCTCGAAAGAGGGCCGTTTGCTCATTCAAAAAATATACGATTTGAACGACATTGAGTTGGAGTCACTTCGTGCGGAATTGGCCCATCGCTTTGCCATTTTCCGCGATGTGAAAAAGGAAGTCGACTTTCTCGCGCTCATCGAACGGGCAGTCCGTCAGTTTCGCGCGAAAGGGAACAAATGATCGATTCAAGCGGGGCCCAATCGATGATCCGCGTGTAGATGTGCGTACAAACAGCCAGCCGATTACATGGCTGGCTGTTTGGTCGCGATGGCGAGATCGACTGAAATGACTACCATTCACTCGCCGACTTGATAGGCTCGAATATCAGGCGGTGCGGTGACGAGATTGGCCACCTTGTCCTGGAATGACAGGAAGTGGGGTTGTTGCGCATGTCGGTCCAGGGCGTCTTGGCTCTCCCATTCTTCCACGAAGATGAAGTCGTTCTGCACTTCTGTGTCTTCGCAGAATCGATAACTGTGACAACCTTTTTCTAGGCGGGAAGACTTGGCCAAGTCCTGAACCAGTGCCAACAATTCGCTACGTTTATCCGCCTTACCGGTAAGGCGCGCGTGAACGATGAGCATAGATGTCCCTCCGTAGATGTTACAGATTTACTGCACGGATCCATTTAATCACTTCCACACACTCTGAGCAAAATGCCCAGGGGACAGGTGACGTCTCCCAGCCAGCCTTCTTTCGTTGGCTACACCGCCCAGTTTCCACCGCGAAAGAGTGGGACGACCGTGCCGTCGGCAAGGTAGCCATCGATATCCAATGCGGGGGACCCAATCATGAAGTCGACGTGCATCAGGCTCTCGTTTGCCCCACGTGCTTTCAGCTCTTCTTTTGGCATATCCACTCCACCTGCCAGACAGACTGGGTACGCCTCGCCAATCGCGACGTGACACGAGGCGTTTTCGTCGAAGAGCGTGTTATAAAACAGGGTATTGCAACGCGATATGGGCGAATCCACTGGAACGAGCGCAATTTCCCCCAAGTAGTGTGAGCCCTCATCCGTCGCAATCAGTTCCTTCATCGTCTCGTAGCCGGACTCTGCGTTGAAGTTCACAATTCGCCCGTTTTCAAACGTCAACTCGAGTCCCTCGATGACGACACCTTCGTAGGCGAGCGGCATCGTGCTTCTCAGTGTCCCGTTCACGCCGTCTCGCTTGGGCAGTGTAAAGACTTCCTCCGTCGGCATGTTTGGGACAAAGGCGTGACCCTGGTCGTTTTTTGCACTCGCCGCCAACCATTGATGGAGTTCCGGGAGTTCGACGGTCAAGTCCGTACCTGGACCGCGATAGTGAAGCTTTACGAAGTGTTGCTCGTTCAGATATGCCGCACGTTCCCGGAGTTTTTCCAGGTGCTCTCGCCAGGCTACCACCGGATCTGGCTCGTGCATGCGCATGACGGAGAAGATGGTGTCCCACAGGTTGGCAACGGCCGTTTCAGCTGATTCACCGGGAAATAACTTCATTGCCCAGGCGGTCGTCGGAATCGAGCAGACGAGCCAGGTTACACGGTCTTCCATGAAGTAGGGATCCGTTTCGCGCAAGGCCGCTCTGCGGGCTTTCGATTGCAAGGAAATTCGCCTCGGGTCCACACCTGCCAGCAAATCCGGATCTTCCGCGTCGATGTGCAAAAAGGCGGTGTTCTTTTGACATTCCTCCAGCATCTTTTGGCTCACCCAACTGGGGACATCCTGGAGCCCAGCTTCGGGCTCCTGTTCGAGCCGGATGCGTTTGCACAGCGGGTCATACCAGTCGATGCTGACGGTGGAAGCCCCGGCGTGATAACAACGGGTGACCAACACGCGGACAAAATCTGCAGCCTCAATCGGTGCGTTGATGGAGACTGGCTGTCCAGGCTGAACGTTCAGTCCGACCTGGATGAGCACGTCCGCGTATCGTACTAACTGTTCCTCATTTGGCAAAGTTCCCTCATCCTCAACTTAGAATATTTTCGTGGTCCAAGTTTCGCCGTTCCAGATATCGGTGGCGATGTCTCGATAGAACTCAGGTTCGTGGGAAATGAGCAGGATGCTGCCGCGATACGAGATCAGCGCCCGTTTCAGTTCCTCTTTCGCATCGACGTCCAAGTGGTTCGTCGGCTCGTCCAGCACGAGGACGTTGGATGGCTTGTTGATCAGTTTACACAGGCGTACTTTTGCCTTCTCACCACCGCTTAAGACCTCGACTTTGCTTTCGATGTGCTTGGTGGTCAGTCCGCACTTCGCCAGAGCCGCCCGAACTTCCGCTTGGCCGAGATGGGGGAATTCCTGCCAAACCTCCTCGATGCACGTCCTGTCAGGCGCCCGTCTAGCCTCTTGTTCGAAGTAGCCAATCTCTAGGTAGTCTCCGCGCTGAAGTCGGCCGGACAGTGCGGGGATTTCCCCAAGCAGGCTCTTGAGCAAGGTGGTTTTGCCGATCCCGTTGGCCCCGACGAGCGCGATTTTCTGCCCTCGCTCCATCCGCAAATTCAGGGGTTGGGAAAGGGGGGCGTCATAGCCGATGACGAGCTGGTCCGTCTCGAAAATCAACTTGCTGGGCGCGCGGGACTCCAGGAAGTGAAACTGGGGTTTAGGCTTCTCCTTGGACAGTTCAATCAATTCCATTTTGTCGAGTTTCTTCTGTCTCGACATCGCCATGTTGCGCGTGGACACGCGGGCTTTGTTGCGCGCGACAAAATCCTTCAGTTCAGCGATTTCCTGTTGTTGTTTTTTGTACGCAGACGCCAATTGCTGTTTCCTGACTTCGTAGACCTGCACAAATGCGTCATAGTCCCCGACGTAGCGGTTCAACTCCTGATTTTCCATGTGATAGACCAAGTTGATCACGCTATTGAGAAAGGGAATGTCGTGGGAGATCAGGATAAAGGCGTTCTCGTACTCTTGGAGATAGCGCTTCAACCAGACGATATGTTGTTCGTCCAAGTAGTTTGTCGGTTCGTCGAGAAGCAGGATGTCCGGTTTCTCGAGTAACAACTTCGCCAGTAGTACCTTGGTGCGCTGGCCGCCACTGAGATCTTCCACGTCGCGGTCGATTCCGATCTCATGGAGTCCTAATCCTCTCGCTATTTCTTCCACTTTCGCGTCGATGGTGTAGAAGTCGTTTTGGGTGAGAAGGTCCTGAAGGACACCGACCTCTTCGAGAAGTTTTTCTAATTTCTCCGGAGGCGAATCAGCCATCTCCTCGTACATGCGATTGATGTCGCCCTCAATATTGAACAAGTACTGAAAGGCCCCTTTGAGGACGTCGCGAATGGTGAGGCCACGCTCGAGGACGGTGTGCTGGTCCAAGTAACCCACACGAACGTTCTTGGCCCATTCGATTTGTCCTTCGTCGGGATCGAGTTTGCGGGTCACGATGTTCATAAACGTCGATTTGCCTTCGCCGTTGGCGCCGATGAGCCCGATGTGCTCCCCCTTCAGCATTCGAAACGACACGCTGTTAAAAATGGCCCGGTCGCCGAAGCCATGGGTCAGGTTTGTCACCGTCAAAATACTCATATATATCTCCTTCTATGTGAATTCGCCGACTTCGCGAAAATATCCCTACTCGACGTTTTACATAAGTCGATTATAACTGCGTTTCCCTAACCGACAACTGACAAAAACGTTGAGAAGTGCACTATGATAAGGTTGTGCGAAAGGTAGCGGTGAAGTCTACGATGGGAATAGGAGGATGTACTTGAATGGATAAAATTCAAAATGTTTCTCTAATTGGTCTTGGCGCCATCGGCGCTGCGTACGCGAGTCGGCTATACGACCTAGATCCGACATGTATCCGCGTCATCGCCGACGATGAGCGCATTGCGCGTTACCAAACGCGCCCCGTGGTGGTCAATGGGCGGGAGTACGAGTTTACGTATGTTTCTCCTAATGAAGAAACCGAACCGGCTGACTTGGTCGTCATCGCCGTGAAATACGACGGACTCGCGCAGGCGTTGGTCGATATCCGTCGTCACGTGGGACCAAACACCATCATCCTGTCACTCTTAAATGGAATCTCCAGTGAAGAGATGATCGCGCAAGTGTATGGGGAAGAGAACCTTCTGTACGCGATATGCGTCGCCATAGACGCCCTCCGAACCGAGTCTGCGGTCGCGTTCTCGAGCATTGGCCGCATCTGTTTTGGCGAGCTGCGTAATACGACGCACTCGAGAAATGTCCAGTTGGTCAAGGATCTGTTTGATAGGGCCAACATCCCATACGAGATTCCAGAGGATATGCAACGCACGATGTGGTGGAAGTTTATGATCAACGTCGGCGTGAATCAGACGTCGGCAGTCCTGCGAGCGCCTTATGGCGTGTTTCAAAAAGTCGAGGAGGCACACGAGCTCATGGTCCGGGCGATGCAAGAAGTGATCCTCGTGTCTGAACGAGCACAAATTCACCTCACGCAGGATGACCTTCGGGCGTTCGATGCGATATTAGCCGATTTGGCGCCCGACGGAAAGACGTCGATGCTTCAAGATATTGAAGCGGGGCGCAAGACGGAGGTGGAGTACCTCGCTGGCAAAGTGCGCGAACTGGGGAAGCAGTACGGGGTGGCCACGCCGGTGAACGATATGCTATACCCCTTGATTCGGGCCATCGAGGCCATGAATGCCTGAGCCAGGCCCGGCCTGGCCTGGCCTGGCTCAGGGTTCTCCAAGATGCCCCACGAGTGCACATCGCACGGCAGATCGCGGCTGCAATTTCCATTTGACTCCACACCCTCTTGAATGCATACTTAAGTTCGTTAATTCTTTACTTAAGTGAAGTAGTAAAGTGACCTTGGGAGATAAACTTCCCAAGGTCTTTTGAATGTGCCGCACATGGCGGCGCTTTTGAGGAGGACAAGTCATGATTCAGACGGAGGACCATCGCGTCACGACGAATGTTTCAACAGATACAGGGCTACAGAGGAGTTTGCAGCCGCGACATATGAGCATGATTGCCATCGGGGGGGCGATTGGCACCGGTCTGTTTGTCGCGAGTGGGTCCTCCATCAGTACGGCGGGTCCTGGGGGCGCCTTGCTCGCGTACGTTCTGATTGGCGCCATGATGTACTTCGTGATGACCAGCCTGGGGGAAATGGCGACGTTTCTCCCCGTGGCTGGCTCAGTCGAGACGTACGCGACCCGCTATGTCGATCCCGCCTTTGGCTTCGCCCTAGGCTGGAACTACTGGTATAACTGGGCGACCACGCTCGCAGCGGAGTTGGCGGCGGGCGCCATCGTGATGAAGTACTGGTTCCCGCACAGCTCTTCCGTCATGTGGAGCATTCTTTTTCTCTGCCTGTTATTGCTCTTGAACATCGTCTCGGTCAGGGGCTACGGCGAGGGGGAGTTTTGGTTCGCCAGCGTGAAGGTGCTCACGATCGTCGCATTTCTCGTGGTGGGCATCTTGATGATCTTCGGGGTGATGTCGGGTCGGACGGACGTCGGGTTTCACAATTTTGCACTGGGCGGATCGCCATTTCACGGAGGGGCGATGTCCATCTTCAGTATCTTTCTCGTATCTTTCTCGTAGCTGGTTTCGCGTTTCAGGGGACGGAGGTTGTCGGACTTGCGTCCGGCGAGAGCGTCGACCCGGCCAAAACGGTACCCAAAGCGATTCGGCAGGTGTTTTGGAGAATCCTCATTTTCTACGTACTCGCGATTTTTGTCATCGGGATGTTGATTCCCTACACGGATCCTCGCCTGTTGAATTCAAACGTCAATCAAATTTCCGTCAGCCCGTTTACGCTGGTCTTTGAACGCGCGGGGTTTGCTTTTGCAGCGGGCGTCATGAATGCGGTCATCCTCACTGCCGTACTGTCTGCAGGGAACTCAGCCGTGTACGCGTCGGCGCGCATGCTCTGGGCGTTGGCCAAGGATGGCAAAGCGCCAAAGGTGTTCGCGAAGGTCACCTCGCGGGGCGTTCCCGTGAATGCCCTCATCGTCAACGTATTGTTTGCGCTCGCTTCTTTGCTCTTGTCCTTTTTGGGGCATCAGGCAGTCTACACGTGGATGTTGAATGCATCGGGGTTGACCGGATTTATCGCGTGGCTCGGCATTTCCGTGAGCCACTATCGCTTTCGCCGGGCGTACATCAAGCAGGGCCGCGATGTAAAGGACTTGGCGTACAGAGCCAAGTGGTATCCATTTGGTCCGATATTCGCCATCGTGTTGTGCCTCGTCATCGTGATTGGGCAGGATTGTAGTGCGTTTACCGACGGATCTATCGATTGGAAGGGCATCGCGGCCACGTACATCGGCATCCCGTTGTTTTTAGCGTTGTGGTTCGGCTATAAGTGGACGAAAAAGACGAAGGTCGTCCCTCTGGACGCGTGTGATTTTCGGCGAGTTGAATCGTGAGATCCGCAGGTTCACCAGTCAGCGCGCAAGCGGGAAGAGTCGGGCGGCCGCCCTGTTCCACTGAACGTGTGGCAAGGGGCCGCCCGCACTGTTTCAACGCATCGCGACGACGTCGTCAATGAGGCCGTATGCCAAGGCCTCTTGCGCACTTAGGAAATAGTCGCGGTCGGTGTCTCGCTGAATCCGTTCCTTCGGCTGCCCTGTATGATGCGTGAGGACCTGGTTGATTTTTTCCCGCGTCTTGAGGATCCAATCCGCGTGAATCTGGATGTCCGACGCCTGGCCGCGCGCTCCGCCGAGCGGCTGGTGAATCATCACCTCGCTGTTTGGCAGTGCAAATCGCTTTCCTCGGGCGCCTGCGGTCAACAACACGGCGCCAAAGCTGGCGGCCATCCCAATGCAGATGGTCGAGACGTCCGGCTTGATGTATTGCATGGTGTCGTAGATGGCGAACCCAGCCGTGACAGATCCGCCCGGACTGTTGATGTACATTTGGATGTCTTTGGCGGGATCGTCTGCGGCGAGGAAGAGCAACTGTGCGACGACGGCGTTCGCTAAATCATCAGTGACCTCTTGGCCGACGATGACAATTCTATCTTTTAACAACCGAGAATAGATGTCATAGCTGCGCTCGCCGCGACTCGTCTGTTCGATTACGTACGGAATCAAGCTCATTCGTATCCCTCCACTGAAGCGTGTATGTCCCGGAATTACGCCGCCAGCGCCCTATCGAGTCCGGGGATGCGCGAACTTCCCTCAGCATGGTATCGGCGCGAAGCGGGTCGACCAGTCACCTTTTGGAGTGGCATGCCGAGGACGCGCTCACTGGCTCGCAGCACAGCGGTGGCATCTACTTGTGCGAGTTGCAGGAGCGTATGCGTGTCACCGCGGCGAACGGCGTGTACATAGGCCTGTAGGAGAACAGGAGCGACGAGTCCGCCAGTGTGCTGACTCCGATGGCCGCCCATTTCGCTCTCGCGAATGCGCCCCACGTGACTTCTCGCTCGGCGCAGTGACGCTTTCACGGCGGTTTCCGTCATCTTCATCAGCTGCGCCACCTCGCTTGTCGAGTACGCGAGAATATCGCGAAGCAGATAGATGGAGAGCTGACGGGCGGTGAGGTGCGTGAGGAGCATGCTGATGGCCTCCTCTGAGGCGACGCCCGTCGCGGGGTCATCCTGGACGACACCGGTTTCTTGGCAGGCCAATTGCACCTGATAGCGGCGCTCGATCCCCCTGCGTTTTTGCACGTCTGTCCACACGTTCTTGGCGATGCAAAACAGGTAGGCCGTGGCATTAGGATGCGGCTGCGACCCCATCAAAAAGGGTAAGGCGCGCACCATCGTCTCCTGGGCCAAGTCTTCTGCGCCGGCTGTGCTACCCGTTAGCCGCCCACAGTATCGCAACAGGACCTTGTGAACCGCGTTTAACTGTTCATCGCGAAGGACCGCATGTTGTTCTGACGGGACAGATGCCGTCAAGCTGACATCGACAGTCGGCATGGTCACATCCCCCTTTCCGGTTGACTTACTCTATACACGATTTAGAGGGCGGTTTAGATACGGGGTTCAAAGAAATTACCCTTCAAACGGACGATTCGCCGCTTCTACTGTCTTTCCCACTTTGTGGTCCTTCGCCCCAGCCAGCCACACCAACGCTATGCAGAGGACGAATGCGGCGATGACCAGCCACAGAGGAATCCGCGGGTCGATGCTGTACGTCCATCCACCAATAATGCCGGCGGGGGAAGTGAACGCCAGGATCAACACGTTCAGGACGGACAACATGGTGGCGCGGTGTTCGTCATCGATGGCGTTGGCCACGACCGATTCGACGTATGGATTGGCGATGATGGTACCGATGGCGGCGAGAATTGTGCTCATGACCACCCACGTGAAATTGCCTTTTGGCGTCCACACGAGCATCGCATTTGCGGCGATGAGACAAAGAAAGCCCACGTTCATCAACGCTTTGGCTTGCTCCTCGCGGAACCTCGGCATCGCAGCGAAGAGCAGGGCCACCATGGCGATGGACGAAATGGCAGGGAATAAAGAAATGAGGGCAGCCGGGATGTGTAGGTACTCTACTTGATAGACGGAGACAAACGTCGTGCGAATGGTGGTTTGAATGTTCCACAGGACGTAGACCGCAAAGAGCAGCATCAGGGCGCGATCCCTGAGAATCTGCTTGAGCACCATCCAATACTCCTCTAGATCTTGTCTAAAGTGTGCTTTGTTGCGCTCTTTCATCTTGCGAAGGCCGATATCCGTCTCATGGAGCCCCAAGTGCCGAAAATAGATCATCGCGCTCATACTGATGCACGCAAATGCGTACATCATGCGCGTGGCAGGAACGAGGGAGAAGTGATTGACCAAGATGCCGCCGATGGGCGCGAATAGGCCACCTACCACACTGACAATCTGAAGTCCTGTGAACACAACGGTTCGTTTATCCGGTTCTGTGTCCTCTACCAACAGGCAATACCACGCTGTCGAAGGGATGCGCTGAAAACTGTTCAAAAAAGCCGCCAGGACAAACCACCAGAAGTTCTGGGAAATTGCCCACAATAGCGTCCCAAAGGACCAACTGACGACGTCAAACATCCACAGCGCCTTGCGGCGCCCCATCCTATCCGTCAAATAGCCGCTGATAAACGCCGAAAAAATTTGCAGGAGCAGACTGAGAGTGGTCACGAGGCCAAGTTCGGTGTCTGTAACGTGTAATCCCAACATGTAGACGGATGCGTACGTCGTGTACATGCTAGAAGGGATGACAAAGAGTGGTTCGATGAATACACAGGTACGTGCGTTGCCTCGTATTTGTCCTAACATTCCGTCACCCCGTCACACTTCCATGGCTCTTTTTATGATACGTTCGACATCCCATCGAAAGAAAGCGGAAAATTCAAGTTCCGGTCGATGTCCCAACGAACGACCTATTGCCCCTTCAGTCGCTTCATTAGTCCGGTGTGGGACAGTGTATTGAGGACGTCGCCTTTGGTTAACCATCCGCGATGTGCCATGCGGATGCCGTATGCCATATTCGCGAATTCGTTCGGATGATGTGTATCCGTGTCGATGGCGATGGCGACACCCGCCTGTGTAGCTCTGCGCAAGATGTCCTCGGAGATATCCAACCGGTTGGGATTGGCGTTCAACTCTAGTGCGACGCCATGAAGGGCCGCCTCTGCGACAACTTTCTCGATGTCCACCTCGTACCCTGCGCGCCGACCGATGATGCGTCCGGTGGGGTGGCCAATCACGTCTACGTATGGGTTTCGTATGGCCCTGACCAGTCGGTTTGTCATCTGGGATTTCGACTGGTACATGGCGCCGTGCACGGAGGCTATCACGATGTCGAGGTCAGCGAGAATGTCGTCCGGCAGATCTAGGGAACCGTCGGCCAATATGTCCACCTCGATGCCATGCAATAGCTTAACACTTGCTGCGCTTTGAACGCGTTTCAGTTCCGCCCTCTGGGCAAGTACTCGTTCAGGCGTCAGACCATTGGCGATGGAGAGGGACTGTGAGTGGTCGGTGATGGCGATGTACGCATACCCAAGCGTTTCCGCGCGCTCGACCAACTCTGGTATCGACATGGAACCGTCGCTCCAATTGCTGTGGACGTGGAGATCTCCCTGAATGTCGTCAGCCTGTACGAGTGTAGCTGGATTCTGTAAGAGCCCGCGGTCGGAACGGAGTTCGGGCGGAAAGAAGGGGAGGCCGACGAGCGCGTAGATCTCCTCCTCGGTCGCGGGTGATATCCTTCTGCCACGCATGTCGCAGATGCCCGCCTTCGTCCACGAATAGCCTGCTTGTCTCAACAATCCCTTGATGACTTCGTCATGTATCTGATCACCCGTCGTTTCCATCTGTCGCTGTGCAAAGTCGGGCGGATCAGCCACGTAAACGCGAACCGTCAGAGGGTTATCTGACGGGCCAATATTCCATTCGTAACCGTCATCTTTAGGCGTTGCGTGGTTTGCCTCGCACCACGTTTGAAAGGGGGTTCTGTCGTGGACTGACACAACCATCTCCAAGCGTTTGCACATCGGCACGAGCCGTCGAGCATCGCCGGTGACGCCCACCTGATCTACCCCGCTCAATGCCTCGAGGGAGCGCTGGAGCTCGAGAGCCGCAGGCCAAACCTGCGCGATGGGATAGCTGTGCATCCGTTCGAGTAAGACCGCGACGTCACGTTTCATTCGGTGAATTTTGGCAGCGGAAAAACCAGGTTTGTGAAGGAGCCGGTTCGACGATAGAGCCGCTTGCAACGCTGCCAAGGAATCGACGTGGTGGTTGTGAATCAGCACCATGGCGGTCTTTGGGCCGATTCCGGGGACCCACAACAATTGATGTGCCGTGGCGGGCACTGAGATCTTCAAGTGCGCCATCGCCGATTTTAGTCCTCCCTCCATGCACCACCTAATCAGGTTGAGGCTGTCCGGCCCGATGCCTGGAACAGATACGGACCGACTGATGATGTCTTCGAGTCGAAACGAGGATTGCAGTAGGGCGGCTGCGGCATTTCGGTAGGCTGTGACCTTGTAATGATTTTCCCCGGAAATCTCGAGAAGGTCCGCAATCTGGCGAAGGTTCGCCGCGATGCTCTGTTTGTTCATAGGCATTCACCGCCGGACTAGAGTGTAGGGGTGGGAAGGTAGGTTCCTAGACGAGCACGGATACCCATTCAGCATGGTTCAAATGGGCGGATTTCATCCTGATGAACCGCGGGAGTGGTTCGATGGATGAGCCCGTACACGTGGATGCCTCGGCACTGTCCTTGTGCGCTTCAGGGCGGATGTTGTGAGGATATGGGAGCGCATTTGCATAGAGTGCCACATATCTCTCGTCCGAGGAGGGCTATTTGGTGAGTGACATGAATGAGGTGACAAAAGGAATAGGCGATTTGCTGATTTCCGACGTGCTGTCCCGGCATGGTATCCAGCGTGAAAACAGGCGGCCTATTTCTGAAGAACAGAAGCAAAAGATTCGAGAATTGGTCGAGGACCTGCAGGCCCAAGTTGACCAGTTTATGAAACAGCAGTCCATGAAGACGACGCAGGTCACACACGGCGGGAACACCGCTTCCGAACCGAGCGACAAGGCGGCACCCTCTCGTAGACGGGTTTCCTTTAAGCGTAGTTAAGTCGGACCCGACGTCCAAATTGTGTTCGATTCTAGGAGAATGACCCGTACAAAGTAGCCTTTCACGTAATACCGTGTGGTATCACAAGTAAGGAGTGAGTGAGTTGGCAAGTCATAAGAAATGGTCCGCATTGGACCCAGGTAGCGAACATCCTTGCAGCCCAAGGGCCACTGTAGCCCAAGCAGCAACGGAAGCTATCAAGACGGTCCAAAGCAATGATGAACACATCCTTATTAAGGATTCCTGTGACGTCACCGTGACCACCACGGACACGCAGGCAGCGGTCAACCTGCAGGTAGCCATTCAACTGGCCATCGCGCTGATCATCAACATCTCAATCGCCGATGGACAACAAGCGGATACGGTTACCCAAGAACTTCTGCAGCGCATTCGCACGAAACAGGATATCCACCAGAAGACCGTTGTCGAAAACTCTCGTGGAATTACCGTCACAACCACTGCAACGGAAGCAAGCGTCAACATCCAAGTCTTGCTCCAAGTCCTGTTGGCTATCATTGCAAAACTGGAGATCCTCTAAGTTCGGTGGGATTCAGATGCCGCCCCTCTTGGGGCGGCCGTTTCCAAATGGAGGGTGGGGAGAACATGTCAGATAAGAAGGAAGTAACGACCAGTTCCATACCGATTTTCGATCTTCTCTACGACCACTTGATGAAAGGTGACGCGTCGCAATTGGCTGCCGGAGAGGTAAAGGAACGTATGGAGTGGCTGAAGAACACCGTGGAATCGGAAGCGAGGCGCGTGTTTGAGGAGCATGGCATTGCGCTGCCTAATGCCCCGCAGCAAACGGAGGAGACTGAGAAATCACCGCAATCAACCCGGAATCGGAAACGACTCGTCTGGCCGCGTCACAACGGCTAAAGCCGTCGATATCCGGGCGCCGTGTGTGGTCCGGAGGGGGTGTGTGGGATGAGCTCACAAAGCAAAAAGAGACGAAAACGGCACGACGAACTGTCTACCGACAAGCGGCGAGATGCGAAAAAGTCACATCACAGACGCCATCGCGGAGGCCTGTCGTTTGGCTATGACTATGACATTGATAAATCGGAAGGGCTCTACTTGCCGAAGAAGTACCTCACAGGCAGGTCTTGTGGGCTACCAGTAGACCATCTGCGGGGCCGGGGCGACGACTCCGAGGATTTGATGTGCACCGCCGAGGCGAAAACAGTAGAGTCGACGGTCTTTGAATCCGCTGAATTGGTGGAGTGGACCGACGAGGAATCGTATATCGTCATCGTCGTTCGGGACTCCTGTGACGTGGAAATCGTCAATCAGGACTTTATGGCAGCACTCAATCTCCAATTTAGCTTACAACTGGCACTTGCAACTGTGTTGAGTGTGACCGTTGCAAGCCATGAGACGGCATCGAGTATCGTGCAGGACATCGTATCGCGGATGACCGACGTGCAGCGGTTGCGCAGGGTGATTCAGGTTGAAAATTCAAAATCGGTAAAAGTCCATATATCGAGCGCAGAAGTCGCGTTCAACATTCAGATTCTGCTACAGTTTTTGTTAGCACTCATCAATCAGGTGGAGGTTGCCTAAGACTTGCAGACGTTGGACGATTACTGGGCGAACCCGCCTCATGGCGGGATTTCGTCAGTCCTGCGACCGGCTGTTTTTGCGCCCTCGAACCGAATGATGCGAGACAGCTCCAAATGAACATTCTCGATGCCCCATGTAAGACTAGGCGGGGCTCTTTCGCTTGAGAGGGCCCGCCTAGTTTTAGTGTTGACAGTGTGGACAATAAAACACTTTGCGCTTCTGGTGGGCCGTTTAAATGATCAGATGGCCACAGCGCAAACAGGGTTCGTTTCCTCTGTCGTAGACGAGGCACTGGTCGTTGTATCTACCCGTGAATTCATCCCCTTGGAAAAAGGGGAATTCCATGTACCCGCCAAAGCTGATGGCGCGCTCCAGGACGGCGTGCATGGCGCGATGCAACGCGGCGATGGTTTCGGGTTGGATATCATGTACCCGTCGCAAAGGCAGGACGCCAGCCTCGTGGCAGATTTCGTCCGAGTAACAGTTGCCAATGCCGGCGATACAGTGTTGATCGACGAGGGCAGCTTTCAAAACGCCCCGTTTGCGCCGGAGCACCTGCTGAAACACGGCCTCCGTGAAGATTTGCTCAAACGGTTCAGGGCCCAGGTCTTTAAATTTCTCCTCTAGTTGCGCGTAAGTGAGGAGGTGGAGATAACCGAGGCGCAGACCCTGGAAATACAGTTTTCGCCCGTTTGCAAACGACAGAATCACTTGGCTCTCGTGCTTAGGCACATCTTCGGTAGAACCGTAATACATCCAACCTCCGAGCATGAGGTGCACCACCAATACGTAAGGCGCATCCAAATGAAACACGATATGTTTGGCTCTACGGCGAACGTGCGTGATTTGGCGCCCGGTGACCTGTTGAACGAACTGGTCTGGCGCGATGTTAATGGTTCGTTGCCGCCTGATTTCGGCCGAAAGGACAGGCATCCCGACGACGGTCTGCGTCAACAGCGATTTGTAAGTCTCCATTTCTGGAAGTTCCGGCACGGTTTCACCCCTTCGCTGCTCCTTAGCATGGGCGAAAGGTCGTTTTTGCAACCGTGTAGGCTACGGACTGACTATAAGCGCTTCTCGTAATAATCGTTGGCCCGCAAGATTTGGAATCCGCATGATTCGTACAGTGTCAAGGCGCGGGCATTCTCGCAGGCGACCTCCAGTTCGATCACGGTCAACCCGGACTGCAGAGCGGATTGGACAGCGAGCGATAACGACTGCCTGCCATAACCCCGGCCTTGGTATTGAGGTGCGATGCCGAAACCGTAGATGAAGGCCCGACCGTCCCCTGGCTGGTTTACAGACAGTGCACCAATCGTGATCTTCCCGAGTAAAATTTTGTAACACTGTGCGGACGCATCGTCCAACTTTGCTTCGAGGTAGTCGATATTGCTTGCGATTTTTGCTCGGAAACTCTCCGCTAGGATGGATGCTACGACAGGTATGTCATCTCTGGTGATGGGGCGGAGTTGGACCTCATCTGCTTGTTGAGCAATGGGTGTGCGTTCTAGTTGCATCCAGTATTCGGAGAATGCGTAGACCGCTCCGATGGACTCGAGAAATGCTTTTCCAGATGCAGACCCGTTTGCGTTGATGAACACCATCTTCGGAACACTTCGACGGCGTATTTCGTCGATTGCACCGGACACGAGCGAACTGAATACGCCTAGTCGTCGCATGGACGGGTGTACCATGCCGCTGATTTCTACTTCTTTTGCCTGAAACTGATAGAGGCCGAGGAATCCCACGAGCTGTTCGCCTCGATAGGCCAAGAAGTCGTTCGTCTCAGCCTCGGAGCGCGATTGGAGCATGCTCTGGTTCAGTTTTAGGTGGATGTCATCAGCTTGACTGCACACGGCTTCGAGGTTCTGAATGTCATCGATCTGGCGAGCTGTCAGACCGCGACTTTGCACGACTTGTACGTGGTGTTCTGACATGCGAGCACTCCTTGCGATGGATGTCGGGCGCCATCCGGGGTGGCCGACAAAGACATTTGATGTTTTGTAACATTATACCAGAGATGATTAACATGTTATCGTTTTGGAAAAAGTAAACATGCGATAACGGCGAGGGCAAGTGGTCCGATTCGTGATGTGCTTAGCCCTTTGCCGAGTATCGTCTTGGTATAATGACGCGAATCGATATCATCGGACTCGCGCACGGTCTATACTCGTCTTACAACGGGGGCGATGCGCCGACAATTGACACGAATAATTGTCATAGTGTACTGTACAGCATTTAATTTGGGCAATCTCCATCGCAGTGATACTAATTTTGGTAGGTGTTTTGCTGGCGTCTGCTATCCACGTTGCAGATCAGTGGGAGAAGGCAGTCGTCTTGCGCCTCGGTAAGTTTCAGAGGCTAGCCGGCCCAGGTATGTTTCTCGTCGTCCCCCTCGTGGATACGGTGCCTAGATGGATTGACCAACGGATGTTCACCACGAAATTTACCGCGGAGTCGACGCTTACGAGGGATACGGTGCCAGTGACGGTGGATGCAACAGCAACCCAGTCGCCATTCAGTTGAGGGCGCTCAATATCCTGTATGAGGGATTGAAAGAGAAGGCATCGATGATTGTCGTTCCGAGTTCACTGGCTGACGCAGCCAACATCGGGAACGTCATGGGCCTTGTCGGCGCCGACAAGTTGGCCGCCATACAGCACGGCGACGAGGCGTGAGAGTGGCCGTCACGCCCTCGGACGGTGGCTTTCAGGTCGCAACCCAGTCCATCGAAAAACCTCATGGCGGCTTGACGGGCAGCAGTTCTGCAAGCCGTCATGATCTTACGCCACAGCCGAGAACGGCCAAATGACTGGCACTAGTAACAGTGTAATGACGAAGAAGCAGACGGTGAGTGGCACGCCTAGGCGCGCGTAGTCTTGATATCGATAACCGCCAGGCTCCATGATGACCAAAAACACTTTGTGACTGATGTACGTGATGGGGGAGGCGGTCACCGCCACAATGACCGTCACGACGAACGGGAGCGGACTGTAGTGCAGGCTAGTCGCGGTCTTCACCATTACCGGCGTCAACAGTAGCGTCGTTGGCGTGTTGCTCATCACCTGTGTCAACAACGCGGTGATGGCAAAACACACGGCGAGTAGCGCATAGGGGCCAAAGTGACCGACCATTCGGGCGATTTCATCGCTTAGAAAGCCCAAGATACCGGTCTGTGCCATCGCCTGTCCCAACGGGATCATCGCGGCGACAAAGACGAGAATATGCCATTCCATCGAACGATAGACTTGCTCAAAGCTTAAAATTTGCAAGATGACCATCAGGCCGAGACCGAGCAGACCGGCGATGTCTATCGGGAGGATGTTGAATGCGGCAAGTGCGAACGTCAGTGCGAGAATCAGCAAGCTTAGTATCCCTTTGCGCCGTACCCGCGGCGTATGCGATTCAGCCGAGAGCATTAACAATCCTTCGTCTTCCGACAGCGATCGAATGTTGTCTTTGTGACCTTGCAATAGCAGCATATCTCCAGGTTGCATGGCAACGTGTGCCAAGCGTTGCGTGATGGTTTGTCCGTTGCGCCAGAGGGCGAGTACCGCCACTTCGTAGCGATGGCGGAAGTCCAATTCCTCCAACGTGCGATTCGCGAAATCAGACCCCTGTCGGACGAGCGCTTCCGCCACCAGGCCAACAGGTGTGTCTTCGAGGCTCTCGTGGACGTCCGACTGCACGGAGAAGTCCCGCGTGTCGTCAATTTTCAACAGTTCGTCGCGATGTGCTTGAACCAATAGGATATCGCCGGCGCGTAACACGGTATCCGCTTGTGGAAACTGCACCGGGTCATCCCGGAGGACGCGCACGACGTTGATCCCGTGTTCGCGAAAAAAACGAATGTCCCGAAGTTCGCGACCATCCCAATCCGATCCCGGCAGTATGTGCAACTCCGTCAGGTATTCATCAATGCCGATAGAGCCGCGACTTGACGTCGCTTCGGTATTTGGCAGCAGAAATCTGCCTATGGTCAAAATCACCAGCATCGCGGTCGCCATCAGGCATAAACCCACCGGAAAGATGGAGAAGAGGGGGAGTGGATGAATGTGCGCCTTCGCTAGGAGCTGATTCGCGACGATGCTGCTCGCACTACCCACCATCGTCATTAGCCCACCCATCATCGAGGTGATGGCGAGCGGCAGTAGAATTCGAGAGATTCGGATCTTCAGATGTCGCTCGAAACCGAGGACCACCGGTAAAAAGATGGAGACAAACGCCAAATCGCTGATGATGCTCGACATCAGGCCGCCAACCAGCATGAGTAACGACAGGAGGCGCCGTTCACTCCTGCCCGCCACGCGGGTGATCCAAATGGACAGCGTATCTGTGATCCCACTGCGAATCAGCGCCTGCCCAAGCGCGAGCATCGTGGCGATGACGATGATAGCCTCGTTGCCGAAGCCACTGTACAGATCTTTATCCGACACAACTCCGGTTATCCCCAGTGCCAGGAGAATAAACACCCCAATAAAGTCCACACGTACACGATTTGACACCAGCATGATCATGACCACGAGCAGGATTCCGAGCGTTTCCCAGCCTGCCAGTGTAAAGGAGGAGTGAGCCATCGACCAAACCTCGTTTCAAGGGCGCCGTACGCCGCAAAATCGATTTTAGAGGAATCTAGTATAACGCACTTCATCTATCCGGGTGATTATACGGAGGCCTCGTTTCGAAAGAATGTGCCGATATCGCCTGTCATAAAATCACAATCTACACCTTGCCCCGCTCTCAATTTTACCGCGAACTCGTTGAGCACGGGGATTAGCTGGTCTCTCGCCGAATGGCCGAGCGCGAATTCGATGCCGTATTGGTTGAGATCGTCACCCATCTCTTCCGACCAGACGATAGCCCCATCCAGTTCCGTCATCGACCCGAGAATTTTGACGATGAAGTGTAACATGACGCCGTGGTTGGCTGGAAACCTCAAGTTTGAAACAAACCGAAGTCCGCCAGGCCCGATGTCCATGATTAACGCCTCTGTGTAGCCGAGCGACAGTTTTTTGGAGTTGACCGCCGCGATGGTGACCTGACCGACGAGCGGATGTGGCGTTGCCACACGAAAGTGCTTCCGCCTGTTCGGAAGTTGGGCTCGGCTCTGGTGACTACATGGAATCGGATGGAGCACGCCGACATCGAGTAACTCTTCAAATTTTTCTACAGGTAGCGGCCGACTGAACAAAAACCCTTGTACTTGCTCACATTTCTCGTCCTTTAAGAACGCGAATTGGCCGTTGGCTTCAACCCCCTCCGCCACGACAGTCAGATTCAGACTGTGGGCCAGTCGAATGACCGAGCTGACGATTTGCGTCGGCGCCCAGCGGACTGGGACGTGGGTCACAAACGACTTGTCCAACTTGATCCCGTCCAATTCAAATCGCTGAAGCCAGCTCAAGGACGAATATCCTGTTCCAAAGTCGTCGAAGTAGATGGCGATACCCATTTGGCGCAACCGCCTGATGGACTCAACGATAGCCGAGTCGTTCGGAATGATGGTCGTCTCTGTGATCTCAAACTCAATGCGCTCAGGTTTGACGTCAAATTCACGCAAAATCGACCAGACGGAGTCGACGAAGTCGTCGACCAGAAACTGTTTCGCCGAAATGTTTACGGACACTCGGATGTCAGCCATCCCGGACTTGGACCATGTGTGTATCTGTCGGCACACGGTTTTTAAGATCCAGTTGCCGAGCGGGACAATGAGCCCGGTTTCCTCTGCGATGTGAATGAACTCAACCGGAGAGACAAGTCCCCAATCGTCGTGCTCCCAACGGATCAGTGCCTCTGCCGCGACAATCTTCCTCGTTATCGTGTCCAGTCGCGGCTGATAATACAGTACAAATTCCTCATTCTGTAAAGCCTTGCGGAAGTCGTTGGCCAGTGAGAACTCCTTGTAGGTTCCCGCGGTGAGGGTGGACAAATAGGCCTGCAACGTGTTATTCCCTCGCTCCTTTGCGCTATGCAGTGCGATGTCTGAGTGTTTGATGAGGGTTTCGGCGTCCGGCCCGTCCGCTGGGTAAAAGCTGATGCCGATGCCGGCTGTCAAGTACACGGTGTATTGATCCACTTGAATGGAATCCTCCAGCCGGCTAAGCAGGTTGTTCGCCAGTTCAAACACACTGTCCTTATCGGGCAGATTCGGGATGAGGATTGCGAATTCATCGCCGCCGATGCGCGCTGCTACGCATTCACCGCGAATGTTGTCGCGAATGTGCTGGGCGATGTACCGGATGAGCTTGTCGCCGACAGAGTGCCCCAGCGTGTCATTGACATATTTAAATTTGTTCAGACTCATGGTCAGGACGGCCAGTTCTGAATGATGTTTTGCCGCCAGCCCAATCATGGCGGAAAGTTGCTCTTCGAAAGCCCGCCGATTCGGTAAATCGGTCAGGTAGTCGTGGTCTGCGATGTAGTTCATGAGTTCCCTTGTCTGTCTTCGTTCGGTTATATCGTGAAAATTGACGATGCATCCGTCGATTCCGGACCCTTTATACAAATCGTGAAATGTCGTTTGGCAAAACCGCCAAACGCCGGACTTGTTGCGAAACCTCAACTCCGCGCTCGATTTCTTCTGAAGTCCCGTTGAGATGTTGTCGATGTTGGCCTCACAGGTAGGCCTATCCGACGGGTGAATCAATTGCAGGAAATCGGTATTCACGATTTCGTTGATGGCAAAGCCAAGTACGTTGGCGATGGCTGGACTGATGTACTTAATCTGCAAATCGTTCGACAAAATCACAAACACGTCGGACGAGTGGCGAACTAGGGCTTGGAATTGGCTCTCGCTGTCGAGGAGCACCTCCGGTGCGTTGTTCGCTACGCCCACAGGGGTATAACTGGCCACTGCCCCGACAATTTTCCCACTGGTATCGCGAATTGCGGACAAGCAAGTGGTTACATCGATAGCCGTCCCATCTCGAGTCAGTCGGACGCAGTCAAACCATATCGTGCCGCCGTGTTTGAGCAGCGTTCTGTACAGTTCCAGCGTTGCGTCCTGGTGCTGTACAGGCACGAACGGTGGCTGTCGGAAGAGCAATTCCCGCTCTGTCCAGCCGAATAGGTCCTCCGTCGCACGATTGACCCGGACGATGCGGAGGTCCTGGTCGATCACGACGAACGGGTCTGGATAATTTGCGTAGAACGACTCGGTCGGGTGGAGAAGTGCAGTATTTTTGCCACTCTCCATATATCTCGTCACGTCGCGCAGGGTCCCCTCAATGCGAATGAGATCCCCGCGTTCATCGTACTTGCACTGAGCCGTATACTGCACATACGTTTGCCGACCGTGGTGGAGCGTTCGGTATCTAAAGCTGCGCCCAAGGCGCTTGCCCTGACTGATCTGATTCCAGAACTGTTTGACGAGCTCTTGATCCTCTGGATGGATTCTCTCGACGAATACGTCCGGGCTCTCGGAGTACCCGCGGTCTGGCAAACCGTAGATTTGATATACCTCCAGCGAACAATGCACCTCCCCCTTCTTCACGTCGTATTCCCACCGGCCGACGTTGAACATTTCTTGATAGTCGTCGCGGATTGTGGATTTCCGATTAAACCATGCCCTGGCTTTCACATCTTTGCCCCCTAAATTCGCTAAATGGCTAGACACAAAAAAAAACGACACCCGTGATACGGGCGTCGTTCCGGTCACGGTAGCTGGCTGGCGTATCTGCCTATGTAGAGCAGAGGTAGCCCCTGTAGCTTTGCGTCCACTTCGTTTCCAAAGGGTTGCCTTTTTCGATGTTGCGCCAAATTTCGACATAAATTTACAGGATCCTTTGCGTAATATTTGAAATTTGTGACGAAATAGGCTGTCGGGCTCAAGAAGTTGTGGAAATGGATCTGATTATAGCTAGACACACATTCACTTTCCTGTACAATCTGCGTAAAGGAGCGATGTGTGTGAAACGGATCGATGCGGTGATCCGCCCGGAAAAACTGCAGGCCGTCATCAAGGCCTTGAGGAAGACAGGGGTTAACGGATTCACAGTCATCCCAGTACAAGGGAGGGGGCAAGAGCGCAATACACACGGGGTGTACCGGGGACACACGTACGATATCAATCTCCATCCAAAGATCAAACTTGAGATAGTGGTCTCCGACAATTATCTAAACCGAACGATAGAAGCCATCATAGATTCGGCTCAAACAGGAGAAATGGGAGACGGGAAAATTTTTGTCTATGAGGTGCTTGACGCCTACAACATTCGGACGGGTGTCGTCGATGAAACGATAGACGAACTCAAACGTTAAGGGGGAGCGGCTAGCGTATGGAGAACGCCCTAAACACCGTCTGGGTGGTCCTTACGGCAGCACTTGTGCTGTTTATGGAGGGCGGATTCAGCCTCTTAGAGGCGGGACTTGTCAGAACAAAGAACGCGGTCAACGTGACGATGAAAATTTTTGTCGACTTGACGTTTGGGGCACTTGCATTTTACTTGGTGGGTTCCCATCTATTATTTGGCCGCGACACCCTTCACGTCGTTGGATTCGGGCATGTCCTGGCTCCAAGTCACTTGTCACCGGAAGCTTTTATACTATTCCAAATTGGATTTGCCATCGCGGTTGCCTCCATTATTTCCGGTGCCGTCGCAGAGCGGTTTCGGTTCACGGCGTACATTGTGACGGTGTGCCTCACCTGTGCCGTGATCTATCCCGTGTCCGCGCACTGGATTTGGGGAGAGCATGGTTGGCTGGCGGATTTAGGCATGGAGGATTTCGCGGGATCCGCGGCCATCCACGCAATGGGAGGGTTTATGGCGCTCGCGCTCGCACTCGTGGTGGGGCCCCGGAAGAATCGATTTAACCGCGACGGAAGCGTGAACGTGTTTGCTCCAAGCAACATTCCTCTCGCGTCGTGTGGCGCCTTTATCCTTTGGTTTGGCTGGTTTGGTTTTAACGCGGGAAGTACGCTGAGCGCCGTCAATGTGGACTTGGCTAGCATTGCGCTGAATACGTTCTTGGCAGCAGCCGCGGGCGGCATGTCCGCGATTCTCTTCAGCACCTACAGGTTTAAAGTCGCTGATCCGAGTATGACCATCAACGGCTCTCTGTCCGGCCTCGTGGCTGTGACTGCGGGCTGTGCGTATATTGGCCCGTACGCGGCTATCGTCCTCGGCCTTGTCGCTGGCGTCTTGGTCATCCTCGCCACGGGTTGGGTCGACGCCCTCAAGATTGACGATCCTGTCGGCGCCGTCGCCGTGCACGGGTTTGGCGGCGTTCTTGGCACCCTGGGAGTCGGCTTGTTCGACAGGTCGCAAGGACTCTTTACAACGGGCCACGTGCGCCTTCTTGCGGTTCAACTGCTTGGCATTCTCGTCGTCTCGGCTTGGGGATTTAGTTGTGCATTTTTGATGGGGCTAGCGCTCAAGCGAACGATTGGAATTCGGGTCGGTTCGGCGGAGGAGGAAGCGGGTTTGGACATCGTAGCGCACGGAATCCCCGCTTACAACGAGCTCGAGCGCTTTAGTGACGGGAACCAGCTTTCCTTCATGGACGAATTCCAAACTGTAGAGAAGAAGCAAGAGTCTTCAGCGAAATATTAGCACGTACTTCATGCTACCCTTGAAGTACAAAGGCGAGTATTTAGGGGACGGCGATTGCGCCGTCCCCTAGGCCTGCCCTCGATGACAGGAGTGGATGCACGCGTGTTTTCCTTCTGTCACACGCGCACGATTTGCTTTCCTAAGTTGGCTCCGGTGAACAGGCCGAGGAACGCTTCCACGGTTTGGTCAAACCCTTCTGCAATCGTCTCCTCAAACTTCAACTGGCCGTCGCGGTACCACTTCGCCAACTGCTGTACACCTTCCGGAAAGCGGTCCGCGTAATCTGTGATGATGAACCCTTTCACCAACGCCCGGTGAATCAAAATTGGCGTCAAAAGGCGTGGGCCGACGTCCGGTTGTTCGAGGTTGTACAGAGCGATTTGGCCGCAGACGGAAATTCGCGCTCCCGTGTTGAGATTGCGGAATGCGGCATCACTGATGTCTCCACCTACGTTGTCGAAGTAGACGTCAATACCGTTGGGACACGCGTGCTTGAGCGCTCTGGTCATATTTTCTGCCGTTTTATAGTTGATGGCCTCGTCGAATCCGAGTTGTTCTGTGAGATAGCGGACTTTTTCGTCCGATCCGGCGACGCCCACCACGCGGCAACCGAGAATTTTCGCGATTTGCCCGACTGTCATGCCGACCGCCCCGGCAGCTCCGGACACCACGACCGTCTCGTTGCGCTGTGGTTTGCAGATGTCGACCAGCCCGAAGTAGGCCGTCAGCCCCGTCACGCCG
This sequence comes from Alicyclobacillus fastidiosus, assembly GCF_026651875.1. Taxonomy (GTDB): domain Bacteria; phylum Bacillota; class Bacilli; order Alicyclobacillales; family Alicyclobacillaceae; genus Alicyclobacillus; species Alicyclobacillus fastidiosus. The sequence continues at coordinate 5,663,987 of NZ_CP104067.1, read as the reverse complement.
AGCAATCCCAAGGAAGCGGTGATAGGGGCGAGAGCTGGATCGATTTTCCGGAGGTGTTTGGCAGGGACGATTGCATATGTTTGCCAGCCGAATTGGCCGCTGACAATATCGCCTGGCTGCAGGCGGTCGTCGTTTGACTCGACGACTTCAGCGACTGCGCCGCCGCCGACAACGCCGCCGATCTCGTAGGGAGGTACGTAGGATTTCGACTCGCTCATGCGGCCGCGCATGTAGGGATCGACCGAGAGGTAAAGGGCTTTCACGAGAACTTCACCGGGGCTCGGCGACGAGAGTAGGACGGTTTCCGTGCGGAAGTTTTCCGTAGTCGGCTTGCCCTTTGGGCGGCTGGCGAGCACAATGCGCCTAGCTTCAAGTTGCGACATTTTTCACACCTCCAAGGGATACATAGGGTGTCGTGTGGAATCCTTTCACAGTATATCATGGGCGATGTCTCGGAGTAGGTGAGTAGGATGCGCAGATATGCGATAGAGTTTGTAGACTTGTTCCTCTGCATTGGGGAGGAAGAGTTACTTCGAGGGGTGTCTGGCAAGGTTGAGGCAGGACGCATCGTCGTCTTGATCGGCCCGTCCGGCGCAGGGAAGAGCACCCTGATGTCCGTCTGTAACCTAATGCGCTCGCCGACGGCCGGTAGTGTCTATGTCGAAGGGCGCGAAGTGCGTGATTGGCCTGTTCGCAAACTGCGGCAAAAGGTGGGCATGGTGTTTCAATCCCCGACCATCTTCCCGGGGACGGTGGAAGAGAACCTGGCGTATGGCTTGAAGTTACACGGGCAGTCGCTGCACGACCCAAGGTCCTTGTTGCACGACATCGGGCTCGAGGCAGATCTGTTGAGCCGGCCTGGGGCCGAGTTGTCGGGCGGTCAGAAACAACGCGTGGCACTGGGGAGGACGCTGGCGATGAAACCGGACATTCTCCTGCTCGACGAGGTGACGTCGGCGCTCGATGTTCACGCGAAATTGGAAGTCGAGCGAACCATTTTGCGCCTTCACGAACAGCGTCACACGTCGATGCTCTGGGTGACTCACGATTTGGAACAGGCGCGCCGGGTCGCCGATGTGGTCTGGTTTATGGCAGAAGGAAGACTCGTCGAGACTGCCACTGCAGATTCATTTTTTGCGCATCCAGAGACGCTTCAGGCACAGAGGTTTATGCAGACGATGGCGGAGGGGGAAACGCGATGAGTTTTGTCACTTTATCCTTTACGCTAGCCTTTGTGGCCATCAGTGTGGGGTTGTCGATGTGGCTTCGGTTAGGACTGCAGCGCGACGTGATTGTCGCCGCGGTTCGCGCCGCTATTCAACTCATCATCGTCGGGTACCTGCTGAAGTTCGTGTTCAACGCGAACAACGCGGTCTTCATCCTTGGGATGGTCGCGCTGATTGTGGTGGTCGCCACGCTCAACGCGCGTTCGCGTGCGAAGAGTATTCCTGGAGTTGGCTGGCGAATTGCACTTGGACTGGTGGCGACCGAGGTGGTGACCCAAGGCATGTTGTTGGCACTGCATGTCGTCCCGTTTCAGCCTCGGTACGTCATCTCCATCAGTGGCATGATCGTCGGCAACGCGATGGTTGCCTCGGGCGTCCTTCTGAACCGCATTCAGGGGGAGGTGGCGGCGAAGCGGCAGGAGATTGAAAGTGTGCTGGCGCTAGGTGGAACACCGCGCCAGGCCATCTATCCACATCTCAAGCAGGCGATTCGAGCGGGACTCATCCCGACGATTGACTCGACCAAAACCACAGGCATTGTCCAGTTGCCGGGCATGATGAGCGGTCTGATCATCGCTGGAGCGAGCCCGGTGCAGGCCGTTCGCTATCAGGTCATGATCCTCTTTTGTATCTTGGCGGGCTCCGCGGTCACGGTGATCCTGGTCGGATTTTTGGTGTACCCTCGGCTGTTCAGTCGACATGAACAGCTCGTCTATGTCGAACGGCGCGAGCACTAGGGAAACAGGGTTTCGCGCTCGTTCCACATGTGGGCCGGCTGCCGTCCTTGCACGCACAACAGGCGATTGAGCAGTCGGTAGGGCTGGCGCACCGGTGCGAGTACCGGGAAGTCCCGAACGCTTCGGTAGCCTCGGATGAAATCGTCGGACAGGTGGTGCGGGAAAATGGACTCGAGGGCGACGAGTTCCAGTTCCGGCGGGCCAAATACCACGAAGTCGATGTCGATGAGGTGCGTCAATCGTCCGTCCTCTGCAAAGTACTGTGTCGGATCTAGGTCGAGCATGATGGGCGCGAAATACGTGGCCATGGGCCACGTGTCCCGTGTCAGCAGAACGTCGTGCGCGATGCGCCTCGTTTCGTCGTCAATCGCCGCGATACGACTCAGTAGGTCGATGGTTCGACACAGCCGCTTGTGAAATTGTGTTGGCGTCACGAGTGCGCCGGTACAGCCCGCACCGCTGACTTTTACCGAATGCAGCCTTGCCAAGTGTTTGCCGTATAGCTCTGCCCCTACTTGTGTGAGCTCGGCAAAAGAGACGGCGGCGCGCCCTTCGACGTATGCGTGCGTCGGTTGGTACCTCGTCGCCTCGAGTGGAAAGGTGCTGTACAGGTGCGGCACAGGCAGTGTGCTGTGTACGGACAGGATGCGGTACATGTTCAGGTAGTGATAGGGTACTTGAAGACTTGCGTTAAATAGACTGGAGATTCCCACATAGAATTCGTTCAGTGATCCGTCCTGCCGCCTTGCCGTTTTCATGGCGACACGCCTTCCATTCCACAAACCGATCTTCACGAGATTGGCCTGGCCCGGATGCTGGACGGGCATTTCTACAAATTTATCCATAATTTCGGTCGGTTGTACAATTTCGTTCATTTTCGGCCTCCACAAGCGCACACGGTGTCCCGATTGTAACATATGCCCGCAGGCCTTGATATAGCTGGGTTTTTGGGTGTTGGATTAACTAGTTAACTACTTAATTCATAATCTTGGTTGTTTAGTAAATCAATCAATTGGTTAATTCATAAATGGATTAATTGGTTTGGTAAATCACTAGTTAACTAGATAACTGATAAACTAGTAATTGCATTGACGTCTCGCTGGCAGCGAAAATATAATTGGTTGTGAAGTGTTATGAAATCGGAAGGAATGAATTGGATGGGCAAGGACCCAACGCTTTTGAACACGAAAATCACCATGGCAGTAGACAACGGAAACAGCTTCGTAAAGGCATCCTACGATGCTATGAACCAGACGTTTATGTTTCCGAATGTGACCGTCCAGTCAGATCAGAAACGAAAAGTCATCCTCAACCAAGGGGAGCCGATTGACAACCTCGACCTCGAAATCGTGTCTCCATCGATTCCAGAAGGTTTTGGCAGACATTTTCAAATCGGTGTCCTTGCTTCCCGTCATCCTCGCGCACAAGCCATCATCGGTCACAAGGCGGCCCAGATGAAGTCGCAGCGGCCGGAGACGATGATTACCACCCTCGGCGCACTTGCGTACGCCATCGCGACGAAGCACCAGGCGGACATCGAGAACGGCGTGAAGCGAATTCGCGCGCAGGTGAAACTCGGCATCGGTCTACCCATCGCGGAAGTCAGTGAAGCGCAAGCGTTTTCGGACAAGCTGACGAGAGGGGTTCATATGGTCGCGTTCCGATCCACGCCGAAGTTCGAGGGCGTCGAGGTCGAGATGCAGATCTCCCTGCCGGATGGCATCAACGTCGATAACGTCTCAGGCATTATCGATCTCGCCAGTGAACCGAAGAGCACCCTCATGGACAAGTCGTTTGGCGTCGCGGACCTCGGCGGGATCGACTTGGATATTGCCTTCTTCAAACCTGGCCTGCAGTTGGACGACTACACTTCGACGGGCTTTCGAATCAACCTTAACGACATCATCACGCGCATCCGCAAGGACTTCAATGCGCAGATGGGTCAGGACCTGATTAAGAGTGACGTCAACGTCATCGAGCGGCTCGTCAACAAGGACTACGAGGTCAAGTGGCAGGGGCTCGTGAAAGGCAACATCGGCGACATCGCCAACTTGTACCTCACTGAATTGGCGCGCGACGTGCTGGACAGAGTGCTAGACGCCTGGGCAGAGGCGCCAGAGGCGGAGGAATTCCTGTTCATCGGCGGCGGTGCCACCATCTTGGCGAGCTACATTAAGGACGTGGAGCGCCAAGGTCGACCGTTGCGCTTTGACACGCAAGAGCACAGTCAACTGCGCAACCTTCGCGGTACCTTCCGCTCCCTCGAATCCGCGATGGACTCTGGGATGGAGGTCGCGGCGACCGTAGCAGGAGATGAGACCGTTTGACAGCTAGGCCGAGACGGACGCGGAAGAAGGCACTTAAGCACGGGGATTTGTTTCACGTCTATATCGCGTCTGATACGCCACCAGAAGTGTGCGAATTCCTATCTCGACTCAAGCAGAACGGGGACTTCAGCTATGAAATTCTGCAGATTATCGGCAACCATGTCGAGGCGATGCAGAACACGGGGCCGCTTGCCCAGTTGAATGCGGTCGCGCCAAAAGCTGTAGAGACGGCCGACACAAGTTCTACGGCGCCTGTGCACGTGGCGGCGGCCCAAGCTGCGCCAAAGACCCCTCAGGTGCCGTCCCAAGCGGCGGCAGTGGCTCCTAGGACGCCTGTGGAGGCTCCGAGTCAGTCTCCTGAACCGGACCCTGAGCCAGTGGCAGAGGAGCGGGTTGAGCCCCAACCCAAACTGGACCCGATTGCGCTGTTGCGCCAACAGCGGCGCGCTTGGGTCGCGAGTAGTAGTTCACACTAATTTGCGCGTGAACATCTACTCTACGCGAAAAGAGGCTACCCACCAGTGGGTAGCCTCTTTTCGTTCATGACCTTGCGATGACAGCTTACACCTGGATCATTCCCGCTGCATATTGCATATCCATCGCGTGCATCAAGTTCGCAAAGATCTGCAAGGTGGTCACGGCACCGATACCACCGGGCGTAGGTGTGTATGCGCCCGTCAATGGCGCGGCGTCGGGAGACAGATCGCCGATCACCTCACCGTCTGGCCCTTGCGAAATGCCGACGTCCACCACTACGAGCCCGTCGTGCACCATATCCGGTTTGATCAACCCGCCTTTTCCAACCGCGACAAACGCGAATTCACTGCGCTGCAAATGTGCGCGGACGTCTTCCGTGTACTCGTGGCAAGCGACTACCGTGGCACCTTCGGAAATCAGCAAGTGGATGAGCGGAAGCCCGACCGTTTGACCGCAGCCGACCACAGTCACGTCGCGCCCGCGGAGTTCGTAGCCGTAGTGTTTCAGTAGACGGATACAGGCGAGAGGGGTTGCAGGGTACAAAGCGGCATCCGGTGAGGGTCTCGCGAAGGAGTGACATGGGGACATCCCGTCCACGTCCTTCAACGCGTGGATGGTGCTCACGACGGATTGACTATCTATCGCACCAGGCAATGGCAATTCCAGCATAATTCCGTGGATGCTCACATCCTCACTCAATTCGCGCACCCGCGCTGACACGTTCGCTTGCGACGAGTCTTCTGGAAGCCGGCTGATCTCGAACTGAATCCCCAACCGGCGCGCTGTACGTGCCTTCTGCATCGCGTAGACCTCCGAGGCCTTGTCGTTGCCGATGAGCAGTGTCACCATTCGTGGTTCGATCCCGATTGACTTCCAATGCAGAACTTGTTCACCGAGCTCTTGTTTTAATCTATCTGCGACAGGTTTGCCCTCTAAACGCGTCGTCATGTCTTCAGCCCTCTCCGTTTGACTGCGCTAGAATCAACATTCCCATTTGGCGTGCACTCGAAGCGCTCGCATACGCGTAAAAATGCAAACGACCACCTGGGGTTGATATGCCCAGGCGGTCGACAATTAGCAGCCGTGCTCCCTCGTGGTGCTCCACGTTTACCGCCAGTCACACAGCTGTACGTATGTTGTTGTTGTGATTATCCTCCGCGACTATATCAAGAATTACACCACATCGCAAGTGCCCGAGCGACGCTTCGCGCGCTCGGTGCTATACTTCCAGTAGTCTAGTTTAAAGCCAAATTGGTATGAAAACGGGGAATGCGCTATGCACCAACTCAACCCAGTGACGGAGCAGATCCAAATCTCTGGCATCCGACGGTTTACAGATCTCGTCGCCAAGTACCCAGACGCCTTGTCGTTGACCATCGGTCAGCCGCACTGGCCGACGCCGCAGCACGTAAAAGAGGCGGCGATGGCGGCGATTGAGAAGGGCTATACCACCTATACGCCAAATCGTGGACTGCCAGCGCTTTTACAGGCGGCTCACGCGTACTACGGAACGAAGTTCGACCTCGACTATCACCCAGAGAAGGAGATTCTCGTCACCGCAGGGGCTACCCACGCACTCGACATCAGCTTGCGCGCGCTGCTGGAGCCTGGTGACGAAGTCCTGATTCCTGGTCCCGCTTATCCCGGATACGAGCCCATCGTCCTTCTCGCCGGCGCAAAACCGGTCTATATCGACACCCGCGCCGACGGATTTAAAGTCACGTCCAAAACGTTGCAAGCGAATATCACCCGGCGGACAAAGGTACTTGTGCTGCCTTCGCCGGCAAATCCCACCGGAGTTGCCTACACGCGCGAGGAGTTAGAGGCGTTGGCGGCGGTGCTTCAGTCGACGGGCGTTTACGTCATCACCGACGAAATATACAGTGAGTTGCACTTCGCCGATGGACACGTAAGCTTTGCCACGCTGCCGGGAATGCGGTCGCGGACGATTGTCATTCATGGACTATCGAAATCGCATAGCATGACAGGATGGCGGATTGGCTTTGTGCTCGCCCCTGCAGAGATTGCACAGCAAATGGTGAAGGTCCTGCAATACAGCATCTCGTGTGCGTCGTCCATCAGCCAATACGCGGCCCTCGAGGCGCTCTCGCACGGCCAACGGGACGCCGAGCCAATGCGCGAACAGTACCGCCAGAATCGCGACATGGTCGTCCGGGCGTTGACGGAGATGGGGCTCGAGGTCGTGGTACCGGACGGGGCGTTTTACGCGTTCCCCGACGTGTCCACAACCGGTCAAAGCTCTCAGGCGTTTGCACAGGCGCTTCTTCATGAAGCGCGGGTTGCCGTCGTTCCGGGTGACGCGTTCAGTGCACTGGGGGAGGGGTACATCCGCTTGTCGTACGCGTGTGAAGAGCAGAAACTTGAGGCTGCGCTAGCGCGCATCGGGCAGTATGTAGCGCGGCGTACGGCACAGGCGTAAGGCAAGGGGCGAGCTGTTCGTTCATTGGTGCGAGTGCGTGCGCAAGTCGCATTGCTGCACTCGCACCGATAGATCTAGAGGGATTGGAGATAGACCCGCTCCGAAAAGTAGGGAACCAGCACCTTCAAAGCCACGTCGACACAAGCTTGGTCCGGAAGCATCCGGGCGTGGTGCAGTCCGAACGGGGACTGTGCGCCCAACCAGAACAAGAAGCCCGGAATTTCTCGCAGAAAGTACCCGAAATCCTCGCCAGTCATGGCGGTCGGCACTCGTTCCACGCGCGCCAGCGCGTTCTCCTCGACAAACGAAATAAACGACTCCGTCAGCCGCTCTTCGTTCCACACTTGATGATAGTTGGCCCCGTAATCGAGCTCGTACGTACAGTCGAACATCTTGGCGGTCCCTTCGAGCAGGGACTCTACCCGGTGCTTCAACTGCTCCATCGTGTCCGACGACAGTGCTCGCATCGTCCCCTCGAGGCGAGCGCGCTCGGCGATGATATTCTGCTTCGTCCCGGCCTCCAGTCGGCCGATGGTGATGACGGCGGAATCGAGCGGATCGACATTGCGGGACACGATGGACTGGACGGCGCTGATGAACTGCGCACCGGCGACCACCATATCGTTGGCGCGATGCGGAAAGGCCGCGTGACCGCCGCGGCCGACCAAGTCGATGAACAGCTCTGACGTATTCGCGAACAGGATGCCAGGACGTAGTCCAATCTGGCCGACGGGCAACTCGGGTTGGACGTGCAAGGCAAAGATGGCATCGGGCCGCAAGTGCTTAAACTCGTCCGATTGTAGCATTGGCAGCGCCCCGCCGGGGCCCTCCTCGGCCGGCTGGAACACAAAAAGGATGTCGTCCATGGGCCGATGCTCGGCAAAATGAGATAAGAGGCCCAGCGCGATGGTCATGTGCACGTCGTGTCCACACGCGTGCATCATTCCATCGTGCACGGAGGCGTAACGCGCACCGGTCTCCTCGCGCACAGGGAGTCCGTCCATGTCGGCCCGATAAGCGACTCTTCGCGCCGGCGACTCACCGCGGGCGAGTACGAGTACGCCAGTGCGCCAAACGGTGACTTCCAGGTGTGCCTGCGGCAGTTCGGCGATGACCGACAAGAGGAAGGCCTGCGTCTTGTGCTCTTCAAACCCTAGTTCTGGGATGCGATGAAGTGACTGGCGGACGTCCGTGAGCCTGGTCGTATCCATCATAAGCGGCGCAGTTCCTGCTTGATTTCAATCTTCGACTTGTCCGTCTCGTGGATTTGCTTGATCACGCGAGCAGGGACGCCAGCCACAACCGTTCCCGGTGCGACGTCCTCGATGACGATGGCGCCCGCGGCGACGACGGATCCTTTGCCGACTCGCACGCCCTCCAAAATGACGGCGTTCGCCCCGACGAGCACGTCGTCCTCAATCACGACAGGTTTCGCCGAAGGCGGCTCGATCACACCGGCCAACACCGCACCTGCTCCGATGTGACAATTGTTTCCGACCGTTGCCCGGCCGCCGAGCACGGCGCCCATGTCGATCATCGTGCCGGATCCAATTTCTGCACCGATATTGATGACAGCACCCATCATAATTACGGCGTTGTCACCGATGGATACTTTGTCGCGGATGATGGCACCTGGCTCGATGCGGGCCTGAATACCCTTCGTGTCGAGGAGTGGAATGGCTGAGTTCCGACGGTCTGTCTCGATGACGTAGTCGTCTATGACGTCTTGATGCTGCGCTAAAAACGTCTCTACGTCGGCCCATTCACCGAACAGGACACCTGCGTTGCCCGATATGAAAGACTGGATGTTCTCGGGAAAAGTGACGTTATCAAAGCGGCCTTTGAGGTAAACCTTAACGGGTGTGCGCTTTTTGCTTTCAGAGATGTAACGGATAATTTCTGCGGCAGAATTCACGGGGCAGTCTCCTTCGCGTAACAGTTGTCTATCCCCCATCATACCGAACGCATGGAGACTGGCAAGCGTGTCGTGGTATGATGGGTAAGGTTGTCCACCGATGTGCAGTGTTGCAGCCGAGGTTTTACAGAGAAAAATTAGGAGGGGGGTTGCTCGAATGAGTGTACATATTGGCGCGGTGGAAGGTGCCATCGCTGAACGGATTCTTCTACCTGGTGATCCACTGCGGGCGAAGTACATCGCCGAGAAATATCTCGACAGTCCAGTCTGCTATAACGAAGTCCGCGGTATGTATGGATTCACCGGAACGTATAAAGGCGTCCCTGTGTCTGTGCAAGGAACGGGTATGGGCGTGCCCAGCATCTCGATTTACGCGACGGAACTCATGCAGTCTTATGGCGTCAAGACGCTAATTCGCGTGGGGACGTGTGGTGCCATTCAGAAGGACATCAAGGTCCGCGACGTCATTCTGGCGATGAGTGCTTCGACCGATTCAAATGTGAACCGACTTCGCTTTGGGCAGATGGATTACGCGCCGACGGCAAACTTTGACCTTTTGTACAAGGCATATCAAGTCGCGCAGGAGAGAAACGTACAGGTCAAGGTGGGTAACGTGTTTACAGCCGACCTGTTCTACAACGAGGGTCTGGCAGATCTCGAAAAATGGGCAAACTTTGGCGTGCTGGCGCTGGAAATGGAAAGTGCGGCCCTGTTTACATTGGCCGCACAATTCAACGCAAAAGCGCTATCCATTTTGACGGTGAGTGACCACATCCTGACCGGTGAGGCGACCACTTCCGAGGAGCGTCAAACCACGTTCCACGAGATGATGGAAATCGCACTGGACACGGCCATCAGTGAATGATCATTCAGCGAGTTCGCTGAGGAACTGGCTGACGCGAGTGGTCAACAGCGCAATCGCGATCTGGTTTTCCCCGCCTTCGGGGATAATCAAGTCGGCGAATCGCTTTGATGGTTCGATAAACGCGTCGTGCATCGGTTTCACCGTGCTCAGGTACTGTTCGTACACCGATTCGATACTGCGGCCGCGCTCTTCGATATCGCGGCGAATGCGGCGCAGGACGCGAACGTCCGGGTCCGTATCGACAAACACCTTGATGTCGAGCAGCTCGCGCAGCTCGGGGTCGACGAGGACGTGAATGCCTTCGAGAACGATGACGGGGCGGACGGCGACGTGAATCGTCTCCTCTTTCCGGTCGTGTGTCTTGAAGTCGTATATGGGCATCTGAATCGATTGCCCACGTCGAAGCGCCCTCAGGTGCTCACGCAAGAGGTCGTTGTCAAATGAGTCCGGGTGGTCGTAGTTCAGTTGTTGGCGCCGTTCAAACGGCAGGTTCGAATGATCCTGGTAATAGGCGTCCTGGGAAATCAATACGACGTGTTCGGCACCTAGCTGTTCAAGGATAGCCCTCGCTACAGACGTCTTCCCGGAGCCAGTTCCGCCGGCGATTCCTATGATTAGCATCGTACGGACACTCCTTTGGCACAATGTCACGCAGTATACATGAAAAGGATTCACAGATACAAGCGCAATGAGTCGCCCAAAATCGAGCATAATTAACAGAAGTCTCGATGTTTGGCGGCTCCAGATAGAAAGGATGGAGAGAAATATGCAAATTGGTATTATTGGGCTTGGGAAAATGGGGTACAACCTCGCGCTGAATATGATGGATCACAACCACGACGTCGTCGCATTCGACCTCGACAAGCAGGCTGTACAGCGCTTGGCGCAAGAAAAAGCGACTGGTGCGTCGTCGATTCAAGACCTTGTGAAGAAGCTCAGTACCCCTCGCGTCATCTGGGTGATGGTCCCTCATGGTAAACCGGTCGACAACTTGATTGACCAATTGACGCCGCTGCTCTCCAAGGGAGACATCATCATCGAGGGTGGCAACTCGCACTACAAAGAGAGCGTTCGTCACGCAGAAGACCTCTCCAAGCACGGGGTTTACTTCTTCGACGTCGGTACGTCTGGCGGGACGGAAGGCGCTCGTCACGGTGCGTGCTACATGATCGGCGGGGACCCTGAGGTGTTCAAAACGATTGAGCCGCTCTTCCGAGACACCGCTGTGCCAAACGGATACGTGTATACCGGTCGCGCCGGCAGTGGGCACTACTGCAAAATGGTTCACAATGGCGTCGAGTACGGCATGATGGCGGCGATTGGCGAAGGCTTCGAAGTCTTGGAGAAGAGCCCATTTGATTACGATTTTGCGGAAGTCGCGCGCTGCTGGTCGAACGGATCGGTCATTCGCGGTTGGTTGATGGAATTGGCGGAGGCGGCATTCCGCAACGACCCACGCCTTGAGCAAATCAAGGGTGTCGTGCACTCGTCTGGCGAGGGTAAGTGGACTGTCGAAGAGGCGCTGAACTTCCAAGTTGCAGCTCCTATCATCACGATGTCTCTCCTGATGCGCTACCGCTCGGAAGACAAGGATACGTTTACCGGCAAAGTCCAGGCTGCGCTGCGCAACCAGTTTGGCGGTCACGCGGTCGAGAAGGCGTAACGTCGACCTGTTGAGCATAGCCAGGTTGGCGAACTGACGGGGCAGGGCATTGGTAGAACAGGGACGATGTTCGAGGGAGGGGGACACACGTGGATAAACGCGTCACGATTCAAGATGTGGCTCGTCATGCCGGTGTGTCCATCACCACGGTTTCCCGCTTTCTGAACGAGCGCTACGACTCGATGAGCGAGGCGACGCGCGGGCGGATAGAAGCGGTGATCAGGGACCTCGGATACCGTCCCAACGCCCTGGCGCAAGGCCTGAAAGGCAATCGGACGAAGATTGTGGCGGCCGTGGTCGTCAACATGAGCTATCCGTTCTGCGTGGGGTTTATGCGTTCGCTTAACCAGACGTTGTCGCCCGCGGGCTACCACTTGTTCGTCAGTGAAACCGCTGGCAACCCGGACCGGGAACGCGCGGTGGTGCAGTCGTTGCAGGCGCAGCGCGTGGATGCTATGGTCCTTCAGACAGGGGGCCAGAACAACGATTTACTGGCCGCCATCGCGACCCAAATGCCGGTGATCTTCGTGGATCGCAAGTATTCTGTACCAGGTGTCACCAACGTCATCACGAATAACCGGGAAGCGTCCGAGCAGTTGACTGCCCACATCCTAGAGCAAGGGTATCGGCGCGTCCTGTACGTCACTGAAGAAGAGGACGGCGTACATACCCGCAAGGAACGCTTGCAGGGCTATCTGCAAGCGTGCCACAAGCGGTCCATCAAGCCTTGGGTCATCACGGTAGATCGCGACCAGAAAGACACGTTCGATGTGGTCGTCAACGCCGTGGAGGACGGCGCAAAAAAAGAACCCATCGCCGTCTATACGGGCAATGGGCTCCTCATGATGCGCTTGTATCCCGCGCTTGTCCAACTCGGTTATCAAGTCCCAAACCAGTTGGGGCTCGCCACTTTCGATCAGCCCGATTGGTCTGGCTTAGTCCAGCCTTCGTTGACGTGCGTCGGGCAACCCGTCGATACGATGGGGGCACTGACCGGAGAGATGCTGCTCCAGAGGCTCGGCAAACCGGACGAGACAGTGTCTTTTGAGGTCAAAACCATCGCCTCGAACCTGGTGTTTGGCGGGTCAACGCGACTGCATGGTTGATTCCGGCAGGACGACTGCGCAAAGCCGCCGGAAGCGCTCAAATTTCTTCTGTAGGCGCTCATGTTCATCTGCGCGTGGCCTCGTGACGTGTGTCACTTCACGTCGAATCTGTAGCTGTCCGCCGATGGCTTCACTCGCAATCATTGCGGCACCTAGTGTCGCCCCGTCCATCTCCGCTTGCGCTTCAATCTCCAGGTTGAACAAATTCGCCGTCCACTCTCGAACCCACTTCTGTTGGAACAGTTTGCCAGACACAATCAACCGGTTTGGGGTTCCAAGGGAATCCATCAGCTGGTGAGCGATCCAGTACGCGTTAAACAATACGCCCTCGATGGCGGCCCGCATCAGGTGCCCTTGTTGGTGGTGTCTGCGCAGGCCAATAAACGACGCCGTAGCGGACTCATCCCATATCGGCGCCCGCTCGCCAGACACATACGGAATGCAGAACAAGTCGTCCGACGATAGGGATGCGGCTTCTTCACAGAGGCGGGGAAACCGCTCGTCGAAGTCTGCGCCGTCTTCGGTCAGCACATTGCGATAGAGCCAATCGAGCACGACACCGCCGCTGTTGCTCGGCGCGCCGACGACGTACTGGTTGGGAGCCAGCGGATACGAGAATGCACGGATTTCCGCGTTCGATGTCGGCTTCCCGTGGCCCGTGCGGATGGCCAAGCTCGTGCCCATCGTAAGGATCATCTGGTTGCCAGACATTGCGCCTGCCGCGACGGTCGCCAATACTCCGTCAGACCCGCCGATACAGACCGGAACCAGGTGTGAGGAGGCTTCTGATGTGCCAAGAAACGGCGTGACGTCCAAGCTGCGAATGTGTGAGGTGGGCACGATGGTGGACAGTTGCTGCGCAGAAATGCCCGCGTATGTAAGGGCAGGGGCGTACCAATCGAACGTTGCGCCGTCGAACAGGCCTGTGGCAGCGGCGACGGCGTGATCGACTTCCCATACCCCGAACCAGCGGTGCCAGACGTATTCCTTAATCGATACATAGCGCGCCGTACGCTGTGCGAGATCTTTGTACGCGCTTTGGAACCATGCGATTTTCGCCACTGGGGCCATCGCGTGAATCGGTGTTCCAGTGTGGTGGTAGATGTCTTTGCCGGTATCGCTACTCCACAATGCGGCTGCTTCTCGGTACGGCCGCGCATCGAGCCAAAGCATGGCGGGGAATAGCGGCTGGTCCTCGGCGTCGACGGGAATCAGGCTGTGCATGGCCGCACTAAAACCTATGGCATCAATACATAGCCCTCGCTCTATTACGCCTCTACAGACGGAGGAAAACACCTTCGTAACCGATTCGTAAACTGCTTCGGGTTCTTGTACGGCAGACCCGTCCTCCCCCGTGCGCGTGGTGACCAATTCGCTGTCGCTCGTGATTTCCGTCCCATCCATTTGGTACGCGATGGCCTTCGCCGTGGTCGTGCCGATGTCCAGTCCGATGATACAGTGATTTAACTGCTTGGTCTTTGTCTGTGTTTCTTTCAAGCTCTCCACATCCCAGAACGCATAGGTTGGCCGCCGGAGACCGGCGACCACCAGAGTAGTTTTTTACTTTACGACAGTGCTGATGAAATGTTCTTTCGGGAGACGACTCCGCTTACGCGTTGACGGTCTCACTATCTTCAAATGGCGACTGGATAGGCTCGATTTTACCGAGCAACAAGACGTAGGACAAGATGCCGAGGACGAGCACGATGCCCGCGATAATAAACGCGGTTTCAAACGATCCCGTCCAGTCGACGACAAACCCAGTCACGATTGGAGCTACGATGCTCATCAAGTTGTTGAAGAAGTTGATGACACTGCCAACCGTACCCACGGTACCTCGTGGAGCGATGAGGGACGGAATACTCCAGCCGATGGGGGCCGAGAAGGCTAGTCCACCCAATGCAACCGCAATCCAGCACACCGCTGCGTTTGGGTTCTGCGTAAAGGCGGCTGGAATGACGGCCAAACCTAAAATCATGCCGATGACGAGAATTGTCTTCCGAACCCGCGTCGAGTCGTGACCGCGCTTGACGAGGTGGTCGACGAGCCAACCGCCGATGACCAAGTCGGTGATGGTGGCGATGAGCCACGGGCCAGCAGTGTACCAACCGGATTTGAGAATCGTCATGTGCATCTGCTTTTCCAAGTAACCAGGCAACCAAGTCAGGAACAGGTAAAACGAGTAGCCGTATGCCGTAAAGCCGAGCGTCAAGCCCCAAATTTTGCGCTGGGAAAGGACGAACATCAGGTTCTTTCCGTATCCACCCGGGGCTGTACCTATCTGCTGCGCACCGCCCTCGCGGAGCAATTTCTCCTCTTCAGCAGACAGCTTTGCTTCCTTCGGATCGCGATAAAAAATCCAGTACAGTGCGAGGTAGAACAGGCTCAAAATCCCAGTGACCCAGAATCCGCCCTTCCATCCCCAAACAAATACGGCCCACGCGATTAAAGGCGTGCCGATGACGTTGGAAAACTTAGCGGCGGCGTCAAAGATGGACGTAGCCAGTCCGCGCTCGCGCACGGGGAACCAGTAGCCCGTCGCCTTTGAAGCGGCAGGAAATGCAGGCGCTTCCGCAGCGCCCAAGATCACGCGGGACAAAATGAGAAGTCCCATACCGCTTACAACCGCTGTCATAAACGTCGCCATGGACCAGATGAGCGTGCCCACGCGGACTAACCACTTGACGCCGATTTTGTCCAACAAGGCCCCAA
This sequence comes from Alicyclobacillus fastidiosus, assembly GCF_026651875.1. GTDB lineage: Bacteria > Bacillota > Bacilli > Alicyclobacillales > Alicyclobacillaceae > Alicyclobacillus > Alicyclobacillus fastidiosus. Next base: position 5,648,519 of record NZ_CP104067.1, on the reverse strand, counting down.
TAGGAATTTGAAACAGTGCGTAAGACCAACCGAATGACGAGAGAATAATGCCCATTTGAGCACTATTCAAGTGATACAGGTTGGAAATTGGTTGTTGCGCGACCGATAGATTCGTCCGGTCAAAATAGTTGATCAGAATCCCCAAGCCAATGAGGAGACCGATTCCCCATCGTTTCATGATTGTGCCCTCCCTAGAAGCATGCGTTCCCTCTTGAACACTGAGGGAGCGCGTTGATAGTTGAATTCGTTTACAGCTCAGGGCGCAATGGAGCCGCCTTTGGCGGTGCAAACGGATTGATTAAGTGTGTTGCAAGTAAGTAAAACGGTTTACGAAAACGTTTTACGAAAACGATATACTGCATCATACCAGAACATATGACGAGTTGTGAAGGGAAAATGGACATACAAAAAAAGGCATCGTATGTACGATGCCCAAGTGAATGTGGTTTTAAGCCTCGGCCCGTTCGGTTATCTAGGGACTAGCGCCGGCGTGCCATCAACGCTTCGATGTCGGCGACGGATTTGATGATGTCGGAAGACAGGTTTTCAACGCCGGTTGCGGTCACGAGAATGTCGTCTTCGATGCGGATGCCAATGCCTTCTTCCGCCACATAGAGCCCAGGTTCAATCGTGATGACGGAGCCAACCTCAATCGGGTAACCTCGGCCATGCACGTCGTGTGTGTCAAGACCCAGTGGGTGACTCACGCTGTGGTAGTAGTAGTTGCTAATTTGGTCATCCCGCTCAATCAGTCCGATGCGCTTACATTCACGAGCGAGTGTCGCCTTGGTGACCTCATTTAATTCTGGGTAGGACATACCCGGCTTAACGGCTGCGATGGTCTCTTCCATCGCCGTGAGCACAATCTCGTACAGTTCTTTTTGACGCGGGGTAAACTTACCGTTTACCGGGAAGGTTCTGCTGATATCTGCCGAGTAGTGCAAATGTGCGGCTCCGAGGTCCAGCAATACCAGTTCACCGTCCGCCACGGTTTGGTCGTTGTCCTCGTAATGAAGGACCGTAGCCCGTTCGCCACCGGCGATGATGGATGGAAATGCGTGCTCAGAAACGCCGTTGGAGCGCAACGTGAAATCGAAGTGGGCTTGCAGTTCGTACTCTGCGACGTCTCCGTGCGCGTGCGACATCAGGTTTTCGATGCCGAGTTTCGTGATGCGAATCGCCTCGCGGATGGCAGCGACCTCATGTGCGTCCTTGACTGCGCGCATGCGGCAAATTCCAGCATGAATATTGCGCACTGCGAGACCAGGATATCGCTGTGCCAACTCGCGCGAGAACTGATGCGCGACGGTCTCTGTCTGATGCCAGTCGTTTTGTTCGAGGTCGAGACAGATGACATCGTAGTCGGCGTCCGATAGAAAGCCGCCAACGGCGCTGTGAAGATCAGCGATATCACGAATCTCCTCAATGCCAGATCTGTGTGTGGCCTCTTCGTCGCTCATTCGTTTACCTGTCCACTTTTCCTGTGTCGCATCCACATGTTCCGTAAACAACATGGTGCGCACGGCGCCTTCCTTTTTAAGGAAAATGACAGCCGCGTTTTCTCGGTCTACTCCAGTGAGGTAAAAAAAGTTGCGATTGGCGTGGAAATGATAGCTGGCATCGCGCGACTTGTGTGGCGCCCGCCCGGAAAATAGGACGGCAATAGAGCGGTCGGCAATGGTTTCGCAGAATCGAACACGTCGTGCTTCGAATACGCTCGAGTCAAACATCGGTAGGCATCCTTTCGGTCTTATTGAGCTTTCGGCTTAAAATCGATGAGTCCAGCGTCCATCGCGCGAATTAAGGCTTCGGCTGAGGCCATATTGGTCGCTACAGGGACGTTATGTACGTCGCACAACCGAAGGAGTGCGGTGATATCAGGGTCGTGCGGTTGTGCCGTCAGCGGATCACGCAGGAATATGACAAAATCCATCTCGTTACTGGCGATCATGGCACCGATTTGCTGGTCGCCGCCGTACGGTCCGGACTGAAACCGGTGAACGCTCAAGCCGGTCGCTTCTGCAATCCGCAAGCCGGTTGTTCCCGTGGCATACAGGTTCACGTTTTTCAGGATGTTCTGATACGCGATGGCCAAGTATACGATATCGTTCTTCTTCTGGTCATGTGCGATCATCGCTACGTTCATACAACAGGGTCCCCCTTGTGGACAATGCGTGCTGATTCCAGTGTAACGCAAACGCGGAAAAAGTGGTGAACTTATGTTGACTTCGTGGAAAGCGCCTCCAAGATCATGGTCATCGACAGCTGGGGCAAGACGCGCGTGGAGTAGTCCAACTCGAGTCGTTCCGTCCACTGGTGTGCATCCTTGCCAAACGGCCCGAGGTTGCATACTGGAATGGAAAGCTCCCCCATCGCCTGAAGCGGTAGGCTGTAACCGGCGCCCCATGCGGGCATTTCGCTGGCGATAAACGCCCAATCTGAGCTCAGTCCGTAGCCGGTGTAGCTCAAATCGGATAAACCTGGGAAGCCCGTTTTGTGCTCCAATTTCACGCCAAACTGAGTCTGTGCTACCGCCTGCGTCGCTCGAATCCACCTGGAGAGCTGCGGCGAGTCGGACGCGTTCACCGCCGGGTACACCGGGGGAGCGAGAAAGAGGATGACGCACGCCTGAACGGTCGCTTGGCGGCTTACGGCTACGGCCTTGACCGCGTCTAGTGTGGCTTCCAGCAGGTCGTTCCCGCGAACGGTCAGAGGAGGTGAACACGCTCTGTCGCGCAGGATTTCGGAGAGCCACAACACGGGGATCTCGCGCGAACTCGCAGGCTCCGCGACGCCCGCCGTGCGCGCGCGGCCGACGGTCCACTCGTGCAGGCTGAACATCGCCTCTTTACAGGTCGCTCGTATCCCGCTGAGCACAGCGCTTGGCGAGCGCTGGAGGAAGGGGACGTGGAAGTACGCGGCAGCCAGATGTGGGGATTGCACCGAGTACGTCTCTTGTAAATCCCGCATCCACAGACAGGTCAATGGAACAAGCCGACCGTCGTCAGTCCGCTCGCTTAAATCTGGATTTGCCTCGAGGGTCTGAACGAGGTGTGTCAGCATTTGGACGCTGCTGATACCACTGAATGGCAGTCCAACGTGGCCGGGGACGCCCACAGCCAGCGCCCCGAGCAGTAGCTTGCCAAACGAGCCGGAGTAGATGTGCGCGCCAGAAGTCTCTCCCGATGTGACGAAGGACGGCTCTGCGTTGAGACATAGGACGTAATCCAGCTCGTTCTCCGTTTTCAATCGATGCAACACCTTGGTCGCGGCTAACATACCGCGTGAATGGTTCTCTTCATCTGGTACCGCCAGAAACACGAGATTGCCACCGATGCCTTGGCGGCATGCCTTCTCAAATAGGATGAGATTCATGGCGAGTCCGGCCTTCATATCCATGACACCGCGACCGAACCACCAGGCGCCGCGGTCGACGTCGACGCGCGCGTCCTCCGGCAGCACAATATCGCGTCGGACGCGCTCGGTAAACTGTACGACGTCAAACGCATCCTTCTGGTATGCTCCATAATCCTCCACGCCGACGACGTCAGTGTGAGCGACGAGCACGACGGTACGGGAGCAGCCTGGGCGCCGGTAGAGTGCACAGGCGCCCATTTGCGTCCCATCGTCGGTGAGAAATGGCTCTACGGTCAAGGAGCCAGAAGCGTGGCACTCAGCCTGGCGCAGGCGGTCGAGCACAAGGCGCGCCATGTCCCACTCGGCTTGTCCGCCCGTCACGCTTTGTACGCGCACGAACTGTTGGATGGTTTGCTGTAGGTGTTGTTGTTCGTCTTCATCCCAGTGACCCGCACCAAAGCCATTCATCCCAAAGTCCCCCCAAGACCTCTGTCAAGGCCGATTTCCAAGTCTAGACTTCCCCGTGTTACACTGAGTACATTACAGATTTACCTAGTCAGGAGGTTCTGAAGATGTCCAAGCATCAAACGCACGTTCGAGATGCGCTCTCACGGCCGCTGAAGGATCTCAGAATTTCGCTGACGGATCGATGTAATTTCCGATGTAAGTACTGTATGCCAAAAGAAATTTTCGGAAAAGACTACGCCTTCTTGTCCGACGATGAGACCTTGACTATAGATGAGATCGTTCGCGTGACCACAATCCTGTCGGAGCTCGGTGTACACAAAGTCCGACTGACGGGAGGAGAACCCATCCTTCGCAGGGATTTGCCGGATATTATCCGGGCTGTGTCGGATATTCGAGGCATCGACGACATCGCGGTGACGACCAACGGGAGCATGCTGACACAAAAGCGGGCTGCCGCTTTAAAGGAGGCAGGTCTCCGTCGAATTACGGTCAGCCTCGACGCACTCGACGACGCCATCTTCAAAGCGATGAACGATGTCGGCTTCCCTGTCGGACGGGTGTTGGCTGCGATTGACACGGCGCTAGAGGCGGGGCTCGCACCCGTCAAGGTGAATATGGTCGTACGTCGGGGGATGAATGAATCACAAATCCTCCCGATGGCAGAGCGGTTTCGCGACAGCGGGGTCATCCTTCGGTTTATCGAGTACATGGATGTCGGGAACAGCAATGGTTGGCAGATGCGCGACGTGGTGCGAGCGACCGACATCTATCGGATGATTGACGAGAGGTACCCGCTCATCCCGGTCGAGCCAAAGACCCCGGGCGAAGTGGCAGAGCGATTCGCCTATGCGGATGGAGCCGGGCAAATCGGCATTATTCACTCCGTGACAAATCCGTTTTGCAGGGGGTGTTCGCGGTTGCGTTTGACGGCGGCCGGCGAGTTGTTTACCTGCTTATTCGGAACGCATGGAACGCCGATTCGCCATCTCCTCCGAAACGGGACGACAGACGACGAACTGCGCGCGCTGTTCACGGGACTTTGGCGCGACCGGCGCGATCGGTATTCAGAAGAGCGCAGCAGTGAAACCGTTCGGCAGCCGCGCGTGGAGATGTCTCGCATCGGCGGATAGTCAACATCTTGTGTATGCGGCGCCAATATCGACAGTCGATGTTGGCGCCCGTTTTTGTCTGTACGGCAGGATCTTCTCAGCGAAAGAACATTCTACGGATAATTCTCCAAATTACCCAGATGATGAATATATCGAAAATAATGTGGAACAGTCCCAGTCCCGCACCGTAGCCGTAACCAAAGCCGAACGGGTTAAACAGATGTCCTAAAAAGAACCCTGCTCCAAAGGAGAACAGGTGCGAACCGAGTCCCCCAAACGGTGACCCAAACGAGCGCGTCCCAGTGCCTCCGTACGACCTGGAGCTGTACGAACGCGAGGTATAGGAGCGAGAACTGTACGAACGGCCCCCACGGATGAGTTGCACGTGCGCTTGGCTGCTGCTCGATGTGAGGGTGGCTGTTTGCACTATCGACTCGGCGGCACTGTGTGCAGGAACGGATTTGCTGGCGGCAAACGCCGTAGTTGGACATAGCAGGAAAAATATTGAAAATAATCCGATGATCCATCGTTTCATTTCAGTCGTGTTCCCCTTTGTAGCGTTTTGTGTTTCTCTGTTTGGGTAGGGACTTCGATGTTGACCATCATGCATTCCACATCGCCACCGCCGTCGTATCAACCTGAGTGGCGGCAGCACGCGGCCGGCACACTGGGCCCCAAGACACCGACACCAAGGGTACGCTAGTGTCTTGCAAAATATCGTGAACTGAGTCTGTTTTGAACGTATGGAACCGGCGAATACGGCGAGGCAGAGTCTTAGCAAACGTGCTACAATAATTCGTACGATTGAGAACTCGCCCCCACTCGTCGCGAGCTGACACACTATGATTGTACGTAATTTTCGAAACATGTGTCCACGGGAGGATTGACCAAATGGAAAAGTTTATCTTGTCCTTTGTCAGTCTCGGATTGTTGTTACTGGCTGGCTTTACAATCATGATTGTGGAACATGGACGCAGTATGGCCGAAGGCGTCGGGGGATTTATGATGTTGATGGCGATGATCTGTGCGGCCGCAATCGATATCCGCCTGCGCAGCCCCAAGCTGCGAAAATCCCGCTGACCGCGGCATCGTCAACCACCGCCCGTTTTGTCCGATTCGCCTGATTTGGAGGCGCATCTCTTCGTCCCTCAACATATTGTGTGGGGAGGCTCCGCTATGGAGCAGTAATGGACAGAGGAGGATGCAGACACGTGGCGAATCAACCAAATAAACGCAAGCGCCAAGCTTCCCCAAAGGCCGGTGTGAAGCGGCAACGTCCGATCGAAGCTCCGTCGGCGACCCCGGAAGTGGAGACGGTCGTTTCAAAGAAGCCGAACTCGATGGACAATCTCAAAAATAATCTCTCCGGTAAACGGAAGGCGATTTTTGAGATTCTGGATGATGTGAAGAAAGTCAATCCGAACGACTGGAAGGACGCGAATCAAGTCGAGCAAATGGCGAAGTCGTTTGCGAACAAACTGGGCCTTCCAGTGCCGGAACAACGCATCAAACAGTTTGTCAAGGCGTATACCGACGCGACCAAAAACGGCCCCGACGCCAGCGTCGACGAGCTGGTGAAAAAGTACGGTAAGAACGTCGATGACAAGACATTAAAAGAAATCAAGAAGTTCGTTCCCAAGAGCAAGGGTTGAAGGGCGAACACTCTAAAAGAGAGGCGGCGCATCGCGCCGCCTCTTACATTTGTGGTGGATGTTGTTGCTGCGGCGGAGGCAGTGCCTGCTGTTGTGGTCTTTGTACAGCCGACTGCTCTGCTTGCCCCTCGCCCGTTTCACTGTCGCCGCCTTTGAGAAAGCCGCTGGCGAGCGGTGACGCCATCAGCGCGGAGAGGATGCTCGTGAAGTCGTCCGTCGACAAATTTTTGCCGCGATGTTTCACTAACTTATCGAGTACGCCGCTCTCCTTCAACGAGCCGGTCGTGACGAAGATGGTATCCAGCATCTTGTCGGCCTGTTGCAGGTAGCCAAGCCAGTTCTTGACCATTCCTCGCAAGTTGCCCACGGTTTTCATCGTTTCCTGAACGTTCTTTGGCGACAGGAGTTGCGAGAGGCTTTGCCCTTTCTTTTTCGCCGATCCCGTCGCGTTGCCACTTGGCCTGACCGCACTTTGCGCCCGCCCAGTGGGCCTGCGGACGGTCCGGCTCTTTCGGGGAGTAGGCGTCTTTCGTTTAGGCGTTTGTGCCTTGGTCAAAGCGGCATCGACGTCTTGCACACGCTGTCGCCTAGAGGAACCCGCCGAGCCACTTCCAGAGGCCGCCAAGGATCTCGACGTGGTGCTTCTGGTTAACTTTGGCACGGTTGGTGCATGCGCGCTCCGGCTGCGACCTTTTCCGTTCGATGTCCGGTTCGTGGCGGTTGCACCTCACTTCCGCATAGAATTTCTCTCCTATCCTATTGCAGTGTCTTGCGGCTGGTGCGCACACGTTGGCGAGACGTGTATAGGACGGGGCGGAGGGCACAGAATAGCAAAGAACCGGCTTGTGTCATACGTGGGGAAGGGGTGCAACGTCGATGCCATTAAAACGTGAGTTATACGCGAAATACGGTGGAGTGCACTTTGTCCAGGCGGCACCCGCTCAGGACGTCAACGAGTTTGTTCGGGCGCTCCCGCAAGACAAGCGCGACAGCCTATTTGAGGTCCTTCACGAGCTCGATACGGCGGGGCTCATTCAAATTCAGAACGATGAGAACTGGACAGATCCGTACGGGGAAATCCACCCCGCACACCCGCATGGGCAGCAAAATCCGGACACCACGGAGTGATGGACAAAGGGACCGCCAAAGCGCATGAGCGCTCGACGGTCCCTTTTGTCTGCCGTGTAAGTCTCGACGAGGGCGGAGAGTTCGCGATGTCAGCTCAGCTTCTGGTGGAACTGGCGCATGCGCTGCACAGCTTCTGCGATGTCGTCGTCGGCGACGGCGTAGGAGAAGCGAACGTGGTTCGGCGAGCCGAATGCGTCGCCGGGGACACTCGCCACGAGGGCCTTTTCGAGCAGCAGTTGACAGTAGTCAGTGGCGGACTCGATTGGCGTGCCCTCATAGCGCTTGCCGATGACGCCGGAAATGTCAGGGAACGCGTAGAACGCGCCCTCTGGCGGCAGACAGCTGACGCCAGCGAGCGCGTTGAGGCCCTCGACGAGGACGTCGCGGCGGTGCTGGAAGGTCTCGACGACGGCCGGATCGAAGTGCGATAACGCGGTCAGGCCCGCGGCCTGGGACATCGACGACGGGCTGCCCGTGGAGTGACTTTGGAAGCTCGCCATGGCTTTCGCGACGTCGGCCGGTGCCGCTGCGTACCCAAGGCGCCACCCGGTCATTGCAAATGCCTTCGAGAAACCGTTGACGACGATGACGCGGTCTTGCAGTTCAGGCGCGATAGCGGCGAGGCTCGTCTGCTTGACGTCGTATACGAGCCGTTCGTAAATTTCGTCGAGGACGACATAGACGTCGTGGTTGCGCAGCACTTTGGCGAGTGCCTGCAGTTCTTCCTCGTGGTAGACGGCCCCGGTCGGGTTAGACGGCGTATTCAAGAGCACCGCTTTCGTGTTCGGCGTGATGGCGGCCTCCAACTGCGCCGGCGTCATCTTGAACTGTGTGGATTCGTCACAGCCTACGATCACCGGCTTCGCGCCGGCGAGTTCGATTTGTTCAGGGTACGAGACCCAGTACGGTGCCGGGAGGATGACTTCGTCGCCCTCGTCACAGATGGCTACAAATACGTTGTACAGCGTGTGTTTTGCGCCGTTCGAGACAATAATCTGCTCTGCTGCGTAGGTCAGGCCGTTTTCCGTCATCAGTTTGCGCGCAATCGCTTGACGCAGCGCCACTGTGCCAGCGGCCGGCGTGTAGCGCGTGTTGCCGTTTGTGATGGCGCGGATGCCCGCAAAGGCAGCTGCGGTCGGCGTATCAAAGTCTGGCTCTCCGACGCTCATATTGATTACGGGTTGCCCCGAAGCCACGAGCGATTTCGTCTTCGCGTCGACGCTCATCGTCGCAGACGGTTTAATGTTGCGAACGCGTTCGGACAGGCGTTGTTCCATAGCTGACGCCCCACCCCTCCTTGGTTGATTGCCGCCATTGTAGCACAGTTAGAAGCTCGATTGGCGCCGTCTAGAACCATTTTTGGAACCATCCGAACAATTTTTGTTTCGGCGTCGATTTCTGTTCTGGTTGCGCGGGCGCGTGCACCGGGCAAGGAGAGGTGGGCTCCGTGCCAGGCACAAAGTAGTCGATCTCGGTCGTTCGGCAGAGCGGGGTTGCCAGTTTGCCCGTCAGTGGATCAAGTGTGTATGGCTTCAGACCAGGGGCCGGCTGATACCACTGATAAGGCAAATGCGTCTGCACGGTGCCCATGAACTTTGCCCAAATCGGCGACGCGAGGTGGGACTCTGCGACGGTGAGCGGGCGATTCGAGTCGTAGCCCACCCATACCGCGCACACGAGGTTTGGCGTGTAGCCGACCATCCATGCATCGGTGTCCGTCGTTCCCGTCTTGGCCGCAGCGACGTCGTGGAGGTAGTCGTGCACCGAGTACCCAGTTCCGTTTCGCTCGAGCACACTCGTCAGCAAGTCGGTCATCTGGTACGCGATTTGCGGCGAGATGACGCGCTCGGGCGACGGGTGTGCGGCCAGTTCGTTCCCCGGCGAGTCAATTTCCTTCACCGCAAACGGCGACACGCGATAGCCGCCGTTGGCGAGCGTCGCATAGGCTGTGGCCAGCTCCAGCGGCGATACCGGGAACACGCCGAGCGCCAGCGACGGATACGGTTGGAGCGACGACTCTATACCCATCCGACGGGCCATCTCCACCACTTTCTGCGGGCCGATGGCCAGGTTCGTGTGGACCGCGTAGACGTTGTCCGATCTCGCCAGGGCCTCCCTCAAGGTCAGCGGTCGCTCCGCGTAGAAGTCGCCGTAATCGTGGACGGTGTACTGCTTATCGTGATTTGGCCCGTAGACGAACGTCGTCAACTTGCTCTCGACCTGATTGGCAGGCGTCCAGCCGTTCTCCAACGCCGCTGTGTAGAGAATGCCTTTAAACGTCGATCCCGGCTGCCTCGGCGCCATCGCCCGGTTATAGGGACTCGTCTTGAAGTCGCGGCCGCCGACAAGCGCCTTGATGGCGCCCGTGTGCGGATCGATAGCCACGAGTGCCGCCTGGATGTCGCTGCCCTTTGGCAAGGTGGTCTGGACGGCGCGTTCGGCGGCCTGCTGAAGCAGCGGATCTAGCGTCGTATGGATGCGCAAGTCACCTTGGTACAGATGTTCCGTGCTGATCTGGTACTGCTGTTTCGCCTCGTTGACGGCCACCGCCGTAAAGTACGGCGCTCGCACGACGGGTGTGTGGTAGGTGGCGACGTGAATCGGCGTGCGGTAAGCCGCATCCGCCTGCCCCTTCGTCAAATACCCGGCCCGCACCATCCGCGCGAGCACGACATGTTGGCGCTGTTTGGCCAGGCGCATGTCGGTGAGCGGCGAGTAAATCGACGGACCTTTTGGCAGGCCTGCGAGCATCGCGCATTCGGCCAGATTGAGGTCGTCGACCGATTTGTTGAAATAGAGGTGTGACGCCGCCTGCACGCCGTACGCACCGTGGCCGTAGTAGACCACGTTGAGATAGCGGTTGAGAATCCAGTCCTTCGACTCGTGCAATTCTAGTTGCATGGCGAACAGCGCTTCGCGGATTTTTCGCGAATACGTCCGGTCCTGCGTCAGAAACAGGTTTTTGGCCAACTGTTGCGTAATCGTCGAGCCACCCTCTACGACTTGGCCGTGGCGCAGGTTGACGAGCATCGCGCGGGCGGTCGATTTGAGGTCGATGGCGTGATCGTGATAGAAGTTCGTATCCTCCACGGCCAGTGTCGCGTCGACGAGCGCCTTGGGAATGCGCGACAGGGGGACCGGTTGTTCATCCGTCCCGGTGCTCGTCCACTCGGCGAGGCGCAATCCGTCGTCGCTCTCGATCTCCGTTGGATTGACGAGCGACTGGTCCGGCAGCGGCAGATATCGCAGGAGGACGAGCATCAGCGACATGCCTGTGAAACCGGTCGCGAGGGGGATGAAGATGGCGGAGAGCCAAAGCTTTTTGCTCCCGGGTTTGCGGCGGTACACTTTGGTGGACTGCTTGCTGGTATCTGTTATCCGACGCAATTGGATGACCTCCCGAGGGGAATGATGGAAGGTAGGTTGCCCACGTTCCTGTGTGGAAATGTATGGGATATGACAACCGTTTACCGCCGCCCTCAGTTTGGTATAATACGGGCTGCATGCCTTTTGAGAGGAGAGACACAAACGTGCCTCAATCGAATTTATGGTTTACCGAGTTGCAAAACGACAATTTGTCCATCGGTCTGCGCGTCGAGAAGACATTACATAGTGAAGTGACTCCATATCAGACATTGGATGTCTATGAAACGCATCAGTACGGTCGTCTGCTTGTTTTGGATGGCTGCGTCATGACGACGGACAAGGATGAGTTCGTCTATCACGAAATGTTGTCGCACGTGCCGATGCACACGCACCCCAACCCGAAGAACGTGCTCGTCGTCGGCGGCGGCGATGGCGGCATTATTCGCGAGGTCATCAAGCACCCGTCGGTCGAGCGGGCAGTGCTCGCCGAGATTGACGGCGCAGTCGTCGAGGCGTCGAAGAAGTACTTTCCACAAATTGCTGCGGGTCTTTGCGACGCGCGCGTCGACGTTCAGATTGTCGACGGCATCAAGTACGTGGAGGACCATCCCGACACGTTTGACGTCATTCTCATCGACTCGACGGACCCAATCGGTCCGGCTGTGGGCCTGTTCAGCAAGAACTTTTACGAATCGGTGTACGCCGCGCTCAAGTCGGACGGGCTGATGGCAGCACAGACCGAATCTCCGTTTGCCAACCAGGAGCTCATTCGCCGCGTGAATCAGGACATCGGCAAGACGTTCCCCATCACGCAATTGTACCTGGCGCACATTCCGACGTACCCGACGGGGATGTGGAGCTTCACCATGGGCAGCAAAGTGCACCGTCCACAGGACGTGACTGAATCGCGCGTGAAGAATACCCGCTACTACAATGCACAAGTGCACCACGCCGCTTTGGCCCTGCCTGAGTTCGTAAAGGAGCTTGTCCAGTCATGAGTTTTGACTTTGAGATCACGAGGCCGTTCGCGCCCGAGTACAGTGGAAATGTATTCATCGGGTCCACAGAGGACTTCGACGCCGCACAGGCGGTCATCTACGGGATGCCGATGGACTGGACCGTGTCGTTTCGGGCCGGTACGCGGCTCGGCCCGACGCGCATCCGCGAGGTGAGCCTGGGGCTTGAGGAATACAGTCCGTATCTGGATAAGGACCTCTCTGAGATAGCCTATTTTGACGCGGGCGACATCCCGCTCCCGTTCGGCAACCCAGAGGAGAGCGTCCACCGGATTTACACGTACGTCCGCGCGCTGTACGAAAGGGACAAGTTGCCGATTGGCCTCGGTGGGGAACACTTGGTGTCGTGGGGATCGATTCGCGCAGCTGCGGAAAAGTATCCAGAACTGCACGTCATCCACATCGACGCACACACAGATCTGCGCGAGCACTACGAAGGCCAACCGTTCTCACACGCCACCATCATCAAGAAGGTGTGTGATGCCATCGGGCCGGACAAGGTCTATCAGTTTGGCATTCGCTCGGGTATGCGCGAGGAGTTCGAATGGGCCCGGCGCAACACGCACTTTTTCCCGTTCGACTTAGCTGAGCCGCTTCGCAGCGTCCTGCCGGAGCTTCACGGCAAGCCCGTGTACGTGACGTGGGACATCGACGTATTCGATCCCGCCACCGCCCCCGGCACCGGCACCGCCGAACACGGTGGCATTTTCGCCGCGGAGGCGTTTAAGGCGATGCAATACCTTGGGTCGCTAAACGTCGTCGGGTTCGACCTCGTCGAGGTAGCCCCGCAGATAGACCCGACAGAACAAACGCAAATTCTCGCTTCGAAACTCATTCGCGAAGCCCTGCTCGCGTTTGTGAAGTAGGTTGTGCCATGCCCACAGAGCCGTCAACGCCGAAGAAATGCAAGCGCACTTGCGTCTTGACGTGGGTCCGGCGCACCGCCGCCGGGGGCCAAGTCGAAACCGAGCGCATCGCCGACGTTACCTGGCAACAGCGGGCGGGCGCGCACTACCTTTCCTACGAGGAGTCGGTGTCGGGCGACACCGGCTCTGTGCGCACGACGTTGCGCTTGGAGCCCCTCGCGCTCACCTGGATCCGCCACGGCCTCATCGATTGGACGCACACGTTTCGCGAGGGAGAATCGCACACGTCCCGCATGACGATGGGCAGCCAGGCTATCGCCATTTCCACGCAAACGACGCACTTACAGGTGGACATTCATCCCGACGGCGGCCGTGTGACCCTCGCGTACGTCATGATGATGGCTGGTGAGGAGAGCGACGTCGCGTTAGAGCTCACGTTTTCCCGCAGCGATAGAACTGCTCGCGACTCATCCCGAAAGGATTCCCCGACTCTCGACGAGATACGAAGGCGAAATGACGCTCTAGGCCCGTATCTGCCACGCGGACTCGAGAGGAGAAATGGAGGCCCGACAGACATATGGACGCACTGCAACAGGAAGCAAGGCTTATCCGGATGCTGATGGAGCGTATGCGGGATGAGGTCGCCAGTGAGGTCGCTCTGCAGTCGTCTGCGACGCGAACCGGCGAGTGGAGCAGTCGCCTCGCGGGGCGATACGGAGCGACGCTCTACCAGCGAGCGAGGCAAATTGTGCGCGCGTTCGAGGCGGAAGCGGGCGGGCGCGATGACGGTGGGATAGAAAAGCCCTAAGGAGTCGCTGGCTTCCCCGTACCTCGGGGAGAATGCTTTATTTTTTCGGAATCAACGACCGGATATCGAGCCAACCTTCGGGATGGATGTAAAACTCCGCTTCGTATTCGTCCCCCCATTCCTTTAACATCCGCGTAAAGATATAACGCTTGACTTCCACGAACTTTTCCCGCGTCTGGGGCTTGGTCATGTTGTCTTTGTGCACGCGTATATGGTATAAGTCCTCGTCTACGTAAATGAAGTTGCTGACGTGGATGAGCTTCAGGAGCAGAAGTCTGTCCTCGGCCATGCGGCCGTCCGTGATGGGGTCGCGCTCAAATCCGCCGACGGACAGGACGGTCTTCGTACGAAGAAAGCGCGGCACGAGTGTAGGGCCGTAGAGAATGAAGTCGTACTGGTTGGAAAAGGCCCTGCCTGGTTGACGTTCCTTTTCAATCAGTCGACCGTCTGGATGTTCCTCCCAGACGACCGCATTGCCACAGACGAGCGAGACGTCGAGAGGCGCCTGCTCGATGGCGTGGAGGCAGACTTCGAGCGTGCGTGGTGCATACCAGTCATCGCTGTCGAGGATGGTGAAGAAAGGCGTCGTCACTTCTCTCAGGCCCGCGTCGAGTGCCTGCCCGAGGCCGCGGTTTTCAGGCAGTGCAAGACAACGGATGCGACTGTCGTCTGCCGCATACGATTCTATAAGGAGCCTCGTCTCGTCTGTTGAACCGTCGTCGATGACGATGCAAAGGAAGTTTTCGAGGGTCTGCCGCTGTACGCTCTCGATTGCCTTAGCGACGTACGTCGCGCGATTATAGGCGGGAATCAACACGGTTACAAGTGGTTTGTTCACGAGTGTCACTCCGTCCTTGGCGCCAATTGATGGCTCTTTGCCCATTATAATCAGTGACCGCATGCCTGCAAAAATGTTGTGCGGCCAAGCTACCCGTATCGATCCGTCTGGTACACTAGACACAGCTGGTGGTGGCGTTCCCGAGAGGGACGGAGCCCAGCACTGAGGTGACGAGTCAGCACACTTAGAAAGCGCGTTCATTTTCCAGTCGCTGGCGTATTCCTTTGTCGTCCAAGTGTGCTATGATTCACTTTAGACCGACCGTTCGGTCGGGCGACTCAGCCCGCGACCCTTACGGCATGCAAGGAGGCATCGCGATGTTACTCATCATTCAACTCATTCTATTTCTTCTCGTATTTGGAACAGGCGTCTTTCTGTTCGGGACGGCCGTCTTCCAGCGCTATAAGTTCCTCCGTCTAGGGCAGGCGGACAGCGCGAGATCAGGGCGGCACAAGGAGCGCATATGGAGTTTTATCACGAATGTCATACTGCAGAAAAAGGTCATCGCTGAGCCTTCCGGCATTGGCCACCTGTTTATCTTTTGGGGTTTCTTAGTCCTCGTGTTCGGAGATCTGGATTTTCTCGTGTACCACGTCAGCGGTTGGCATTTCCCGTGGGCGACCATGGGGTGGTACCTGTTTATGCAAGAGATGTTTTCCTTGTTCGTCGTCGCAGCGATCATCGTCGCGGCCTATCGGCGCTACATCATTCGCCCCATGCGCACAGAACCGAGCCTAGAGGCTGGGGCCATTCTGGGTCTTATCACCCTGCTCATCGTGACCTACTTCGTGGCGACCGGCGCGGAGATGGCGCACCTCGGGAACTATCCTGGGTATGCATCGCCAGTGCTCAACGGCATTGCCCATGGGTTTACGGGCCTGTCCGCGACAACGCTCGTCGTCATCGCGGAAATCGCGTTTTGGATTCACGTACTTTGCCTCACGACGTTCATGTACGTCATCCCTCGCTCAAAGCACTCGCACATGATGGGTGCCATGGCGAATTGGTACTTTCGTCGCTATGATTCCCCGGGCAAACTTCGGAAGTTGGACCTGGAGGACGAGAGCATCGAAGAGTTTGGCGTTGGCCAGATTCATCAATTTACGTGGAAGCAGCTGCTAGACGGGTACGCGTGCACAGAGTGTGGGCGGTGCCACATCAACTGCCCCGCCACCTTGAGTGGGAAACCGTTGTCACCGCGTAACGTCATCCTGAAGATGAAGGACACCATCAACGCACAAGGGCCGGGCCTCTTGGCGCAAATGGCGGCCGGGGCCGAAGAGATGTCCTCGGCATCGCTGTTTGAAGGCGTTTTTACCGAGGAGGAGGTGTGGGCTTGCACCACCTGTCGCGCCTGCGAAGAGGCTTGTCCTGTCGCGAATGAGCACGTCCAAGACATCGTCGATCTGCGCCGCCACCTCGTCCTCACAGAAGGGAAGGCGTCGCCGGAAGTCAACAAAGTGTTCCAAAATCTCGAGCGGCAGTCGAATGAGTGGGGAATCAACCGGCGGGACAGGGCGAAGTGGGTTGGCGAGTTGCCGGTGCGGACCATGGCTGAGGTGGAAGGCAAGGCGGAGTACCTGTACTTCGTCGGGACGGCGGCCTCGTTTGACCAGCGCAACCAGAAGATCGCAAAGGCGTTTGCACAGATTCTCATCAACGCCGGGATCGACTTCGCGATTTTAGGGGACGAGGAAGAGAGTGATGGGGACTCCGCTCGCCGCCTCGGCAACGAGTTTCTCTACCAGGAGTTCGTCGAGCGCAACATCGAAATCTTTCGGGAGTACGGCGTCAAGAAGATCATTACGACGGATCCACACGCTTACAACACGTTTAAGAACGAGTACCCGGATTTCGGATTTGAAGCAGAGGTGTACCATGCTACGGAGTTTGCCGCGAAGCTGATTGACGAGGGTCGCGTCAAGCCTTCCGTCGCGCTGAATCAAAAGGTCACCTATCACGATTCCTGCTACTTGGGGCGGTACAACGGCATCTATGACGCGCCGAGATTTATCCTGACGTCGATTCCAGGTGTCGAATTGGTTGAGATGGAACGCCATCACAACAAAAGTATGTGTTGCGGCGCAGGTGGTGGTGGGATGTTCAAGGAGGAGACCGGCACGCGCATCAACGTCATGCGTGCAGAGCAGGCCATCCGCACGGGTGCGAGCGTCATTGGCACGGCTTGCCCATACTGTATGACGATGATGAACGACGGGACGAAGGCGCACGGCAAGGAAGAAGAGATTCAAACGTTCGACGTCATCGAGCTGTTGGCGATGTCTATCGCCTGAGTTGGTAGCCGGGGCGTCGTTTGGTGGAGGGGGACTGCGGTGCTCTGCGAAGTCGGCGGGCCGCGTGAGCCCTCTTTTCCGCCTTTATATGAAAGCGTTCGCATTTTGGGCCGAAACTGCAGTACAATGTCTGTAGAAAAGTTTTGCGCACTCGTTTTGCGGGAGCAGTCGAGGTGTGAAACTGAGCGGCCGCTCAGAAGCGCGTGTTGGCTTGGCGCCTGCCAGGGAACGTCGGCCAGAGCGCGAGACATTGACGCTTTTGTGGCCTGTGGGCAATGCCCCTGGAGGTTTAGAGAGGAGATTGAAGATGACGCAAAGCGTGATCGTCAGTGCTGTACGGACGCCGTTTGGCAAGTTTCTTGGAAGTCTATCGGGAAAAACAGCAGTCGAACTTGGCGGCCTCGCGATTCAAGCGGCGATGGAGCGGGCCGGAGTTGAAAAGGAAGCGGTGGACGGCGTGTACATGGGTACGGTCCTGCAAGCCGGTCAGGGTCAAATCCCATCGCGCCAGGCCGCTCGCCTCGCCGGTCTGCCCTGGGAGACGCCGTCTCTCACCATCAACAAAGTCTGCGCGTCTGGGATGCGCGCCATCACATTGTCCGACGCACTCATCCGCGCGGGGGATATGACGGTTGCCGTCGCGGGCGGCATGGAGAGCATGTCGAACGCCCCCTACGCGTTGACAGGTGCGCGCGAAGGATATCGCATGGGGCACGGACAACTGCTCGACCTGATGCTCGTCGACGGGTTGACCTGCGCATTTCACAACAAGCACATGGCGATTCACGGCAGTGATGCGGCGCGAAAGTACGGGGTCACGCGCGAAGATCAGGACGCGTTTGCACTTCGCAGCCACGAGCGGGCGATTGCAGCGATTGACGGCGGCGCGTTTGCAGACGAAATCGTGCCGGTCAGCGTGCGGATCGGGAAAGAGGACAAGGTCGTGTCCAGCGACGAGGCCCCTCGTCGGGACACGTCGCTTGAGAAGTTGGCCCGGTTGAAGCCGGTCTTTCAGGACGATGGTTCCGTGACGGCGGGGAACGCGCCTGGGGTGAACGATGGCGCGTCCGCAGTCGTGGTGATGGACGAGGAATACGCAATCCAATGCGGATACAAACCGTTGGCACGCATCCTCGGATACGCGGAAGTCGGAACGGAGGCGGCCATGCTCGCCACTACACCCGCACTCGCCACCCAGAAACTGCTTGCGAAGACGGGCCGGCGTTTGGAGGATGTGGACCAAATCGAGGTCAACGAGGCGTTTGCGGCAGTTCCGCTGATCACCGCGAAAATCCTCGACTGTGATTTGGCAAAGATCAACATGAGCGGCGGGGCCGTCGCCCTCGGTCACCCAATCGGGGCGAGCGGCGCTCGAATTGTCACGACGCTGATTCACCAACTGCGCCGGCGCGGCGGTGGCTTGGGCATCGCCGCCATCTGCAGTGGCGCGGCACAGGGCGACGCGATTTTGCTCGAGGTGCTGGGCGACTCGTGATGCCGTTTGAGAGAGTACTTTGACGCGAGGAGGCACATTCGATGGCAAGGCAAATCCAGCAACTACTCGTCGTGGGCGCAGGTCAGATGGGCAACGGGATTGCCCAAGTGGCGGCGACGGCCGGGTTAGACGTGATATTGAACGATATCTCGCTTGCATATGCGCAAAAAGGCCTGCGTAACATTGAACACAACCTGTCCCGCCTCGTGGCGAAGGGCAGGCTTACGGACGTTGAGAAACAAGCGATTCTTTCTAGGATAACCCTCTCCGACGACGTCGAGGACGGCGCTCAGGTCGACATGGCCATCGAGGCGGCCACCGAACACCTCGGTATCAAACTCGACATTTTCCGCCGACTGGACCAAGTGGTGAGGCCAGAAGCGATTCTGGCGACGAACACGTCGTCGTTGCCCATCACGGAAATCGCGGCGGTCACCGGGCGTCCAGAACTCGTCATCGGCATGCACTTTATGAATCCCGTACCCGTCATGCAGTTGATTGAGGTGATTCGGGGCTTGGCCACGAAGGACGAAGTCTACGAGACCGTCATGGAGCTCTCGAGGACGCTGGGAAAGCACCCTGTCGAGGTGCAAGACTTCCCTGGCTTCGTGTCCAATCGCGTCTTGATGCCGATGATCAACGAAGCTATCTATTGCGTCTACGAAGGAGTATCGAAGCCCGAGGACGTCGACGCGGTGATGAAGATGGGCATGAATCACCCAATGGGGCCTCTGCAACTGGCCGACTTTATCGGGCTCGACACGTGCCTTTCGATTATGGAAGTGCTCTACGAAGGATTTGCCGACTCGAAGTACCGACCGTGCCCACTCTTGCGCAAATACGTGAGTGCCGGGTGGCTCGGCAAGAAGGTCGGCCACGGTTTCTACGTCTACGAATCGTAAACCGGTAGGGTGGGGAACGCGGCTTTGACGGATGGCTGCACCCGCAGGCCATGTTTTCCACCAGTATCTCTACATTGGGAGGACTAAATTTGGCAGAAGAAAGTTTTGTGCAACTGCGCATCGAAGACCAGACCGCGATTTTGTCCTTGAACCGCCCCAAGCAATTGAACGCGTTGAACCGCAGCGTGCTGTCGGAACTCGGCATGCACATCGCCATGCTCTCCGGGCGCAAGGACATTCGGACGGTCATCGTCCGGGGTGAGGGCAAGGCGTTTGCGGCAGGCGCCGACATCGCGGAAATGCAGGAGTTGAGCGCACAGCAAGCGGAGCAATTCGCACGCATGGGCCAACGCGTCTTCACGGCGCTCGAGAGTTTGGCACAGCCGACCATTGCATTGGTGCACGGGTTTGCCTTGGGCGGGGGCATGGAGCTTAGCATGGCGTGTGACGTGCGCATTGCCGCCGAGGGAACACAGTTTGGCCAGCCGGAAGTCCAACTCGGCGTCGTCCCCGGTTTTGGCGGGAGTCAACGGCTGCCGCGCATTATCGGGGCTGGGCGAGCGATGCACCTGCTGCTCTCTGGAGAGCGCATCGACACACAGACCGCCCTGGCGTACGGGCTCGTCACGCAAGTGGTCCCAGCCGACGAGTTGCTCGAGGCGGGGTTGCGCTATGCGAGTGTCCTGCACAAACTTGGCCCAGTGGCACTGCAGTACGTCAAACGGGCCGTCTACGACGGTGCAGAACTAGATCTGGCCCGCGGCCAAGCCCTCGAGGCCAACCTGTTTGGCCTCTCCTTTGCGACCAAAGACCAACGGGAGGGCATGCGCGCCTTTCTCGAGAAGCGCAAGGCGGAGTTTCGCGGCGAGTGATGTGGCAGCGAGAAGGGGGCGAATCTCGTGGACTTTGACTGGACAGCGGAACAGTTGGCCCTGCGTGACACCGTGCGCCGGTTTGCGCGCGAGGTAATCTTACAAAGGGCGCCTGAAATCGATGAAACGGACGAATTTCCGAGCGACATCGCAAAGCAGATGGGCGAACTTGGACTATTGGGCCTCCCCATCCCGGAGGCGTACGGCGGGGTGGGTGCCGACTTTATCTCGTACGTGAGCGCCATCGAAGAGATCTCGTACGCCTCGGCGGCGTTGGGTGTAGTGTTGGCCGTTCATACATCTGTCGGATCGTTTCCCATCTTGTACTTTGGCACCGAAGAACAAAAACAGACCTACTTACCTCGACTTGCCTCTGGTGAGTGGATTGGCGCGTTTGCCTTGACGGAGCCATCTGCCGGCTCCGACGCCGGGGGGATTCGCACCCGCGCAGTGAGGGATGGAGAAGACTACGTCTTAAACGGTGAGAAGATATTTATCACGAACGCAGCCCAGGCCAACCTGTTCTGCGTGTTCGCCGTCACGGACCCCGACCTCGGCAAACGCGGCGTGACCGCGTTTTTGGTGGAACGGGACACGCCTGGGCTCGCCATCGGACCGTCCGAGAAGAAGATGGGGCTGCACGGGTCGTCGACCTGCCCGCTCTCCTTTTGCGACGTGCGGATTCCCGCCAAAAATGTGCTCGGCGGCGTCGGGGACGGCTTCCATATCGCCATGCAGCTGCTCGACGGCGGGCGCATCGGCATCGCGGCACAGGCTCAGGGCATCGCGCGCAGGGCCTTGGACTTATCGGCCAGCTACGTTCAAAAACGGGAACAGTTCGGCCATCCGCTCGCAGACCTGCAGGCGGTTCAGCTGATGTTGGCCGACATGGCGACGAAGGTGGAAGCGGCTCACTGGCTGATCTATCACGCTGCCAAAATGAAAAGCGAAGGGTTGCCGTGCGGAAAACAAGCATCGATGGCGAAGCTCTTCGCGTCCGATGCCGCGATGTCCATCGCGTCGGATGCGGTCCAACTCCACGGCGGGTATGGGTACATCGCGGAGTATCACGTGGAGCAGCTGATGCGCGATGCCAAGGTGACGCAGATCTATGAAGGGACGAACCAGATTCAACGTATCGTCATCGCGCGGCAGGTGTTGAAAGAAGCGAAGTGACAGACCGCTTCGGCGCTCGCTATCGCGACGAGGCCACACGGATGACATCAGAAGCACAAAAGGAGCGAACGTATGCACTTTCAATTGAGTAGAGAACATGGGCAGCTGCGCGAGATGGTGCGGGCGTTTGCCGAAAAGGAAGTCAAGCCGGGCGCGGCCGACCGGGATCGCGAGGCGTCCTTTGACATTGAACTGTTTCACAAGATGGGGGAGCTTGGACTGACGGGCATCCCCTGGCCGGAACAATACGGCGGAGCGGAGATGGACTATCTCGGATACGTCATCGCCGTGGAGGAATTGTCTCGCGTTTGCGGGTCCACCGGCGTCGTCCTATCTGCGCACACGAGCCTCTCTGGCTGGCCCATCTTTAAGTTCGGCACGGAGGATCAAAAACAGCGCTTCCTGCGGCCGATGGCAGAGGGCAAATGGCTCGGAGCGTACGGACTGACGGAACCTGGCGCAGGATCTGACGCCGGCGGCATGCGCACGACGGCGACAAAGGACGGGGACAGTTACATTCTGAATGGCAACAAGGTGTTCATCACGAACGCCGGACCGGCCCACGTGTACGTGGTCTTCGCTCTGACAGACCCGGACAAGCGCACGCGCGGGGTCAGCGCATTCATCGTCGAAGCGGGCACGCCTGGTTTTCGCATTGGCAAACACGAGGACAAGATGGGGATCCGGGGATCGACGACGGCTGAGTTGATTTTTGAAGACTGCCGCATAGGAGCGGAAAATCGACTCGGCGAAGAGGGCTTCGGGTTTAAAATCGCGATGATGACTCTGGACGGCGGGCGCAACGGAATCGCGGCGCAGGCTTTGGGCATCGCACAGGGCGCGTACGAGTTTGCCAGGGATTACGCGCGGGGGCGCAAGCAGTTTGGCCATCCGATTTCCGATCTTCAAGCCATTCAGTTTAAACTGGCAGATATGGCGACGAAAATTGAAGCGTCGCGCCTTCTGACGTACCAGGCGGCCTGGCTGGAATCGACGGGCCTACCATATGGCCAAGCGTCTGCGATGAGCAAGGTCTTCGCCTCCGACACCGCGATGCAGGTGACGACCGAAGCGGTCCAAATCCTCGGCGGTTACGGGTTTATCAAGGAGTACCCCGTCGAGCGCATGATGCGAGATGCGAAAATCACGCAGATCTACGAGGGGACGAACGAGATTCAACGCGTGGTCATCGCGCGCAGCCTTCTCAGTGAGTGAGGCGCGGGCAGGCTTGCAAAGCACACTTTGGCTGCAAACGGGCGAGGAAGGGCACGGACAACGGGGAGGTAAAGGTTGTGAATCATCCCCTAGTGGAGCGGATTGTACAGGGGGACAGGAGGGCCTTGGCGCGGGCCCTATCCCATTTGACCGACGGACACCCTGATAAGGACCAACTTCTCGAGGCCCTTTATCCGTACGCGGATAAGGCGCGAGTCGTGGGGTTCACGGGCGCACCTGGAGCGGGAAAAAGTACGCTTGTCAATCAATTGATTACGCATTTGCGCCGGTCAGGGCACATCGTCGGGGTACTGGCTGTCGATCCATCGTCGCCGTTCACGGGCGGATCACTTCTCGGAGACCGCGTGCGCATGAGCGATCACAGCGGCGATCCCGGCGTCTTCATCCGCAGTGTCAGCAACCGCGGTCACCGCGGCGGAATGGCGGCCGCCACGCGGGAGATGTTGATGGCCTTGTCCGCGTTTGGCTGCGATGCGATTCTGCTGGAGACGGTCGGGGTCGGTCAGGCTGAGCTCGACGTGCTGCACGTCGCGGACACGGTCGCCTTGGTGTTAACGCCTGGCGCGGGTGACGCAGTGCAGGCGTCAAAGGCCGGCATCATGGAGATTGGCGACGTGTTTGTGCTGAATAAGGCGGACGAACCAGGTGCCAAGTCGCTCTTGCGGGCCTTGCAGTCGATGGTTCACGAACGCGCGCTGTGGCGTAACGACTGGCCCGTGCCGATTGTGCCAAGCGTGGCGACGAGCGGCGAGGGGATTGCCGAGGTTTGGGACGCAATTTGCGCCCATCAAGCGCACATGGCAAAGCGTCCGGACGCCGAACAGCGCGCACAGATTCGCAGGCGGGCGCACATCCTATCCCTCGTCGAAATGGAGTTGAAGGAAAGGCTCAGGAAGAGCGCCACAGCGAATGCGCGGTGGCGCGATTTGATAGAAGTACATAAGGAATTGAGCCCGGCGACCGTCGCGGCGAGGTTGTTACAAGACATAGACCAGATGCTACTTCCGAAGACACCCGAAAACTCAGGTTAAAATTGGCGTGACAATGGGTAAGATGACACCTAGATTGCTTTTTCTTAGCAACACGTAGGAATCGCATGACACTGACTTGCACCGTGTGATATAATCCATGTATTTGCTACGAGGTACAGAAGGGACGGGTGTGAATGGCTGTCACGCTGACGCGGCCGGATCACGAGATCCAGCAAATGCCATTAGTGGAGCTTGCCTACGAGATCCTCAAGGCAAAAAAAGAGCCACTTTATTTTCGCGACATCATGCAAGAAATTCAGGAGTTGCGGGGTCTCTCGGAGGAACAATTCAACGAGCTGATCGCACGGGTCTATACAGAGATCAACATCGATGGCCGCTTCATCTGCATCGGTCAAAACGTCTGGGGCCTCAATCGCTGGTACCCGACAGATAAAGTCGCCGACCGTCTCAGCGGCAAGAAGTTTGTACGCAAATCTGGAGACGCCTTTGGCGACGATGACGAAGACCTCGACGAGGATTATGAGGATGCTGACGTCATCGACACTGAGGAGTCGGACTACGACACACCGGCGGCGGATGACGATGCAGTCGACTTCGAATCGGGCGACGATGACGAGGAAGAATTGTCGGATGACGAAGATTTCGAGGAAGAAGCAGAGTACGATGAAGACGATGAGGACCAAGAGGAAGAGGAAGACTAAGGGTGTGCTCAGTCTTTTGACTGCGTTCTGGGCGTGACCAGGGCGCAGTTTTTGTGTGTTGATTCGAGGTTCTTGTAAATACATGGAAGGGGCAGTTGTTCATGAGCACGAAATATATTTTCGTGACCGGAGGCGTCGTATCGGGGCTAGGCAAAGGAATTACCGCCGCATCCCTGGGGCGTCTTCTGAAAAACCGAGGTCTCAATGTCACGATTCAAAAGTTTGATCCATATATCAATGTCGATCCCGGCACGATGAGCCCGTATCAACACGGCGAGGTGTTCGTCACCGACGACGGGGCTGAGACAGACCTCGACCTCGGACACTACGAGCGGTTTATCGACAATAATTTGAGCCAGGCCAACAACGTCACAAGTGGCCGCATTTATTGGTCAGTCATCTCCAAAGAACGCCGCGGCGACTATCTCGGCGGCACAGTTCAAGTCATCCCCCACGTCACGAACGAGATCAAAGAGCGCATCATGCAAGCCGCAAAACCAGACACGGACATCGTCATCACGGAGATCGGCGGAACCGTCGGCGACATCGAGAGCCAGCCGTTCCTCGAGGCGATTCGCGAGATGAAGGGCGAAGTTGGCCGCAACAACGTCTTGTACATTCACGTCACGCTCATCCCGTATTTAAAGATGGCCGGTGAAGTCAAGACCAAGCCGACCCAACACAGCGTGGCCTCCTTGCGCAGCATCGGCATCAGTCCGAACGTGATTGTCTGCCGGACGGAAGTTCCACTGGCGGAAGACGTCAAGAAGAAAATTGCGCTGTTCTGTGACACTGACGAGGATTCTGTCGTCGAAGCGCGCGACGCAGAGGTGCTTTATGAAGTGCCGCTGATGCTTCGGGAACAGGGGCTGGACGATATCGTTCTGCGCCACTTCGGCATCGAGACGCCAGCGCCGGACCTCGCCGAGTGGATGGCGATGGTCGACCGAGTGAAATCCTTGCACCGCCAGGTGACGATTGCGGTCGTCGGCAAGTACGTGGCGCTTCCGGACGCATACGCCAGCGTCGTCGCCGCGTTAAATCACGGCGGCTACGAAAACGATGCGCACGTCAACATCCGCTGGGTACACGCCGAGGAAGTCACTGAGCTGAACGTGGACAAACTGTTGTCGGATGTCGACGGTATTTTGGTGCCAGGTGGATTCGGCGACCGGGGGATCGAAGGGAAAATCGTCGCGGCGCACTACGCTCGCGAGCGGAACATCCCATACTTCGGAATTTGCCTCGGCATGCAAATCGCGGTTATCGAGTACGCGAGACATGTGGCGGGGATGAATGGCGCGCATACGAGCGAGATCGACCCGACGACCGAGTACCCAGTCATCGACCTGCTTCCGGAACAGAAGGACGTCGAAGATAAAGGCGGCACGATGCGCCTAGGAGCCTATCCTTGTCGCGTTCGCGAAGGTTCGTTTGCTGCTGCGGCGTACAAAAATGACTGGGTCGCGGAACGCCATCGCCATCGCTACGAATTTAACAATGAATTCCGTGCCACATTAGAGGAACGCGGCCTGGCCATCACCGGTACTTCGCCGGACGGGCGCCTGGTCGAAATCGTCGAAGTGCCGAACCATCGTTGGTACGTCGGAGTGCAGTTCCACCCAGAGTTTACGTCCCGGCCGAACCGGGCACAGCCGCTGTTCCGCGAGTTTATCTCGGCGAGCGTAGCGTACCAGGGCGAGCGCTGATTTTTCTGGCGACGAAGGAATCTTCACGTCACATGACGAACTCTCTTGCATATACATAGTGTTTTTTATGTAATGAAGAGGGTGTGTTCGTGTGGCGTACAAGGTACTGGTCGTCGATGACCAATTTGGCATTCGCGTACTTTTACAAGAGGTCTTGCAACGTGAGGGCTACGAGATCTTTCAAGCTCCGAATGGCACGACAGCACTCGAGATTGTTCAGCGAGAACAGCCAGATCTGATTTTGCTCGACATGAAGATTCCCGGTATGGATGGACTCGAGATTTTGAGAAACATCCGCAAGCTGGAGCTCGATACAAAAGTCATCATGATGACGGCGTACGGCGAACTCGATTTAATTCAAGAGGCAATGGAAATGGGGGCGCTCGCGCACTTTACCAAGCCGTTTGACATCGACGAGCTGCGGCAGGCGGTAAAGGATCAACTGCAAGCCTAGGGACCACAACCGCCAGTTCCTTGCCGGACAAGTTCTGCAGGGGAGGAACGAGAGAGATGAAATTATTTATCGACACCGCGAACGTGAATGACATTCGCCAGGCGGCGGAAATGGGCATTCTTAGCGGCGTGACGACCAATCCGAGCCTGGTGGCGCAGGAGGGTCGCGATTTCATTCAAGTGCTCCAGGAGATCATCGACATCGTCGATGGCCCAATCAGTGCAGAAGTTGTCAGCTTGGATGCAGAGAGCATGGTCAAGGAAGCATTGCCGCTTGCGGACATCCACAAGAATATCGTCATCAAGGTCCCGATGACTGCAGAGGGTCTGAAGGCCGTGTACCAATTGGCCAAGCGCGGCATTCGAACGAACGTGACGTTGATTTTTAGCGCGAATCAAGCGCTTCTGGCGGCACGTGCGGGCGCTCAGTACGTCAGTCCGTTTATTGGCCGCCTCAATGACATCAGTGTCGACGGCGTCGAGTTGATTTCAGATATCGCTCACATCTTCGATGTCCACGCCATCGACACGGAGATTATCGCAGCGAGCATTCGTCACCCAATCCACGTGACACAAGCTGCGAAGGCAGGGGCGCACATCGCCACCGTTCCGTTTGAGGTGTTAGATCAAATGATCAAACACCCTCTCACGGACCGCGGGATTGAACGTTTTTTGGCCGACTGGAGCACACTACACAAGAAGTAGCCTCGGGTGAATGCCTGCCGTCGCGTGCGGCAGGCCACTCATTTTAAACTCAGATGGTTTCCCCGCTTGTAGAATTGGGTATACCGGGTCTATACTATGCTTATCATCCGCCGCGTCACCCTATGAAGAACGTACACATCATGGAATGTATAGTCTCCTCGACACTTGATCAAGGATCACTATCCTCTCCACCTTCGCTTCCTTTCGTGTTGGACAGTGCTTTACGACTTCTGCTGCCTATAAGTCCGCCGCTTTGGTGTGACTACATTTTTTCATTATATGTGTGACCCAGACCGCAATCTCCGTGTGGCGGTAAAGAATGAGAGGGACGAATTTGGACATTAAGGAACTAGAAGAAAAGAAACTAACTGAACTCTATAAGTACGCGAAGGAATACCAGATTCCGTACTACGGGACGATGAAAAAGCGAGAGCTGATCTTTTCCATCTTGAAAGCTCAAGCTGAAAAAGACGGACTCATATTTGCGGCCGGCGTACTGGAAATCATGCAAGACGGGTACGGATTTCTGAGACCGGTCGGTTATCTGCCGAGTCAGGAAGACATTTATGTCGCCGCATCTCAGATTCGCCGATTTGACCTTCGCACCGGTGACTTCGTCTCAGGTAAGGTTCGACCCCCTAAGGAAAATGAACGCTACTTTGGTTTACTTCACGTGGAAGCCGTAAACGGATACAGCCCCGAGGTCGCCGCTGAACGCGTGCACTTCCCAGCCCTGACGCCCTTGTTCCCCACGGAACGCATTCGCATGGAAACCACACCTGAACATATCGCTACACGCCTTATCGACCTGTTTACACCGGTTGGCTTCGGGCAGCGCGGGTTGATCGTCGCTCCGCCGAAAGCGGGCAAGACGTTGCTGCTGAAAGAGATTGCCAACAGCATCGCGGAAAATTACCCAGACGCACACCTGTTTGTGCTGCTGATTGACGAACGCCCAGAGGAAGTCACCGACATGCAGCGCTCCGTCACCGGTGAAGTGGTCGCCTCCACCTTTGACGAACTGCCGGAGAATCACATCAAAGTGGCTGAATTGGTTCTCGAACGCGCGTTGCGCCTGGTCGAGCACGGACAGAACGTCATTATTCTGATGGACAGCATCACGCGCCTCGCCCGCGCCTACAACTTGGTTGTGCCACCGAGCGGGCGAACGCTCTCAGGGGGTATTGACCCGGCGGCATTCCACCGTCCAAAGCGGTTCTTTGGCTCTGCACGCAATGTGGAGGAAGGCGGAAGCCTGACCATTCTCGCGACGGCGCTCATCGAAACAGGGTCTCGTATGGACGACGTCATCTACGAGGAGTTCAAAGGAACAGGCAACATGGAACTGCATCTAGACAGGAAGCTCTCCGAGAAGCGCGTGTTCCCGGCGCTCGACATCCGTCGTTCCGGCACTCGTCGCGAAGAGGCTCTGCTCACGAAGGATGAACTTGAAAAGATGTGGGCGATTCGCAAGTCGATGGGGGACAATCAAGAATTTACCGAGATGTTCCTGCGTAAGTTCCGCCACTATAAGACGAACCAGGAGTTTCTCGACAGTCTGTCGCTCAGCCGGGAACGCAAGCCAAGCAATCAGGCGACTGTCGGCGCCTCCAACCAGTAAGGCTGCAACACCGGGGAGGATGGCCGACCAATGCCTGAAAGAGCGCCGTCGGCATACGGCGCTCGGTCATTGTGCACAAGCGAGTACATCGCGTCGTGCAATCTGATGTTAAGGCTCACGAAATCAATCGTCGTCGGGTTCGGGCAAGAAGCCAAAGTTTGGAGAACTACTGACTTGGCTCGTTACATTTGTGGTCCCTTGTTGCGTTGAGGATTGCGTTGCCGCATACACGGGGGCACAGGCGGTCAACAGGGTGGCCAGTGCGGCAGCAGCAGAGAATAACTTGAACATCTGGAATCCCTCCTATCGGGTGAATTGATGTTGCTCCATAAGAATAATTCCCTGGGACATAGACCGACAATAATTCCCTGTAACAATTGAAAGCGTATAGTACGCTCGAAATAAGAATTTTTTCCTCTCACGTGTCGCACGTGACATTTGAACAACCCTGTGTTATAATAAAAAACAGTGTTTAAACGTTAAAAGGGCGGTGAACAGATATGAAAACGGATATCCATCCGAATTACCATACAGTGACTGTGACCTGCGCTTGTGGCAATACGTTTGAGACGGGTTCCGTGAAGGACACCCTTCGCGTTGAAATCTGCTCGAAGTGCCATCCGTTCTACACAGGTAAGCAGAAGCTTATCGATGCAGGCGGTCGCGTAGACAAGTTCAATAAAAAGTACGGTATCAAAGCACAATAAGTGCTTGACCGCACTAGTGATTTGGAGTGTGAAGTGGTTCTTGTGCCAGCGCCAAGCGTCCCCACTTGAACCGCTTCTGCCCACATAAGCCATCGTTGGATCCGGTGGTCGCCCTCGCGGGTGGCTCGCTCATGCGTCGGGGATACCAACTTTGGCTTTTTTGTATCTCAGGAAGGCTGGAGGTGAGTGTTTGTGTTCGAACGATTATCGTTGATGGAAAACCGCTATGATCAACTAAGTCAGTTTCTGTGTGACCCGGAGGTCGTGAGCGACCCGAACCTGCTCCGAACGTACGCCAAGGAACAGTCTGACCTGCAGGAGACGGTGGAGACGTTTCGCTCTCTGAAGGCCGTACAGGACCAGTTGAACGACGCGAAAGCGATGCTTCAAGAGAAGCTCGACGACGATATGAAGGAATTTGTGCGCGCCGAGATCGAGCAGCTGCAGTCGGAGGTGGAGGCGCTTCAAGATAGACTGCAGATCTTGCTGTTGCCAAAGGACCCGAACGACGACAAGAACGTGTTCGTGGAAATCCGCGCCGCTGCAGGAGGCGAGGAAGCCGCGTTGTTTGCGGGTACGCTTCTGCGCATGTACACGCGTTTTGCCGAAGACCAGGGTTGGAAGACGCAGATGATTGACGCGCATTACACGGACATGGGCGGCTTCCGCGAAGTGACGCTGTCGATTCAGGGCCAAGGCGCCTTTAGCAAGCTCAAGTACGAGAGTGGAACGCATCGCGTCCAGCGCGTGCCCGTTACGGAGTCGGGCGGGCGGATTCACACGTCGACGGCCACGGTCGCGGTGCTGCCGGAGGTGGAAGAGGTCGAGGTGGACGTTCAGGAGAAGGACATCCGCATTGATACGTTTTGCTCGACAGGGCCTGGCGGACAGAGCGTCAATACGACCCAGTCGGCCGTGCGCATCACGCACATGCCAACGGGTATCGTCGTCTCCTGTCAAGACGAAAAGTCGCAGTTGAAGAACCGGGAAAAGGCGATGAAAGTCCTGCGTGCGCGCTTGTTTGAGAAATTCCAGCGCGAGCAACAGGAAGAGCAGGCGGCAGCGCGCAAGAACCAAGTGGGAACGGGCGATAGGAGCGAGCGAATCCGCACGTACAACTTCCCACAGAGCCGCGTGACCGATCACCGCATTGGGATGACCTTACACAAGCTGGAACAGGTGCTCGCAGGGGACTTGAACGAAATCATACACGGTCTCATCGTCGCGGATCGGGCGTCCATGCTCGAGACCGCCGCGGAGGCGTAATGAAGGAGCCGCTGCTTTTCGCCAAGCTCATCGCGTCGCAGGCTTTGCGCCTCGCTACGAGTGAGATCTACGAGACGTGGTCAGCCGAGGAAGTGACGCATCAGACGCGCGCCGAGGCGGAACAACTGGTCTGCGAGGTCATGGGCTGGTCTCGCCTGTCGCTTCTGCAGCACTTGACACAAGAGGTGCCGGCTGACAGCGAGGCGCTTGTCGAGCAGGCGGTTGAACGCCGGTTGAACGGCGAACCGCTTGCGTACATACTCGGGCATACACATTTTTACGGACGGGTCTTCGAGACGCGTCCTGGCTGTCTGATCCCGCGCCCCGATACGGAGACACTCGTCGAGGCGACGCTGTCGTTCGTGCGCAGCGCGGCCTGTCGCCGCGCTTCAGACCATCCGCTTCGCCTCGTGGAAATCGGTCCAGGTACGGGCTGTATCGCTGTTACGCTGGCCTTGGAATGTCCGCAGACGTCCGTCACCGCGGTCGACATCGCAAAGGAGGCCGTCGAGTTGACGCGCGAGAACGCCTTGCACCTGGGTGCCAGCGTCGAGGTCATTCGTGCGGACGGCTTGCAGTGGCTGCGTGCACAGGCGGACGTCGGGCAATCGTTCGACGTCATCGTCAGCAACCCGCCGTATATTCCAAAGGGTGAGCTTTTGCAGCTTGATCGCGACGTCCGGGACTTTGAGCCGCACATCGCACTGGATGGAGGCGTCGATGGTCTGGATTTCTATCGGGCTTTTGCGGATCTTCCTACCTCGGTATTGGGTTCTCAAGCGCGCTGTGCAGGATTTTTCTTCGAGGTGGGAAGCGGTCAAGCGCAGCACGTTGCCGAGCTCTTTCGCGCGCAACCGGGGTGGAGTGGTTTCACTGTGCGCACCCGTCGTGACTTGCGCGGCATCGAGCGCGTCGTCGAGGTCATCCGCGAGGGGAGAACGGCACACTCCTAAAAATCTAGCAAACGGGTTTAACCCTACTAGACTCTGGCGAGACTGTTGCTAGATACGGTAGGAGGGATTCCGGATGCGGATTTCGAGACGGTTTGTAGCTTTTGTTGGAATTGCGGCGGTCGTTGTCGGTGCAGGAAGGATGCTCATGCATCATCCGGCCTCGGCTGAAGCCAAGGATGTCGTATACAGCAACGTGGCGACGCCCCACGACGCGCCAATTCCCCAAGAGGCACTCCGTCTTCGCATCATTGCAAACAGCGACAGCCCAGCGGATCAGACGCTGAAGCTGGAAATCCGCGACGCCGTCGTCGAACAGGTCGGCGGCTGGGTCTCCGGCGCGAAAAACGCGACAGAGGCGCGGAAGATTGTCATCGAACACATTCCACAAATCGAGGCGACGGCGACGCGCGTGGAACACGCGCATGGCGTCTACGAGCCGATTCGCACGGATGTCGGCGAGGTGCCCTTCCCGACGAAAATCTATGGCAACCGGGTATACCCGGCCGGCAATTATGAAGCCTTGCGCCTGACTATTGGCAAAGGGCAAGGAGCAAACTGGTGGTGCGTGTTATATCCACCTCTCTGCTTCATCGACGTAGCAGAGGGCGATGCGGTGCCAAACACTGGATCCTTCCCAGACCTGCCACCCTTAGAGACGATTCAAGTCGCTGGGGCCGACGGCAAGAAGCAAACCGTTCAAGTTCGGATGGCGAGTGTGGATTACGGCGAGGAGGCTTTCAAGGCCTTGAAGCAGTTGCTGAGTAAATAGGGGCCAACAGGCTAGGACGAATCTGTGAGGAGTGTCAGTATGCAGCGGTGGACTTTGGGTGAGGACGACGTACGGAATCAGGAGTCACTTGCACAAGCGGCGGAAATGTTGCGAGTCGGGAAACTGGTCGCATTTCCGACCGAGACCGTGTATGGACTGGGGGCAAATGCGCTCGATGAGGCGGCTGTACAGCGGATTTTCGCCGCTAAGGGCCGACCCGCTGACAATCCACTGATTGTCCACATCGCAGACCAGCGTCAACTCGCGGATCTGCTGCCTGCGGGATACGAGCCGAGCCACGTGGAAAAGAAATTGATGGACGCGTTCTGGCCAGGTCCGTTGACGCTCTTGTTCCCGGTCGGGCAACAGGTGGCCCACTCCGTGCACCCGGGAAGGGACACCGTCGGCATCCGGATGCCGGACCACCCGGTTGCGCAGTCGCTCATCCGCCTGTGCGGAGTGCCCATCGCGGCACCGAGCGCCAATACGTCGGGCCGACCGAGTCCGACGACTGCGGCGGCAGTGGAAGAGGACCTGGCGGACGCGCTTGATGGCTTGGTCGATGGCGGCCATTGTGGAATCGGCGTGGAGTCGACCGTGCTGCTCGTCGACGACCAGCGCGCCATCATCTTACGGCCGGGCGGAGTGACACAGGAGATGATTGCAAACGTACTCGACTTGCCCGTGGTCTACGATGCAAACGTCACCGACGCCAACGCGCCTGCGCTGGCCCCTGGGATGAAGTATCGCCACTATGCGCCAAACGCCTCTGTCCACGTGTGGTGGGGGGATCCGGAAGACGTTCACCGGGCGATGCTCGAGTTGCTCATCGACGACGAGGTGCCGAGTGCGCGACCCTTGCCGAAGGCTTCTATTATCGCTCCGGACGACTTTCTCAGCCGCTACGAGTTCCCGATTGCCCGCGAGCTGCAGCGACCGCTGCCACACGAGACATACGAGGACGCCCTGGCTAAGAACTTATATCAATTGCTTCGCGAATTCGATCACGAGGGTGCCACCG
Organism: Alicyclobacillus fastidiosus; assembly: GCF_026651875.1. Classification (GTDB taxonomy): domain Bacteria; phylum Bacillota; class Bacilli; order Alicyclobacillales; family Alicyclobacillaceae; genus Alicyclobacillus; species Alicyclobacillus fastidiosus. The sequence goes on along the minus strand of NZ_CP104067.1, from coordinate 5,615,039 downwards.
ATATTCTCATCCACGGCGTCAATCCGGGCCGCGGCCTTGGCACGGCGGTCATGAATCGCTTACAGAAAGCGGCGGAAGGACGCGTGTTCCGCGTCTGATCCGCCGCCGCGACAGGTGGCATAAACGCGTTGCAGGCCTTTGTGAAAACGCGTACACTGGAATTGAGCGAGCGCTCAGTCGGGAAGGAGTGAGTCGATGTCACGGACTGTCCCAAGCAGCGTAAAGAATCCGGAGAAAATTCGCGAGCGGCGGGATCAAATTATCGAAGCCGCCGTCCAACTGTTTCGCGAGAAAGGGTTTCACAAGACGACGACAAGGGAGATTGCCAAGGCGAGTGGACTTTCAAACGGCGCCGTGTACGAGTACGTGCAGTCGAAGGAGGACATTTTGTACCTCGTCTGTAAGCGCATACACCAATCTGTCGAGGAGCAGTTGAGGAGTCGCTTGTCCGAACACGCTCGCGGTGCGACGCGCCTCAAGCACGCCATGGAGGCATTTTTTGGCGTCGTGGAGTTGATGAAGAACGACATCTTGCTGATCTACCAGGAGAGTAAGTCGCTGCCCCGAGAATTCCTGCGCGAGGTGCTGCGGGATGAAGAGGAGGTGACGAAGGTGTTCGAACGGCTGCTCACAGCGGGCAATGCGGACGGGTCGCTCGCCCTGGCGCCCGAATCCATCCCGCTCATGGCGCAGAACATCGTCGTCTCCGGGCAGATGTGGGCATTTCGCCGCTGGGCGTTCGACGGCATCGCGTTTGAGCAGTTCTGCTCGGTTCAAACCGAGATGTTGATGCAAGCGTGCGGTGCGGTAGACGCGTGATAGACGGACTTGAAACGGGAATTGCCAAGGCCAAAGTTGGAACGTCTGGAGGGACCCCGATGAATGCACAGAGCGCAAATCAAGTAGACCCATCAAAAGGAAAGCAAGACCGGATAGATTTCTCAATGACTCAGGAGACGGTGCCATACCGCCCTCAACACGCCGTGCGGTTTGTCACCGCGTCGAGCCTATTTGACGGACATGACGCCTCTATCAACATCATGCGGCGAATCTTACAAGCGTCCGGAGTGGAGGTCATCCACCTCGGTCACAACCGCAGCGTCGACGAGATTGTGAGCGCGGCGATTGAGGAGGATGTTCAGGGCATCGCTGTCAGTTCATATCAAGGCGGCCACGTCGAGTTTTTCAAGTACATGTACGATCTCATCCGAGAGCGCGGCGCCGACCACATCCGGATTTTCGCTGGCGGTGGGGGCGTCATTGTTCCCGAGGAGATCAAAGACCTCGAGTCGTACGGAATTGCGAAGATCTTCTCACCCGACGACGGGCGCAGACTTGGCTTGCAAGGGATGATCAACTACATGATCCGCGTCTGCGACTTCGACCCAGTGGCCGACTCCGACGTGCGCGCTGCCGTACAGCACCTGTCGAAGCGGTCGCCGCAGACGGTCGCCAAACTCGTCACCTATGTGGAGCAGGCGAATCACCGCGCACAAGACGCCTACAAGGACGTGCTGGCAGCGATTCACGAACGGCGGCAGGCGGTCCCTGTCCTGGGTATCACGGGTACAGGCGGTGCGGGTAAGTCGTCTTTGACCGACGAACTCGTGCGCCGCTTCACCCGCGACTTCGCCGACAAGCACGTCGCCATCTTCTCTATCGATCCGTCGAAGCAGAAGACGGGCGGCGCCCTCTTAGGCGACCGCATTCGGATGAACGCGATTCACAGCGACCGGGTGTTTATGCGCAGTTTGGCCACCCGCAAGTCGCGAAGCGAGCTGTCGGACGCGATAGCAGAAGCGATTGACATCGCGAAAGCGGCGGCGTTTGACTTGATCATCGTGGAGACGAGCGGGATTGGTCAGGGGGACGCACAAATCGTCTCCATCTCCGACGTGGCCTTGTACGTGATGACCGCGGAATTCGGTGCCCCATCCCAGTTGGAGAAAATAGATATGCTCGACTACGCAGATCTCGTCGTCATCAACAAATTCGACCGCCGTGGCTCCGAGGATGCCCTGCGGCACGTCCGCAAACAGGTTCAACGCAATCAGGGTAGGTTTCATACGAGCGTCGAGCAGATGCCTGTATACGGAACGGTCGCGAGCCAATTCAACGACCCTGGGACGAATGTCATGTACCTTGCGCTGTTGGATATCATCAACGAGAAGTGCGGCACCAACTGGGTGAGTTCGACCGCGGTTGGCGACCTTGGCAACCGCAAACCGGCTATCATTCCAGGGGAGCGGGCGCAGTACCTGCTCGACATCGCCAATGCGGTGAAGGCCTACCACGCGTTCGTCCATCAACAGGTATCAATCGCACGGCAAAGTTACCAATTGAAGGGCACGATTGCGCAACTGCGGGAGCAACCGGACGCCGACGCGCACGCCATCGCGGACACCCTCGAGTTGATGTTCCAACGTCGCTGGGAAACGGCACACAGGGATACAAAGCGGATCGTCGACGGCTGGAGCGCACTGCAACAGGCGTATGCGGCAGACGAATACACGACGAACGTGCGCGGCAAGGAAGTGCGCACGACACTCACTCACACATCGCTCTCGGGCACGCGCATTCCCAAAATTGCGTTGCCCAAGTACGAAGAGTGGGGGGAAATTGTCAAGTGGTCGATGCTCGAGAACGTCCCAGGACAGTTCCCGTTTACGGCGGGCGTGTTTCCGTTCAAGCGCCAAGAGGAGGAGCCGCGGCGGCAGTTTGCAGGTGAAGGGACACCCGAGCGCACCAACCGGAGATTTCACTATCTGAGTGAAAACGACTCCGCGAAGCGACTCTCCACCGCCTTTGACAGTGTGACGCTGTACGGCGAGGACCCGGATTACCGCCCAGACATCTATGGCAAAATCGGAGAGAGCGGCGTCAGTATCTGCACGCTTGAGGACATGAAGAAGTTGTACGCCGGCTTTGACCTGTGTTCGCCGAACACGAGTGTCTCGATGACCATCAACGGGCCGGCACCCATGCTGTTGGCGATGTTTTTGAACACGGCGATCGACCAGCAAGTCGACAAGTTCAGAGCACAGAACGGACGCGAGCCCTCCGAACAGGAGTTGGCGGAAATCAAAGGCGCTACGCTGCGGACGGTCCGCGGTACGGTTCAGGCTGATATCTTGAAGGAGGATCAAGGGCAAAACACCTGTATTTTCTCCACCGAGTTCGCCTTGCGGATGATGGGGGATATTCAACAGTACTTCATCGACCACCAGGTGCGAAACTACTACTCCGTCAGTATCTCTGGATATCACATCGCGGAGGCGGGCGCCAACCCTATCACGCAGCTGGCGTTTACACTGGCGAACGCGTTTACGTACGTGGAGTACTATCTCAGTCGCGGCATGCAAATTGACGATTTTGCGCCGAATCTCTCGTTTTTCTTCAGCAACGGGATGGACCCGGAATACACGGTCATCGGCCGCGTGGCTCGCCGCATCTGGGCGACGGTGATGAAGCACAAATACGGCGCGAGCGAGCGTAGTCAAAAGTTGAAATACCACATCCAGACGTCTGGCAGGTCACTGCACGCTCAGGAGATCGACTTTAACGACATTCGCACCACACTACAGGCCTTACTGGCCATTTACGACAACTGTAACTCGCTTCACACCAACGCGTACGACGAAGCCATCACCACCCCGACGGAAGACAGCGTTCGGCGCGCGATGGCCATTCAGATGATCATCAACCGCGAGTTTGGGCTCGCCAAGAACGAAAATCCGCTGCAGGGCGCGTTCATTATCGACGAATTGACGGATCTCGTCGAACGGGCGGTACTCGAGGAATTCAATCGCATCAACGACCGCGGGGGCGTTCTCGGCGCCATGGAGACGCAGTACCAGCGCAGCAAGATCCAGGAGGAGTCCCTCTATTACGAGGAGCAGAAGCATACCGGAGCACTCCCGATCATCGGCGTCAATACGTTCCTCAACCCGAAGACGCTCGCAGCCGACTACGAGCCGCCGAGTGTCGAACTCGCCCGCGCTACGAAGGAGGAGAAGGAGCAACAAATCCGAGCGCTTCGCGCGTTTCAGGAACAGCATGCGGCGCGTGCACCGCAAGCCTTGGCGCACCTTCAAGAGGTGGCGATGAAGGGGGAAAACATCTTTGCTGCGCTGATGGAGACCGTCAGGTTCGCATCGCTCGGACAAATTACACGTGCGTTGTACGAAGTCGGTGGCAGGTATCGGCGAAACATGTGAGGGCCCTTGAGCGTCGTCGGCGAGTTGCCGGGATACTCACCAAATTGTGCCACATTCCAGAAAGATCCTAAAGTGTGTCGGAATCTAGTCTTAAGTGAGAACAAACTGCGGCAAGTCGTCAGAGAGTGCCGCCGACCCATTCCCATCGCACAAATGGCAGCTATAATGACCATTGCAGGAGTTAAACACATCGCGAGTGCGGGAGTGAAAATACATGGTCGGATTGGTGATAGTAGGTGTGGTTTTGCTACTCGTGGTCGGCGCGGCAATGCTCGTTGGTAACCATCTGATGGAGAAAGCGGTTCACAAGGACGCTCATGAACAACCGACACATTCGCAGGTGGATGCGAGCGACAAGACAGCTTAACTTCGTTTTCTTTACAATCCAGTGGGCATTTACGCTCGACGCAAATGTCCGCTTTTTTACAACAATGCCCTCATCTTCGGCGAACCGAAGATGAGGGCATTGTTGCGTGATTCGCCGATGGTGGGCTAGGGTGTGCTTAATCCCCAGTTCACTGGCTTGACGCAGTATTTGTAGTGTTAGTCGCCGTACTGGACGATGGACTTCCGGAGCTCGTCGAGGACCCTGTCGAAGGGGCACCTGACCCCGTGGTCGTAGAGCTGGAAGCGTTCGAACTCGCCCCGGATGATGCGGTCTTGTCACCGCTGGCACCGCCTGATTCACCGGTACTGCCGGTGCCATTGGTGGATAACCCGCCGGCTGTCGACCCGGAACTGTTGCTCGAGCCCGTCGCGCTCTTTCCCGTGCTGGTCGTCCCAGTCGACGTGTTCGCGTGCCCTGTGGACGGCGGCGTCGCTGTGGAGCTACCAGGTGCTGCGCCGGTGCTTTGCAGATTGCTCGTGGTAGTGCTCGCGGTAGTGGAAACGCCGCCACTTGTCGTCTGTGTGGTTGTGCCAGAAGAGGATGACGACACAGAACTCGTTGAATAGCTTTCAAAAATCTCGTCCGCAGTGATCGGTGGTTCATTCGTCGGGACGATTTTTATGGCTGTGCTCGTCCCATTTGCCGTGGTTGCGGATGACGATGAGTTGGCGACGCTAGACGCCGTCGCGCGATTGACCGAAGATGTGTTCGCCGTCGATCCGCCACCCGCTGTGTTCGCGCATCCGACCAAACCGACGAGGCAAACGATTGCAACGCCCATTCCTGTAACCGATTTCCGACCCAACACCCGTTTCAACCCCGTCCCCGATACAATCTAGTACTCTATTCTCTATCCTATCTTATTCTTGAGAAATTGCACGGGGGAATCCTGGGAGTCATCGGCGTGCATTGGCACCTCGCGACGTGACAAGGCCGACGCATCTGCACTTTGCGCCGGCCCTAGAACGGTTCCGATTCGTCGCGTGGCAATCGTCAAAACATCCGCCGGACTGCGCTCAAGTGCTTGCCCCACTCGGTGTCCGGGCCAAGTGGCAGGACGCCGACTTTGCCGAGGCCGCCGCCGCATTGAATCATCTGATCGTTGCCTAGATAGATACCTACGTGCCTACCGTTGTCGAAGATCAGCAAATCCCCCTTGCGCATGTCCCATTCTGGAACGGTGACGCCGACCGTGTCCTCTATCGCGTTGCTGTTGCCATTCATCTGATAGCCAAGGGCGTGGTGGTACACGTAGGAGACGAAGTTGCTGCAGTCAAAGCCAGTTTCGCCCCTGTCCGCGTTGTGACCCCAGATGTTCGGTGTCCCTTCGCGGTCGGATGCGACGGTGACCACCGCGTCCGCTTTGTCCTGCGGGGGGGCGGTGACGGGGGCGACGGGCCGGATGGCGTGATCGATAGAGACGCCTGGAGGGGGTACTTGAATGTGCTGACCGAGGGCGAACGTCGCCGCAGAGGCATTTACCGACGTCGAGACCTCGCCCCGGCTGGAGACTGTGGCGTCGCGTAAAACTTGGCCGTCGGCATTTTGCACGACGACTCGGCGGACGAGGTCATGCGGGAACTGTGCGTTGATGTAGTTGGGTAGTCCGTTGGGGCTCGCGAGATCGACGACGGATTCGCCCGTTTCACCAGGCGCCGCCGGTTTGGTGACGAGCCTTAGCCCCTGTCCGCTCACGTGCTCCACGTTCAACACCACCACGACACGCGGTTGATTCGATGACCACGTGTTGTGCTGCGTCGAAGGCGACGCCGCGAATCCCGCCGTGTCGTTGGCGATGGGCAGAGCGCTGTTCGCCGCGCCTCTTTGCTGTCCACAGCCTGGCAGAAGGCCGGTGGCGCCCGACACCGCGGCGGTGACGACAAGCGTGCGGATGATGAGATGCATGGTAGGGCCTCCTTCGCTTTCTCATTACAGGGATGTCGAAACGCGTGAGATGACCGTCCGTCTCACCGTTTGAACGCAAAAAGCGGATTATAGGGAAAGCGTTTATCAAGAGTGCCAACCTTATGCATCATTTGGAAATCAATGAGACTGCCTGCTGCGTCAATGGTCCGCCACTTGCGCCGCAAAGTCCCCTTCGTGGCGTCGCCGGATCACCTTCCTTTCATGAGCGGATGGACGAGCGCATAGACATGGACTAGTTGAGAAGAGGGGGAGCCACGGCGTGAATCACCTGCAGGCACTAACAGAAATCCTCTTGATGTCGTTTGCGCTCGGTATGGATGCGCTCTCTTTATCGATCGGGATCGGACTTGGAAATATCAACCACAAAACGGCACTACAACTGTGCTTTTCCATTGGTGTGTTTCACGTCATTCTCACGCTTGCCGGCCTCGTATTTGGAAATCTTGTGGGGTATTACCTAGGTGGATTGGCCCAATGGTTTGGCGCGCTTTTGTTGATGGGACTTGGCGCCCACATGCTGTATAGCAGTTTGTTCGGCAAGGAGGAGACGCTAAAGCCTATCGGCAACGCCTTCGCCATGACGCTGTTTTCGGCGAGTGTCTCGCTCGACGCGCTGTCCGTCGGCTTTAGCCTCGGCTTGCGCAGTGCCACGTACGGTGTCGTATCGGCCATGTCATTTGGCTGTATCAGTATGCTGATGTGCGCGACAGGGCTGTTCATCGGCAAGAAGTTTAGCGGTTCTGTCGGGCGCTATGGAGAGATTCTCGGTGCCTTCGTGCTGATTGGCTGTGGCCTCAATTTTTTGTTCTGAGGTCTCATCCCCGGCGCGGGCGATTGGGGTATTTCGCCCTATCCCCTCCGAACGCGGCTGGTTGGCGTGATTGCATGGATAAAAACAGCAGGGATATACTGAAGGGGAAGCGGAAACCAGACTCGAGCCATGACTAGTCGTCTCGGCCTTTTTGGCACGGGCTCAGGAATATAGGTGAGACGATTCATGCACATTCTCTTTGTATGTACCGGAAATACGTGCCGCAGTCCGATGGCTGCGGCTTTGGCGCGACATCACGCAGCTTTACAGGGAGTCGACGTGACCGTGGATTCGGCGGGCATCTACGCGTTTTCGGGACATCCGATGGCGCGCTACGCGACCGATGCGCTGATTCGGCGCCAAGTCGTCGTCCCAAACCATCAGTCACAGCCCGTCACCAAGGAGCTCGTGACGAAGGCGGACTTCATTTTTACGATGACGGCGTCGCACAAGGACGACCTCCTGTATCAGTATCCGGAGGCGTCGGGTAAGACGCATACGCTGCTGGAATTCGTCGGGTCCGACCCGTCGTCAACCGACGTAGCCGATCCGTTTGGCGGCCCCGTCGAGGTCTACGAGGCGTGCGCCGGGGAGCTTGACGGCGTCATCGAACAACTGATGAAGAAGCTATCGGATAAGCCCTCAGCTTGATCCCATCGGCGATGGCGTGAAAGGGAGGGCGAATGGAGGTGGCCAAAACGAGGTCGTCTCTGTTCGAATCACGAATGTGGAGGTCTGCGACCATGTACATTGCCACCGCGAGGGATGGCGTCGGTCATCGGTTCAAACAATCGGTTCTACCGATTCTCCCGGAGGGACTGGTTGAGTGTAAAGCGGAGTGTGTGCGAGGGCGGCCGTCGAGGATGCAGAAGGGACTGGAGGTGGCGGACAGATGAGCGATACGACGTGCGATGAACCGCTCGAACGCGGCGCCCTTCTTGGTTCGAATGGCGCCGCAGGCCATCCCGCCGACGGCGAGGCGGGCCTCTCGAGCGCAGATCCCGAACTGGCCGCTCACCTGCGCGAGTTGCTCGACGATTTGCAAGCTGCTGCAAGCTTACAACCGGGTCAGCTCGTCGTCGTCGGCGCGTCGTCCAGCGAGGTCATCGGCCAGCGTATCGGCACCGCTACCTCGCGAGCCGTGGGCGAAGTGATCGTCGATACCATTTTGGATTGGGCGCGAGGGCTTTGCGTCGAGGTGGCGTTCCAGTGCTGCGAACACCTCAATCGTTCGCTTGTCGTCGAGCGCTCGAGTGCGATGGCACGTTCGTTGCAAGAGGTCTTTGCCATTCCGGTCCCTGGCGCGGGCGGCGCTGTGGCGTCCGTCGCATACTTTCGCATGAAGGACGCATGTTTGGTCGCCGAAGTGCGGGCGGATGCGGGCATCGATATCGGGGATACGCTGATTGGAATGCACCTCAAACGCGTCGCCGTGCCCGTCCGCGGCAGGTATCAGGCGCTTGGCGCCGCGCATGTCACGATGGCTAGAACGCGCCCACCGCTCGTCGGCGGCACGCGTGCCGTATACGACGTGGCCGAGGCCAAGCGGCGCATTCAGGGCTCTGCGCGGTAGCGAGCTGCCGGCGACATCTGAATTCATTTTATAAGCGCACGATTCAAAAGCATCGGGCAGGGAATTACATATGGAAGCGCGAATGACATGGGTTGTGTTTTAGAGGGCGTTGTCGCCGTATAAAGGGGAGGAGCACTGGATTATGAAATTACGAGACTGTGATCAAGATGTCGCCATCGCGATGGAGAAGGAACTCCGTCGCCAACAGGACAAAATCGAGCTCATCGCATCCGAGAACTTCGTCAGTGAACCTGTGTTGGCCGCACTTGGATCCGTGTTGACCAATAAATACGCAGAAGGTTACCCAGGTCGCCGCTACTACGGCGGTTGCGAGTACGTCGACGTCGTCGAAAACATCGCGCGCGACAGGGTGAAGGAGCTGTTTGGCGCGGAGCACGCCAACGTCCAACCACACTCCGGGGCACAGGCGAACATGGCCGTCTACTTTAGCGTCTTGAAGCCCGGGGACAAGGTGCTCGGCATGAATTTGGCACACGGTGGCCACTTGACGCACGGCAGCCCTGTGAATTTCTCCGGCCAACTGTACGAATTCGTATCCTACGGCGTCGATGCGAATTCACACCGCATCGACTACGACGAAGTCCAGGCGGCGGCCAAGGAGCATCGGCCGAAAATCATCGTCGCAGGGGCGAGTGCCTACCCGCGCGTCATCGACTTTGAGCGCATGCGCGCCATTGCGGACGAAGTAGGTGCCTACCTCATGGTCGACATGGCGCACATCGCCGGTCTCGTCGCTTCTGGCCTTCATCCATCCCCAGTGCCGCACGCGCACTTCGTGACGTCGACGACGCACAAGACCTTGCGCGGACCCCGCGGCGGTCTCATTCTCTGCAAAGCCGAATTTGCAAAACAAATCGACAAGAGTATCTTCCCAGGCATCCAAGGCGGACCGCTCATGCACGTCATCGCGGCGAAGGCCGTGGCGTTCGGGGAAGCCCTGAAGCCCGAATTCAAGGACTACTCTCGGCAAATTGTCGACAACGCCCAAGCGCTGGCGGCTGCACTCACGGGGAAAGGCTTCCAGCTCATCTCGGGCGGTACGGATAACCACCTCATTCTCATCGACGTGAGGAATTTCGACATCACAGGCAAAGAGGCGGAGCGCCGCTTGGACGAAGTCGGCGTCACTGTCAACAAGAACGCCATCCCGTTCGATCCGGCGAGCCCGATGGTGACGAGCGGCATCCGCATCGGCACCCCGGCCGTGACGACGCGCGGAATGGACGAGGAGGCGATGGGTGAAATCGCCGAGATCTTCCACCTCGTCCTCCATGGGGAGTTCACGGAGGCCGTCCGTCACGCGGCCAGCGCGAAAGTGGAGGCGCTCACCGCCCGCTTCCCACTGTATGAAACACTTAGTTACGCGGAGTGAGTTGGCTTTCACAACGACTAGGCGAGCGGGGCGTTGCCCCGGCTTCGCCCAGTTCACCGCCCGCGACGGCTGCCGCCTGAAACAGGCCATGGGTGAATCCGTCACCTGTGGCTCCCGCCTTGGCGGGGGATGCTGGGACACCGGCTTTTGCGTGGTGCGACAAAGGGCCGCAAAGCCGCTCGAGCGCGGCAACCTGGCCTATCGGACATCGCCCCTTCCAGCCACTTACCCCGGTCCCGACAGTGCTTCCCCCATCGCCCCGCATACACAGATGTACAATCCAGACGCCGATTTACGGCACCCGCCGGATACCATCGACCAACTTTTCACAACTTAACCGTGTACGTCGCGTCGCGGCACACATAGCCCACTCGTTCGTCACGTTCCTACACTGGCGAATTCTCTCCGTGGGCGTTGGCGGAATTTGATATAATAACCGCAAATGACTCAGAAGGAGCGTCGCCCCTTGGGACAAGTCCATGTGCTTGACCATCCATTGATTCAACACAAACTCACATACATACGGAACAAAGATACGGGCACCAAGGAGTTTCGCGCGTTGGTGCAGGAAGTATCGATGCTCATGGCCTATGAAATCACGAGGAATTTACCGCTCGCCGAGACTGAGGTGGACACGCCAGTCGCCCGTGCGCGGACGAACGTCATCGCAGGGAAGACGTTGGCGCTCGTACCGGTGCTGCGCGCGGGGCTCGGGATGCTCGACGGGATTCTCAACTTGATTCCGAATGCGAAAGTGGGGCACGTCGGCCTCTATCGAGATCCGGAGACCTTACAGCCCGTCGAATACTACTGTAAATTGCCGGCGAACGTGGAGGAGCGCGATGTCATCGTCGTCGATCCAATGTTGGCCACGGGCGGATCTGCCTCGGCTGCCCTGGCGGCCGTAAAAGCGCGCGGCGCCAAGCAACCCAAGTTGATGTGCCTCGTCGCGGTGCCAGAAGGCATCCGCACGGTTCAGCGGGATCACGAGGACGTCGACATTTTCACCGCGGCCGTCGACGATTATTTAAATGACCACGGCTACATCGTGCCGGGCCTTGGCGACGCGGGCGACCGCCTGTTTGGCACGAAGTAAACCTGACTGCACTGGTCCGGCCGCCAATCGCTCGGTCGGTCGCGCCAGTGAGTCGCGAAAGTTGTCTGTTTCGAGGAGGAGCCACGTTGAGTGCAACGCCTTTGCGCGTGATGACCGTGTTTGGAACGAGACCTGAAGCCGTGAAAATGGCGCCCTTGGTGCGCGCGTTGGAAGCGCACCCGCAAATCGAATCGATTGTCTGTGTCACGGCACAGCATCGGGAGATGTTAGACCAAGTCCTCGAAGTGTTCGGCGTCGAGCCGAACGAGGACCTCGACATTATGGAACCGAATCAGACCCTCGCCAAAATCACTACGAAGGCCTTGAACGGTCTGGAGGCGGTTCTTGCGCAGCACAAACCGGATATCGTGCTCGTGCACGGCGACACGACGACGACGTTTGCGGCGGCGCTCGCAGCGTTTTACCAACAGATTGCCATCGGGCACGTCGAGGCGGGACTTAGGACCTACAACAAATACTCGCCGTTCCCGGAAGAAATGAATCGGCAGTTAGCCGATGTGTTGTGCGATTTGTTCTTTGCCCCGACCGACCTGTCGGCGCAAAACCTGAGAGACGAGGGGCGTCCCGAGACCGCCATCTTCATAACTGGAAACACGGCTATCGACGCCATGCGAACGACGGTCAAGGAGGCGTATCACCACCCGGTCATCGACGCGTTTCCCGAGGGCAGTCGATTGATTTATATGACGTCGCACCGCCGCGAAAACTGGGGCGAGAACCTCGAGCGCATCTGTCGCGCGGCACGGCGCGTCGTCGAGGCGCACGAAGATGTGCAACTGGTCTACCCCGTCCACTTAAACCCGACAGTTCGGGATACGGTGTTTACCATTCTCTCCGGCCATCCGCGGATTCACCTGTTAGACCCGCTCGGCATTGTGGACAACCACAATTTTATGGCGAGATCGACACTCATCCTCACCGACTCCGGCGGCATTCAGGAAGAGGCGCCCTCGCTCGGCGTACCAGTGTTGGTCTTGCGCGACACCACCGAACGCCCCGAGGGGATTGGCGCGGGCACGCTGAAACTCGTCGGGACCGACGAAGAGGCGATTGTTCGCGAAGCCACACGGCTATTGACCGACAAGTCCGCCTACGACGACATGGCGGGGCGTAAGAACCCGTACGGCGACGGGCGGGCGGCGGATCGAATTGTGGACGCCATCCTGTACCACTTCGGCAGGGGAGAGGCACCCAAACCGTTCCGCTACCAGGAAAGCGAAAAACTGTTCTAATCCTTCAAGCTTCCTTTCACGAACACCGGAGAGGGGAATGAAACCCCTCTCCAGCGTTTTACCCCTCTCTGACATCGCAAACGACCCACTCAAACCAGCGAACATCTGTGGATGGGACTCGAGTTCGCGACAGTTTTATGAACAAGTGCTAATTCGAAACGGGAAACATGAAATGTCAAGCGCTCATTCATTGACACAGGAAATTGCGCTAGTGTACTATAGGCGAGGGTTCTGGCATTTCACCGTGAGAGCCAGGTGTTTCACACTACGAAGCGAGTGCCTCGCGCATCCGTTTCTGGAAACTCCTACCGTTCGTTGATTACCTTTTATTGCTAAAGGGTAGGATGTGAACGTGGTTGGTGAAATCGCGTCGATGCCCAACCCCGCGATGAATGATTCGTTCATCTGATGTCCCTCTCTTCATCCTGTACTAGGTGGTGTGCGCGTTCGCAAAGGAACAGCGTCCTAAGTCGGAGAACTCCCGGTTAAAGAACCAAAATCCGTGGAAAACGTTTGCGGTATACTCCGGTGCAACACTACAGCTTGCTGTCTGCATTGTCGTCTTCACCTTTTTGGGATACCACTTTGCAGAGCAACTGCACCATGTCTGGCTGACGGTCATTGGGACCATCTTGGGTGTCGTCGTGGGTGGATCGGGACTCGCGATCCTCGCCAAACAGATTTTAGGAGACAAACCATGAGTGTAGACCGATTGAACAAACGCCTTCGTGCAATCACTATATCCTGGCTGGTGTTTATCGGCCTGACTGTGCTGGCTTGGATTGTTCTCGCCGATTGGCGGGTTGCGGTGAACGGCCTGCTACTAGGGGAGCTCGGCGGACTTTACGTGGTCTTCAGCATGATCCGTCAGGGACACCACAACAACAACACGCAGGGGGCTGCGCTGTTTGCTTCAGGAATGGTGGGGATGTTTACACGTCTCATCCTCATCGTGCTCATTATGGTGGTTTCCCTCAAATTCCGTGCGGTCTTTAATCCGTACGCGGCACTCATCGGGTACCTACTTGGTTTCGTCTTCGTCTTTGTCGGACTGTACAGTTATGCCATGAACCCGAGTGACAATACCAAAGAAAAGTAGGTGAGATAGTGCCAGCATTCCCCACGTTATTTGCGGGGACGATTTGGCAGACCAACTTTACCGTGATTGCCACGATATTGTTCACGGGTCTTGTCATGTTCGTACTCCTGCGCGTCGCAGTTGCGCGCATGGACATGCGGCGTCCCCGCGGTTTGCAGAACCTGATGGAGTGGGCGGTCGACTTCACGACCAACATGGCTCGTGAGACGATGCCGACACAACAGTCGGTCAACTTCATCCTGCCGCTCGCATTTACGATGCTCCTGTTCCTGTTCATCGCCAACTGGTTGGGACTCATCATGACCATCTCGGTCCACTTCGGTGCGAACATCCACGTGTGGGGTCTCAAGCCTTCGGACCTGGCTGGGGCGAAAGGCGACGTTGAACTGTTCGACTCGCCGACGTCGAGCATGAGCATGGCGCTTGGGATTGCTGTGATGGTGTGGGTGATCAGCCACGCGCGTGGCCTGCGCCACCCGAAACAGTGGTTCAAGCACTTCTATTCACCATCGCCGCTTGCTGTGATCGAGGAAATTACCAACCCGCTCACGCACGGCATGCGACTCTACGGTAACATTTTTGCAGGTGAAGCCCTGCTCGGAATCATGCTCAAGGCGCCGTTCGCGTTCCATTGGTTGCCATGGCAAGTTCCGCTGATTGTCCTGTGGCTGTTGTATAGCGGATTTGTGGCGACGATTCAGGCGTACGTCTTCTCCATCTTGATGTGCCTGTACGTCGGGAACAAGTCGTTTGAAGGCCACGCAAATCACTAATCTTCGTGTGAACGAGTGAACCATTGAGGAGGATTTCAACCTATGGCACAAATGGTACAAGCGATTTACGACGTTGCGGTTGCGCTGCTTTTGGGTCTTGCAGCCGTCGGTTCAGGTGTCGGTGACGGTTTGGTTATGAGCAAGTACGTCGAAGGTGTTGCACGTCAACCAGAGGCACGCGGTTCCATCTTTGCGAGTGCACTGCTCGGTGTGGCGCTCGTCGAGGCTTTCCCGGTTATCGCGCTGGCGTTCGGTATCATCATTTTGTTTACAGCCGGCAAGCTTTAATTTTCTACATCTGAACGAGTGCCGCGAACCGCGGCGCTGCGATTTTCGATTTGCGTCCGAACGCGATTCCATAGCAGAAGGGAGTGGCGCGAATGGGGGGCGTCTTTCAGTTAGGGACGTTCATATTCTCGATTGTCTGTTTCTTGATTGTTTTCTTCATCATTCAACGATTTGCATTTAAACCGCTCGCGAACATGTTGGAGCAACGCCGCAAACACGTTGAAAGCCAGATTACGGATGCAGAACAGAGCCGCGAAGAAGCTGCAAAGCTTTTGTCGGAACAAAAGCGTTTGCTCGATGAAGCACGCAAGGAAGCCAAGAACATTCTTGATGCAGCTCGTGTCCGCGCTGATGAACAGGCTCGTGACATCATTCAAAAAGCGGAAGAAGAAGTTTCACGGATCCTCGAAGAGAACCGCGCTGCCATTGCGCGTGAGCGCGACGAAGCGATTGCGGCCGTCACGCAACGTGTCGCTCTGCTGACCGTCGACCTCACGTCGAAGCTGTTGCACGATCACGTAACCGCACAGGTGCACGACGAGATGGTAGCTGAGGCCGAGAAACGCTTGGGTGAACTCGTATGCTAAGTGGGGCAGTCATCAATCGATACGCTCGTGGCTTATTGGCATACGCGCAGGCGCACGGGGCGACCGACGAGATCGACGCACAACTTGGGCAACTGGGGAGTGCGCTGGACGCTTCCGCCGACCTCAAAGCGCTCTTGGCACATCCGGTTTTAACGCTGGATATGAAGCTTTCGACCATAGATAAGTTGTTTGCAGGCAAGCTTCGCAAGGACCTGCACAACTTCATCGCACTGTTGGTGGAACGGCACCGTGGTATCTACGTGTCGGCCATCGCACAACGTTATCACGAATTAGTCGACGAGTTGAAAGGTCGGCTTGAAGTAGACATCGAAGCGGCACAGCCGCTCTCCGAAGCTCAAACAGAAGCCATCGTCGCGCGGCTGGCTCAGTCGTACGGCAAAGACATTCACCCGGTCGTCCGCGTGAATCCGTCGCTCATTGCGGGATATCGGATTCAAGTTGGCAACCGAGTGCTTGACGCCACGACGGAAAATGCGCTTCGCCAGTTTCGGAACCGGCTCGCTACAGGTACAGGTCGCAAGGAGGGAACACGTTGAGTATTCGACCGGATGAAATCAGTGCGCTGATTAAACAGCAAATCGAGCAGTTTGACGCGCAAATCCAAGTCAACGATACCGGTATTGTCCTGTCTGTCGGTGACGGTATCGCCCGTCTGCACGGCCTGGACAACGTCATGGCCGGTGAGCTGGTCGAGTTTGAACACGGCGGCTACGGCATGACGCTGAACCTCGAGGAGGACAACGTTGGTGTCGTCGTCTTGGGATCAGTCACAGGTATCCAAGAGGGCGAGCAAGTTCGCCGCACAGGACGCCTAGTTCAGGTGCCGGTCGGGGATGCACTGCTGGGTCGCGTCGTAAACGCGCTCGGACAACCTCTCGACAACAATGGCCCAATTCAAACAGAGACATACCGTCCTGTTGAATCACCGGCGCCAGGCGTCATCGTCCGCAAGTCCGTCCACGAACCACTCGAGACGGGTATCAAAGCTATCGACGCGATGGTTCCAATCGGCCGCGGACAGCGCGAGCTGATCATCGGTGACCGGCAAACCGGTAAAACCGCCATTGCGCTCGATACCATCCTCAACCAAAAGGGCAAAGGCGTCGTCTGTGTCTACGTCGCCATCGGACAAAAGCAATCTACCATCGCACAAGTGGTAGAGACCTTGCGCCGTCACGGGGCCCTCGAATACACCATCATCGTCGCTGCGAGTGCCTCTGAGGCTGCACCGCTTCTCTACTTGGCACCGTATGCAGGCTGCGCGATGGCTGAGCACTACCTGTACAATGGCGGGCACGCGCTCGTCGTGTACGACGACTTGACGAAGCACGCTGCAGCATACCGCGAAATGTCCTTGCTGCTCCGCCGTCCGCCAGGCCGTGAAGCTTATCCTGGTGACGTCTTCTACCTACATTCCCGTCTACTCGAACGCGCGGCGAAGTTGAACGAGGCGAACGGTTCTGGTTCTTTGACCGCCCTTCCGTTCATCGAGACGCAAGCGGGTGACATCTCGGCTTACATTCCGACGAACGTCATCTCCATCACGGATGGCCAGATCTTCCTGGAATCCGACCTGTTCTTCGCGGGCGTACGCCCAGCCGTCAACGTCGGTAGCTCCGTCTCTCGCGTCGGTAGCTCCGCTCAGACGAAGGCGATGAAGAAGGTCGCCGGCACGTTGAAGCTAGACCTCGCACAATATCGCGAGCTCCAGGCGTTTACGCAGTTCGGCAGCGATCTCGACAAGGCCACGCAGGATACGTTGAAGCGCGGTGCGCGTATGACGGAACTTCTGAAGCAGCCGCAATACCAACCGCTCACGTTCGACCGTCAGGTCGCATCGCTGTGGACCGGTGTCAATGGCTACTTGGACGATGTCCCGCTCGAATCCGTGCTCAAGTTCGAGGCTGAGTGGCTGGCGTTCATCGGCCGCGAGTATCCGCAGATCTTCCAGCAAATGCAGGAGCGCACGACGCTCGAAGACGACACGGTCGCAACCCTCAAGGAAGCAGTCGCAAAGTTCAAGGCGACCTTTGTGGCCTAAGTCCACATTGTTCGTTTGGTTCGCGGCGGCGAAAACCTAAGAGACGATGGGTGGTGAAAGGCATTGCCGCAAAACACGCGTGAAATTAAACGCCGGATTCGCAGCGTTCAAAATACATCTCAAATCACCAAGGCCATGGAGATGGTGGCGGCTGCTAAGTTGCGTCGCGTTCAGGACGCAGTGCAGCAGTCCAAACCGTACTTGGCGAAGTTGCAAGACATGTTGGCGAACGTATCCGCATCGGCTCGGCACGTGAAACACCCACTGCTAGCTTCTCGTCCAGTGAAACGGACTGGCTACTTGGTCATCACCGCCGACCGTGGTCTCGCAGGCCCGTACAACGCACAGGTCGTACGCGCTGCGATGCAGGAGTTCGGTAAAAAAGACAAGTCGGCGTTTACGATTTTCGCCGTCGGCAAGCGGGGCAGAGATTTCTTCAAACGACGCGAATTTCCAATCGGCGCAGAAGTGGTCGACCTGGATGACTCGCCGACACACCAGTCCATTCGCTACCTCGCGGAGGAAATGGTTCAGTCGTACGAGCGCGAAGAGTTTGATGAACTGTACTTCATCTACAACGAGTTTATTAACGCGGTGTCGCAGAGGGCGGTCGTCAAGAAGGTGTTGCCACTGGACAGCCTGACAGGCGAGCATACTGGCCCGCGTCGACAATACGAGTTCGAACCGGACGAGGAAGCGGTTATGGCCGCACTTTTACCTCGATACGCAGAAACGTTGGTCTATCAGGCGGTTCTCGACGCGAAAGCGTCCGAGCACGCCGCTCGCATGACCGCAATGGGCAATGCAACTGAAAATGCGAAGGACATTATCGCCGATTATACGCTGTCACTGAACCGTGCTCGCCAAGCGGCCATCACGACGCAGATTGCAGAGATCGTCGGCGGTGCGAATGCCCTTAGTTAATCGAGAACAGGAGGGAACTACGTGAGCAAAGGACATGTCGTGCAGGTCACCGGTCCGGTCGTCGACGTCCGCTTTCAGGACGGCGAGCTACCGGCCATCAACAACGCCCTGCGCATTGACTACCAAGGTGAAATCGACATCCATTTGACGCTGGAAGTCGCCTTGCACCTCGGTGATAACGTGGTTCGCGCCGTCGCTATGTCGTCTACGGACGGCCTCGTGCGCGGTACCGAAGTAGTAGACACAGGTCATGCTATCAGCATGCCTGTTGGCCAAGGCACACTAGGCCGCATCTTCAACGTCTTGGGTGAAACCATCGACGAACAGGGCCCTGCGGACGCTGAGCAGAACTGGCCAATTCACCGCGATGCGCCGAAGTTCAGCGACCTGACCACGAAGACGGAGATCTTTGAAACGGGCATCAAAGTCGTCGACTTGCTCGCTCCGTACATCAAGGGCGGTAAGGTCGGTCTGTTCGGTGGTGCAGGCGTAGGTAAGACGGTCTTGATTCAAGAGCTGATTCACAACATCGCGAAGGAACACGGCGGTTACTCCGTATTCGCAGGTGTCGGCGAACGTACCCGCGAGGGGAACGACCTGTATCACGAAATGAAGGACTCCGGCGTCCTCGACAAGACGAGCATGGTGTTCGGTCAGATGAACGAGCCGCCAGGTGCCCGTCTTCGCGTGGCCCTGTCCGGTCTGACCTTGGCAGAATACTTCCGCGATGTCGAAGAACGCGACGTATTGTTCTTCATCGACAACATCTTCCGCTTCACGCAGGCTGGTGCCGAGGTGTCCGCCCTCTTGGGACGTATGCCATCGGCCGTCGGTTACCAACCGACCCTCGCGACGGAGATGGGTCAATTGCAAGAGCGTATCGCTTCGACCGTCAAGGGTTCGATTACGTCCATCCAGGCCGTTTATGTGCCTGCCGACGACTACACCGACCCAGCGCCGGCGAACACGTTCGCACACTTGGATGCGACCACCAACTTGGACCGTAAGATTTCCGACATGGGCTTGTACCCTGCCGTAGATCCACTCGCGTCCACGTCCCGTGCCCTGCAGCCGGACATCGTCGGTCAGGAGCACTACGACGTCGCGCGCGGCGTCCAGGCAGTTCTCCAACGCTATCGCGAGTTGCAGGACATCATTGCAATTCTTGGTATGGACGAATTGACGGACGAGGACCGCTTGACGGTGTCCCGCGCACGTAAGATTCAAAACTTCCTGTCGCAACCGTTCTTCGTCGGCGAGGTATTTACCGGTATCCCGGGCAAATACTGCTCCGTTCAAGATACGGTTCGCAGTTTCCGTGAAATCCTCGACGGCAAGCACGACGACATTCCGGAGACCTATTTCCGGTACTGTGGTCCGATTGAAGACGTTATTGAAAAGGCCAAGAAAGACGGCTATGCTTCGTGACGTCGATGTGCCTGTCACAGGAAGGTAGGTGAGCGGGTTGCTAACGGTACCTCTCGAAATCGTGACGCCTGAGCGCGTCATCCTCGAACACGACGTTCGGATGGTGACGCTTCAGGGCGGGTACGGTGAACTCGGAATTTTGCCGAAGCACATGGCCTTGGCAACTTCCGTCAAACCTTGCTTGGTTCGCATTAAACTGGACGATGGCCGCGAGGACGTCGTTCCGGTCTCCGGTGGCTTCGTCGAAGTCTTGCCTGACAAGATCACCTTGTTGGCGGATACGGCCGAACTGCCGGAGGATATCGACGCGGATAGGGTACAGTTGGCTAAGGCGCGCGCTGAGCGCCGCCTCAGCCAGAGCGCCGACGACGTCGATGTGAACCGCGCGAAGGCTGCACTGTTGCGTTCAGAGCTGCGACTGCAGGCGATTGAAGAACATCAGAAGTTGAACGGATTTCTCACAAGCGCCAAGTAAGCGCCTTTGAACACCAGAGACTGATGAATGACACCCGGCGCCGATGCGTCGGGTGTCTTTGTATGTCTCCTGGCGATGCGTCGGGTGCACCAGATGGTGGGGGCGGTTGGACAGAGGACAATGGCCAGTGGTCAGGGCCTTGCGTGGCGTCGATTTCATAAACGCCGCACAATGTCATAGACTAGTCTTGTTGCGTCACCTGCCCGACGTTGGCGCGACCCAACCGGGAGCGCGGGCATCTATTCGCGCTCCGACTATATCGCTCCACTGTAAGGAGGATTGGTTTGACTTCTTGGATTTGGTTGACGTCACTTCTTTCGCTCGCCGGGGTCGTATTCCTTGCCATTTCAGGCCGAGGAACGCCCACACGGGTCTCGTACACGCTGTCCATGTGGCTTTATGCCGTTTCGGCCGTCGCCGCCCTGCTGGGCTTTGTCGGTGTGTTACTCAACCATGGACAGGCGGAAACGTATCTATTTTCGATGTTTGGATTGCAGGAGCACGAGGGGTTCCGAGTGGGTATCGCGACGACGCTCGTTACATTGCTATTGTACCTCGTGGCCACCGTTTGGATGTTCGTGCAGTGGCGTCGCGCAGATCGCGCGAATACAGCCAGGGCACATGATGAATCGCTCGTGGGCGCTTGGGCTACGTTTGGACTCTCTATCTTGATTCTCGCACCGACCTTGGCACAGGCTTTTCTCGGCATGGTCCTTACTGTTCTTAGCACATTCTATTTATTCTGCAGGTTGCCGCTAGGGGAAGGTGTACGAGCGTTAGAGGTTCGCGTGGTCATCATCGTTACACTTGTGATATCAACAATTTTGCAAACGTTACCCACGTGGGTAGCGTGGCACGCGCTGCACACGGTACAATTGACCGAGATTCAGTACCAGGTAGTTGGATCCGGCTGGCATGGTCCCGGTTGGTTGGTCTGGGTTTGGCTCCTTGGCGTCGTCGTGGAGGCGGCCACATGGTTCGTCCTTCCCACGTTGCTCAAAGCGTCGCCGTTGGGCGTCCAACTACGACTGATCATCGTCCAAGGCCTTGCCAGTGCCCTGTACGTATGGCTGGCGTGGTCAGTGGTGGTTGCTTCGCTCTGGCACGTGTGGCTAGTGATTGTGGCAGGGCTGGTCGCGCTTGGTGCCTTCGCGGGTACCCTGAAGCGAATTCAAGTGAGGGGACTGTGAAGCGTTGTTTGAAATCGTCTTTAGGCGTAAGGTAGACGGGGGATTTCGACCATGACCCAAACGACCACAAGTCCGCCGCTGACGCTTGGAATCGATGGCACGGTGGCACTGCTCTTCTTTTTTGCGGGCCTTCTTGCCGCCTGGTGGGCACTCGGTGCTCTCAAGTGGGATAAGTTTGTGAACCAGCCACTCAGTCCGCAGGTCCAGATGTTGCGGTTTTTTCTCGCGCTGGCCGGCGGGCTGTTGGCGGTGCTGGTGGCAATCTTCATCCTTGGATCCATGTCGTTTGTGCGGGTGTTGTAACTGCTTTATGGGCAGGAGAGGTCCCGCGAGTCTTTCCCAAGCGACCCCCGTTCCCGGGGTGGAGTCAACGTATTTCTATGTGGCGATTGCCGTGCGCCAGTTCCGTCGTGCAATCTAGCAGGGCAATGAATCTAGCAACACTTCCGCTTTACAAGTATAAACCGGACGCCTTCCGTCCAAACTGCTGGTAGATACGCGAGAGTTCACCGTCGTGTGACGCGCGAGATTTCCCACAGTTGGATGGAGGTAGCTGAAATGGCACAAACTAACGCACAGCAGCGAAGGGCTCGACTCAGACGTCGTCGCATCAAGCGGAGGGTCAAACAGTTCGTATGGGCGGGTGTGTTTGTCGCCATCGGAGCATGTCTGGTGCACGGTCCGTCGGCGACGACGGCACAGGCGTCCACAGGGGGTCAGGCCGCATCGAGTGCGGTGCAATCATCGGATGGTACGCGGCAGTTCAACTATCTGAACACGGTGTTCTCGGCGACGGGAGCTACGCCGACCGGATACGCGATTCACGACTGGACCGTGTTAGACGCCAATTACCATAGTGAACAACAACTGGAAGCCATCGGCCTTCAGTTGGAGCAGGAATTTGACTTAACGAACGCGAAAGTAACTACTCGGTCCGAACAGAATGAGAAGTTTTATCAAGTGGACGGGATTTGGTCGGGTTCCACGGAGGTACAAATGGTTTTGACAAGTCTTCAAGGTGGTGTGGTTTCACCGCAGACCACCTCGACTGGTTCTGAAACGGTGCTCACTGTGACCGCGTTGGGATCTTCTGCGGACCTCAATCTGTTCTCCAGTCAGTATGACGCGATAGAACAGACGGTGGCATCCGTACAGGGGACGCCTCAGATGAGTGCTTACTTCACTGGCAGCCTGCCTGCCATGACAAACGAGCAACAAGCCAACGCCATCGCGGGGAACGCGCTTAAGAGCGTTCACGCGAGCACGGTCGAAGCGCTCAGAACCACGTATGAGACGAGTCTATCAGGGTATTCCGGAGACCCTCTGACGTACATTGATACGAATGGGAAGCGCATGGATGTGCAAGTAGCCGTCCATGACGATACATACCATCATCGAACTGACGTCTTGGTCGGAACACCGATTATAACCACTACGTACTAGGCGACACGTCCACGTAACGCTTCGTGACGAGGAGTCCTGAGACTTGAGCGGAGGTTACGGAATGGCAAGGATACTCATTGAAGGCGGACATCGAATTGAAGGAACCGTCCGCGTAAGCGGCGCAAAGAATGCCGTCTTACCAATTTTGGCTGCAAGCCTTCTCGCTGCAGAAGGCGTCAGCGATATCGATGAAGTGCCACATCTCTTAGATGTGGAGAATATGGCGAACACGGTGGCTGCGCTCGGAGCCGTGGTGGAATGGCAACCGGGCGGCGTTCGAATCGACGCGACGAACATTCACAGCGTCACGCCACCCTATGATCTCGTTCGTCGCATGCGCGCCTCCTTCGTTGTTGCGGGGCCGCTTTTGGCACGTTTTGGGGAAGCCATTATCGCCCTTCCGGGCGGTTGCAATATCGGTCCACGCCCCGTAGATCTGCATATCAAAGGTCTCGAGGCCATGGGCGCGACGTCCGTCGTTGAAAACGGCTTTGTTCACTTGAAGGCGCCCGCAGGGGGTCTTCGCGGTGCGCGGATCTATCTCGACATTCCAAGTGTCGGCGCGACGCAGAATATCATGATGGCGGCGGCTCTCGCAAAGGGCCAAACCATCATCGAGAACGCGGCGAAAGAGCCTGAAAATGTCGATCTCGCCAACTACCTCAACGCGATGGGCGCTCGCGTCCGCGGTGCGGGTACGGATATCATCCGGATCGACGGCGTCGATGTGATGCACGGGGCTTCACACTCGGTCATTCCGGATCGGATTGAAGCGGGCACGTTCCTCGTGGCCGGCGCCATGATGGGCAATGGTCTGTATGTGGAGAACGCGGTGTCACAGCACATCATGTCCCTCATCGCGAAGTTGGAAGAGTCGGGTGCACAGGTGGAGGACAGGGTCGATGGCATCAAAGTGTGGCCTTGTGAGTCTGGGCGCATGCGTGCACTCGACGTCAAGACACATTACTATCCGTCGTATCCGACCGACATGCAGGCTCAGATGGTCGCGGCACTCACGGTCTGCTTGGGTACTAGCACCATCACGGAGACGGTGTTCGAGAACCGATTTATGCACGTGGCGGAATTGCAACGCATGGGTGCGAACATCCACATCGAGGGCCGGACGGCCGTCGTTGAAGGCGTGGATCGCCTGTCTGGAGCGCGCGTGACATCCACCGATTTGCGCGCCGGCGCGGCGCTCGTCATCGCTGGGCTCATGGCGGATGGCCAGACGGAAGTCCACGGTTTGCATCACATTGATCGCGGTTATGACAACCTCGTCGGGAAGTTCCAGGCAATTGGCGCGAAAATTGAGCGCTTCGACGACGACAACGATGCGGACTCATCGCGGTGATTTCTGTGTTTTATCGGGTGGCGTCGGGAAGCGACTCGGCGCTCCTTCACAGTGAGGTCTAAGATCACATAAGAACAGGATGTTTTGAATCCTACCAAGGCGAAGCCCGGCAAGCGTCGGTGCATCGCCTTTTTTATTTCCCCTGCGACGGACTGCACAACCCAACTTCAGGCCGGCGGATGGCACGCTATGTCTAGCAAGGCACGACCCCTTTCATATCTATGTGTAGACAAGCATATCTATCTGCTAGTTAAGCGTTACACGAGTGGTTCGACGCGGTATCGCGATTGAAAGGAGATGCAGCCTCGATGACGCAGCGGCGTTTCGTGCCGGCCAAATCGACATCGAATCCAGCGAAAGGACGAGCGTTCAGAGGAGGGCCGCCGCCAAACCAATCAGACCTGGCTGTCGCGCCGAGTGAAGTCCTGCGGTTTGTCCTCCGTATTGCCCTCATCTTTTTCGCAATCGTCGGCCTTCCAACCATTGTCGCAAGAAGCGTGCACCGTGGACCGATGCCGGATGTCACCGCATGGCTTCACACTTCGGACGCCAAGCGCCAAGTCCGCGTCTACAGCACGGAAACCGAATCTACCACCACAATGGCGTTGAACAATTACGTCCTCGGCGTACTCGCCGCCGAGTTTTCGCCAGGCGCCCCAATTGCGAGCCTGAAGGCAGCCGCTGTCGCCACACGGACGTACGCCATCCACGCGATGACACAAATGGGTGGACCGCCCTCCGTCGCCAACCAGCACGGTGCGGACGTCACGGATGACGCGTCGCTAGACCTGCCGATTGCGTCAGAATCGGACGTTGAAGCCGAATACCCGAACCAGTCGCTGCAATTTCTCTCGCAATTGCAGGCCGCAGTAGAAGCGACAGACGGCCAAATCATCGTCTATCAAAAGAAACCCATCCTCGCGTTTATGTTCGAGGAGTCGCCGGGACGGACGAGATCGAGTGTGGATGCGCTGCACCAGTCGATTCCGTACCTTCCGGCCATCAGTTGCCCGGATGATGCGGTGGACCCTGACCGGATTTCCACGAACACATTCGATTCCCGCGAACTCGGACAGGCGTTCGGACAAGCGTCGGTAAACCTCGCGCAACTCAAGCTCACCCGCGCCACCGACGGCTTCGTGACGTCCGTGAAAGCAGGCGATCAGACCATCACCGGCGCGGACTTTGCGGCGAGGCTGAGCCTTCCGTCAACCGACTTCACATGGTTAGTCAGCAAGGGTGGGCTCACGATCACGTCCTATGGCCGGGGGCTCGACGTCGGAATGAGTCTCCACGAGGCACAGGCGCTCGCGGCCAAGATGGATTGGCAAGATATCCTATCTCATTTCTACCCAGACACGTCGGTTCAGTCGGACGGCGAGTTCCTGTGACGGATAGGGGAATCGGTGGGGGATGATTGCTAGGATCGCTGTGGCCGTCTCTTATTCTGAACGGATTCTAGTCCTTTTTTGGACACTAGGTATAGAATCTATTTTCCGTGGCGAGACTCACTACTGAGGTGAGCGCCACATGGATGAAAAACAACATCCGAACAATGAAAACAAGAAACCGGATGCCCACACCAAAGCGAAGGGGCGTCCAGCAAACGCAAAGCGTGTCCTGGCAAAACGCTGGCTCTATCCAGCAATCTATCTCGGAGCAGCAGCTGTCATTATCGGATTGATGTATGCCCGCAGTCAGATGGGATCCAGTCCGACAAGTGTGACCGCCACAGATTCCAACGGGACGAGCACACCGATTGAACAGCCAAAAGAACCGTTCGTTTGGCCAGTTGCTGACGGAACAAAGTTTGATGTCACGGTTCCGTTCTTCCCGGTCAAGGGCACGCTGCAGCAACAAGAGTCCGCGCTTGTGCAGTACGACAACGAATACTACCCGCACCAGGGGATCGATATCAAGACCGCAGGCGGATCTAGTTTCGAAGTCGACGCAGCTCTGAGCGGCACGGTCAGCAAAGTCGACAACCAACCGCTCTACGGCCAAGAGGTTGTCGTGCAAAGCCCGGACGGCTATACCGAAACTTATCAGTCACTTGAATCGGTCGACGTCAAAGCCGGCGAGACCATTCACCAAGGACAAACCATCGGCACAGCTGGTGCGAACGTCTTCGAGCAGAGCCAAGGCAACCACCTGTACTTCCAGGTCGATAACAACGGCCAACCGGTCGATCCCGAATCGCTCCTGCCGAAGCAATAATCCACACAAGTGGACGCTTGACTTATCTACCGTCTCGGCAACGAGACGGTTCTTTTTTTGGGGCGAGCAGCCGCCAGAATGGAGGGACGCCTACATTCCGATACCCTCTGACGCCCACTCGGCCCACAGGCGCAACTGAGGTAAAGCCTGAGTGCGGCTGCCTCGCATCGCCCGTGGTGTCGATCCCGGTCGACAAAAATATTTTTACATCCCTCGCTGTCGACCGCTGAGCCGAAAAAGTGCCTCGGGCAATAAGGTTTCGACACTTATTTCCCAGGAAGTAAACCGATTGGACACGTGGAAACTCCAGTTGGGCCAAGCCATGCGCGGGCTAGCCAAGGCATACGGTGTACACCCCCTCATATACTGTATCAGACCAACTGACCTGCATGGGGAGGCGAGGGGAGTGCATGACTACATCAAGGAGCGTACTCTCAAAATCGGGGAATACATCGTCGAGACTCGCAACACAGTCCGCACGATAGCCCGGGAATTTGGCGTTTCAAAAAGTACCGTGCACAAGGATCTCACCGAGCGACTGCCGGAGATCAATCCGGACCTAGCGAATCGCGTCAAAGAGATTCTTGAGTACCACAAGTCCATCCGACATCTGCGGGGTGGCGAAGCGACGAAGTTGAAGTATCACAAGGACGACGAACCGCAGATCGAGTCGAAAAAGTTCGAATCTCGTAAAGGAGTTTCCAGCGGCTTGTAGAACTACATTCTATCTATTCTATTCTACTACCTCATGCACAAACATATGAACGCTTTGTACGCTTCGGTGCACGCCCTAGATTAGGAGGACTCGCCGCAAATGTTTTCTCGGGATATTGGAGTCGACTTAGGAACCGCCAACGTGCTGGTGCACGTCAAAGGACAAGGAATTGTACTCGATGAACCCTCCGTCGTTGCGATAGATCAGGTGACAAAACAGGTGGTTGCTGTCGGCGAAGAAGCCCGACGCATGCTCGGGCGAACGCCAGGAAACATCGTGGCCATTCGCCCGCTTCGTGAAGGAGTCATTGCAGATTTCGACGTGACAGAGATCATGCTTCGCCACTTCTTGCGCAAAACCATCGGTAAAAGCACATTCGCGAGGCCACGCCTCATGATTTGCATCCCGGCTGGAATCACGTCCGTCGAACAGAAGGCGGTACGTGAAGCCGCGGAGGCCGTGGGCGTGAAAAAAGTGGATTTGATTGAGGAGCCAAAAGCCGCTGCGATTGGCGCTGGACTGAACATCTTTGAGCCCAGCGGCAGCATGGTCGTCGACATTGGTGGGGGAACGACGGACATTGCCGTCTTGTCGCTTGGCGACGTCGTGACCTCCGCTTCTCTTCGCATCGCTGGGGACAAGCTCGACGAGGCCATCGTCAAATACATTCGCCGTCAATACAACCTCATGATTGGCGAACGCACGGCAGAAGAGTTGAAAAAGGAGCTCGCCACCGTCTTTCCAGGTGGTCGCCAAAATGAAATGGACGTGCGCGGGCGCGATATGGTCACAGGCCTGCCCAAGACCGTGACCGTCCACGCCGAAGAGATGCGCTCGGCCTTGCAGGAACCGATTCAAGCGATTATCCAGGCGACGAAGGCCGTATTGGAGAAAACCTCCCCGGAACTCGCCGCGGATATTTTCGATAAAGGCGTCATGCTGACCGGCGGCGGAGCACTCGTCGACGGATTGGACAAGCTCATGCAGCAAGAATTGCAAATCCCTGTACATATCGCTGAAAACCCGATGCAGTGTGTCGTCATCGGCACGGGGAAGGTACTCGACAGCCCCGAGTGGCGCCGCTATCGTGAGCATCAGATGACGACGCCAGGCCGCCGGCGCCGCAGAGGATAACTCGACGGGCAGGTGGACGCCCCGCGCGACGGCGATACGGGGACAAGCCCACTGCCTTAGTAGGGAGGACAATCATGATACCCGGACTGACCACAGCGGCCGCAGGGATGTCGGTCGAAGAACTGGCGCAGCAGATGCTGGCCAACAACTTAGCGAATCAAGATACGCCGGGATTTAAGGTCTCCATGCCTGAGGACATCGAATCTCCCGTACAGGAGATCTACCAGTCGTCGTATGGTGGGGGAGCCAAGTCGTACGTCGGCCAGATGGGCACCGGTGTCACTTTCCAGGAGGGGGTGCCGAACTTCTCCTCCGGCACCATGCAGCAAACCGGGCGGTCGCTCGATGTAGGCATCTCCGATACGACCTTGAGCGGGACCTACGGCACGGTGCAAGGGCCGGCGGGGCAGACGAGCGCGGCGGGGCCCATCACCGTGGGCAACCAGGGGCGCTTAGGGATCAACGGGCAGCCACTCGCGGTGTTGGACGGGAACGGGAACGTCATCCAAGGTGTGTATGCGGTTCGCAACCCGCAGTATCAGGGTACGGCGTTGACCGGAACGGCAAGCGCGCCGGACTACGACGCGGCTGGAAATCCGTCGTTTCTCTTTGCCAATGCACAAGGGCAAATTGTCGGCGTGCCAGGCGAGGACACGACGCAGGGGATGTCCATCCGCGTCGGTAATCAGGCGGATATGGGTGACCACAGTTTCTACCCAGTCGACTACGTATCGGCCACTGGGGCAACTGGCATCGCACTGACGAAGGACGGCGCGCTGCAACTGGACGCCAACAACACGCTCGTCGATGCGGCCGGGCACAAGATTCTTCCCATCGGATCGAATGGGCTGCCCATTCAGGGCGGAAAGATTGTTATCAATCCGAACTACCAGGGCTCGAGCCTATTTGGACCCAGTGGGCAAGCGTTGACCGACTCGAACGGCCAGGTTTCCTATCGCGTCTACGGTCCGAACAACAACGTGATACCTGGCGGCCGTCTGGGGACGGTCGACGTCGATGTCACGCAGGTGAGCCCGCTCGGGCAGACGGAGTTTATGGTGGGGAACAGTTTGACAGCCGCATCCGTCATGCCGCAGTTGAAGCCGGGGACCGGGCAATTGAACCCAGGCAGCCTCGAAGAGAGCAACGTCGATCCGACCACCATCATGACCCAAATGATGAACGCCTCCAACATGTACGAGGCCAATCAACGGATGGTGCAGACGGAGGACCAACTCCTCCAAACTGCGGTCACGGACGTTGGCAAGGTGAGCAGTTAAGTCGGTACATCTTTGGGATGGCCACATTAGGATAATCGCACTGGGATAAAGGGAGTTGCGGTCATGGCAATGCAATCGTTGTGGACAGGCCTCTCCGGACTGCAAGCGTCGTCCGGTTGGCTGGATAGAGTGGGAGATAACCTCGCGAACTTGAACACGGTCGGCTACGCACAAGATCAGGGCACCTTCGAGGATGCCTTGACGATGCAGCTCTACGGCTCCGCTACGGACCCAGGCAACGCCCGCCGCACCACTCCTGCCGGCTGGCGTGGCGGCACGGGGGTGCAATCGGTGTCGGAGGGCCGCGATTTCGACGGAATGAACCTTCAACAGACCGGCAATGACATGGACTTCGCCATACAGGGTCCGGGGTTCTTTAAAGTACAGGGTCCCAGTGGCCCGCTGTACACGAAGGCCGGGAACTTCATCTGGAGCCGGCGCGTCGACGGATCGTTCCAGTTGGCCACGCAGAATGGCTACCCCGTGCTGTCGACGACGGGCCAGCCGATTATTCGCCCGGCAAACGGCCAGACCATGTCGGTGGGACAGAACGGCCAGGTGTCCTTTGGCAACGTCAAGGGCCCCCAGTTGGCCATCGTGGAAATCGGCCAACCGTCCTCCCATCTGGCGGCGCAGGGGAACAATCTCTACGCGCTGACCGCCGGTGGGACAGCGCGTCCCGCGCAGCAATCGAGTGTGCAGCAAGGCTACTTGTCTTACAGCAACGTGGACGAGAGCCAAATGTTCGCCGACATGATGGAAGCACAACAGAGCTTTCAATTGAATTCGGAAAGCATCTCCATTACGAATCAGATGATGGGTGTGGCGGCGACCATTCGGTCGTAATCTGCATAACCGAGACGCGCACTCCACATCTTATAGGAAGAGGCTGTCTGCCACCGTGTTCACGGTATACGGCGGGACAGCCTCTTCGCGCGTTTCGCCCATCCGTTCGCCTTTTCCCATTTACTATACAACTGATATAATGTTTCCTGTGTTGTGGCATGCCTTCAAACGGTACGGGGCGGTCACGCCGTGGAGAGGGGGCGAGACATTGAACTTACCGAACTTGTTGACCCTGCTCAGGCTCTTATTGATTCCTTGTTATCTTTGGGCGTTCTATGCGACGGTAAGCCCTCACAAAGTTCTCGCGTTATTTGTGCTGTTGTTTGCCGGGCTGACGGATGTGCTGGACGGTTACATCGCGCGTACCTACAAACTAGAGACGTACGCTGGCCAGTTGCTCGATCCACTCGCCGACAAACTCATGATGGTCGCCGTGCTGTTCACACTCATCGATTCTGATCGGGTTCCGTGGGTCCAAGCTGGTCTTTTGGTCCTCCGAGACGTGCTGATGATCATCGGCGCCGCATTTTTCTATTTTCAGGGCAAACGCGCTGTGCCCAAGGCCAACATCTGGGGCAAGATGACGACGCTTTGCTACTATATTGGCATTTGTTCCATCATTCTCGCGTGGCCGAGCGACATGGCGGGTGAACTGTTCCTCTGGTTCACGGTGGCGCTCTCCTACATCACGACCGTACTCTACGTGAGGTCGATGGAGATTATCACGATTCGCCGCCGGGTGTACTAACCAAAGCTTTTGCACCCACGCGTCTTGGACACCGCACGACAGACTAGGAGTGACCAATTTGGAATTTAACTTGCCACTATACGTGGAGGACATACGCAAGATCCTTCCACACCGCTACCCGTTCTTGCTCGTGGATAGGGTCACAGACATCGAGCCTGGCATCAAGGTCAAGGGCTACAAAATGGTGACCACCAACGAACCACATTTCACCGGTCACTACCCCGACTTCAACATCATGCCAGGCGTTCTCATCGTCGAGGCGATGGCCCAACTCGGCGGGGTCGCCATCCTGTCGCAGTCGGACTTCGAGGGGAAGCGCCCGTTGCTCTCCGGCATTGACGGCGCACGTTTTCGCGGTCAGGTGCGCCCTGGGGACAAGCTCGAGTTGGAAGTGACCATTGAACGGCTGAAAGGTCGCATCGGCAAGGGAAAGGGCACCGCCCACGTCGACGGAAAACACGTGGCGGAAGCCGAGATCTTGTTTGCAATCGTTGACGCGGAATGATGGAGACCACAAAGTGGACCAGCGCCATATCGGTGTTGGTCCATTTCTTTTCATAAGGGTCATGGCCGACACGCTCACAGGTGTTGCCGAGTCAATTTGCGAATC
Organism: Alicyclobacillus fastidiosus; assembly: GCF_026651875.1. Lineage (GTDB taxonomy): Bacteria > Bacillota > Bacilli > Alicyclobacillales > Alicyclobacillaceae > Alicyclobacillus > Alicyclobacillus fastidiosus. The sequence goes on along the minus strand of NZ_CP104067.1, from coordinate 5,583,209 downwards.
TGTGCACTGTGCTCGATCATTTTCACGGAAAGGTCCTCGAGGATGTCCGTGTGCTTAGACAACGTCAATTTTACTTCCGACATATCTCTCCCCAAGGCGTCGCTCTGCGCCGAAAGCACTTCCTGTCCTTCTAGCAGGGCGCGATAAATCTGCCTCAGCTCGTCCAAATCCTGTTGGCGCGTCACGCCAGAAAGATCTTCTTGCCTGACCACGTCAGCGATGTCCCTCTGCCTGACCATGTCAGCGATGTCTTTCTGTCTGACCACGTCAGCCACATCTTGCTGCCTGACCATGTCAGCGATGTCCTTCTGCCTGACCATGTCAGCGATATCCTTCTGCCTAACCACATCAGCGATATCCTTCTGTCTGACCACGTCAGCGATGTCTTTCTGCCTGACCACGTCGGCGATATCCTTCTGCCTGACCATGTCGGCGATATCCTTCTGCCTGACCATGTCGGCGATGTCTTTCTGCCTGACCACGTCAGCGATATCCTTCTGCCTGACCACGTCAGCGATGTCCCTCTGCCTGACCATGTCAGCGATGTCCCTCTGCCTGACCATGTCAGCGATATCCTTTTGCCTGACCATGTCGGCGATGTCTTTCTGCCTGACCATGTCGGCGATGTCTCTCTGCCGGACCATGTCAGCAATATCTTCTCTTCGGACCATTGCCTCTTTGATCTCTCGAACCTCGTTGACCAAATGTTCAATCAACTCTAACACGAAGTACACCTCCTTCCTCGGCGGCGGTTTCGCGAAAACGTTGCGAGGGCGGTGACAAACTCGCATCTTACGCGCGAGCGAGGATGTCTTGCCCTCATTATAAGCTTGGTAGAATGGGGGTTCTATGACGTTCGGGACGCTTGGGATAAAACTTTGTCTGAGCCGCGTAGACGTCCTCCGATTACCGGGCGCAAACGCCTGCCCACACGCCACGACCTGTAGCAACAACGCCGTGCCTTCAGGAGCACCTCGTACATATCCTGCTGCTACGAGACAGGCCTACATTTGATGCCTACTGGGAGGACTCAACTTGAGTAAGCTCATCGCACTTTACCATGGCAGCATCCGTGTCGACGCATTCTACTTTGCACCGATCATCAACGGTCGACGAGTCCGCAACGTCATTCTCGACACCGGGGCATTCGAACCCACGTTGAACGCAAAGGTTGCATCCATACTCAAGTTACCGAACCTTGGCCCGATTGAAATCAGTGCCGTGGGTGGCACGGTACAGGCGTATCGATCGCGCTGTTCCATCCGCATGTGGAAGCACATCTACCGAGACGTTCCGTGTATTGTCCATCCGGCTCTCCAAGAACAGGCACTCTTTGGCCTGCGCTTCTTTATCGATCACGACTTGAATCTCACCTTAAATCCAAAGGCCGCCACGCTTGCGGTGCGCAAATCTATGTGACCAGACGCATTAGGATGTCGAGAGCGAAGTCTAGCACTCCTCCGTACGCCCTGCTTGAGCACGTGAGGTCACACGAAGTCTCGGAAGTCCACGTCCATCTGCGCCGCGGCTCTTCGCAGCTTCGACAGGGCACGCTTGCGCCACGTCTTGACGGTCTCGGCGCTCACGTCATACGCCTCGGCCATCGCCTCCGGCGGCCAGCCGGCGAGGAACGAATGTAACCAGTCGCCTTCACGCTGGCTGAGGCGAGCTCTTGTGATCATCTCGTTCAGTGCCGAGGACGTCGTCCAGGTGGCGTCCGGAAACACTGTTGTACCCACAGCATCCGCGTTCGATCCCGCCAATACCCGGTCAAACGCCCTTTCGTCATCCTCGCCCTCGAAGGCGTGGATATGACTCCATCGGTCCGCCACTCTCCACAACCTGCGCATCGCCGTCCGCACATCTCCTCTGACCTTGCTGGCGGCGTAGGCGACAAACGGTCCGCGGTCCGGGCGATAGGACTGGATGGCGGTGAGGAAAGCCGCGCACGCCTCTTGATACACCTCTTCGTATCCACAGGTCGACTGATATTTCCGCGCTACAGCACAGAGTAGGCCTTGAAACTGATGGATGAGTCGAAGGCAGGCTGCGCAATCACACATTTGCGCCTGCATAACTATCCGTTCTAACGTATCTATCTGAGGTTCCACCTGACAGCCCTCTTTGGCGGGCCGGCCCACAGGGATTACGCGCGCCTTGAGCATAGCGCGACACCTTCGGTACCACGAGGTAGTGAATAGAGAGAGACCTAGGTCTCGGTTATTATTTACGGTAATTACCAACGTGATTTAGCGTTTAACTTAAGTGACATGCCACTAAGACTAGACAATTAATACTAAAAATCGACTTTCAAATCATGTGATACAGATTACAAATTATCAGTTAATTTGTATAATGGATGATATATATACAAAATATATGAATACATAAGGAGTTGAACGTGTCGTGACAGAGGGGTCGTTATTTGTCGAGGAAAAAACTGCGCATCCTGTGCCGAATGCTGTCGTCCACCATTCGACGAGGCGAGTGCCTCCGGTGAGAGAGTGGATTTCGCGGGTAAGCCTTTGGATCCCGGTCTACCTAAACGGCAACGCAAGCCTGGTCGTTCTGGAGGATGGAACTCAATGGTATGTACCGTGGAAGTCGATGAACCTCTACCAGAGAGCGGCAAAGGCCGTATTCTTGCAGACACAAGACCTGCGTCGCGCGTACGAGGACGCGCTCGGTCGGTCCCAGTATGTTCCGTTCATCAATCCGCACACGCAAACCGTCTATCCGGCCCTCAAGGTGCGCAATCCGCATACGCGAAACGATGGTGCGGTGGGGTACTTTCGCCTGGACGCCATCCAGCACCTAAGGCCGGTGAGCGACGAAACGTGCCATCTCCACACGCACCATCCCTTCACGTTCGACATCCTGATGGCCAAACAAAGCGCGCAGCGTCGAATGCGTGACGCGGGTACGTTCTCTATCCTCGTACAGCACCAGCAGACTTGCGGTTCTGTGCGAATGTGACCAACCCGCAGCGGGAGTTTGGCCTCAGGTATTCTCCGTTGGCCAGAAACCACGTACCAAACTCCCGTCCTGTGTGACTCCGATATATTCGCCCGGAAGTACCTTGACTGTCGCCTGCCCGTTGGTCCATTCCGACAGAGCCGCCAGACGATCCTCCACATCCACCTCGGGTACCACGATGTCAAACGAAACCACGTCCGAAAATGCCTTCTCGTACATCGCAATGCCACTCTGCCCTAACACGTATTCCAACTTCCCATACACGCCGTAATCGCACGTGACCTGAAGCGTGTTCATCACGTCGCACTCAAGCATCGCAGCAGCGGACAATCCTTGACTTGCCGCATCGGCATACGCGCGAACGAGGCCGCTGGCCCCGAGCAGGATGCCGCCAAAATAGCGCGTCACCACAACGAGGACATTGTCGATTGTGCGCCTCCGAATGACCTCGAGAATCGGACGTCCTGCGGTCCCACTGGGCTCCCCGTCATCGGAGAATCGCTCAACCGGAACGCCAAGCCCAACCCGATACGCGAAACAGTTGTGATTGGCGCTCTTGTGCTGCTCGCGAATGTCTAGGAGAGCTTGTTCCGCGTCGTCAACCCCCGATATCGGCACGACCGTAGCAATAAATCTGGACTTCTTCTCAACAGTTTCCAGTGTGAATTCTGATTCTGGTGTAGTAAACTTCATTCGGTAAAACACTTCCTCACTTGCCAAGCAGGTGATTGTTAGAACGACTGTACATAGTGGAGACACGTCGTGTCAAAAAAAGTTTGCAACCAAGTGTAACATCCCTCAACTTCATATCGTCTATAAAATGGAGTCGAGGCATGATAGCTTGTATTTTAGGAAATCGGCTACAACATGTATCGATTCAGAACAGTGCGCTCTATAGGGCTCAGCCCAACAAGACAGGCGATGTCGCGAAGAATGTCGGCAAGTCGTCGGTCTTAAATTCTGAGATGTGCATAGTTATTAGATTGTTTCGCTATGTCTCTCAGAAAATTTTGGGCTGAAAACTATTATTTCGCTTTACGCAAAAAAAAAGAAAGCGTATAATGCGGCACGAGGCATTGTCTTGGATACATAATCTTCTAATCTGCCGAGTTGAAGATTTTCGACCAAATTCGTGGCGAAATTCGAGTGGGTTAGCAGGAGAACGTAAGCCTATGGCGTAATAAACGAGATAGGCGACAATTCGGTGCAAATGCACTGAAGGGAGGGATGTCTTCCTACGTGTCGGGATTGCCGACCGAATGAGGGCGTTTGGCGACTTTCGCATGGAACGGATGCTTGCGATAGCGTCAACAAACTGATTCATCGTCATGGACTCGTGGGGACAGTGACGAAGGCCAAACTGCAAGGTGACCTCGTCACCAACTTTCAGTACTCATCTCACTTGTCGATTATGGGAGGAGAAATACTCTTGAAACGTGCGCTTACAGGTATTGCTGCAGCAGCAGTTGTACTCGGCTCAGTTTCGCCGATGGCATTTGCAGCAACAACAACATCAGGTCTAACCAAGGCCGGCCAACTACCTATCGTAGTTAACGGTTCTGTTCTTTCTAACCCTTACGAAATGACGGGCAAGGATTCCGGTAACACAACTGGTTTCTTCCCTGTCTACTACTTCGAACAAGCTTTGGCTAAGATTGGCTACACGGCTACTTGGGATGGCACAACCCACACCTTTGCTATCACGGCTAATGGCGTAACCCCAGCAGCAGTTGCTGGCGGCGTTGGCACGGGTAACACGACCGTTACGGTTAACGGCACGGTTGTTAAGAAGTTCAACACGCAGGTTGCTAAGGACCCAGCTGGTGGCGCGAAGGCACAAGCTACGACCTACATGCCTGTTTACTACATCAACAACGTCTTGACCGCTCTTGGCGTTAACGGTTCCTTCTCCGGCCAAACTGGCTTGAAGATCGTTGGTTCCACTAACGGAACTGGCTCGATTGGTCCAATTACCATTGGCGGTGCTAACAGTGGTACGGGCGCAGCAGCATCCCCAGCTGTTTCCTATGGTTCGGATTTGACGGTTAGTGCGAACTTAACCGATGCAAATGGTAACCCAGTTGCTGGCGTAAACACGACACTGTCAGTTTGGGGCAGCCAAGAGCCAACTGTGACTGTTAACGGGATTAACGCAAATCCGACAGCGATTACCGGTGGCTATAGCTTCCAGGTTGCTACAAATGCTGCCGGCGAAGCTGTGGCAACGATTAGCGTACCAAGCGGTGTTGCTGCATCTTACACGTTCCAATTTGCCGCTCCGTACACGGTTAACGGTACTCAAGTTACCGATTCAAAGGTCTATGCTGAATTTGTGACCGCTAATACAGCCGCAATTTCTCCTTATGCTGCAGACTCGTCTGATGCGTATCAGGTTCCTGTGTCTAGCTTGAGCAATGAAACAACTGGTTTGGTTCCAGTAACTGTAACTTTGCCGCTCTTGAACGGGGAACCTCAAGCGAACGTAAATGTTAACTTCAGCATTTCTAGCGTTCATGGCGATGCTTTCTTGGCTAATAGCGCTGGAACGGAACTTACCTCGCCACAAACTGTTGCAACGAACTCACAGGGTCAAGCGACAATTTGGGTTAACAGCAACGAAGCTGACACGGCTACGATTACTGCTACACCATCTGGTCAGACAGGTCTTACAACGTACGTCGGCTGGGGTGATTCCGGTGTTGCAACTCAGTTGAATTCTACATTGGGTGCATCTGGTGTAACCGGTGGTAGCGGCACAGTCGGATCCCCTTACACGGCGTCAGCTAGTTCTAATGTTACGGTAACGGCAACTGCTGAAGATGTTCTGGGTAACCCAGTGCCGAACGCAACATTGCTCATTACGAGTGTCGGCGGCAAAGGTAAATATGTAAGTGGCAGCACTGCTACAGATTTTCCGAACGCTACGCCAGCTAGTGGATCTGAGGTCAGCTCGACTGGTTCGCCTTTCGGCCAAATCGTAACCACCAATGCAAACGGTCAGTTCTCGTTTACGGCGAATGACTCAACGATTGGTGATGACGACCAATACAACGTCTATGTAATTCAAAATAGTGAAGTTGGCAACAGCGGAGACTCGATTGGTTCCATTTATGTGAACTACACGGGTTCAACCACATCTGTGGCAAATGTCGGTGTGGCAGCTAATGGACAGTTAGTTACGGCATACGTGAACAACAGTAATGCACCGACCACTTCACTGAGTAACGTAGAGTATCCTTCTACTGTTGAAAACAGTAGCGATTATGTCACCAATGGTCTCAATAACATTGAAGTTGGGGCATTCGACGGTAGTGCACAAGATTACTTGGCGGACAACACATCTGGTACTGTAACGTACCAATTGTCCTCTGGTGGCAGCTCGTTCATCGATGCTGTTGACGGTGTCTATCTCGACGGTGAGAACCCGGGACTTCCAAACAAAGTAACGGCTGTTAATGCAACTGTTACGGGCTACACACCAGCTGGTGCGCAAGCTGACACGGACTACTTCCAAGTATCCGTCAATGGAACAACCATTGGATACTACTCTGTAAATACGTCGACTGGTGCTACCAGCACGACCTTGAGCACGACAAGTGGTACGGGTGGTGCTTCGGAACTTCCGGCAGGTGTAACTGCAGAACCTACATTCACAAAGGGCACATTTGCGCTTCCGTCCGATGAAGGTAATGTTCTGACCACGGGTCATCGTTTGGTTTCTGGCCTGAACTTCAGTGTTGGCGATGAATCCACCGAGACTCCGACTGTGACTGCTGCTATCGGCAGTGTATCCGCAACGGCTAAGCCGCAGTTCATTCCAGGTGGTGCTGCGAAACTTGCAGCCAGCCCATCCCTTGCGTCTCCTGTGAATGGCACGGGTGAAAACGTAACGCTCACAGTTGAAGACGCTAACGGCAATCCAGTTGTGGATGCGCCTGTCTCCGTAGTTACTGGTCAGGCTGGTGCAACAGCAAACACTAACCTCTGGATCACGGCCGTTAATGGTACATCATTGAGCCAGACGTTTGGCACAAATAACACCACGGAGCCTACTCCGATTCCGTTGTACGCCGTGACTACACCGGAAGCTACAGCCTACAACAGTGTTGTACTACCAGGTGTTGTATCTTGGGGTAGCACGAGTGGCCTAACGGTTTACACTGACGCAAACGGTAAAGTTCAACTTACCTTGCAAAACGGCGGTGTTAACTACTACGGTACAGATGGTGGTTCACCGGCAACCCTGTCGTTGCAAACCAGCCCGTCAACAAGTAGCTACCAAGCGACGGCTGTTGTTAGCTACCCATCCAGTGGTACGACGACGATTGACATCAACGGTTCTGCACCTACTGCAGACGCTGGTGACACAGTATCTACAATCAATTGGCAATAACTTGGATATTCGATTGAGGAGGGTGACTTCGGTCACCCTCCTTTTTCGTGGTACGCCCGGCATGGACGGAATCTATAGGGTGTAAGTCCCGAACGGGGGTTGGCGACAGACCTACCGTTAGCCATTTGCAAGAAGGCGTGTGTATTCATAAAGTTATCCACTCATACGCCTGAATTTGCTGCAAGTGTCCACCTAGAGATAACAATGCTCTACCCGGAATCGGAGGTAGTTGGTAAAGGGTGCATGTTACAGGGGCCCCATGACGTATCAAATGGTGTCAATGCGTCTATTTCCAATCTATTGGAGGGGGAGCATTTCCACGCATTGTTTTGACGTTGTAATGAACTGTCTCTGTTTTCATAGATTTTTACGCTCCTTGGGTTTTGTTTGGTTGCAGTTGTTGCCACTGGAACACTTGTACTTGTTGCAATTCTCCTGCCTGAGAAATGAGAGCACGGCCTTTTATCGCTGGAAGTTCAAACGCTTCATTGTGTCCAGCACCTAGAATCACACCCGACTGAACCGCCGTTGTAACATGGAATGTGACGACTGCATCAAGATTGGCACGAAGTGTCCCTGGTACGGTATCCGCATCTGGGCGTTGTGGTGCAATGAGCACATGAATATTTGTCGAGCGTCCTTGTTGCAAAATGGTGTTCAAAATGTTTAGAATCTCTTTTGCCTGTTCGGCTTCCTGTTTGTTGGTTTTTGAATTTGCTGCGGTTGGAACATTGGCGAATTCATCGATGACAAGCGCGATAGATTCAAAGATTACGTGTTCATCTTCGAGCAACTTTCGCTGCCGTTCACGCATCAGATCTAGTAATTGGGTCACCGTTTCAAGCAACTCCGGAATCGTTGTAGCCATTATGAGTCGTGACTGAAATACCTGGTAATCGGAACCGCCTTTGAGGTCGGCAAGGATAAGCTTTGCCGATCCCATATACAGTAGTGATTCGAGAATCACTTTAATCAGATTGGTCTTACCGCCTCCCGTACGACCAACTACGAGAAGGTGCGGAAAGTCATCCATCGAGATTGTGGCAAGTTCCTGAGATCCCATGCCAATACACCACGTTTCAAGGCCTGGGTGTGCGTCCAGCCATGGCAATGCTTCTGTGAGTGGGATTTTCCTCCGGAAGCGTCCGACCAACCCAATTTCCACGACCCCCGGATTATCAGGTACCATTGCTATCTCTAGAGGTTGGTTGAGACCGGACTCAAGCACTGGTTTCAATTTCGTTAGTTCGGTAAAGGACAGTCCCGGCGGTAGGGCGTATTGTGCAACGAGTGTATTTCCACGGCGCCGTAGTCGTGTCAGACGGTGCAGGGTCGGTTGGGTCTTCGCTCGATTATTCATTTTTCGATAGGCGTGTCCAACTGGATTTCCGCCGACTAGCCAGAGCAAAACGGGATTATATTCATCTTGTATATTGACCTTGGCCACCATGATCCGAGTAGCAATGGCCGAAAGGATAAATAAACTCGCAAACCATGCTAGGTTTGGTAGCCCAATAAGTAGCAGAGGTAATCCAATGAGGCAGAGCGCCATGAATAGACCTAGATCGGCGGTCATGTTGTGGTTGTAATCTCGGTCAATCATCTTAATTCCCCCTCATGAAAATAAGGTGGTGTGACAATATCATGAGCAAGCGTTTTTATCCATTCCCCCATGAAATGTGGAACGTGAAAGTACATGCAGACTCCCGCAAACGCGAGACCCAATAGGAGGCAAGCTCCACTTTGGACGTAATACCTCAAAAGTATCCCACCCTTAGGCAGACTCTGATTTCTGATGTAGTTGAATCCCGTTTTGGGCAGCCTTTTCGCGGATGGCTTGCTCAATCCGCCACTGAACATCGTCAATCTGTAATGCTTGTCCAATATATTTATGTAAATATATAAACAGGTCTTTAGATGACGGTTCTCCTACTGAAACTGCAAACGAGGATAGTAGCCCCAGTAGGGACTTTGCTAGACTCGCTGAGTCAAATTTAATAGGTAGATTCCGCCGTTCACTGACGCCGCATTGCTTACTAGCTCGTTCAATTAGCCCGTCCCATGTATCGTTTAAGGGCCATAAGCTACGGTTCTTGTGTTCCGTCGGATTACGAAAAGATAGCCAAGAACGATACATATATGGCAGAACGCTCGGGAATTTTTCGACTGCCTCAGGAATACTCGCATCGGCAAAAGAACGCTCATCATCCAAAGTAAAGAGGTGAAGGGATTCGCGACGTAACTGGCACTCGATACGCCAAACATCTTGCTTTAGATCCCAACCTTCATCTTTCCAAAGGTCAGCAAAGAATATCTTTGAGTTTTTGTAAGACGCATTCTTCGAGACCTCAATCCATTTGTTATAGATGCGAACTAATAGCATCCCTTTACCAAATACGAAACCGGTGAAAGCCTCTCCTCGGTGGTAGATTGCAGTTTGGCTTTCTTCGACGGTATCATGTTCGGATTCAAACCATTGTTCTTCATCTATATAAGATGCTTTGTGTCGAGCTCTGGTTAAAAAGCGATCTTTATCCTCCGCGCAAAACTGTAGCTCGTCTGTGTCGAGAGCCCAGTCTAATCTAGAAACTCGAGACTGTAGTTGAAGTTCGCCATCCTCGCTAACAATTGCATTTGGCTCGTTTGCAAGGTCGTATAAAATTTGAATAGTTGCGCGCCATAGTTCAGAAAATGGCATGCTCCAACATGTAGCACTACGGAAAATTAGCTCAATGGGCCATTTGTTGGCCTTCTTAGATAGCTGTTTTCCGTATATTCGAAACTCAATGGGTATGTACTGCAATGATGTGCTTCCACTTGGAATAAACACCTTAAAGGCGTACCATTCACCCTTTGAACGCTCAGGATAATACTGGACGATCCTTTTCCCAATCTCTATGGATACTGCTTCATATTCGTATCGCTCTTTAGCCTCCCGCAATGCATCAATTAGTGATCGGAACACAATCGAGGAATAGGGGACATTTGCATGACCGATGAGCGTATCTGCCCCAGAACTAAGCATTTGAGTTCTCCAATCCATATCGTTCCAATATTTATAACGGTGCCTGTTAGTGGTAGCACCCGGGTGGGGGCAGCTCTGCGCTGCGCGCGCCACTCCCCCACCAAATTTGGATGTTACTTATTTGGCTTGGATTCAATCAAAGTTCCCTCTAGCGTCACACGATCGCGAAACGTACGAATGCTGATCACTTCAGCCGTGAAAATATCTCCTTTCTCGATGTGTGAACTGGCCGGAAGGGTAAAGTTATACCGTGCAAAATTCTCTCGATCCGCTGCCTCGACGTATTTGTTCTCGCCATTCTTCGACGATGATACTGACATAGCGACACCCGAAAATCGTAGACTCACTTTAATCACCTTTCTAGGATACAAAATAGTATTGGTATCGTGGGATAAATATACCATAGGGATACTTTATGATCAACACAATAGGATACATAATAAGTTCTTTTATGTGTATTTATCTGCTGGTTGTCTTCTTTTCTTACTTGATTTTGCTCTTTTTGGCAGGTGTGTACTCAAAAATTGTGTTTTAGGCTACAATTAGAATACAAATAAAAATATATTGCTCCTGTGTTTTCTTGAAGGAGGTTGTATATATGCCAAGGGTCTCAACAACGGAACAGATTACTAGGGATCAAGCTGAAAAGTTTTCGGCATGGATTGCGGTACAGCGTAAGTTATTGAGATATACGCAACAGGAAATGTCAGAACGGATCGGCTTGTCTAAGTCCTACTACGCAAATATTGAAACAGGCAGGAAGGTTCCAACTCACCGAATAATGATCAAGGCCGCGCAAGAGTTGGGGGATTTATCAATTCTAGAAGAGTTATTTGGGGAAGAGATGGTGAAGCAATTACGGGCGATGCCAGTAAAAGCGGAACGGAATGAGCCATCGCTTATGGAGTCTTTCCCTTTTTTACAGGAAGCTAGTCAGTTTTTTAATATCGACTGTAGCAGTAAGGCACTCAAGTTCATTGAACCTACGCCCATTTTACAATGGTGGGGAATACAGATGAACCAGGCGGTGATCATACGTCGCTTGGAGTCCCTACAACAAATTCAAGATGGTGCATTGCTCTGTTATCGTGTACATGGGATGCCGCCCGTGTTTGCATTTGCAGACTTAGAGAATCCAGAACAACCTATGGCAATGCCGTTGGAACTTTCTTTACGGACTCGGTTTAATCTGTCCTGGCGAGATACCGAGGAGTGGGGAATTGACTCAAAACAGGCGATTGAAAAAGTAGAGCTGGACCTAGCTTCTGTTGAGGGACGCTGGTATGTCGTTGTCGGGATGTTGGGGCGTCCATTGCAGATGAATCACGCGCCTCATTATGTGCCTGGACTACAGAATTTGAGTGAATCGAGCCAGCGGCGAGTGATCGAGGATACTCTTCATTTGTTGGAACTTGAGGGCAAAATCGAGAACAAGCAGCCGGTTCTACACGCATTGAATGCCTAGAATGAAGTAAGGGTGAAAAGGAATTCAATTTAGGCTTTCTGCCTAGGGGAGTATGGGCGAAGCCACAAAAGGGTCAAGCGCGAGCCGCTCACGCGGTGCTATCGCACGCTTGACCCTTTTTGCGTCTTCACCCAAATCGGTCGTTAGGCAGAATGCCTTTTTATGCGCGGTTTGCGCGAGGCTTCACATTAAAGGAGGGTGCTATATGATTGCACACGAAGCAGTTTTGTTGTTTACCGATCATTTGTTGACGGCAGAACGGAGCCAAAAGACTGTAATCGGCTATCAGTCTGATTTGCGGAATTTCGAACGATTCTATGAGCGCAAGTACAACGGGCCATGGTATGTCGAGGATACCACTCGGGAAGATGTCGAAGAATACATCGCGTTCCTCAAGCATGATCGTGGACTTGGACCAGCTACTCGCAATCGAATTTTGTTCGGGATACGCTCCTTTTTCCGTTTTCTTATCCAAAAAGAAATTTGTAGCGTGAACGTTGCCGATCACATGGAGCCTGTTCGATATGCAAAACGAGAACGCATGCATGTACCAGAGGACAATCTGGAACCGTTTATTGCTCACATTTCACACCCGGTTATACAAGCAGCTGCATATACCTTGTTTTACACAGGACTTCGAATTTCTGAATGTGTGAATCTAACTATGCAAAATGTGGACTTTGCCTCAAATTGTATTCGTGTCATCAATGGGAAGGGGAAGAAGAATCGAACGGTTCCCATTGCAGATAAACTTTTTCCGATTCTAGATACGTATCGTGAAACCTACCGCAGCCATGCAACTGCTAAGGAACGATTCTTTGCTACGGAAACAACTGGACGATTATCACCATCTTATTTCAACCATGTTCTTTTTCGTACAAGTCAGTCTTTAGGGATGGAAAAGGTTACTGCACATATGCTCCGGCATAGTTTTGCAACGAGTTTAGTACAACGAGGGGTTAATGTAGTCCAGATTCAAAAATTACTCGGGCATAGCTCCTTAACCGTAACATCTGTATATACACATGCCACACTTGATGATCTCTCACAAGCAGTAAATAGGTTATAGGAGGGGAATGGATGGACGAAACCCATGAAGAACGGCTGAATGAAATTTTGAAGGGATTGTCTAGTGGTTCTACTCGGGAGGAGTTAGCACAGCGGTACCAGCTGAGAAATCACCAAAGTCTAGATCAGTACATGCGTCGTAGAGGGTATCGATGGGACAAGCGTAGTGGGACGTATGTTAAACGAAATCAAAAGCAGGCCCGCGTAGTTGCATCCCGTGCTCTTGACATTATCGCCCAGTTCCGGGACCCAAATGCCGATGCAAAAGACATTGCGAAACGGCTACGATTCCCTAGCCATCATGATATGGCTCAATACATGCAAGCCCGTGGATATGTCTGGTCTACAGAGGAACATAATTATATTCCTAAACATGAGGCAGCTGTAGAGGAAGTGAGCCATTCCAATGTATCACAATCCGAGTTGAATAAATCGGACTGGGATAAATACTCCTCTATATTTTCTTTGCTTATCCAACATGAAGATAAGCTAACCCGTTTACTCGAACAGACTATGCCTGCACTATCCGAGGTTCCAAGATATTTGGTACCGGGCGTATACACAGTTAAATCTGTTCATATGGTTTCGGACCTAAATGAGTTGGTGAAACGGTTTAGTAAAGAGAACAATATCAGTCAACGTGAGGTCTTTGAGATTGCCCTAATTGACTTCTTTAAGAACTACGGATTTGGGCATGAAATTGATCTCCTACTTTCCAAATAACCAATTTCCTTTTTTAGGGGGACACTGTCTCCCTCTTTTTTTGTACTTTAACTCCCTTACCAATTGGATGATTCCGAATTTCATTTTCCACGCATCCTATCAGAAGGCTTTCTATTATATTGCAAACTATTTTCATCTGTTGAATAAAGGAAGGGGATAGACTATGAAAATCCCGCGTAATATCAACCTTTTTGGGACTATGGTGGGCTATCAGAAATGGGGAGATGCGGGGACTATCAAATACTCTTGAAACGTGCGCTTACAGGTATTGCTGCAGCAGCAGTTGTACTCGGCTCAGTTTCGCCGATGGCATTTGCAGCAACAACAACATCAGGTCTAACCAAGGCCGGCCAACTACCTATCGTAGTTAACGGTTCTGTTCTTTCTAACCCTTACGAAATGACGGGCAAGGATTCCGGTAACACAACTGGTTTCTTCCCTGTCTACTACTTCGAACAAGCTTTGGCTAAGATTGGCTACACGGCTACTTGGGATGGCACAACCCACACCTTTGCTATCACGGCTAATGGCGTAACCCCAGCAGCAGTTGCTGGCGGCGTTGGCACGGGTAACACGACCGTTACGGTTAACGGCACGGTTGTTAAGAAGTTCAACACGCAGGTTGCTAAGGACCCAGCTGGTGGCGCGAAGGCACAAGCTACGACCTACATGCCTGTTTACTACATCAACAACGTCTTGACCGCTCTTGGCGTTAACGGTTCCTTCTCCGGCCAAACTGGCTTGAAGATCGTTGGTTCCACTAACGGAACTGGCTCGATTGGTCCAATTACCATTGGCGGTGCTAACAGTGGTACGGGCGCAGCAGCATCCCCAGCTGTTTCCTATGGTTCGGATTTGACGGTTAGTGCGAACTTAACCGATGCAAATGGTAACCCAGTTGCTGGCGTAAACACGACACTGTCAGTTTGGGGCAGCCAAGAGCCAACTGTGACTGTTAACGGGATTAACGCAAATCCGACAGCGATTACCGGTGGCTATAGCTTCCAGGTTGCTACAAATGCTGCCGGCGAAGCTGTGGCAACGATTAGCGTACCAAGCGGTGTTGCTGCATCTTACACGTTCCAATTTGCCGCTCCGTACACGGTTAACGGTACTCAAGTTACCGATTCAAAGGTCTATGCTGAATTTGTGACCGCTAATACAGCCGCAATTTCTCCTTATGCTGCAGACTCGTCTGATGCGTATCAGGTTCCTGTGTCTAGCTTGAGCAATGAAACAACTGGTTTGGTTCCAGTAACTGTAACTTTGCCGCTCTTGAACGGGGAACCTCAAGCGAACGTAAATGTTAACTTCAGCATTTCTAGCGTTCATGGCGATGCTTTCTTGGCTAATAGCGCTGGAACGGAACTTACCTCGCCACAAACTGTTGCAACGAACTCACAGGGTCAAGCGACAATTTGGGTTAACAGCAACGAAGCTGACACGGCTACGATTACTGCTACACCATCTGGTCAGACAGGTCTTACAACGTACGTCGGCTGGGGTGATTCCGGTGTTGCAACTCAGTTGAATTCTACATTGGGTGCATCTGGTGTAACCGGTGGTAGCGGCACAGTCGGATCCCCTTACACGGCGTCAGCTAGTTCTAATGTTACGGTAACGGCAACTGCTGAAGATGTTCTGGGTAACCCAGTGCCGAACGCAACATTGCTCATTACGAGTGTCGGCGGCAAAGGTAAATATGTAAGTGGCAGCACTGCTACAGATTTTCCGAACGCTACGCCAGCTAGTGGATCTGAGGTCAGCTCGACTGGTTCGCCTTTCGGCCAAATCGTAACCACCAATGCAAACGGTCAGTTCTCGTTTACGGCGAATGACTCAACGATTGGTGATGACGACCAATACAACGTCTATGTAATTCAAAATAGTGAAGTTGGCAACAGCGGAGACTCGATTGGTTCCATTTATGTGAACTACACGGGTTCAACCACATCTGTGGCAAATGTCGGTGTGGCAGCTAATGGACAGTTAGTTACGGCATACGTGAACAACAGTAATGCACCGACCACTTCACTGAGTAACGTAGAGTATCCTTCTACTGTTGAAAACAGTAGCGATTATGTCACCAATGGTCTCAATAACATTGAAGTTGGGGCATTCGACGGTAGTGCACAAGATTACTTGGCGGACAACACATCTGGTACTGTAACGTACCAATTGTCCTCTGGTGGCAGCTCGTTCATCGATGCTGTTGACGGTGTCTATCTCGACGGTGAGAACCCGGGACTTCCAAACAAAGTAACGGCTGTTAATGCAACTGTTACGGGCTACACACCAGCTGGTGCGCAAGCTGACACGGACTACTTCCAAGTATCCGTCAATGGAACAACCATTGGATACTACTCTGTAAATACGTCGACTGGTGCTACCAGCACGACCTTGAGCACGACAAGTGGTACGGGTGGTGCTTCGGAACTTCCGGCAGGTGTAACTGCAGAACCTACATTCACAAAGGGCACATTTGCGCTTCCGTCCGATGAAGGTAATGTTCTGACCACGGGTCATCGTTTGGTTTCTGGCCTGAACTTCAGTGTTGGCGATGAATCCACCGAGACTCCGACTGTGACTGCTGCTATCGGCAGTGTATCCGCAACGGCTAAGCCGCAGTTCATTCCAGGTGGTGCTGCGAAACTTGCAGCCAGCCCATCCCTTGCGTCTCCTGTGAATGGCACGGGTGAAAACGTAACGCTCACAGTTGAAGACGCTAACGGCAATCCAGTTGTGGATGCGCCTGTCTCCGTAGTTACTGGTCAGGCTGGTGCAACAGCAAACACTAACCTCTGGATCACGGCCGTTAATGGTACATCATTGAGCCAGACGTTTGGCACAAATAACACCACGGAGCCTACTCCGATTCCGTTGTACGCCGTGACTACACCGGAAGCTACAGCCTACAACAGTGTTGTACTACCAGGTGTTGTATCTTGGGGTAGCACGAGTGGCCTAACGGTTTACACTGACGCAAACGGTAAAGTTCAACTTACCTTGCAAAACGGCGGTGTTAACTACTACGGTACAGATGGTGGTTCACCGGCAACCCTGTCGTTGCAAACCAGCCCGTCAACAAGTAGCTACCAAGCGACGGCTGTTGTTAGCTACCCATCCAGTGGTACGACGACGATTGACATCAACGGTTCTGCACCTACTGCAGACGCTGGTGACACAGTATCTACAATCAATTGGCAATAACTTGGATATTCGATTGAGGAGGGTGACTTCGGTCACCCTCCTTTTTCGTGGTACGCCCGGCATGGACGGAATCTATAGGGTGTAAGTCCCGAACGGGGGTTGGCGACAGACCTACCGTTAGCCATTTGCAAGAAGGCGTGTGTATTCATAAAGTTATCCACTCATACGCCTGAATTTGCTGCAAGTGTCCACCTAGAGATAACAATGCTCTACCCGGAATCGGAGGTAGTTGGTAAAGGGTGCATGTTACAGGGGCCCCATGACGTATCAAATGGTGTCAATGCGTCTATTTCCAATCTATTGGAGGGGAGCATTTCCACGCATTGTTTTGACGTTGTAATGAACTGTCTCTGTTTTCATAGATTTTTACGCTCCTTGGGTTTTGTTTGGTTGCAGTTGTTGCCACTGGAACACTTGTACTTGTTGCAATTCTCCTGCCTGAGAAATGAGAGCACGGCCTTTTATCGCTGGAAGTTCAAACGCTTCATTGTGTCCAGCACCTAGAATCACACCCGACTGAACCGCCGTTGTAACATGGAATGTGACGACTGCATCAAGATTGGCACGAAGTGTCCCTGGTACGGTATCCGCATCTGGGCGTTGTGGTGCAATGAGCACATGAATATTTGTCGAGCGTCCTTGTTGCAAAATGGTGTTCAAAATGTTTAGAATCTCTTTTGCCTGTTCGGCTTCCTGTTTGTTGGTTTTTGAATTTGCTGCGGTTGGAACATTGGCGAATTCATCGATGACAAGCGCGATAGATTCAAAGATTACGTGTTCATCTTCGAGCAACTTTCGCTGCCGTTCACGCATCAGATCTAGTAATTGGGTCACCGTTTCAAGCAACTCCGGAATCGTTGTAGCCATTATGAGTCGTGACTGAAATACCTGGTAATCGGAACCGCCTTTGAGGTCGGCAAGGATAAGCTTTGCCGATCCCATATACAGTAGTGATTCGAGAATCACTTTAATCAGATTGGTCTTACCGCCTCCCGTACGACCAACTACGAGAAGGTGCGGAAAGTCATCCATCGAGATTGTGGCAAGTTCCTGAGATCCCATGCCAATACACCACGTTTCAAGGCCTGGGTGTGCGTCCAGCCATGGCAATGCTTCTGTGAGTGGGATTTTCCTCCGGAAGCGTCCGACCAACCCAATTTCCACGACCCCCGGATTATCAGGTACCATTGCTATCTCTAGAGGTTGGTTGAGACCGGACTCAAGCACTGGTTTCAATTTCGTTAGTTCGGTAAAGGACAGTCCCGGCGGTAGGGCGTATTGTGCAACGAGTGTATTTCCACGGCGCCGTAGTCGTGTCAGACGGTGCAGGGTCGGTTGGGTCTTCGCTCGATTATTCATTTTTCGATAGGCGTGTCCAACTGGATTTCCGCCGACTAGCCAGAGCAAAACGGGATTATATTCATCTTGTATATTGACCTTGGCCACCATGATCCGAGTAGCAATGGCCGAAAGGATAAATAAACTCGCAAACCATGCTAGGTTTGGTAGCCCAATAAGTAGCAGAGGTAATCCAATGAGGCAGAGCGCCATGAATAGACCTAGATCGGCGGTCATGTTGTGGTTGTAATCTCGGTCAATCATCTTAATTCCCCCTCATGAAAATAAGGTGGTGTGACAATATCATGAGCAAGCGTTTTTATCCATTCCCCCATGAAATGTGGAACGTGAAAGTACATGCAGACTCCCGCAAACGCGAGACCCAATAGGAGGCAAGCTCCACTTTGGACGTAATACCTCAAAAGTATCCCACCCTTAGGCAGACTCTGATTTCTGATGTAGTTGAATCCCGTTTTGGGCAGCCTTTTCGCGGATGGCTTGCTCAATCCGCCACTGAACATCGTCAATCTGTAATGCTTGTCCAATATATTTATGTAAATATATAAACAGGTCTTTAGATGACGGTTCTCCTACTGAAACTGCAAACGAGGATAGTAGCCCCAGTAGGGACTTTGCTAGACTCGCTGAGTCAAATTTAATAGGTAGATTCCGCCGTTCACTGACGCCGCATTGCTTACTAGCTCGTTCAATTAGCCCGTCCCATGTATCGTTTAAGGGCCATAAGCTACGGTTCTTGTGTTCCGTCGGATTACGAAAAGATAGCCAAGAACGATACATATATGGCAGAACGCTCGGGAATTTTTCGACTGCCTCAGGAATACTCGCATCGGCAAAAGAACGCTCATCATCCAAAGTAAAGAGGTGAAGGGATTCGCGACGTAACTGGCACTCGATACGCCAAACATCTTGCTTTAGATCCCAACCTTCATCTTTCCAAAGGTCAGCAAAGAATATCTTTGAGTTTTTGTAAGACGCATTCTTCGAGACCTCAATCCATTTGTTATAGATGCGAACTAATAGCATCCCTTTACCAAATACGAAACCGGTGAAAGCCTCTCCTCGGTGGTAGATTGCAGTTTGGCTTTCTTCGACGGTATCATGTTCGGATTCAAACCATTGTTCTTCATCTATATAAGATGCTTTGTGTCGAGCTCTGGTTAAAAAGCGATCTTTATCCTCCGCGCAAAACTGTAGCTCGTCTGTGTCGAGAGCCCAGTCTAATCTAGAAACTCGAGACTGTAGTTGAAGTTCGCCATCCTCGCTAACAATTGCATTTGGCTCGTTTGCAAGGTCGTATAAAATTTGAATAGTTGCGCGCCATAGTTCAGAAAATGGCATGCTCCAACATGTAGCACTACGGAAAATTAGCTCAATGGGCCATTTGTTGGCCTTCTTAGATAGCTGTTTTCCGTATATTCGAAACTCAATGGGTATGTACTGCAATGATGTGCTTCCACTTGGAATAAACACCTTAAAGGCGTACCATTCACCCTTTGAACGCTCAGGATAATACTGGACGATCCTTTTCCCAATCTCTATGGATACTGCTTCATATTCGTATCGCTCTTTAGCCTCCCGCAATGCATCAATTAGTGATCGGAACACAATCGAGGAATAGGGGACATTTGCATGACCGATGAGCGTATCTGCCCCAGAACTAAGCATTTGAGTTCTCCAATCCATATCGTTCCAATATTTATAACGGTGCCTGTTAGTGGTAGCACCCGGGTGGGGGCAGCTCTGCGCTGCGCGCGCCACTCCCCACCAAATTTGGATGTTACTTATTTGGCTTGGATTCAATCAAAGTTCCCTCTAGCGTCACACGATCGCGAAACGTACGAATGCTGATCACTTCAGCCGTGAAAATATCTCCTTTCTCGATGTGTGAACTGGCCGGAAGGGTAAAGTTATACCGTGCAAAATTCTCTCGATCCGCTGCCTCGACGTATTTGTTCTCGCCATTCTTCGACGATGATACTGACATAGCGACACCCGAAAATCGTAGACTCACTTTAATCACCTTTCTAGGATACAAAATAGTATTGGTATCGTGGGATAAATATACCATAGGGATACTTTATGATCAACACAATAGGATACATAATAAGTTCTTTTATGTGTATTTATCTGCTGGTTGTCTTCTTTTCTTACTTGATTTTGCTCTTTTTGGCAGGTGTGTACTCAAAAATTGTGTTTTAGGCTACAATTAGAATACAAATAAAAATATATTGCTCCTGTGTTTTCTTGAAGGAGGTTGTATATATGCCAAGGGTCTCAACAACGGAACAGATTACTAGGGATCAAGCTGAAAAGTTTTCGGCATGGATTGCGGTACAGCGTAAGTTATTGAGATATACGCAACAGGAAATGTCAGAACGGATCGGCTTGTCTAAGTCCTACTACGCAAATATTGAAACAGGCAGGAAGGTTCCAACTCACCGAATAATGATCAAGGCCGCGCAAGAGTTGGGGGATTTATCAATTCTAGAAGAGTTATTTGGGGAAGAGATGGTGAAGCAATTACGGGCGATGCCAGTAAAAGCGGAACGGAATGAGCCATCGCTTATGGAGTCTTTCCCTTTTTTACAGGAAGCTAGTCAGTTTTTTAATATCGACTGTAGCAGTAAGGCACTCAAGTTCATTGAACCTACGCCCATTTTACAATGGTGGGGAATACAGATGAACCAGGCGGTGATCATACGTCGCTTGGAGTCCCTACAACAAATTCAAGATGGTGCATTGCTCTGTTATCGTGTACATGGGATGCCGCCCGTGTTTGCATTTGCAGACTTAGAGAATCCAGAACAACCTATGGCAATGCCGTTGGAACTTTCTTTACGGACTCGGTTTAATCTGTCCTGGCGAGATACCGAGGAGTGGGGAATTGACTCAAAACAGGCGATTGAAAAAGTAGAGCTGGACCTAGCTTCTGTTGAGGGACGCTGGTATGTCGTTGTCGGGATGTTGGGGCGTCCATTGCAGATGAATCACGCGCCTCATTATGTGCCTGGACTACAGAATTTGAGTGAATCGAGCCAGCGGCGAGTGATCGAGGATACTCTTCATTTGTTGGAACTTGAGGGCAAAATCGAGAACAAGCAGCCGGTTCTACACGCATTGAATGCCTAGAATGAAGTAAGGGTGAAAAGGAATTCAATTTAGGCTTTCTGCCTAGGGGAGTATGGGCGAAGCCACAAAAAGGGTCAAGCGCGAGCCGCTCACGCGGTGCTATCGCACGCTTGACCCTTTTTGCGTCTTCACCCAAATCGGTCGTTAGGCAGAATGCCTTTTTATGCGCGGTTTGCGCGAGGCTTCACATTAAAGGAGGGTGCTATATGATTGCACACGAAGCAGTTTTGTTGTTTACCGATCATTTGTTGACGGCAGAACGGAGCCAAAAGACTGTAATCGGCTATCAGTCTGATTTGCGGAATTTCGAACGATTCTATGAGCGCAAGTACAACGGGCCATGGTATGTCGAGGATACCACTCGGGAAGATGTCGAAGAATACATCGCGTTCCTCAAGCATGATCGTGGACTTGGACCAGCTACTCGCAATCGAATTTTGTTCGGGATACGCTCCTTTTTCCGTTTTCTTATCCAAAAAGAAATTTGTAGCGTGAACGTTGCCGATCACATGGAGCCTGTTCGATATGCAAAACGAGAACGCATGCATGTACCAGAGGACAATCTGGAACCGTTTATTGCTCACATTTCACACCCGGTTATACAAGCAGCTGCATATACCTTGTTTTACACAGGACTTCGAATTTCTGAATGTGTGAATCTAACTATGCAAAATGTGGACTTTGCCTCAAATTGTATTCGTGTCATCAATGGGAAGGGGAAGAAGAATCGAACGGTTCCCATTGCAGATAAACTTTTTCCGATTCTAGATACGTATCGTGAAACCTACCGCAGCCATGCAACTGCTAAGGAACGATTCTTTGCTACGGAAACAACTGGACGATTATCACCATCTTATTTCAACCATGTTCTTTTTCGTACAAGTCAGTCTTTAGGGATGGAAAAGGTTACTGCACATATGCTCCGGCATAGTTTTGCAACGAGTTTAGTACAACGAGGGGTTAATGTAGTCCAGATTCAAAAATTACTCGGGCATAGCTCCTTAACCGTAACATCTGTATATACACATGCCACACTTGATGATCTCTCACAAGCAGTAAATAGGTTATAGGAGGGGAATGGATGGACGAAACCCATGAAGAACGGCTGAATGAAATTTTGAAGGGATTGTCTAGTGGTTCTACTCGGGAGGAGTTAGCACAGCGGTACCAGCTGAGAAATCACCAAAGTCTAGATCAGTACATGCGTCGTAGAGGGTATCGATGGGACAAGCGTAGTGGGACGTATGTTAAACGAAATCAAAAGCAGGCCCGCGTAGTTGCATCCCGTGCTCTTGACATTATCGCCCAGTTCCGGGACCCAAATGCCGATGCAAAAGACATTGCGAAACGGCTACGATTCCCTAGCCATCATGATATGGCTCAATACATGCAAGCCCGTGGATATGTCTGGTCTACAGAGGAACATAATTATATTCCTAAACATGAGGCAGCTGTAGAGGAAGTGAGCCATTCCAATGTATCACAATCCGAGTTGAATAAATCGGACTGGGATAAATACTCCTCTATATTTTCTTTGCTTATCCAACATGAAGATAAGCTAACCCGTTTACTCGAACAGACTATGCCTGCACTATCCGAGGTTCCAAGATATTTGGTACCGGGCGTATACACAGTTAAATCTGTTCATATGGTTTCGGACCTAAATGAGTTGGTGAAACGGTTTAGTAAAGAGAACAATATCAGTCAACGTGAGGTCTTTGAGATTGCCCTAATTGACTTCTTTAAGAACTACGGATTTGGGCATGAAATTGATCTCCTACTTTCCAAATAACCAATTTCCTTTTTTAGGGGGACACTGTCTCCCTCTTTTTTTGTACTTTAACTCCCTTACCAATTGGATGATTCCGAATTTCATTTTCCACGCATCCTATCAGAAGGCTTTCTATTATATTGCAAACTATTTTCATCTGTTGAATAAAGGAAGGGGATAGACTATGAAAATCCCGCGTAATATCAACCTTTTTGGGACTATGGTGGGCTATCAGAAATGGGGAGATGCGGGGACTATCAAATACTCTTGAAACGTGCGCTTACAGGTATTGCTGCAGCAGCAGTAGTCCTCGGCTCGGTTTCGCCGATGGCATTTGCAGCAACAACAACATCAGGTCTAACCAAGGCCGGCCAACTACCTATCGTAGTTAACGGTTCTGTTCTTTCTAACCCTTACGAAATGACGGGCAAGGATTCCGGTAACACCACCGCTTTCTTCCCTGTCTACTACTTCAACCAAGCTTTGGCTAAGATCGGCTACACGGCTACTTGGGATGGCACGACGCACACTTGGGCTATCACGGCTCCTGGCGTAACGGCTGCTCCAGTTGCTGGCGGCGTAGGCACGGGTAACACCACCATCACCGTTAACGGCACGGTTGTTAAGAAGATCAACACGCAAGCTGCTAAGGATCCAGCTGCTAGCAAGTCGGCCGCAGCAACGACCTACCTGCCAGCTTACTACGTTGACGAAATCCTGACGGCTATTGGCGCGCAAGGTACCTTCAGTGGCCAAACTGGCTTGAAGATTACGGGTGCTGCACAAGGTGAAGCTGGCCTGAGTGCAATTGCTGTAACTGGTCAAACCAGCGGTACAGGTTCGACAGCATCCCCGGCAACTGCTCTAAACGGTGGTTCTTTGACACTCTCCACCACGTTGACTGATGCTAATGGCAATCCACTTGCTAACACGCAAGTAACGTTCGCTATCTCTGCAGGCGGTAGCTACGCTTCAGGCCTCTCGGTTACATCGAATGGTGACGCGGTAGCTTCTTCGAACTCTGGTGTTGTTGGTGCAACAGCTGCTGACTATCAAGTGTACACCAATGCTTCTGGTGTAGCTTCGATTAACGTTACCGGCCCATCTGGCCAAACTGCAGCATACAGTGTAACAGCATCTGCTCCTTACCAAACATCCACTGGCGCAACCCTTTCGACGTCAGCTGTAAATGTTGAGTTCGTTGCTCCAGGTTCTGTAGGTATCTCCCCGTATGTATCTGGTGGTGCATACGATGCTAGCTTCGGAACAGCGCAACCTGTTACGGTAACACTGCCTCCTGCAAATGGAGTAGCACAGTCTAATGTTACACTTACGTTCAACGTTGATAATGGCTACTTCACAAACAGTGCTGGAGCTGACCTTGGACAAGAGGTCACGGCACAGACAAACGCTTCCGGTCAGGCAACGGTTTATGTAAATGATTCGGTTCTTGGCCAAACGTCTAACGTCACTGTTACTGGCTCGACGCCGACTCTTACAGTTAACACGGGTACGAGCATTGAATGGAACCAGGCTGGTACAGCATCCTCCATTAACAATTTCGCAGTTAGCAACACTAACCCTACGGCAGGTCAAGACGTTACCCTTACCGGTACGGTAGTAGACGCTAACGGCAATGCTGTTCCAAACGCACAATTGCTGTTGGTTGGTGGTTACAACTCTAACAACGCAACCAATGCATATGTTTCGAACGGAACGACCACTGACTTCCCGAATGTAACCATCGCACAAGGAGTTCCAGCTAACTCGAATTACGGTGAAGTCCTTACCACGAACGCTGCTGGTGTATTCACCGCGACTGTCACTGATTCGAGCTCTGAAATCGACGGCTATGCATTCTACCCGGTTGTAAACGGAGTTGTTTCGCAGAACCAACCGTTGAACTACAGTGCAACGGCTTCTGCAGCTGCAAACAGCCAATCAACCGCTGCCGATGATGAAGCTGGTGACTTTACCACTTCTGTAACCTTCGGTGATGCAACGACCCTGGCTAACATCACGGCTTATGGGATTCTCCCAAGCTCCGTGAGTGCAACAGACAGCACATCTGTATCCGGCATTAATGCTGGTGAAGGCGATGTAGCAACTGCTTACTTCGCACCGGTTAGTGCTTCTACAGTTCTCAGCGGCCAGGCGCTTTCTTACAACCTGAGCGCAAGCAACAGTGGAACGATTAACCAAGTCGACGGTGTTAACCTGTTGAACGCTGTATCTGCAACGACGGCTACTGTTACGTACTATGCTTCTACAACAAGCGGTGCAACGACATATAACCCATATTACCTAATCACGGTTCCTGGTGGATTTGCTGGTGGCTACACGTCACTACAAATTAACGGTTCTGTTGCAGGTGGTACGAACGCAACAGTTACAGGTGCTAAAGTAATCAATGCACCGTTGACCAGCACGCCTGAGTTGCTGTCGGTTGGCGTAAGCAACAAGAATACGGGAACAACGAACCTGACTGTAACGTCTGGCTCTGCTCAGGCTACAGCAGCATTTGGCTTTACTAACGGTGCCGTTAATAAGTTGGCAAGTGTATCGCCGGTGAGCGGTTCCATTACAAGTGGTCAATCTTCTACCTTCAACTTCACCGTTGAGGATAGTCAAGGTAACCCAATCGCTAACACCTCGGTACCGGTAGCGATTGAAGGTTCGAACAGCCCAGTGTGGATTACCGTGTGTTTTGTCAAGAAGATTTCCCTGGTTTTATCATCACTTTTTCCTTGGTGTAATCATCGATTTTTCCCTGGTGTGATCAACTAAAATCCCCTGGTATTATCACGAGAATTCCCTGGTGTATTTCCAGTTCTGTTTGGGTCATTTTTGCCGCATCAATGCGTGTTTTAGTCGGTAGCTTTCTCCCTCAAACACAACAAGTTGTCCATGGTGCGCCAGACGGTCAATCATTGCAGCAGCCATCTGGTCATCCGTGAAAATACCGCCCCATTTGGAGAACTCCAGATTCGTGGTGATCACCAAACTTCGTCTCTCGTAACTAGCTGCAACCACTTGAAATAATAGCTGCGCCTCTTCACGGTCCATCGGAAGGTAACCCCACTCATCAATGACCACAAGCTGAGCCTTTTCTAGTTCCTTCATTATGCGTTCTAAAGATCCAGCGCGTTTGCTCTCGCTCAGTCGTGTCACCAGGGATGCTGCGGTGAAAAACCTCGTAACAATTCCCATCTCACACGCTTTCGTTCCTAAGGCAATGGCAAGGTGTGTCTTACCAGTGCCGACAGGACCATACAGAACGAGGTTCTTTTTCTCCTGGACAAACTGACACGAAGTCAGTTCATCCAGGGACAAGGTAGAGGGCAGGCGAAGTGAACTGAATTCGTACCCCTCCAGCGTTTTTCGTACAGGGAACGCAGCTCGTTGAAATAAACGAATTCTCCGCTGACGCTCGCGGTGCTCCAATTCCTCCCGGAACACCTTATGTAGAAACTCCTCCTGTCTTGGCGTAGCTTCTAAATCGCATAACCGTACCGCATTCTGACTCAGGATTAATTGTCGGCAGTATTGTGAGATTTCTAGTCGTATCTCACTGCGGTCCATGCACTTCACCTCCGAATGCGGGTAGTAAAACATCATACTGGCTCATGTCGGGTCCAGGCTCCCCTGGCGTATCCAGACCGTAGTGAGCAATCCGAGCCGCAACAACTGCTGCATTGACCTCAATGCCTTGTGTGCGTTTGCGAACAATTGCTTCCTGTATCGAAGTCACCGCAACGTCCAAGCCATATTGGTTAGACAAATCCTTCATGAGGCGTAACGCTTGCCGTAACCCACTCTTGTCCTGCTCATCCATGTAATCACGAACCTCGTAGGACATTTGGCTACGCATCAGGCTGTTTCGCCATGCTCCTGGTTTTACAATCAATTGATCTAGCATCGTTAACCAGTCGACTGTGTCTGTCCGCTCTGTACCGAACTCCCTTTCGTGGCGAGAGATAACGTCACCCGCTTCATCAAGTGGTTCAATGAAATGTGCGCCGATCCGGACAATAATCTCCCGGTCTGCATACAGCGGCGAGGAAGAATAAGTGTGCTTGCCATCAAGTATGAACTTGCCATAGCCGTTGGTCTTTACATGCCCATATCGGCAAGATTCAAACGGCGCGTTTGGGAGTGCTCGCATGGCTTCCTTGTCCTTCTCAAACAACTCGCAGATAGGTACTCCTTTCTTGTAGTGCTCGCGGCTATTATCCAAATCGCATAGTTCGAATAATTCAGTGTTCCACTCATGCAATGACACTTTGGATGGTAGGGGAACCATGTAATTTCTCCGAGCGTAACCAACCTTGTTCTCCACATTTCCTTTTTCATGACCGCTATTCGGATTGCAGAATGTAATCTCAAATCCGAAATGGGCTTGGAATCGCTTAAACAACTGTGTAAGGCGAACTAGCTCTCCAATTCGCCTGCCGGCTGCTGTGGCATTGTCAATCACAAGTCGTGACGGAACACCCTCAATATGATAAAAGACGTCCATTAATCCTTGGCATAAGCATTCAGCAGTTTCACCGAGAAAGCACTGAACAAATCCTGCATTGCTATGCGGGAAAGATACCACCAGATACTTCGTAACGCGTCGCACGCCGTTTACAATCACATCACATTCACCAAAATCAGCCTGAGCCTCTCCAGGATGCCACTGAAGTTCAAGATAGCCCTTCTTACTAAGGTGCTGGCGTTGACGAAATGCGGTCACGTATCGGTTCACGGTCGGGTACGAACAGTTGAACTCCGGAAACTTTTTCACGAGTCGGTCATATACTCGCTTCCCCGTATGACGTTGCTTGTACCGATTTTTAGCATCTTGAAGAAGCCATGCATCAATGGTTGGCTTGTAGGGATCCAACTTGGATGGCTTAGACACTGGCACAGGCAGCCTTGGGGAGAAGTCCTCCTGCTTCATGTATTTCCGAACGGTCTTGGGATCTAGCCCCAATTCCTTTGCAATCTGATACGCTCCTTTCTCTTGGAGTTGCAGTTCCTTGATCCGGTGAATCTGCTCCATACTCATCGTCATCCTTTCTCCTCCTCGCATTTCTACAAAGAGGATTGTAAGAAGCAAATGACACAATTAGGAGAGATACACCAGGGAAATTTCCAGATCAGATCAGGGATTTCCTGATGACATCAGCAAGGATTTCTTAATGATTAGATCAGGGAATTTCTGATGATCGAAACCTCCATTTTTATTTGACCATACACAGATTACCGAAGTGAATGGTCAGACTCTGCAACAGACCGAATCGCTTGGTTCCGGTGCTGGTAATGCTACAGAGCCTACCCCAATTCCGCTGTATACACCAACTGGATGGAGCACCGCTGCTGGCTATAACTATGGAACGGTTGTACTCCCAGGCATCGTGAATGCTTCTGGTGTCGGTACTGGTTCTGGTACGACGCTGTACGTCTACACAGATGCTAACGGTAAGGCAAGCATCACTGTTCAAGATGGCAATGTTCCGTACTACAATGCTTACGGTGTAAGCACGTCCACTGCTACCACCACAGGTGGAACCGTGGGTCTCGGTATCTCGGGTACATCTTTGGAACTTGGCACAGGCGTAAGCGGAGTTGCTGGTCAAGTATCCTATGGTCAACAAGTTGGCGCGTTGGCGCAGTATGGTGTTAGCACGGCATCGAGCACGATTACTACGGCAACTCCGTTTGCTGTAACTATCAATGCTGAAGATGCTGCAGGCAACGCATTAACAGGTGATACGAGCACGGTAACGCTTGGTTCTACTGGCTTTACTAACAAAACCAGCGTTGCGTTCTACCCATCCAGCGCAGATGCAACTGCAGGTACGGGTGCTATTACAACCGCTACGTTGGCTGATGGTACGGCTACTGTATATGCTGTAGTGACCGACGCAACGTCAACTGATACAGGCACAATCACGGCTACTGATTCTGCTTCGGGTGCTTCTTCCATTACTGGCGCTACAGGTACTTTGACTCTGTAATGTCCAGTTGAGTCATGAGGGGGCTTGAGCGTTTGCTCGAGCCCCCATCTTTGTTTAAGTCTATTGAGTATTATTTTGGGTACCTCTATGCTAGATAAGTTAATGAACTTTGTTTTCACTCCATGACCTAAAACTGATTGTGGCCATGAGTGGCATCAGTCACTTCAGGATACCGCTCCGATTGGTTCTGGTGCAAAAATCAAAAGCAAGATAGAATTGCGGCCTAATATCGTTGATTTGGGGTGTTATGCAGCGAAGTGGAAAAGGTCACTAATAAAATCTGCGATGGAAAAGGCGGGTACGTGAGGTGACTTGAGCTGTTCTTTCCTTATCATGTGTATAGCCTCAATGCCCTTGAGTGTATAGTCGGCAGTTTGAAACGATTTGAACCCCATCATCGGATTCGTGATTTTCTTGATGAATCGATGATCTTGTTCAACAATGTTATTCAGGTATTTCGTCTGCCGGATGGAGGTTTCTTGCGGTATCTCCATTTCGTCCTTTAATTGTTGTAGTGCCGGAGGGTAAGTAGGGTTTTTATCTACGGTGATGACTCGCGGCGTTTGATTGTGTGGAGAAGAAAGCGCTTTTCTGAAGAACCGCTTTGCAGCTTTGACATCTCGACTCGAAGACAGCATGAAGTCAACAGTTTGCCCTTTAGAGTCTACTGCTCTATATAGATAAGCCCATTTTCCTTTTACTTTAATATAGGTTTCGTCAACTCTGTAGGAATCGGTGGTCGGCTTCAAATAACGTCGAATACGCTTGTCCAACTCTGGACCGAACTGATGGACCCAGCGCATGATTGTGGTATGAGAAACCTGAACTCCTCTTTCTTTTAGCAGTTCGACGATGTCCCGGTAACTTAAGCGTTATCGCAAATACCACCGAACCGCCATCAGGATAATATGAGATTCGAAGTGCTTCCATTTGAACGCATTCATAGCATGCCAGCCTCATCCCTGAAGTTTATCCGGACAATACTAGCATGCATGGTGTTTTTGCACCAGAACCAGCTCCATCAGCTTCGGATTGCCAAAGCTTCCAAAAATCTAATGGGTCCATCCCTACGGGTTGATTACATTTAACAATATAATGAAACAATGCCATTACTCCCACACCTCTTTATTTTAATATTTAGTTATTTTTCGGACACACTTATAAGGGGGCATATAGCCCCCTACCACCTTTAACTTATAGAAGCCGATTGGCTTACAGAGCTAGAAGGTAACTCATACGTACCACCAAACCAGCGCTGTACATTGTCGTACATCATTGTTGAAATTTGTTCATCCGTAACACCTTTACTTCGAAGTTCCGGGATAACCTCATCCAATAGGAATGTCATAGACCATTTGGGATAGTTCTTATAAAATTCGTGCTCAGGAGGGAACCAGTCAAAACTACAACAATAATCCTGAGATAAAAACATGCGCTCAGAATATCCTTTTGTAATGAGTTCCAGAAGAGTTACATTTCTTAGTTCATAAGGTAATGGTGCTTGACCGTAGCGGTCCATTCCGATAAATACTCCTCTATCAAGAACTCTTGTAATGTAGTCTACATCGTCTGTATCCCCGCAGTGACCGATCATGATAAATCTTGGGTCGACACCCTCATCTTCAAAAATATCTAGCTGCTTAAGCCCGTTTTCTGTCGCTGGATGAGAATGGGTCATGATTGGAACACCAGTCCGTTTTTGTGCACGTGCTACTGCACGAAACACCTTTTCTAGATCCGGTGTAATACCTTGCGCATCGGCTGTGCACTTGAGAAAACCAGCCTTAATTGAAGTGTTCTGTACCCCAACTTCAATATCCCTTACCAAAGTATCAGCTAGGAAATCGATATCACGATTTTGGAATATTTGAGGAATTTCGTTGTAAGAGTAGACACCTGTAGCGGCAACTACTTGAACACCTGTCTCTCTAGAGACTCGCTCTAAAAAACGGATGTCCCGACCAACCCCCATGACAGTTGGGTCGCAAATTGTCTTAACTCCCCTAGATTTTACTGCGGTAACCTGTTCAATAGCCTTACGGTAATTCTCGTCATCATCATATAGATGAGGGAATTGTACAGCTACGGCTTCAGAACGGAGAAGGAGGTGTTCATGTACAAGTGTATAACCGAGCTGTGAACTATCAATCGGGCCTGTAACGGTGTTGATTGTCGGCATTTCTATACCCCCTTAATGAATTCGCTTACGATTTGCTCGCTTAAAATGTAAGATTCTGTATTGGTATATTATTTTGTTCGCAATAATCATGATATCTCTTCATTCTGTAATACAAATCATCATTCAGTGCCACATTTCCATTTTCATCGAAATACTGAATAACCCCACTAAGACAAAACAACGTAATCATATCTTGGTCACCATCAACTACTAGAGTGTGAATATCCCCTGGTGGTTCAAAAATCACGGTTCCCGGTTTAGCAACCCACTCCCTCTCGAGATACCTCCATTGCCCTTGGAGAGTATAAGCTACAACTTGACCTCCAGTATGGCGATGACGAGTGTTACCTTTGCCTGCTACAAATTTCGATATATGAATCCAATTTCCTGTGGTCAGGTCAAACCGTACTGGTTTAAAAAACACAGCATCAGAATCCTCGAATGTAGGGACCCATGGGATATCATTTGAATCAATAGCTTGGTCAGGTAACGTGAATTTCTCTGTAAATTGGTTTAAGTCTAGAGCCAACATTGTATTACCTCCAATTTTGTAAAATGAAACACAAATTTCTTCTGATACTCTTTATTAAGCAAGAATCATGCCAAAAGCCAAATCTCACGAAAATCTTTATAGATGTGCTATTTCCCTTATAAAATTGACACTAACAGGAACAAAAGTGTGCATAATTGCACACCGTTACACAACTTGCGTCATTCCATCGACAATACAGCTTTTAACACATCCTGGTTCAAGCTGTTATCAAAAGCCTGATTAACTTTGGATAGGGGATAAAAGCCTACAACGTTATTAAGTTTATTTTGATATTTTTGCAAAATATTAAAGGCAGACACATAGTCCACTGGTCCACATCCGTAACTTGTTATGATTGGCCACTCATTTCTAACAAGCTGAGTCAGGAATAAATTTGTATCTTGTTCGTACAAAGCTACAAAGACAGCTCTACCGCCCTTTTTCAAATTGTTGAAACCATTTTTTACTGCAACATTGGACCCTGAACATTCAAAAACAATATCAACCTTTTCGCTTAAAGAAGACTTATCAGCAATATGGGGAGTAATACCGAAGTCCAGACACTTTGATAGACGATTTTCGTAATCACGTTCCAAGCCAGATAATATAACTTTTGCATTTTTTTCTACGCAAACTAAGGCAACAAAAAAACCAATGATACCAGGCCCCTGAACAAGAACGGTCTGTCCTTGATTGATTTCTCCAGCACGATTTACTGCATGAATAGCAATGGACAACGGTTCACTTAGTGCTGCAATACTCAATGGGAGCCCGTCTGGTATTTCCCTTACATATTTAGATTTTGTTTTAACGAACTCAGCCATTCCGCCATCAAAATGAAGGCCAATACATTTGTTGCTTTCACAAATGGAATATCTACTGTTTTTACAATTCTCACAATGTCCACAATAGTGCATTGATTCAACGATAACTTTTTTCCCAATTAAGTATTCGGACTCTGGATCGTTGCATTCAACAACCTTACCCGATATTTCATGACCAAGAATGATTGGTTTATTTACAAACTCGTACCCTTTGGAGTGATTGAATGCATGCAGGTCACTTCCACAAATACCACAATAATCCACATTTATTAGAACCTCACCATGAGCTAGGGAAGGAATATCTCTGTTTTCTAAAATGATTTCTCTGATTGTTTCCGTTTTAACGGCAGCTAACATCTTCTCTTCACCTTCATTTCTTTTGACAATTATTACGAGGCAATCCATCCACCATCAACATATATCGTTTGACCCGTTATATAGTTCGAAGCATCAGAAGCTAAGAAAATAGCTGTTCCGGCTAAATCTTCTGGTACACCGGTCCTCCCCTGTGGGATCCGTTTCAAGATTGAGTTATACCATTCTGGGTTCTTAAAGAGAGGCGCTGTTAGCTCAGTGTGGAAATATCCAGGAGCAATGGCATTTACCTGTATACACGATGCCCACTCGATAGCCATTGCTTTTGTAATTTGATTAACTCCACCTTTAGATGCACAGTATGGTCCCATATTTGGCAATCCAATGTGACTCGATAGGGAGCATATATTAATTATTTTTCCGCTGTTTTGTTCGAACATCAGGCGAGCCACTGCCTGAGATACAAAGAAAGTACCTCTGAGGTTAATATTCACAACCCTATCCCAATCCTCAATGCTAGTCTCAAGAATCGGACCTCGTACGTTTATTCCTGCTCCATTAACCAGAATGTCAATATGCCCGTGGTCATTTTTAAGTGTCTCTGTAAGGGATTGAAGATGTTGGGGATTCGACACGTCTAAATGCATAACAGATGCCTTATACCCATCACTTTCAAACTCACGTTGTATGTCTTTTAACTTATCTAGTTGTTCTATCCCGGCTATTATGACCTCGGCACCAGCAGAAGCTAGAGCTTTAGATATGCTTTTTCCAAGGCTTCCGCTTCCGCCAGTAATAAATGCTTTTTTCCCCGATAGATCGAACATCATCTTTTCCTCCAGTCCTGAATACGCATTCATTTGTTTTACAAGCAAAATCCATGCCACCTTGTCATTGATAAATGTTCCAAAAGAACTCTTTTGTAAGAAGTGTTCACTGTATGGATTCATTCGTTCTGTCGACTGAATTTTTATTTAATTTGTGCAAAAATGCAATTCCGTGCATATTTGCACATAGATAATAATGTTACAATACTCATCGAGAATGCGCTTACATATAAGTGGAGGATGATTACTTTGAATCGACTCTTAACGAAAGAAAAGAGCATTATACAGACTACACAACTGGACAAGTTCATCGAATACATGGAGTACCCAACCATGATATTTGATCAACATGGTGAATTATTGCATTGTAATCAAACAGCAAAGGACCAATCTTGTAACCAGATTGGTAGTAAATCCATCTCTCTTATCCGTGATACTCCAGACGATGACTTCTACAGTTCTTGTCTTCTGAATGGAACACAACATGACCTAGCTATAAATAAGTTACATTTTGATGATATAACACTTTTTATGATTTCTATCGGACCAACCTATGCAAAGGGAAATGAAGCACAAACTGTCGATGAACTACAAAAAATTATTGATTCAGTACATGATGGCATCTACATTTCAGACAATAGAGGATTCACTCTTCAGATCAATAAGAGATATTCAGAAATGACAGGCATAAATGGGCATGAAGTTATAGGACGACACATTTCCGAGTTGATTTATCGAGGGTACTTTGACTCCTCTATTACAGTAAAGGTTTTAGAGAAAAGACAAACAGTTTCTATTTTGCAAAGAACGAAAGATAGTAACCAAATGTGGCTAGTTACTGGGAACCCTATATTCAATCAGAATGGTTGCTTATTGAAGGTCTTAAATACGGTTTATGACATGACAGAACTCAACCAAGTAAAAGAATCCCTTAGGGCTCAGGAGATTGCTAATAACACCCAACGTGCAGAATTAGAAGTGCTTCGTTCTCAAGTAGTTAACGTACCTGATTTAATTGGGAATAGTCGTTTAACTAATAATATTAAAATCCAAATTAAAAAGGTGTCTAATTTTGATTCCACCGTTTTAATCTTAGGTGAAACCGGATCAGGAAAAAATGTTGTTGCTCGAGCTATCCACAAATTAAGTCCTAGATCATCAAATCCATTTATTGAAGTCAATTGTGGTTCATTACCAGAACAACTTATAGAATCTGAATTATTCGGATATTCAAGCGGTGCATTTACTGGTGCAGTGCGAGGTGGAAAGCCAGGGTTGCTTGAGGTGGCCCATAATGGAACTATTTTTTTAGACGAAATCGGAGAAATGCCGTATCAATTACAAGTGAAATTATTGACTTTCCTCCAGGATAGAAAAATACGGCGTGTTGGTGAAACCACTTCACGTGAGGTGAATGTAAGAGTTATTGCAGCCACCAATAAAGACTTAAAACAATTAGTTACAGAGAAAAAATTTAGAGAAGACCTATACTACCGTTTGTCTGTCGTTCCTATCCAAATCCCCCCGGTCCGTGAACGAAAAGAAGATATATATGCTTTAACGGACCATTTCTTGGTTAAATACAATCAAAAGTATAACCGCTCAGTTACATTGTCAAAAGCTGTTTATCTTGTTTTTGAAAATTACCAATGGCCAGGGAATGTTAGAGAAATCCAACATGTTGTGGAGCAATTAGTGGTACTCGCAGATTCGGATACTATAAATCCTCAAGATCTACCCGTTAATCTTCGATCTGAAAGTTTATTTAAAAAAACGGGTTCCAAAAATCTTAATGAAATTATTAAAAACGTTGAGTCCGAAATCATTAAAGAGGCATGGAGACAGTTAGGGGACATTAACATGGTTGCAGAGCAATTAGGTATTCACCGAACTACTTTGGTTCGTAAGATAAACAAGCTTGGTCTAATACTAAAGTGAAGGGCTCTCCCCATTTTCCTAAAATATTACATCACGAGTGCGAAAATGCTCAAACTGTGCATTTTTGCACAGTTTTTTTTTAGAATAAGTCCCCATCGCTCTTATACTGACATGTTTTATCTATTTACCACCAAGAAAATGTGATTTTAATTGCTTTGGCACAATTATTGCTTTTAATCAGGTAAAGGCGCCAACCTAATTGTAAGCGATTACAGATGTAAAAAGGAGCGTGTCCAAAACTATTCGAGGGTTAACTGTTCAAAACAAAAGGGGAAATGAGGGAAAAGGGAATGGCTTTAAGTACGGAAAAGGTTACGAATAAAAAGCGTAAGATACCTTTTGGATTTGGCATCTCGTGGATGGCATTATTAGCTCTTTGGCTCGTATACGCCATGAACGCTAATATGAGAAATTTCTTCTTCACAGTGCAACCTTCTATTGTTAAGGAATTTCATTTAACTCCATCTGCTCTTGGTATGTTCACTGCATTTGTAACACTGGCACAATCGGTACTTGTACTCCCAATCTCAAGATGGTCTGACAAAGGTATACATGGATGGGGAAGAAAATTTAGAGAGGTCCCCATCGCAATCGGGTACACAATATTCTCGATATTTACCGGAATAGGTGCTCTTACGCATTCCATTTTCAGTGTCTTTATACTCCAAGCTGTGAAGAACATGTTTGGTGGAGCTGGTGAATCAGTAGAAGTCACAACGGTTGCTGAATGGTGGCCAGTTGAACGACGTGGTTTTGCACAAGGTGCGCATCATACGGGTTATCCTTGGGGAACGCTGATTGGTGGTTTTGCAGTATCAGGTATACTTGCAACATTTGGTCCACAAAACTGGCGACTTGTATTTCTTATTTTGCCGTTAGCTACATTGCCTATATTGGTTATCTATTGGGTCTTTTCCACTAAGCGTCGTTACGAAAAGGTTTCTAGTCAATTCGAAACCTATAATTTAACTTCACCACTTGCTGGTGGATTCGACAAAGAGTCTACCCACCGTGCTCCGGCAGGTGCTCTAAAGAGGGCGTTAAAAAATCCGAATGTTCTGGTTCCCGCCATTTGTTCTGGTCTTGGCCTCGCTGTTTACACAGGATTAGGATTCTGGCTCACACCGTATTTAGCATTTGTAGCCCATTACAACTTTGCACAAGCAGCTGCATATAGCGTTATTTTCACAATCACAGGTGGTCTTGGGCAAATCTTTTGGGGATTTATGTCCGATAAATTTGGCCGTAAATTCGTTTTGATATTCTGCTTTTTGTGGTTGACAGCAGCAATGATTCTTTTGCAATTCACAAGAATCGACTTGGCTTGGTTGATTTTTGTTCAACTATTCGCTGGTGTAGCTACAAACGGAATATATCCTGTTCTCTACGCTCTATCTAGTGACTCTGCGGAAAAAGGTTCACTCGCAGTGGGTAATGGGCTAAACATGGTTGGGCAAGGTATTGGTGGTATGTCCCCATTAGTTCTCGGTCCACTAATCGGCCTTGGAGGCGGTTTTGCAAGTGCGACTGGATATGTCTACGGATTGTATTTCTTGTCAGGATTGATGTTTATAGCGGCTATTTTAATGGCGTTCTTCACAAGAGAAACAATCGGTAAGTTTAAGAAAGCTGACAAAGCATTAGTTCGTGTAGAAAGCTGTAATATCCCTAAGTAATTCTTTAACAGTTGAGAATGAGGTGGACGCCCGTCCCGTCCCACCTCATTCTCTTTTTTTGGTTCTGGTGCAAAAATCAAAAGCAAGATAGAATTGCGGCCTAATATCGTTGATTTGGGGTGTTATGCAGCGAAGTGGAAAAGGTCACTAATAAAATCTGCGATGGAAAAGGCGGGTACGTGAGGTGACTAGAGCTGTTCTTTCCTTATCATGTGTATAGCCTCAATGCCCTTGAGTGTATAGTCGGCAGTTTGAAACGATTTGAACCCCATCATCGGATTCGTGATTTTCTTGATGAATCGATGATCTTGTTCAACAATGTTATTCAGGTATTTCGTCTGCCGGATGGAGGTTTCTTGCGGTATCTCCGTTTCGTCCTTTAATTGTTGTAGTGCCGGAGGGTAAGTAGGGTTTTTATCTACGGTGATGACTCGCGGCCGTTTGATTGTGTGGAGAAGAAAGCGCTTTTCTGAAGAACCGCTTTGCAGCTTTGACATCTCGACTCGAAGACAGCATGAAGTCAACAGTTTGCCCTTTAGAGTCTACTGCTCTATATAGATAAGTCCATTTCCCCTTTACTTTAATATAGGTTTCGTCAACTCTGTAGGAATCGGTGGTCGGCTTCAAATAACGTCGAATACGCTTGTCCAACTCTGGACCGAACTGATGGACCCAGCGCATGATTGTGGTATGAGAAACCTGAACTCCTCTTTCTTTTAGCAGTTCGACGATGTCCCGGTAACTTAAGCGTTATCGCAAATACCACCGAACCGCCATCAGGATAATATGAGATTCGAAGTGCTTCCATTTGAACGCATTCATAATATGCCAGCCTCATCCCTGAAGTTTATCCGGACAATACTAGCACGCCTGCTGTTTTTGCACCAGAACCTTGCAAGACAACTGTATTGCAGTGAGCCCTAAAATTGTTGTCACATAAGACCCCCATGCCGCCTGGCGGCACCACAATCTATGAAAATGTAGATCCGTGATCTACTACGTCGCTAGACAGCCACACGGAGCTCGTCGCCCCCTGGTACCACGAGTCCGTGCATAAGACGGAGTTGGCGACTTGGAGCACCACGATTTGTCGCTCCCGCTGTCGGGAAGCACGTACGGTAGAATTCCTATCGCATCGGTCGCCACGTGGCTGTACTTCTTTGGGTAAGGAGTGGCAGCATTATGCAGGTTGTACACGAGCGATGCTGCGGACTGGATGTCCACAAGAAGAAGGTCGTTGGTTGTGTGATCACGCCGGAGATAAAGGAGATTCGGACGTTCGGAACGATGACGGATGACCTTGAGTCGCTCATAAAGTGGATTCTCGGTCATGAATGTACGCATGTGGCGATGGAAAGTACGGGCGTCTTTTGGAAGCCGATCTTCAACCTTCTCGAAGACAGGGATCTCGAGGCGTTGGTCGTCAATGCCCAGCACATCAAGCAGGTTCCGGGTCGAAAGACGGATGTTCGGGACGCTGAATGGATAGCGGACCTGCTGCGCCATGGCCTGCTCAAGGGGAGCTATATCCCTGACCGAAATCAGCGTGAACTTCGGGAACTGGTCCGGTACCGCAAGTCTCTCGTCCGGGAACGTGCCAATGAAGTCAACCGCCTCCAGAAAGTCCTTGAAGGAGCAAATATCAAATTGGCATCGGTGGCAAGTGATGTGGTTGGCGTATCGGGTCGAGCCATCCTCACTGAACTCATTGGTGGAAAAATGGATGAATCACGGCTCAAGGAGATCGTGAAGGGACGCCTCCGTAACAAGACCGCAGAACTGAAACGTGCATTGCACGGTGTTGTTCGTCCGCACCAGCAGATGATGCTTGCTGTTCAGCTTCGGCACATCGATCACCTTGATGAGTTGATCGAGGAAGTAAG
Source organism: Alicyclobacillus fastidiosus (assembly GCF_026651875.1). GTDB lineage: Bacteria > Bacillota > Bacilli > Alicyclobacillales > Alicyclobacillaceae > Alicyclobacillus > Alicyclobacillus fastidiosus. The sequence continues at coordinate 5,543,911 of NZ_CP104067.1, read as the reverse complement.
TGCTGAAATTGAGCAGCGAATGCGCCCTTTTGACGAAGATCTCCGGAGAATCCAGACGATACCTGGAATTGGCGAGCGGACGGCGGAACTGATACTGGCGGAGATCGGTACCGACATGAGCAGGTTTCCAAGTGCGCAACACTTGGCGTCCTGGGCAGGAATGTGTCCAGGCAACAATGAAAGTGCGGGTAAACGACGAAGTGGCAAGACCCGCAAGGGAGATCCTTGGTTACGAGAAGCGTTAATCGAAGCCGCACGTGGCGCCGCCAGAACAAAGAATACCTATCTGTCCGCTAAGTATCACCGAATCGCTGCGCGTCGGGGATCCAAGAGAGCAGCCGTGGCAGTCGGTCACTACATGTTAATTATCATCTATCACATGCTGGTCAATCAGACAGAATACGAGGACCTTGGGCCAACGTACCACGAAGAGCGGAACCGAGAACGAGTTATCCGTCGTCACTTGCATTCTCTGGAGAAACTCGGTTTGACAGTCATAGTTCAACCAACTTCCTGAAATATCCATATATGTCTAAGACGGAGAACACGGGAGCTTTTTTATGCCATTTTCACGGTAGAGGCGTAAGAACTTGGTATTTTCGTTACGTGAGCGGAACTGGCGAGGAGAATTTAGGATTACTTCCTTTGATGCTTAATGAGAGACGGTTAATGCTACTTGACGTTACTTTAGACCCAATAGAGCCCCGAAATTGACCGGAAGATGTATAGACCGAAAAGTACCTTCTTAGGGGTAAATGGCTGGTGCCCCTTTGAAATAGACAGCCAATCTCATATGTAAGTCATGAGTCTCCCTAGCTTTAATTCTGTGCAAACTTATGTGTCTTTCCAAACGAAGAGACCGTATATTGTGCTCACATTGAAAAAGCCCCGCTCATCACTGAACGGGACTGTGAAATGGTATACAGTTAAGGTTTGTCACGCACTTAGCTCTGGTCTTCTGTACCGTTATCGCCCACCAAGAATGCTCCCTCTCCAAGAACAATCTTGTCGCCATCCTTCAAACCAGCGGTTACTTCATCCTGATAGGCGTTTTGACCGGAAACCGTCACCGGCTGGAACATCACATTTTGCGGTAGGCCTAGTGTAGCAGCTTCTGATTCTGCAGCCTTCGTTTTCGCAGCAGCTGGGTCATACACATATACCCCTTGCTGACCATTGACCGTGTGCAGTGCAATCGATGGGACGACCATAGTCTCCTCGTCGCCGGAGACATCGATGGTAACAGGGCCTGTCATGCCGGATTTCAGCGCTTGCGGAGGGTTATCCAGTGTCGCCAAAGCTTGATAGGACGTTCCATTGCCCTGGATCGGCGTCGGATCGATCTCAAAGATGGTAGCAGTAAACGTCTTGCCAGGAATCTCTGGAACGCTAAGCGATACCTTCTGTCCCTGATGTACATAAGGCATTTGTGATTCACTGATGGGTAGAGCGACCTGGAGCTGTTGAACATCCATGACAAAGGCCGTTTGCCCGCCAGAAACAGTGTCTCCAGGTTGAATATTCTTGGCGGTAATTACGCCGCTTACAGGTGCTTTTAAGGTCATGTAGCTTTCATTCAATTCGGCATTACTGACGGCTGCTTCTGCTGATTTGACCTGGGCATCTGCAGCCTGAACGCCGGCATCCGCAGTTTTGACCCCGGCCTGCGAGGTTTGAATGCTCGCTTGTGCGGCATCTAATGTGCCTTTATCGGACGGTTGAACGGTCTGATTATAAGCTGCTTGCGCATTGGTTAATGCGGCTTTCGCTTGTTGGACTTGACTTTGTGCGGAGTCCAACGCTTGCTTTGCCGCGGTTCTGTCATTATACGTGGCCTGTGCGGTCTGTAGTGCCTTTTCCGCAGCGTCATATTGGCTCTGAGCGGACGATAAGCCATTTTGGGCTGCTGTTAACTGTGATTGAGCTTGAGCGACAGTGGCAACAGCTGAGTTGTACGCCGTTTGATCGCTCTGTAACTCTGTGTATCCTTGGTCTAACCCCTGGTAGACTTCCTCATAATTCTGCATCTGTGAAGCGTAAGGATTATTTGCATCTCCAAACTCGCTTTGATAGCCATCGAAGCGCGACAGGGCGGTTTGATAGTTTTGGTAAGCGGTTTGAACCTGCTGCTCGGTGATGTCTCCGTCTTTTTGCTGTGCACTGGCCAGATTGGTTTGGGCCGTTTGGAGATTGTTTTGCGCCGCAGTCAAAGCCTGCTGAGCGGCATCTACTTGCGTTTGCTGGTCTGCTTGTGCCGTATCGAGTGCCGTCTTTGCCTCCTGGGCAGCGTTTTGCGCCGCAACCAACTGTTGATAGGCCACCGAGCGGTCATTGTAAGCAGCCTGCTGATCTTTGTATTGTTGCTCGGCCGCCGTCAACGCAGCCTGTGCTTTTTGTACGTTCGAATTTGCTACTTGTACCGTTGCAGTCGTGGGGCCCTCTGTTGCTTTGACCAGCCCGGCTTGAGACTGGGCGACACCGCCTTGTGCCTGCGCCACGTTTCCTTGCGCCTGGGCAACGCCAGCCTCAGCTTGAGCCAATGCGGACTCAGCCTGCTGGAGCGCATTCTTGGTGGCTGAGTCATCGAGCGTAGCGATAACTTGCCCGGCCTTTACATAGTCGCCCACACCCACCTTCACAGCGGTCACGCGGCCACCTGCTTGCCCTTGGAAAGATAAGTTGATTTGGGACGTGCTTTGGACCGTCCCCTCGGTTGCAATGGTTTTTGCACTCGCGAGAGAATGTACTTGATACAAGTCAGACGGCGGAATCGCTGCCGCTGATGCTGTCGGACGCTCCGCGACGGCAATGCCAGCACCAAGAACGACGATGACGGCAACCCCGATCATAATCCATTTACGACGCGGGTTTTTTCCGTAATTTTGGCTGCCTCCAAGCTCGGAATTTAATGAGGTTTGTGTTTCCATCGATATCCCTCCAGACGATTATTCGACCGCTAAGGACTGTTGTTGTCCTCTTGCCTGATTTACCGGTGCGGGCCGCTTTTGTCTCTTACCCCGATAAATAAAGATGGTGATTGCCCACGCCACTCCAGCGAGAATGGTGGAGATGAAGAAAGTATCATTCATGCCCAGCACAAAACCGTTCTTCTGGATCCGCGCATAAATCAGACTAATTGCTTGCGAATGAGCAGCAGCCGGTGATAATCCAGATGCGGCCAGTTTATCGGTAAGTCCCGTAAGCTGTAGTCCTTGCGGTGATCCGGGATTCATCTGACTCGATAACTGTGCAGAGCGAATAATTTCACGCTTTGACATATACACCGTCAACAGCGCTGTTCCTAAGCCCGATGCAACTTGTCGTACGGTATTGTTCACGGCTGCGGCTTGCGACACGAGTTGTGGCGCGACTGCAACGAGAGCAGTGGTACCGGCTGTCATAATTGGCATCATTGCCAGGCCCATGCCGACACTTCGTACGATGTACAGGAACTGAATGTGACTTGACGTCGATTCTGTGGTTAAAAATGTAAAACCAAATGTCGACACCGTTAAGATACCGAGTCCAATGAGCCCTAAAGGTCTCGCACCGATTTTGTCAAAGAGCCGACCACTGATGGGCATCATCACGGCGGAGGCCAGAGCCGCTGGTGTCATAAACATACCGGATCGCATCGGGGTATAGCCCATGATGTTCTGCAGGTACAACGGCAGCAGGAAAATCCCGACAAAAAGTGCGACGTTAAGAAGCGATACAATAATGAGACTTACCGTGTAGGTATAGTTGGTCAGGACTCGCAGTTGGAGCAACGGATTTTTTACGCGCAGTTCCGTAATCACCAGGCAGATCAAAGAGACAGCGCCAACGGCTACAGAACCCCGTACAATGGTCGATCCCCAACCGTGATCCGGAACATTGTTGAACCCGTAGAGTAAGGCGAAGAACCCAATCGTCGAAAGTGTAAGGCCAAGCACATCTAGTGAGGCTTTCGCTTCATGTGAGAACTCGTGCATGAAGACGATTGCCATGAAAATGGCGACGATCCCAATCGGGACGTTGACAAAGAAAATGAGCCGCCAGGACGAGTATTCGACGAAGTAGCCACTCAGTAAGGGCCCAAACGCAGGTGCGGCCATAATGGTGACACCAAATAGTCCCATGACCGCTCCAATTCTCTCACGTGGGAAAATACGATAAATGATGGTCTGTGCAACAGGCTGCAGGAGGCCACCACCGATCGCTTGGAGAATTCGGAAGGCGATGATGCTACTCAAGTTCCAAGCAACACCACACAATGCCGACGCTACGGTGAACACAATTAAAGAGAAAATAAGTAGTTTTTTAGGGCCAAGTGTATCAATCAGCCATCCCGAAGTTGGCACAATGATCCCCGTTACGAGCATGTATCCCGTGAGGACCCATTGAATACTGCTTGTGTTGGTGTTCAAGGCGACTTCCATTTTGGGAATTGCCACGTTTACAACGCTGGTATCCAAGATGGCCATGAACGACCCGAGCAGGACAATGACCAGTTGTAAGTATGGTGCCTTGACCTGAATGTGGGCGGAATTTGCAGGACTTGAACTCACTATTTTCCCCTCCTCTCCGACTTGCTGGGATGGACTTTATCGGTCGTAGGTTATCCGTTCTTCTTGATATGTGCGGTCACATCAAAACCAGGGACAATTGGCTCATCCGGGTAGGTCGTAAACGTGACTTTGACCGGCACAATCTGCGTCACCTTTGTAAAGTTTGCGTTGTTACTAGAGCTCGGAACTACAGACAGCGTGTCGCCCGTCGCCAAACCAATACGGGCTACCTGACCGTGGAAAGTTTGGCCTGGATACGCGTCAATGCTGATGTCGACTGGTTCACCGACGTGAACCTCGTGAATCAATGTCTCCTTGACATTGACAGTGACCCAGAGCTTGCTCATGTCATATGCATAGGCAAGTGGCGTACCGGCAGCGACGTATTCATTATCTGCAGTGTCCTGCTGGATGATGGACACGTTCGCCGGTGCCGGAATGGAAACGGTGGAGGTAGAGTCGCCTGACTGTTCTTCTACTTCACCGACCGTGCCGTTGGGAGCAAAGGTCGCTCCGACAGTCCCTTGCCAGTCGATGATCTTACCACCAACAGGCGACGCAATTGCGTATTGCTGTCCATCAATATAAGCGTCATCCGTAGAGATGTATTGGCGTGAGTGATTCCAGCGTAGTCCCCCAAACACTACTGCTGCCACGACGACAACAGCGCCGCCGATTTGTAAGCCTCTTGACACACCCTTTTTCATAGACTTTCTTTCCCTCCATTGACCAGGTTGGCGATTACGTTTTGATGTACTTCAATAAAGTGTTCCATTTCTTCTTCAGGAAAGTGGAAAGCAGCAGACAACCGTTGGTAAAACGGTGTTCCGATTCCAAGGATCTGGTCTAGTACTTCTTTCCCTTTATCTGTGATTTGCAGATGGATAGAGCGCCTATCCTCCGGAGGATAGTGCCGACTTACCATCCGTGACGACACAAGTCCGTCAACAGCGGAACTGGTATACCCCTTGTAAGAGTGCGTTTTTTCCGCAAGCTCTGTGAGGTTCATTCCGTTGTCACAGAGGCAAATCAGAATGCGGAATTGGAAAATGGTGATTCCATAATCCTCTACCACCGGTTTTAGTTCTTGAGAAATCGCTAGCGATAAATCTCGATAAGTGGAAATTAATCGGTACAAGGTGGTGTCGTATTTTTTATTAAGTGGGGACATTTTTCACCTCCATGGGAGTACGTAAATTATTATGTAGAATTATTTAGCCAGAAAACATTTTCGGTTGTGAACGGTGGGAAGTCAAGAATTATTTTCCGATATAGGAAATTGGGCTATTTCGGTCTGTATCCATACATGTATTGAAAATTGTGAATAATAGGGGGCTGGAGCGTTCAAATGAGCGTTCCAGCATTAGATGCCTTCTTAAACCGCCTAGATATTTTGGCTTCCGAGACGGATGGGCCGTGTCTCAATACTGTCTAATAACTTGTTGCATATATCCACGAGACTCATTACCTCTGAGTTGCTAAGGGTTCCAAACAGGCGGTGAATATGTACATTTCTCTCGTTCTGTACGTCCGCGACGAGATGTCCACCTAGTTCAGTAATTTCTAGTCGCACGACGCGTCTATCCACCTCATCATATTTTCGATTAACCAAGCCCCTAGTAGTTAATTTATCCGCAATATACGTGAGTGATGCTGGGGTTAATCCTAGTAAATCCGCGAGGGATGAAAGCATGGTGGCACCCGTGGCCACAAGAATTTCTAAGACCTTAAACTCGGAGGGGGTAACCATCTCGGAAATTCGCTGTACACTGTTTTGCTCTATTGTACTTAAGTGTTTTCCGAGCCGATGTGACAGCTCATATAGATCTTCTGTTTGATACATTGCCTTACCCTCATTCTAATAGTTATTGTCTGTCGAAATCTTATACCAATTGGATCACGATTGAATAGCTATGGTATGAAAATGATTCTATCTTTGCATGGGGTACTGAATGTGGAATGAGTTAAAGAGCTTAGGAAGAACGGGTGGGAGTGTTGAAATGAAATTGGAACAGCCGGTACAGAGAAAGAGCCAATTTCTTACCGAAGTTCACAGGTGGGCTCACGTTGAGGATATTGGGGAGGGGAAGACAATATGAATAGCGCCAGGCCCAACGTACTTTGAACCGCTAGGCCTCAAGAGTTTAGGAGTTTGCAACCTCCTAGCGTATATACGTCGCCATTCGCGTCTAAACATGGTGGTGTCAGAGCTAGGGGGCCAACGCCATAGCCCCCTACTACTCGAGTTGCCAAATCATGTTCCGTACAAACGGCGATTCCGCCACTGGCTGTATCCTGTGCTGACCTTTACGGTTAGTACGACTTATTCATTCTTTGTTACACCTGAATTGCTCGCTTTAGCACAAGGGCGTACATGATGGCCGAAATGAATGCTAGAATCGCTGTTACAACCAGAGCAATTGCAAAGCCACCAAATGATGCAACCAGCACCCCGGTGACAATGGGCGCAAATGCACCACCCAAGAAACCTCCGAAATTTTGAATGCTTCCAATGGAGGCGACGTATGTATCAGATTCCACTACATCGGTAGCGAGCGCCCAAATTGGTGCGGAACATAAACTGTACGTGAACATTCCAATCGTTAGCAATGTAATTGCGAGTCCCTGATTATGCACGAATGCGGTGATGAGCAGTGCCACGGCTGTCAACACGGCTCCTAGTGCAATCGTATATCTTCTGCCGTTCAGTCTCGTCATTCCCTTTGCAATAAACCAGTCGGATATCTTCCCTCCAATCAAAACGCCTAATGTGCCTGCTATGAAAGGAAGCGATGCATACAATCCGGTTTTAGAAATGGATAAATGTTCAGATTTTTCTAGGTACGTAGGTAGCCAAGTGATATAGAACCAAAACAGGTATTGAAGAGCAAAGTCGCCGATAATCATCGCCCACGTAGAAAACTGCCCGAAAAGCTTAACCCACTGTACAAGTGTAATTTTGTTTTGAGACTGTACCCGATCCTGACTGGTTGTGGGATCTATCGCTAATGAGCGAATGTACTGAAATTCCTCTCTGCTTAACCATTTATGTTTTTGGGGATCTTTATATAAAATGATCCATCCAATGAGAACCAAGAATCCGATGGAGCCAATAATAATGAACATGGCTTGCCATCCAAATGCCAACATAAGAGCCGTTGACAATAGTGGAGAGATAGCGAGACCAACCTGTGTTCCTGCAATAAAGATACTGGTTGCAAATCCTTTTTCATGTTTTGGAAACCACGCATTTGTTGCTTTAATGGCAGCGGGAAACATGGCTGATTCGCCGACGCCAAGGAGAACGCGAGTCAGGATAAAAGTGCCCATGGTTCTCATGAAGCCAGTAGCTACAGCCACAACGGACCAGAAGCCGACCGCGATGGACATCATCACTTTGGTGCCGAATTTGTCTACAGCCCATCCGGAAGGTAAATTCATAACAGCGTAAGGCCAGACAAAGGAGGATAGAATGACACCCATGGCTGCCGGGTTCATGTGGAGATCCTTCATAATGAGCGGAGCTGCGACTGAAAGATTCCCGCGATCCAAATAGTTAATGATTGATAACAGTGTAAGGATCACAACGACAATCCAGCGAACGTTCCTTGCTCTCGGACGAACCAGCCGACTGCTCCCGGCAAATTCATTCTGCGGTGATACATTCCCCAATTCGATTCACTCCCTTAGGCTAAACGTTTGCGTCCATTTATTGGTCTGACTACAGGTATTATGAAACCGCATACAAATAAAATCAAGTGAGAAAATAGGTGTTGATTAGGGGTTATTAGTCTGACTATAATGACTATAAGCCTTCAGTGGTCAGACCATCGTGCGAAGGAGAGACACACGTGGCACAGAGAGAATCAGTTGCAAAGATGACCGCACAGCGAATCAAGGACTTTATTAAAAGTGGGGAAATTAGACCGGACGGGAAACTTCCCAATGAAAGAGATTTGTCCAAAATCTTGATGGTTGGTCGTTCCTCCGTTCGTGAAGCACTGCACCTTCTGGAAACGGAAGGAGTGATAGAAATTCGCCCGACGAAAGGCTCCTACGTTCTCTCTCAAGAGAATTACAATGCGTCTAACTTTGTATCTTGGTACAACCAATATCAACCTGAAATTTTTCATTTGCTTGAAACCCGACTTGCGCTCGAGCCAATGGCTGCATTTTTGGCAGCTGAAAGAGCAACCGATGAGCAACTCGAGCGGCTAGAAAAATGCCATGAGGAGTTCGTTGGTTTCATTATGGAAAATAACGTTTTGAAAATTTCGCTGGGCGATGAGGCATTCCACGATTTGATTTTTGAGTCGTCTCAAAACCCATTGCTACAAAATCTGAACAACGTCATTAAAAAGATGCTCACAGACTATCGCAAAAAGGTCTTTTCTATTCCAAAGGAGGCGATGAAAGCCGTGAGCCAACATGACGAAATCCTTCGCTTTATTCGTGAGCGCAACCCGGAGGCTGCGAAGGAAAACATGATTCAGCACCTCCTTATCTCGAAACGTGGATTGCTTGACGCAGCGCAGTCAGAATCAAACCAAAATGCACCCGCTTTGTAAGGAGAATGCTCCGTGAAAAAGATTTTAAATAACCCATCGGACTTTGTAGACGAATCATTACGAGGCATCGTGTTAGCACATTCAGACATGCTGCGAAGTGTTGGTGATCCACGGGTAATTGTTCGCAGTGATGCACCGGTTCGCGGCAAGGTCGCAATTGCGACCGGTGGTGGTTACGGCCACTTGCCAGTGTTTTTGGGGTACGTGGGCCAAGGCTTAGCTGATGGTGCGTGCGTAGGCAATGTGTTTAGCTCCCCAAGTGCCGACGCAATGTTAACGGTCACGAAATCGATTGATGGTGGTGCTGGAGTTCTCTATTTGTATGGGAATTACTTTGGGGACAAGATGAACTTTGACCTTGCTGCCGAAATGGCAAGGGACGAGGGGATTCAGGTTGAAACCGTTCGTGTCACGGACGATGTAGCTTCAGCGCCTGCCGAGCAAATGAGCAAACGTCGGGGCGTGGCTGGTGTGTTCTTTGTTTACAAAATAGCGGGTGCCTGCGCTGAATCCGGTGCCTCTTTGGAGGAGGTGAAGAGGTTAGCGGAAGAGGTTGTCATAAACGTTCGAACGATGGGTATCGGTTTTTCACCTTGTACCATTCCTGCGTCTGGCAAACCAACATTTGAAATAGCAGATAATGAAGTAGAAATAGGCATTGGAATTCACGGGGAACCTGGAATTTCACGGCAAGAAACAGCACCTGCCAAAGAACTTGTTTCCCAACTGCTCGCCCATCTGACAGCAGATTTGGATTTAGTGCCTGGCGATGAAGTGTCTATTCTCGTCAATGGCACTGGAAGTACTCCATTGGAGGAACTGTACGTCGCCTACAAGGAAGCACACAGTTGGCTCAGTCAAAAAGGGATTAAAATCTTTAAGCCGTTTGTCGGAGAATATGCAACTTCTTTGGAGATGGCTGGTTTCTCAATATCGGTTCTAAAATTGGACGAAACCATGAAAGCGCTTCTCCAGGCACCTGTCAACACGCCTTTTATTAAGCAACTGTAGCGCTTCTTAGAGAAAGGAGCTGAGGGGTTTGCTTGTACTGACAACAGCGATGATGGATATGGCGAAGACATCCAAGGATGAATTGAATCGACTAGACGGCGCTCAAGGAGATGGTGATCTAGGCGTCACGGCAGAACTTGTAACGGAAGCCGCTCACCAGGCTTCATATGAGCACGAGGATATAAAGAGTTGGCTCATTGCAAGTGGAAACTTAATTCGAAGAAAAGCACCGTCGACCATGGGGATTCTCACTGCAATGGCTTTGTCAGCAGCAGGTCGAGCCTTACCGGATGGGGCTATGCCAAGCAGTGAGACTTTCTTGAAAATCCAAAGGGCTATGATTGAGGATATGAAGGCAAGAGGCGGAGCTGAACTTGGTGATCGAACCGTGCTAGACGCTTTTATTCCAGCTTTTGAGGCGTACCAAAATGCGTCAGAAGGCGGGAAAACCGTAAAAGAAGCACTTGCGTGTGCTAAAAATGCAGCTTTAGACGGTGCGAAAAAAACAAAAGCCCTATCACCGAAGACAGGTCGCGCAAGCTGGGTGGGGGACAGAGTAGTGGGCGAGATAGACGGCGGTGCTTGGTTTTGTTACATGGTCTATCAAACTCTGCACAAATTGAGCTAGGCAATGCAAAAATTCGCCCAACGTTTGTTGGAGAGGGGGACTTTGTTTGAATACTCCATGGTTGAAGGGAATTATTGCGACAACCGTTACACCTTTTGATGAAAGAGAAGAAGTAGACGAAGTCGCCTTTGTAGAACAAGTGCGTTACATGTTGGCGGCTGGAGTGGATGGAATTAGCGTAGGAGGTTCTACTGGCGAAGGTGCCGTTTTGACTGATGAAGAGTTGAGCCGATTGTGCGCGCTAGCGGTTGCAGAAACGGATGGTAGAGTTCCTGTAGTAGCAGGCATTATCCGTAATTGCACCCGTGATGCACTACGAACAGCAAAAGCAGTCGCAACAACGGGTGTAAAGGCATTGATGATAACACCTGTACACTACCACGTACTGGCACCCGGAGATGAAGGGAACTTCAAATTCTACCAAAAGATTGCCGAGGAAATTGGGTTGCCAATTATTATTTACAACGTCGTACCGCATAACGTGATTTCACCTGAGTGTTTGATCAAACTGGCTGACATCCCCGAAATTGTTGCGATAAAACAGAGTGGGGGAGATATTCACAAGTTGGCTGAAATGGTTCAACAGTGTGGGAATCGTATCATTGTGATGAGCGCAGTAGACGATTTGTTGTTCCCTACTTATGTGATTGGTGCTCAAGGGTCCATTGTGGCTCCTTCGGCCATCATTCCAGAACTCATCGTCGAGCAATGGCAAGCGTATCTGCGTAAGGACTACCAATCTGCCGAAGTACTGCACCAACGTATTCTACCCGTTGTTCAGGCAATCTCAGGCGTGAATTTCCCCGCCAAGATTAAAGAGGCGATTCGACAACTTGGGAGATCCTCGGGAATTACTAGAAGTCCGGGTATTGAACCAACACAGAGCGAAAAGGAAAAGATTCGAAACGCGCTGGTTGCAGCCGGAGTTTTGCAACCGAACTGTGTATCGCCCACATCGATGTAACACTTTGTTGGAAGGTGTAGGGTCTCAAAGTGTTGGGTTATTCACCTACCAATTTAACCTCAATATAATCAGATTATCACGAAGAGGTGTAATGATATGAAATTGGATATCCAGGGGATCATCCCACCGATGGTGACAGCGTTTACTTGGGATACGGAGGAATTGGATGTTAAGGCAATTCGAGAGGAAACTGAATTCCTGATACAATCTGGTGTTCACGGAATTTGCATTGGCGGAAGCACAGGTGAGGGAGCAGGTTTCTCGGAAGAAGAAGTATACACACTTTGTAAAACTGTGGTAGAACAGGTAAAGGACCGGGTACCTGTTATCGGTGGTATCATTGCAGATTCAACTGCTGAAGCTGTTCGCAAGTCTAAAGCCGCCAAAGAGGCAGGCGTAAGTTCTCTGCAGGTGACACCGCCGCACTACTTATGGACACCGACCACTGGGGGACTCGTTCAGCACTTCCAACGCATTGGGGAAGCGACCAAGCTACCCATTCTCATTTACAACGTGGTTCCATGGGTACCCATTGACGTTCATGCGATGACAGTCATCGTGGAGAATGCCCCTTGGGTCGCTGGTGTCAAACAAAGTGGTGGAGACATGCACAAGGTTGCGGACATGATGCATCAACTCCATGATCGAGTCACGGTAGTGACCGGTATTGACGACATGTTATACCCCGCTTTTTGCCTGGGGGTAGATGGCGCCATTACCTGCATGTTGGCTGTTCTCCCCGAGGCCACCATCGACCTGTGGAATAAGGTTCAAGCCGGTGATCACGCTGGTGCCAAGGCGCTCCATGATAGATTGCTTCCTGTTTGGCGCTCTATTGAGGGACCTGATATGCCATTTCTGGCCAAGACAGCAATTGAGCTAATGGGGCGCAAAGTCGGGCCTGCTCGGAGTCCAATTTTGCCACCGAGTGATGAGAAGAGAGAGGAAATTCGAAATAGACTCGTCCAGGCGGGGTTTGCAGTGTCCGCTGTAAACAGAGCATAAGTGTGTTTCTCGAATAAAGCAGGTGGGCGGCCATCCGTAATGGACCGCCCATCATGTTATATGGGTTTGGCGGACAAGTTAATTTTCTGGATTGGAATTATCAGAAGGAGGAATATGAAATGAGTGAGGCTGGAATAGGCGAAAAGCGAACAACCGTCCGCTGGAAGATCTCCATTCTCATGTGGGCTGTGATCGCTATTAATTTTGTGGACCGTACCAACCTTTCCGCTGCTGCACCCGTACTAGAAAAACAATTCCATATCTCGCCTGCGGAGATGGGAGTCGTGATGTCCTCTTTCTTCTGGAGTTATGTTGTTTTTATGATCCCGTCCGGATGGCTTGCAGACAAAATAGGACAGCGAATCTCTCTCGCGCTTTCATGTCTCTGGTGGTCGCTAGCGACTGCGGCGACAGCTTTGGTACGAAGCGCTGGTTCCTTGATATGGATTCGTCTGATTATGGGAATTGGGGAATCCGGTGCTTATCCAGCAAACGCAGGTATTACATCAAAGTGGTTCCCTGTAAAAGAACGCGCCCGAGTTGCAGGTATATTCGATAGTGGGAACAAAGTAGGAGCAGCCTTGGCCATGCCGCTGGTCGTGTGGTTACTTACAAGATTCGGATGGGAAATACCGTTTATTGTATCAGGTGTGCTCGGATTCATTTGGGTGACGATATGGTGGGTATACTACCGAGACCCCGAGAAACATCGGTACGTAAATCAGGCAGAGCTTACTCATATTCGTGCCGGTCAACCACAAGATCAGTCGGACTTCTCCAGCCGTGTAAAGTGGTATCACATCCTATGTCACCGAAACATTATCTCCATGTGTATCGCGTTTTTCATGTTGAATTACACATCGTATTTCTTTATAACTCAACTTTCGCAGAGTGAAATGTGTAGCTAGCCCTTGTGGCGTAAAGACTTGAACGGATTAGAATATTAGCGTTGACAAATCAAAAGCACCACTTCCTTTGGTATAGTAAATGCGACCAAACACTACCATACCGGAAGAGGTGCTCTCCTATATGATAGGTTATGAGACGGAAAACAACAATCAATTGCCTGTCGAAATTCGTCCTGCCTTTCAAGAACTAAAGGTCCTTAAGCATCTGCGTAATGCTGGCATCACCAAGAGGTTTGGGGTTGCGTGTTCCTACCTATTCCAGCTTGTGTTTGTGCTCATCTTCCATCATCGAAACTGGTTTCAATTTCTTGATAGCGCAAAGTCAGAATCATATCCTGGCAAGGATGCTGTGTACCGTTTTCTCAATCATGCCGGATTTGCATGGCGACGCTTTCTCCTATTGCTCAGTGTGGAGGCCGTGAACAAAACCAGTTCGTTAACATCTGACAAGCGTGTCAGCGTATTCGTTGTCGATGACTCCATGTATGAGCGGAACAGGAGTAAGTGCGTGGAACTCTTGGCTCGATTCAAAGACCATGCACGGAATTGCTACTACAAGGGATTTCGTATGTTGACGTTAGGCTGGTCTGACGGTCATACATTCGTCCCAGTGGACTTTTCTCTCCTCAGTTCCGTCAAGTCGCAGATTCAAGGCTTGGGTCAATCGATTGATAAACGCACTCACGGATACAAACGCAGAATGGAATCACTTCTCCCGGCCCCAGATATCATCCCTGCCATGATTGACCGTGCTCTGTCTGCTGGAATGAATGCCTCGTACGTATTGATGGACAGTTGGTTCACGCACGCTCCGTTGATTCAAGCCGTGCTGGATAGGGGACTGGACGTCATCGGAATGGTCAAGGCGGACAACAAACGATATTTACTCGACGGACGGTGCCTGTCCTTGCAAGAGCTGTACTACGCTGCTACGCCCGTTCAAAGTACGAAGAAAGGAATCTTAAGGTCCATACATACTCAACTGCGCCCAGGCATCCCGATCAAAATGGTGTTCGTTCGTCACCGAACCAACAAGAAGGAATGGCTGGCTATCCTGTCTACAGATACGACGCTGACGGTCGAGAAAATCGTACAGATTTACGGCATTCGATGGGACATTGAAGTGTTCTTCAAATGCACAAAATCATTACTGCGTCTGCAGAAAGAGTTTCAAGGACGTTCCTATGACATGCTCATCAGCCACACGACGATTGTCTTTTCACGGTATATTCTGTTAGCTTGGCAGCACCGCCAGAGCACGGACAACCGTACATTGGGGAATCTATTTCTAATGCTCTGCGACGAAGTGAGCGAACTGGACTGGGCCATCGCATTGAGCCAATTGGTTGAACTTGTAAATGATGTTTCCAAGAAGGCAGGCAAACGACTCTCGAAACTGATTCGCAGTCAACTACAGCGGTGGATCGACGGTTTACCCAGCTATATCAAGGCATATCTCCCTGTTTTGGCCTGCGAAAGTTGAGTTTATAACCTGGTTTCCGTCTTATCTGGTACAGGCGCGCGGAATGAGTTTAATGCAGATGGGCGGTGTCGCCATGATACCTCCGGCTGCGGGGATCCTAGGGGATTGGTTTGGGGGCTGGTTCTCTGATCACCTCATGAGTAGGGGCGTATCTTTAACCGCTGCAAGGAAGGTCAACTTAGTCGGTGGGATGCTGATCGCTACAAGCGTCGCATTTGCTGGCTTTACACACTCCGCCGTGTGGTGCGTCATACTACTGGCGATATGCACTTTTGGGTTGCAATCCGCTGGGTGTATCGTATGGGCGCTCCCAAGTCACGTTGCTCCGCCTAATTCCGCTTCAATGGTTGCTGGGTTACAGGGAGCGGTTTCCAACACAGCAGGAATCGTAGGGCCTATCATTACAGGTATCATTGTTCAAATTACGCATTCGTTTGTATCGGCACTCGTGGTGTCTGGTTTATGCTGTCTACTGGGCGCAGCACTTTACCAATTCGGTTTAGGAAAAATTGAGCCAATATCCTTAGTGAAGACTTCCAACGCAAATCAGCCAAAAGACGTTCAGCTATGACGAAACGGCCTCGGGATATTCAAGTGGCTCCAGTTTACATGAAGTAATTTTTGCACCACCCTCTGCATTAGCCCCTACTCTATGCGTGATTTCGTTACAAGCGATTATTTAGAGCAACACGATTCGTTCCCATTGTCTACTACCTATCCTCCTGTGTTATGAACCGCCTGTAAGCAGACCATGGTAAAGTCTGCTCTCCTTAGGAAGCAGTTCTAGAGAAACATCCCTTACCTTAAGTCGCTTTTGAAGAAGCCATAAACCTCATCATACAGGCGGAGTAAAGCATTCGGTCCCGCAAAGTTTGGCTCGACCCATTTGTTTTACATGCAGGGCTCCTCTGCGAGGATTCATCACGCCACAATGCAAAACGGTACGGACTTGCGATGCAGCAGAGTTACGCGGGGGAGCCTTGCAGTTGCCACTTGTATCAAAACTTCTCCACGGGCAGCCCTGCCATAAAGATTAGTCCTTGCTCCGAATCGGGGCTTGGTGAAAGGTTTCGATGAGGTCGTTAAACAAAAGAGAGCCCGCCAATTCATGTCCGGCCTGGTTGGGATGCCAGGAATCCCCGAAATATTGTCGCCACGTTTCGTTGTGAGCGGTCAAAAAGGAGCGCATCTGATTCAATACATCCATGTCATAGACGTTTGGGTTTTCTATGGATTTGGCGGCTGCAAACTCCTCTGAGACATACTCGTTGGTGAGTGTCTCGTAGTTCGTTTCCGACGCCTCTGTCACCGGGGGCGATACGACAAGCACGACGGCATGGGCCGCGAGCGCTTCCGTAATTTCATCCGATATCGCTTGGCGGATGGCAGTCGGGGATACCTTGTTGTGGGCGTCGTTCAGAAATCCCCAGGACAGGACCACCACGTTTGGTTTCACACCTTGCAGCCAACTTTCGAACTTGGATTTCGAGACTGTGGTGGCAGATCCGCCGACAATCGTCTTGTCATGATATTCGTAAGTCACGTTGGTACTGTCCGTCAGGGATTGAAACGCCCGCTTCAAATAACTGTCGTCATTCGGATCTTTCCAGCCGTGCGCCATTGAACCACCGACGACCATCACGTTCTCCTTGGTGGCTGTGGGAGGGAGCGAGGCGTCCGCCTTGACCGTGACAATCGGACTGGGTAACGGCATATTCATGTAATCGCCAATCAGGAAACCTGCGATGGCGGCAGCGGCAATACTTGCCCCAATTCCGACGCGACGATGCAGCTTCTTTATCGGAACCACCCCCATATTCACTTGTTTACGATAGACCACGGACATCCAAACTTCCTTGAATTGAAGTCTCGTGCCTTCGGGGCTCGTCCCTCCCAGCACGTGTCAAGCCATCCGGAAGAGGATTATATAAACCGATATTTATCTATGTATATATTTTGATATTCATATACAGATAGAATTCGTGGATTCCATCGTCAACACGCGGCCGAATTGCCTCATTTCCCTCACAAACTCCTATTTTTACGTCTTGCAAAAAACCGCTCAAACCCCGACGATATGTACTATAGTTTCTAAACAATTCAACAAGATAAGAATCAAGTGGCAAACGTGTCAACACCCACGTTTGGAACGAGATCAGAGAGGACTACAAAAATGGGGAATCTTGCACAGAAACAGGCATCCTTGCTCATCAGTGTCGGACTGATTGCAGTAGGGGGCGTGGCTGGATGTGGCTTGAAGGGAGCAACCGCCAAGTCGACGCCAGTGCCACCGGAAGCCGTCAGTGTTCAGACGGTTCAATTGAGCAACCAGTCGATTGGCGATACCTACTTGGGAACGGTCACACCATACATTCAGACGACTTTAGCACCAGCGGGGTCTGGGCAACTCTCACAGTTAAACGTTCGTGTGGGACAGACCATTCAAGCTGGTGAGACGTTGGCGTCGCTAGACCCATCTACCGTCGTTCCGCAAGAAAATGCGGCTGACCAAGCGAACGCGGCGGTCGTCAGCGCGCAACAGCAGTATGCTGACGCACAGGCATTATATAACGATAACGTAAATGCAGAGCAACAGGTTTCGTCGGCGCAAAGTGCCGTATCGGAACAGGCGGCAGCCTTACAGACGGCTCAGGTGAATCTGCAGAAGGCGCAACTTCAGGAGCAGCAAACGCTCAGTGGGACGGCCACGACGCCGGAAGATCAATCGGCGTTGCAGGCGGTGGTCGATGCGGATGAGCAGGCCGTTACATCTGCACAACAGGGATTGGATATCGCACAGAGCAATTTAACGATACTGAAGCAGGCCTTGGACACGGCGCAGGCACAATACGGATCGATCACGGAAGACCAGATTCAACAGGCCTCCGAAGCCTACCAGGAAGCCCTGTCACACTACCAGTCCTGGCAACAGGGTGGATACGTCGGAACCAATCCGTATGCGGCGACGATGACGGCGGATCAAACCGTTTATCAGAGTTTGAGTAGTGGGTACAACACGCTTCAACAGGCTCAGCAGCAATACAACTCCGGGAACCAGAGCGTGGCCTCGGCGCAGAGTACCTTGTCGCAAGCGCAGGCCAATTTGGCCAATGCCAAGAAGGGGGTCGCGGATGCGGCGCCGCCGGCGAGTGACAGCAATACGGCACAGCAGGCGAAAGTGGCGGTGACCGCGGCGCAGGCGTCGTTGAAGCAGGCACAGGCGCAATATGACGCCGCAGTGACGTCACTCGGGTTGGCGAAGAAGATCTCCGCGGATAAGACGCAGCAGAAGGAAACGCTGGACAACGCAGCCAATGCGTTGCGACAAGATCAGGTTCAGGCGGATACGGCGCAGAAATCGCTGCAGGTCCAGATTCAGGACGGACGTGTGGTGTCGCCGATTTCCGGCGTCGTGCAATCGGTCGGTGCCCAGGTTGGACAGCAGGTGGGGCCGCAAACCACGCTCATCACCATCGCGTCGACGAGCCCTATCATGACGACGGTCAATGTGCCGGAATCGGACATTGGCAAAGTGCACGCGGGCGCTGCGATGAACATCCAGGTGCCGAGTTTAAACCAGACTTTTTCAGGCAAGGTGTTGGACGTCCATCCAGAGCTCAATCAGACGACCAATCAATATCCGGTGGATATCACGATTGACGGAAGCCACTCACAGCTCCTGCCAGGATTACAGGTAGAGGCGCAATTGGCCAATTCCGCGACGAAGAAGGTCATTTTAGTGCCGGCCGATGCGGTACTTAGCATGCAGAGTGGTGCGGAGGAAGTCTTCGTCGAGCAAAAGGGTGTGGTTCACAGCCGGATTGTCCAGGTGGGGGCGATGTCGAGTACGCAATACCAAATCACGAGCGGGCTTGAGGTTGGCGACAAGATCGTCGTGCAAGGGCAAAACCTCCTCTCGGATGGAGATAAGGTGAAGGTTGTGTCGGAGGACGGATCGAAGGCGAATTAGACTGACGTAAGGCCCAGTCTTCGTGGAACGGTTCTTCTGTATGTAAATAGATAGGAGATAGATGGGTGAAAATAGCTAATCTCTCAATTCGCCGCCCAGTAACCATCACGATGATCATGATTGCCGTGGTGATTGTCGGCATCTTCTCGGTGTTCCAGTTGCCTGAAGAGTTGTATCCAAAATTGAATCTACCTGTGGCTGCGGTGGCCACGTCCTGGACTGGCGCGTCGCCGGAGGCGGTCGAGCAGCAGGTGACCGACCCCATTGAGCAGGGGCTTCAGGGGCTGTCAGGCGTCTCGCAGATTCAATCCACCTCGACACAGGGGAGCAGCCTGGTCATCGTCGAGTTCAACTACGGAACGGACATCGACGAGGCGCTCAACGAGATGCGTAGCATCGTCTCCAGGACGCAGGGACAGTTGCCGAGCAATGCGGGGACGCCTGGCGTCGAACAGTTCGATCCGAATAGTCTCCCCATCATGACCTTGTCCCTCTATGGCAATCAGTCGCAGCAGGCCATCAGCGACGTAGCGACGAATATCGTCCAACCCGCGCTGCAGCATCTCAATGGTGTGGCCGGCGTGACGCCATCGGGGAACTTGACGCGTCAAATCACGGTGAACGTGCAGCCGGACAAGCTGCAGCTCTACCATCTGTCCATCGAGCAAGTCGTCCAAGCGCTACAGGGCAGCAACCTGTCTGCGGATGCGGGACAGGTACAAAAGGGCTCTCTGCTCATCCCGCTGCGCGTCAATGGGCAGTTTTCCTCGGTGGACGAGCTGAATGACGTGCCGATTTCGTTGGCTGGTGGCGGCACCATCAGCCTAAAAGACGTGGCAGACGTCGACGATGGAGATAAAACGGTGACGATGATCTCGACGGTGAACGGTCAACCGGCCGTGACGCTCGATATCTCGCAGGCGAGCGACGCGAATACGGTGACCGTCTCCAATGAGGTGCAATCCGAGGTCAAACAGCTGCAATCGCAGTTGCCGCAAGGCGTGCATCTCAGTGTCTTATCAGACAGTGCGCAGTCGATTCGGGATACCATCAACACGGTGGTCAACCACACCATCCTCGGGTTTGTGTTCGGTATTCTCGTCATTCTGCTGATCCTTCGCAGTATCCGGACGACGGTCGTCGTCGCCGTGGCGATCCCGATCGCCACACTGGCGACGTTCGCTCTGATGTACTTTAGCAACTTGTCCATCAACTCCATCACGCTCGGGAGCTTGGCCGTGGGCCTCGGGTCCTTGGTCGACTTCTCCATCGTCGTGTTGGAGAGTATTTTTCGAGCCAGACAGACGGGGATTGGTCCGGTTGAGGCCGCGAGGCAGGGGACAAAGGAAGTCGGTCTGGCCGTGGTCGTCGCCGCACTCGCGCAGATTTGCGTGTTTGCGCCCTCCATCTTCGTGCCAGGTATCGCTGGGCAGTTTTTCCGCCCGCTGTCCTTGACGGTCAGTTTCTCGCACATCGCCGCCTTGTTTGTGGCATTGACGTTTACGCCGATGCTCGCGTCGCGGCTGTTGCGCGGCCGCCGGTTTGAGGGGGAAGAAACCATTCCAGGGAAGACCGCGCCATTTCGCGCCTGGGCCCCGTTTGACTGGATGGGTCGTGGCATGTACGACTTGACCCGCGCGTACCGGCGGGTCCTTCAGTGGAGCTTGAACCACCGCAAAAGCATCATCTTTGGCGCGACCGCGATGCTCGTGCTCAGCTTTGCGCTCGTGCCGTCGATTGGATTTGAGCTGGTGCCCAACGTCGGGGACAACCAGATCTCCATCTCCATTCAGACGGCCGATGGAACCGACTTGCAGTCGACGAATCAGGTGGTGCAACAGGTTGAGAAGCTCGCAAAACAGGATATGAAGGGCATTGTCCAGGTCAACGCCGAAATCGGCGGCGCGTCCTATGGTGCGACCTCGTCGACGAATCAGGCGACCGTCAATCTGACGTTTGCGAACAGCGTGTCTTCGAATTCTGTCAACCAGATGGCGCACGACTTTGGCGGCGTCGTGAGCGACATTCCAGGTGCGCAGATCTTGGTGACGCCGGGGTCTGCGAACGGGAGCGGGCCGGGATCGAACAGCATTACCGTTCAAATCCAAGGACCAGACAACCAGACGTTGCAGATTTTAAGTGATCAAGTGGAGAAGATCATGAAGGCGACGCCAGGCCTCGAGTACGTCGACAACCAGACGGCGTCGGGCACGCCTGACTACCAGTTGAACATCAACCAGGCGGCACTCGCGCAATTCGGGTTGAGTGCGCAGCAGGTGGAATCGACGTTGCAGACGGCGTTCCAAGGGACCAAAGCGTCGACGTTCTTCCAGGGGAGTCAGCAGTATGACATCGTCGTTCAACTGCCGTCGTCCTTCTCGCAAAACCTGAACAACTTGTCGCAGGTTCAAGTTGAAAATAACAGTGGTCAGTTCGTTCCGGTCACACAACTGGGGAGCCTGACGACTTCGCAGGAGCCGCCGCAGATTTCGCACGTGAACGGCGTGCGTTCGGTCACGGTCAGCGCCACGCCGTATGGCGCCACGTCGGGACGCGTCCAGGCGACGCTTGGCAAAGAGCTGAAGAGCCTTCACGTCCCGCAAGGCTACTACGTCGGGTTCGGTCAAAATGGCGCCTTCATGACGAGCGCGTTCGTTGGCTTGGCCGCGGCGTTTGGGTTCTCTATCCTGCTTTTGTACATGCTGATGGCCAGTTTGTTTGAGGCGCTCCTGACGCCGCTCGTCATCATGTTCTGTCTGCCGCCGACGTTTATCGGTGCGGCGCTCGGCTTGTTCCTGACCCATAGGTCTTTGAACATCGACTCGGCGATTGGCGTCATCATGGTGATGGGGCTGATTGCGAACAACGCGATTGTCTTAATTGACTACACGAACCACTTGCGCAAACAGGGCAGGCCTTTGCGCGAGGCGCTGCTCGAGGCAGGGCCGATCCGCCTGCGCCCGATTGTCATGTCCACGTTGACCACCATTCTCGCCATGATGCCGCTCGTCATCGGTTACGGGAAGGGTGCAGAGACGTTGGCGTCGATGGCGACGGTCATCGCGTTTGGGCTCGCGTTCTCGACTTTGGTCACACTCGTCCTCGTACCCGTGGTCTACGTCATGCTGGACAATTGGATTTCGCGGTTCAAGCACCGCAGGGGCAAAAAGCGCGGTCCGTCCATTCCAACCACAGGTACGGGACTTGGGGTGTAAGCGGAATGGTTTAAATTGAGCTTTAACCATCCTGTATAGGCAATCGACAAGGGGCTGTCCTAAAGGTCGTCATCGTTGAGACTTTTGGGGACAGCCCCTAATTTTGTGGGTGCGTGGAGGCGGGGATTCAACGATAAATCAATAATCAGACGGTAGGCTATAGCACGTGAAAGGCGAGATGGGTTTGTCACAAGGTATTTTCTGATAACTCTTCCGAAGCAACGGACCTTCCGTCATGGAGGCATCGCAATGCGCCAGCGAGGTACCACATAGAATGGATTCTGGAGTGACGTCAGTGAATAAGATTCAATTTCGACGCAGGCATGTTTGGTTGGTTCTCATCGGGCTTGTGTCTATCTTCCTCGACTTCTGGAACTTGTCGAAAGATGGATATGGCAACACGTATTACGCGGCAGCCGTAAAGAGCATGTTGCAGAGCTTCCACAACTTCTTCTTTCTTTCGTTCGATCCAGGTGGCTTTATCACCATCGACAAACCTCCCGTCGGCTTTTGGATACAGACGCTTAGCGCGTGGATCTTTGGCTTCCACGGCTGGAGTATTCTAGCGCCAGAAGCGCTGTCTGGCGTGATCTCCGTCCTCTTGATTTACCACCTCGTCGCGAAGCGGCACGGGTACATTCCGGGGCTCATCTCGGCGTTTCTGTTGGCCATTACGCCGCTGTCTGTGGCGACCAACCGCAACAACACCATCGACAGCATTCTCACGACGGCGTGTCTGGTCGCCGCTTTTGCACTGTTGAAAGCCGCCGAAGGCAGACACAGGCTGGCCTGGCTGCTCACGGCCGCCGGAGTGCTCGGCATCGGGTTTAACATCAAGTTCGCCGAAGCGTTTTTGGTCCTACCCGCGTTGATTGCTGGCTACGTATTCGTCAAGGGCATCCGGGTTCGGACCAAAATCGTTCATCTGTTCTTGGCTGCCTGCGTCCTTACGGTCGTGTCGTTCTCGTGGTCGGTCATCGTCGATGCGGTGCCGGCTCAGGACAGACCGTGGGTCGGCAGCACCCAGACGAACAGCGAAGTCAATCTCGCCTTTGGCTACGATGGTATCGAGCGAGTCACAGGAAACTTGATGGGGGCGCACGGTGGCAGCGGGGCGCGAACTGCGGGACATGCAACACAGACTGACTCCGCGAAGGGTCAACGCGCCTACTTGGGGAACAATTCCGGGTCTTCTCAGAATGGCTTCCAATACCACGGTCAAACCAATCGCCCGGCCGGTCAAGGCGGTTTTGGGCAGGGCCAAGGGAAAGGGTATCAGCAAGGGCAGTCGCAATCCTTTGCGAACATGAGTCGCGGGTCGTGGACCGGCGGTGGCAATGACGGATTGCTTCGACTCTTTACTGGCAGTGTGGCTGATCAGATCGGTTGGTGGTTGCCGCTTGGCATCGCTGGCTTTTTCCTCGTGCTGTTCACGTATCTTCGCCGCAAGGCGGATGAGGCGAAGGATTGGCCGTCCGTGGCGATGTGGAGCGTGTGGTTTGCGACCACGGTCCTCTATTTCACCTTCGTCGCCGCACTGCACACGTATTACATGGTGACGATGGCGCCTGCCATCGCGGCGATGATCGGCATCGGTTTTGGCGAAGTGCGCCACTACCTGCATCACAAGTGGCGGGTGGCACTCGGCGTCGTCGTTGTGGTACTAGGCATGGCCGCGTATCAATTGCACCTGGTATGGTCGTACTCCACGTTGCGCGGGACGCTCGCGTTATGGGTTGGAATCGGCGCGGTCCTTGCCTTGGTTGCGCTGATGCTGACGTTTGTCACGAATCGCAAGCGACTATTCAACAGGGTGATGGTCGGTGCATCTCTGTTTAGTGTCGCCGTCATCCCTGCTTATTGGTCATACAGCACGTTGACCTATGCGGGGAACGGATCGGATCCGACCGCTGGGCCCAACGTGTCGCGCAGCGCGGGCAGTCATAATTTCCCCGGAAACTTTGCGGGGTTCGGGCAGACGGGCGCGAATGTGAATGAGAAGTTGTTGAGCCTCCTGAAGAGTCATTATCAAGGCGGCTACTTGCTCGTGACACAAAATGCCACGACCGCGGCGCCCTACATTTTAGCGACAGGACTTCCGGTCATGGCGATGGGCGGATTCCGGGGCACCGATCCGGCCATCACCGCGTCAAAACTACAATCGCTCGCAGAAGCAGGCAAGGTCAAATATTTTCTCGTCTCTGGCGGAAGGACTTCGGCGTCTGGGGCGAATCGAGCGGCGTCTGACAAATATTCATCTGCATTCGGCGGCAGCGGAAACGGGGCAGGCTTTGGGAACTTTGCAGATTGGGCGGATGCTGACTTCAGTGGTTTCCGAGGCGGCAATGCAGCTGGTGGCTATGCGGCCATGGGCGGCTTCGGAGGATTTGGCGCTTCGAGTACACAGTCGCAGAATCTCAGCTGGATCGAGAAAAATTGCAAACTCGTGCCGACATCTGAGTGGGAGGATTCCACAACGGCCAAAACGAGTGGAGACAGCCTCGGTGGCTTCGGAGGATTTGGCGGTTTCGGCGGGGGTACGCAGTTGTACGAGTACGTTGGCAAGACGGCGACGAAATAGACAGGAGGATGAACGGTGGCTAGGAGGATTGTTTCCTACGAGGTGAGTGATCTGACAATGACACAGGGAAAACACAGCGAGTCGCAACGTCCTCTTGTCGACGAGCACGTGCGCATTTCGGTCGTCGTCCCGGTCTACAACGAAGAAGAAGTGATTGTGCAGACGTACTCGCGACTCAAAGATGTGATGGAGACGTTGGGTGACACGTATGAGCTGCTGTTCGTGAACGACGGCAGCCGGGATCAAACGGCCACCATCCTGCGCGGCATCTGCCGCGCAGATGACCGGGTCAAACTCATCAATTTCTCGCGCAATTTTGGGCACCAACTGGCGATTACCGCCGGGATGGATCACGCCGCCGGCGATGCCGTGGTGGTCATCGACGGAGATTTGCAAGATCCACCCGAGTTGATTCCAGTGATGGTCGAGAAGTGGCAACAAGGGTACCAGGTCGTGTACGCCAAGCGCATGGAGCGAAAGGGCGAAACGCGATTTAAGAAGTGGAGTGCGTCGATTTTTTATCGCGTGTTACACCGCCTCACCGACGTGGAGATTCCGGTGGACACTGGCGACTTCCGGCTCATCGATCGGAAAGTTTGCGACGTACTGTCGTCGATGAAGGAGCAGCACCGCTTTATCCGCGGGATGGTCAGTTGGTCTGGGTTTCGGCAGATAGCGGTGGAGTATTCCCGCGACAGCCGCCAGGCCGGCAAGACCAAATACTCGATGAAAAAGATGCTCAGATTGTCGCTGGATGGCATTACATCATTTTCACACGTGCCGATGAAGCTGGCGGGTTATTTAGGGCTGGTGAGCTTTCTGGCCGGGATGGTGTATTTGTTAGCCGTATTGATTGTCCAGCACGCGGCCTCGAGTGTGGATATCCTGACGTTTGTAGCGCTTGTCTTAGGCGGGGTGATCCTCATCTGCATGGGGGTACTAGGAGAGTATATCGGGCGCATTTATGATGAAGTGATGGATAGGCCACTCTATTTGATCGACAGTCGCGAGGGCTTTATGAAGAGGGGGGCCAATTGTGACTGACCGGCCGCACGGGACACGCGCGCCGTTTTCCACCGTTCAGTTGGTAAAATTCGGAGCTGTCGGCGCGTCGAATACGCTCGTCGATCTGCTCCTGTTCATCCTGTTTTACAATGGGCTGCACTTCAACTACATTTGGGCGCACGTGATCTCGTACAGCTGCGGAACGATCAACAGCTTTATCTGGAACAAATATTTCACGTTCGAGCGCAGAAGTACGTTTCAGGGACGGGAGCTCTACAGATTTATTTTGTTGAATGTATGTTCCTTTCTCTTATCGCTGGCCTTTATTTACGGTTTCAATCATTTCCTCAAACTACCAGTCATCATTAGCAAATTAACCTCTATCGTCCTCACGGTGGTGGTAAACTACGTCGGCAGCAAGTACTGGTGCTTTGTGGAGAAGTGATGGGAGCCCGCGAAACGGTGTCAATGAGGTCCGTCCAGACCGCGACTGGAAATGAATTCGCAATGTACCAGTCGATTACGAAAGATGCGTGGTATAACCTTGTTGAATCCCCAAGCATCGGCCGCGTTACCTAATTTTGTGTGGCCTGTAGAGTCCTTGCATAGGGCACGAAACCTTTGAAGATGTGGTTGTTTTTGATAGAGTAGTTGAGGTAGTTACCGTGTCCATGAATATTTGGTGCAGTCGTTGCCACATTATTCATGGATAAAATTGTCTTGTCGTCGTACCGTGGTAGCGACCGGATTGGAGAATCGTTCATCCCAAAAGGAGCGTGTATATATGCGTAAGTCTATGATGTCGACCATCGGAGTATCAGCTTTAGCGTTATTGGTGCTGACTGGCTGTGGAGCAGGCACGAACAATACCAGCAATACGGCGGGCACCTCAAACACGGCGAATGCAAGTGGGGCGGCAAGTACCACGACGACCAAGAATACGTCCGGCGGCGGTAAGACCGTGATTGTTGGCGGACAGCAGTACCAAGGATCGGCGAACCTGAAGAAATACCAGGCTGCGGCCAAGTCGAAGCCAAACAGTGCGCAGGCTCAATTGAACGCAGGTGTGGCCAGCCACGTCAACGGCGATGATGCTGCCGCTATCGCCTACTACAAGAAGGCTATTGCCCTAGATCCGAAGTCGGCCATTGCCTACAACAATATCGGAAACATCTATCTGCGCGACAAGAAGGACGTGAAGACGGCCATCGGTTATTATCAGCAGGCGACAAAGGCTGATCCGACGTACGGATACGGCTGGTGGAACCTGGCGATTGCCGAGTCGCAGGCGGGCAATAATCAGGCTGCACAACAAGCGGTGACGAGCGGACTCAAATCCGTCAAGACGTCTGACCCAGTGTATAAGAGCCTGCAAGCCATGCAGAAGGAACTCAAGTCGAGCAAGTAAACTCGCGTATGCGACATCGTCCCCGACTCGTGTAGCTGTCGAACGTCTGCTCGACAGCTACCGTTCCCCGGACGGGAACTGGTTTCTGGAATGTTTTAACCCATGCGCGAATCCAGTCCTCGGCGGGTGCGGGTGACGCGAGATAGCGTCTGATTTTGCGCATTCGACTAGTGTCTATCCCTGCGTGTCGGCTCACAACTCATTCTCTCCACCACGGCAAACACCTCCCGATGAATTGCGACCCCCTGTGGTAGAAAAAACCCATGATAAAACCTGCTTTTTCAATCCAAATTCAAGGTATCTTAGATATGTTCACTCTCGTATGAGCAGAGAGTTGGATACGAGTGTGGAATTTACCTGTTGTACAAGCTTGTAGACGTAGCTTTGCAAGCGAAGTGGACGGCACAAAGCACAGGAATTTTTAAACATGGGGAGTGCTATGAATCATGGGTGTGAGCTCGCAGGGGAAGTCAGAATTAGTCCAGCCTTTTTTTCGGAAATCACGGCGCAAATGGATTTATACCGGGGCTGCCGTCGTCATTGTGCTTGGTGCAGGGATTCCGCTCACCATGGCAAAGTTACATAGCGGCTCGTCCGTGTCCGCGACGCAATTATACACGGTGGGATACGGCTCGGTGAGCCAGTCCGTCAGCACATCTGGGACGATACAAGCGCCTAGTACGCTAGAACTAGACTTTACATCCTCCAGCTCCCCTGTGACCTCACTGAACGTGAAGGTCGGTCAACAGGTTAAGGCGGGGCAGGTTCTTGCGACAATTGACGACGCCACTCAGAAAATTCAGATCACGCAAGCGGAGTCTGGCGTCAAACAGGCAAATGCAGGTCTCAGTTCCGCCGAGGCAAAACTTGCGCAGGATGAACAGGGGACGAGCACACCGGCCGAGATTTCAACTGACAAACTGAACATCCAAAAGGCGCAGACTGCGGTGAGCCAGGCGCAGGCTGCCTATCAGGTTCAGTTACAGGAATATAACGACCGCACGAGCGAAGAAGCACAGGTACAGTCTGCACAAAACGCCTTAACGCAGGCGCAGGAAGCCCTGAACACCCCAAGCGACACGGTTACGGTCGATCAACAGACGCTCGCCAATGATCAAGCCACACTGCAGCAAGACCAACAGACGCTGCAGTCGGTAGAGTCGCAATACGGCAATGTCACAGAGGCGCAGGTGCAGGCCGCCTATCAGACGCTCCAAACGGCGGAAGACAGGGAGAACGGGTGGGCGAACGGCGGCTACACTGGGACAAATCCGTACAGCACACAGGTGAGTACCGCACAAAGCGAATATAGCGACTTGGAAACGGCCTATAACGCCATTCAGAGCGCACAAAGCCAAGTGACCAAAGATCAGCAGGCAGTTCAGTCAGATCAGACGAAGTTGGCAAATGACCAGGCGAACGAGTCGTCGACAGAGCAGAAGAATCAAGAGGCGGTCACTGAGGCGCAACAGAATTTGAAGACCGCAGAAGCCGAATACAACGATCGGACGAGCGCAGAGGCCTCTCTTCAGAGTGCGAAGAACGCGATTACCACGGCGCAACAAAACCTGCAGGCTGCGCAACTGCAGTTGACGAATGACGAGCAGCCGGTCACTGCGGCGACCATCACATCGGACGAGTCCAGTGTCGCCAGTGCCCAGGCTTCCGTCGCGAACGCCGAGGCATCCCTGCAATCCGCGCAGCTGGCGGACAGTGAAACCGTTCTGAAAGCGCCGATTAGCGGGGTCATTACAGCCGTCAACGGGCAGGTGGGGGAGACCCCGGGCCAGGGAAGCAGCAGTAGTTCGAGTAGCTCCGGGTCATCGTCGGGATCGAGTGGGTTTATCGAGATGGAAGACTTGAATGCGAAGGATCTGCAGGTCAATTTACAAGTGAGCGAATCGCAGATCGGCTCCATCAAGGCAGGGCAGTCCGTGACCTTCACGGCGACGGCATACCCGAGCGACAGCTTCACGGGGACCATCACTCAGGTGTACCCGACGCCGCAGGTCGTTTCCAACGTGACGGAATATACCGTCATGGCTACCATCGACAACTCAACCGGGAAACTGAAGCCTGGTATGAGTGTGAGTGCGACGATTCAGACGGCAGAGGACACCCACGTGTTGACGGTGCCGGCCATCGCGTTGCACCAGCTGGGTTCTATCGAGGGCGTCTACGTCCAGGGGACGAAATCCACTAGCGCCTCTGCGAACTCGGCCTTCAAAGGTGGTTGGAGCACAGGGACGAGCGGAAATTCTACGGCGAGCGGCAACTGGGCCGGAGGCCAGACTGCGAATTCCACTGGGCAGTCCGGTGCAGGCAGCACGGGAACGCACGGAAATTGGGCAGGCGGTTCGACGAATGGAAGTGGGTACGCCGGCGCGTCTTCCCGGACATCCTCCAGTGCATCGAAAGCGAAAGGCAATTCTTTGATCCCGGCCGGATTCTACTTCCAACCTGTTGGGGTCGGCCTGATGGGAAGCAGTTCCGTCGAGATCACGAGTGGACTGAAAGCCGGTCAAAAAATCCTCCTCGAACTGCCTAGCGAGACGGCATCCGCTACGGTTGCGGCGAGCAGCAGCAGCAGTGGCTTTTCGGGCCGCGGATTTGGCGGCGGCGGCTACGGTGGAGGCGGCTATGGCGGCGGTACCTTTGCCGGCGGGGCTGTTCGAAGCGGCGGTGCCGCAGGCGGAGGGCGCGGGTGATGGGCGCCCTGATTGAAATTCGCGATTTGGTTCGCGAGTACGTCATTGGCGGTCAGATCATCCGCGCTTTGGACGGCGTGGACCTCACGGTCGAGCAGGGGGAATTCGTGGCCATTATGGGCCCGTCCGGTTCCGGCAAATCGACGGCGATGAACATGATTGGCTGCCTAGATCTGCCCACGTCTGGACAGTACGTGATCGACGGATTTAGCGTTTCCTCTCTCTCTGAAGACCAACTTGCGGACTTGCGCAATCGAAAAATCGGATTTGTCTTTCAGAGTTTTAACCTGCTGCCGAAGACCACTGCGCTCGAGAACGTGGAGCTGCCGATGATGTATGCGGGGGTTCCTGCGCGTGCACGACGGCAACGGGCGATGGAGGCGCTCGCGAGGGTCGGCCTTGCCGACCGCATGCACAATCGACCGAATGAGCTCTCGGGCGGCCAGCAACAGCGCGTGTCCATCGCGCGAGCACTCGTGAACAACCCTGTTCTTCTCCTGGCGGACGAACCCACCGGTGCGTTGGACAGTCACACGACAGAGGAAATTTTGACGTTGTTCGAGGAGCTTCATGCCCAGGGCAATACCATCGTCATCGTGACGCACGAGGATGAAGTGGGGCGCCGGGCGAAGCGGATTGTTCGATTCCGCGATGGACGGGTCGAATCCGATACGCAAAACGAGCGCAAAGAGGCGGTGTCGCATCATGTGGATTGAAATCCTGCGTGTGTCTTGGCGGAGCATTCGTTCCAATAAGATGCGCTCCTTCCTCACCATGCTCGGCATTATTATCGGCGTCATGGCCGTCGTCTTAAGTTCGGCCATTGGCATGGGCGCAAAGGATAATATCACGAAGCAGGTCGAGGGCCTCGGGTCGAACGTGCTCACGATTATGCCGGGTTCGACGAGTTCGGGTGGGGTCAGTCAGGGATTTGGCAGCGCCTCGACCCTGACCACAACCGACGCCACGGCGATTCAACAGCAGGACCCTGACGTCGAGTACGTGGCACCGCTCGTTTCGCACACGGCACAGGTGGTGTACGGCGCGAACAACACGAATACCGCCATCGAGGGGACCAACGAGCAGTACCCTCAGATTAAAAACCTGACGATGGCAGAAGGCCGCTTTTTCCTGCAGGAGGAAGTGAACTCTGCGGCAAACGTGGCGGTGTTAGGCAGCCAAGTCGAACAGACGCTGTTCTCGGGTACAGGCACCAACCCGATTGGGCAGACGATTGAAATTCAGGGGATACCGTTTACCGTGATTGGCGTGGCGGCGAGTCAAGGCACGAGTGGATTCACCAACCAGGACGACGCGATTGCCATCCCAATCACGACGGCTGTGAACCTCCTGACCGGATCGGACAGCGTGAACCAAATTCTCGCTTCTGCCAGTTCGGCGCAGGTGATGGATCAGGCACAGCTCGAGATTGAGTCCACGTTGCGCGTGCAGCACCAGCTTTCGGCAAGCACCGCCGACGACTTTACGATTCAGAACCAGGCCACCATCTTGAGTACGCTCAGTGGCGTCACCAAGGTGTTGACGATGCTGCTCGACGGCATCTCGGCCATCTCGCTGTTGGTCGGGGGTATCGGCATCATGAACATCATGCTGGTGTCCGTTACTGAGCGCACGCGCGAAATCGGCATACGCAAGGCGATTGGTGCTCGCAAGAGCAGTATTTCGACGCAGTTCCTCTTGGAGTCCTTGACGTTGAGCTTGGCGGGGGCGATCATCGGGCTACTCGTGGCGGGCACGGGTGCCGAAGTCGTCGCGAGGCTGATGAAGACGGGCAACCTGCTCTCGGTGGACGCCATCGCCTTGGCCGTGGTTTTTTCCATCGCCATCGGCATTGTCTTTGGCGTGTATCCGGCGCGCAAAGCGGCGAATCTCAAACCGATTGACGCGTTGCGGTTCGAGTAACACGACTTCTTTGCAAAGGGGCAAATCGGTGACGATTTGTCCCTTTCTCAATCTTTTTTCAAGCATATTGGTTTAAGATCAATCTCAACTCACCTCTAATCTGGTTGGTTTACCACAGAGGTTCGTGTTGTATTTGTTGCACAGGGCGATTTTGTCGGCTGTCTGAGGCATCCGACGAAATCGCCCGCTTTCGTGTTTGAGGACGCGGCAGCGCGAGAACGAGATGGGGAGGCGTAAAAGTCTGCACGTGTGGGGAGTGCGCGAGATGCGTACAAAAAGGGCAACCCTGACGGGTTGCCCAAGCATCGAGGCTAGTTTGTCGCAGAGCCGTTCGCTGTTCGATTGCCCCAGTTCCCAGCGTGTGGGGGGCGCTGTGGCAGTCCTTTTCGTTCAATCGTGGTTTTGATGGTGGAGTCGTAGCGACTGATCATCTGTTGTTCCTGGCTGGAGCTTATCTTGCCGCTCTTGACGAGGCTATCCATCTGTTTTTTGAAACTTGCCTCGAGGTCTTTGGTTAACGTAGCCTCGCTGATCCCCTTGCTCGAGGCGATTTGAGCTATGGATTTATTCGCCTTCAAATCGTTTTGCAGGGTCGTGGTCGATATCCCTAGGATCTTGGCCACGTTCGCGTTGTCTGCCATCCCCATCCCCATGCCATATCCGCCTTTGAAGTTCCCGTGGCCACTGGTGCTCCATGCTTGGCCCGTTTGATTGCTGCTCGCCGCGGAGTTGGCCGCGCCAGCGGCGGATTGCGTTCCACACGCGGTAGTGAGAGCGAGCAACCCAATGGTCAAGCCACAAACGACAATTCCTTTACGTGCGCTCATCTGATCTTCCCCTTGATAGAATTCTTATTCTAGCGATCGCTACTGTACTGGTGGAGCATTGAAAAATGATACAAATTAGGCCATCGCTACGCCGATAACTTCAACAGATCATCGACAATTCAATGGGAATTAAATCTATCTACTCTATTCTGCTAGAATGTAAAGGAAATCTAGCCAACCCCCGTTGACAACTCTCATTCATCTTGGGCAATTCCCATCATCTTGGAGGTTTACAATGAAGTTTAGGCGTTTTCTCGTTGTCAGCACATTCCCCATGCTTTTATCCGTCGCGACGCCCATCGTAGCATACGCGCAAACGACGGAACCCACCGTCCAGACCGGGTCGACCGGCTCAGCCGTCGTGACCCTGCAAAAGGACTTAAACTCTCTAGGTTATTCCGTCGGCTCGGTAGACGGGGATTTTGGTCCTATGACACGCAGCGGCGTCGAAACATTTCAGCGCGCGCATGGCCTCACAGTGGACGGTATCGTCGGACCAGAGACGTGGGGCGCGATTCTATCGGCGGTAAATGGCCGATCGTTCAGTAATGTAGACCTGCGCTATTCCGCACCAAGCTCTATCAATGCGAACAGCATCAATACGTTCTTGAGCAAGAACGGCTCGCCAATGACAGGTTTGGGCCAATCGTTTATCAATGCCCAGAACACGTATGGCGTGGATGCAAACTATCTCGTCTCGCACGCAATTTTAGAGAGCGCGTGGGGAAAGAGTCAGATTGCACTGGCGAAGAACAACCTGTTCGGGTATGGCGCATACGATGCAAACCCGGGCGACGACGCAGGAATGTTCCCGAGCGACGCCTACGCGATTCAATTTCAGGCGTGGGAAGTTCGAAACAATTATTTGAACCCAGGTGGCAGCGAATACGTGTCGCCAACACTCAACGGCATGAACGTAAACTACGCGACGGACCCCAATTGGGCGAACAGCATCGCGACACTGATGAACGAGCTCGCTACCTCCAGCGGATCGAGTGTCAGTGATTACACACAGTACCCTTCTAGCACATCCGTGCCGCAGCCAAAGAGCAATGTCGAGCCGGCGTATAATCTCAACGGCGCCACTGGCACCACCGCATCCAATGCGTATTACGGCGGCGTGCCGTATTACCCGAGCACGAGCGCTGGGATCTCCGATATGTACTTCGCTACTCTCCAAAATGGGAGTTCCGGCGAGGACGTAACGGAGGTTCAGAGGTACTTGAACGCACAGATTGGCGCGAAGCTGACGGTCGATGGACAGTATGGGCCTGCCACTGCGGCTGCCGTGAAAGAGTTTGAGGCCAAGCACGGATTGAAACAGGACGGCGTCTGGAGCTATTCGATGTGGACCACTTACATATACACAGGTTCCGCTCCGACGATACCTACAGGGCAGTCTGTTCAAATCGATGAAATCGAGCAGGGGATGGCAGGTCCCTACGTGGTGCCTTGGTATCACGTCGCAAACCGAGGTTGGGTTGACTCTCAATACGTGAAGTTTACTAACGTATACCGTGTCACAGTGCGGAATCAAACGAGCACCAGCACGTCCATCCCCGTGTACAGTTCCAGTGACGAGACACAGCAGATTGCGACGCTGCACAACGGCGATTTCGTCGTCGCACAGTCGGCCAGTGCAACCAATGGATTCTATCAAATTCAAGTGAGTACACAGGCCTACGATTCGAGTAGCGGAGGTACTCCGCTGACCGGCTACATTTCGTCGCAGGTGGCAAGTTTGACGGCGCAGCAGTAAGCCATTCGCGGAAGGGGGCGCATCAACACGTACCTTTTCCCGGCAAAGAGTCAGTTCACGGCGCTCTGAATTGTTGAGGGGGTAAATACATTGAAATCGAACTATAAATGGTTAGTCTCTGGCGTTGCGCTGAGTCTACTTGTCGCGACAGGTTGTGGGGAGCAAGCGACAACTCCAAGTGCGTCAGAGAGCACGGCGAATACGTCGGCGAATACGACTTCCAGTGTAAACAACGATACGGCGAATACGGCCGCGTCGAACGACGCGAATGGCACGGGGTCAGCGTCGAACACAGACCAAAATTCGACGACGGGTTCCAGCGACAATCCGACGACCAGTGGCTCGAACAGCTCCAGCGTCGACTACGTGAACTACACAAACCCCCGTTTTGGGTTTTCACTGAGCGTGCCTGCCGCCTATCAAAAGGGGCCAGCGCCGGAAGACGGCGACGGACAGGGTTGGTCGACGGATAACAATTCGGTGACCGTCCGGGCGTTTGGCCAATACAACGTCCAACACGAAACCGTGAAGAGTGTCGCGGCGAGTCTCACAGCCAACGAGCAGGTGACGTATCAACAAAGCGGATCGAACTGGTGTGTGGTCTCAGGCTACGAAGGGTCGAACATCGTCTATGAGAAAGTATTCGTGGGGGGCACCAACCTGTACGAACTCCAGATTCAATACCCGAAGTCCGAGCAGAGTCAGTATGGGGCAATCACGAGTGCAATCTCAAACTCGTTCCAACCTGGTTCTTTAACATAAGACTCGTGTAGACAGATCTAGGAGGAACTATGGACAAGCGACATCTGATGTGGCTTATGACGACGCTGACGTTCGTCGCCCTAGGGATGGTACCGGCGATGCCTCGCGTATTGGCGGACGCGGTCGATCCGGCAGCGACCCAGCAAGACTTGACGAACCTTGGCACCGTTTCGACGACGGTGACCGGGTTGGCTGATTCTGTCTTTGAAGAGGATGAACAAAAGTATCAGCACTATGCGCTCACCGATGACTTCAATTGGACCGGATTTTGTCATCAAGGCGGGCGCGACGTCACGATTCAGTTTCCGAACCCGGTAGATGTTCAGCACGTCGAGATCACGATGGAGCAAAACGCGGCACAAGGGATCTATTATCCGAGCGACGTGCAATTTGAAGCCTACTCGAACGGTCAGTGGTACTCGCTCGCAACGCAACCTACCAGTATTCCAGAGAGCGATGATACAAACACGACGCAGGTCTTTCAGTTCAACAGCAGCGCCGGTATAGAAACGGACGAGATTCGCCTGTCGTTCCCGGTCAACCTGTTTGTCTTTGCGCGGGGGTTGGATATCGCGGGAAGTACCACATCTGTGGGCGCGCTGCCAACGTCCCTCGTGGTGCCAGCGCAGTCGACGTCGGTCGGGGCGTTGACGCCGAACGCCCTCAACGCGCACGGGATTGCCAATATGCTGCTCGTGCCGACCGGGAGCTACGGCCCACTTGGAACGTGGTCCGAAGGGGATTTTGTGCCGATGCTGGAATACATCAATCCCTCGGGACAAGCAGTCGCGCCCTTGTTTGACACGATGTTGTTCTCCCCGTATGCCAACGTCCCTGACACTGTCGACGGTTGGACGGCGTACTTAAACGACTTGTTTCAACCGGGTCAGCAACTGAGCGCACTGAACGGGGCCGTTGCGTTGGCGAACGAGTCTCTCAACAGGCCCGGCTACAAAGAGAAGGTCGTCTTGTCCATACCGTATTTTCCGTATGGGGCAGTCAATTTCGGGTCGGTCGACGGGCAACTGCTCGACTTCGATGGTACGGCGGCCGACCCGGACGCTTTGAACGCGAGAGATGCGGCGATGAGCTGGTATGTCAACACGCTGCTCAATGAGTGGAGATCCGCCAACTATCAGAACTTGGAGCTGGTTGGCCTGTATTGGGACCACGAGCAGTTCAATCCGGGTCTCCCCGGCGAGCAACAGATCTTTGAGCAGGCACAGATGTTGGCTCACAGCAATGGCTTACCGCTGTTCTGGATCCCGTTTTATGGCGCGAACGGCACTTCCCAGTGGCAGACCTTGGGCCTTGACACCGCGTGGTTGCAACCGAACTATATCGAACAAGGTGCTGGTGCAAACATCAACCGCATCAGCAACGCGGAGAAAATTGCCACACACAACGGCATGGGCATCGAGGTTGAACTCACTGCGCTCGACGCGACGACAGAGTCGCTCTATCAGACGTTTCTCAATGAGCTTAGCAACGACGGATTTGGTTCGAACAACGTGTCACACGCGTATTACGACGGATCTAAGCTATTGCTCGACGCGGAACAGTCCGCGAATCCGGCAGAGCGTCAGGTCTACGACGAAACGGCGGCGTTTATGCTGCATTGAGGCGGGGAGCGCTCCTCGTGCAGTGTCGGAACGGCGCACGGCGCAGAGACAGGCGTTTGCGGTTCGCCGTTCACCTATGAAACAAGGGCCGAAAGTGAGTTACATCACTTTCGGCCCTTGTTTGGTTGACGGCCAAGCTAGTTGGTTTAACGCATCCTTTCAATCTTACAGTCGAATATAAGTGCCAGATATGTCGCCGAGCTCATCTTTCACATTTTTTGTATCGAAGATGATCTTGGCGTTTTCCCCGATGATGGTGTAGTCGATATCCGAGTGGTCCGTCGCAATGACGACCATGTCGGCTTCACGAATCGCCTCTTCGACATTGTGCGTGACAGAATAGTAGTCGCGTCCGTTCACGTGAACTTTCTTGATATGGTTGTCCCAGATCTGGATGCGCGCGCCGAGTTGTCTAAGCCCCTCGATAAGGTCGAGTGCAGGCGATTCCCGCACGTCGCTCACGTCTTTCTTATAGGCGACGCCGACAATGAAGATCCGGCGTCCCTCCACGGGAAGTTTCATACTGTTGAATACTTCGAGGATCCGCCGGCAGGTGTACTGTGGCATGCGGCAGTTGATATCTCCCGCCGTCTCGATCATCCGACTCTGCAGGTTGAGTGATCGGACTTTCCAGCTCAAATAATAGGGATCGACAGGAATACAGTGCCCTCCGA
Source organism: Alicyclobacillus fastidiosus (assembly GCF_026651875.1). Classification (GTDB taxonomy): domain Bacteria; phylum Bacillota; class Bacilli; order Alicyclobacillales; family Alicyclobacillaceae; genus Alicyclobacillus; species Alicyclobacillus fastidiosus. Next base: position 5,506,340 of record NZ_CP104067.1, on the reverse strand, counting down.
CGCCGCTGCTTGGGTAGAATGGCATGAAGCCAAACGGCTTTGTACTTGCAGCGTTTATGACTTCCCAAATGTCGATGTCCATATCGCGGCACAAGAGGGCCATCTCGTTTGCGAACCCGATGTTGACGTAGCGGAATGAGTTTTCGTAAATCTTGGCCATCTCTGCCACTTTTGGCGATGACACCTGGACGGCGTTTTGCCCAAAGTACAAGCGGGCCAACTCGCCACAGGTCTGTGTCACGCCGCCGACGACGGTGGGGGTGTTTTCGACCCCGTATTCCTTGTTCGCTGGGTCGATCCGCTCTGGAGAATACGCGACAAATACGTTTTCCCCGACGCGAAACCCTTTCTCTTCGAGCATCGGGACGAGGATTTCCTCGGTGGTACCTGGATATGTGGTGCTTTCCAGGACGACCAGCGCCCCTTCTTGAATGTGGCGGGCGACCTCTGCGCACGCGCTCTCGACAAAGCGCAAGTCCGGTTGCTTGTATTCGTTAATCGGCGTTGGCACGCAAATGACGATGACGTCCGCACTCGCCAGGCAGCGGGGGTGATTCGACGCCGTGAGCCGTTTCTTTTCCACCAGTTCTGAGAGCAACTCGGAATCCACGTCTTCGATGTAGCTTCGACCCTCTAAAATGGCGGCCACTTTATCGGCGGACAGGTCGAGTCCAATCACCTGATACCCTTCTTTTGCCTTTGCCACGGCATTGGGCAGACCGACGTATCCGAGTCCGACAATGGCTACGGTAGCGTTCTTGGCGCGAATCTTGTAGCGTAACAAGTCTGCGATTGCATTCGTGTCATGAATAGAAATGGCCATCTCTCATCACTCCATGTTCGATTTATCGGGTTCCCCAGCCAGTCACTCGCAAAGTCAAAAGGGCGTACAGCCGCAGTGGAAACAGCAGGCCTAGATGAACCATTCCGTAGATGGGCGCAAGAATGAACACCCATGGACGCTTGAGAATGTAGTACACGTTTCGAGCATAGGCAGACAAACATACATAGGCGCCATAGTAACCGAGTAACACGTATCCTATCGTGTGTGCTTTCAAGATGATGCCTGCGAAGAGTGCAATTCCAAACGTGATCCACAAGAGCATTTCGAAGAGGACCCACACGAGTACCTTGGGCTTTTTCAGCCCTAACTTAAAGGCGAGCAGGCTTTCCCGGAAAAAGGACTTATTCCAGCGAATCTGTTGTTTCACAAACTGTCTCAGCGTGGGCGGAACGTCGGTCAAACACACCGCCATCTGTTGATAAACCGTCTTGCCGCGCTCGATGGCGTAGTTCGTCAGACATCGGTCATCGCCGAACTGAACGGGCTCGCCGAGAAACGTTTGATTCCGATACCGTTCGAGGTTATCGAGAATCACCTGCTTGCGATAACAGCTGATTGGCCCGGAACAGACGAGGACATTTCCCGTCACGGACTGAGCGGCGCGCTCTACCCGAAAGGCGTTGTCATAGCGCATATCGAGCAGTCGAGTAAGCCAGGATTCCTTACGGTTGCGCGCATTGATGTGCCCGGTGACGGCCATGGTCATCTCGTCGTTGAACGGTATCAGCATCTCTTCGACGGCATTCGGGTAGATGTAACCGTCCGAGTCGGTGGTGAAGATGATGTCGCCTGTGGCGCGCTCAAATCCGTATATTTGTGCGTGCCGCTTGCCGCGGTTGTCACTGTATCGGTGTACGTGAAGATGCTCTGCCTCGCACGCTTCCTTCAGCAGTTGAACCGCATGGTATGCAGAGAGATCTTGACTGCCGTCGTCGATAAAGAAGATCTCGTGGATGGGGTACGTTTGCTTCAAGAGACTCTCCACGGTACTGACAGCGGCTTCGGCTTTCTCGTTGTACGACGGGACGATGACGGTGACCTTTACGTCAGGGGGAGTACCTCTAAATGGTTTGTAAAAAAACGAGAGGATCATCTTTCCTAACAGATAGGTGACCATGACCGACCCGTAAATGCCGAGCATAAAGTCTAACCGGCCATGCGCCTTCGAATTCACGTAGAGCATCGAAGATACAAATGCCAAAAATAAGAAGATTACGAATAGACGTGCAACGAAAGACTCGCTCTTTTGTCGCTGTAACCCTACAGAGTCGTTGGTTGTTTGTATCATCGTGAGCTCCTTTGAGTTCGTCTAATGGCTCGAATAGACATGGACGTAATCTACGTCCATGAAGGTTGGGAACTTCGTCTGTGAAGATGGAGATCTCGCCATCGGACCGCCGACTGCCGTGTTGATGGTGAGGTACATCGGCTCGTCAGGCACGTGTTTCGTGATTTGATAGATCTCGGTTCCGTCGATGTACCAGGACAGTGAATTCGGCTTCCAAACGAGCTCGTACGTGTGGAATCCTTGCGAGAGGTCGTACGGCATTCGCATCATGGTCCCGACGTTCTCTCCCGCACCGTGTGCGGCGCCATGGAAGGCCACGTATGCATCGTGAGGCTTGGAGCCCACGAACTCGAGTACATCGATCTCGGGATAGACGGGACGATTGACTGGTTTCAGCCAGAGGGCTGGAAATAAGCCCTGTCCGGAGGGCATTTTAGCGCGGATTTCCACGGTTCCGTATGTAAATTGGAACGAGTTCTTCGTGTCCAGCCGGCCGGACACATAGTCTTTACCATCCAGCGATGCCTTGTCCGTCTCGATCACTAGGTTTCCGTTTTTCACATAGACATTTTTCGCCGAGTAGGATTGAAGTTGTCCACCATACGGCCATGCTTGATTGAACGTATGCCAGGTGTGTGCCCGCAGACTTTCGTCAAAATCGTCGCTGAAGGTCAGCGGTGACGTGATCTTGGGCGGAGTCTGGGATAGGACTGTGGTGGATGTGTCCCGTTGAACGAATTTCTTGTAGGCAAATGCAGCTGGGCCTAGAAGAATTACGAAACACGTCGCCGGTAACCAGATCTTCGTGCTAAACCCGCGCATTGAGGCCCCCCTCTAGCAGGGTTCGCGGGGGTGGTAGTCTGTAATTCACAACCAATCCTCCCTTCTTGTTCGACAGCCTTCATGGTCATTCGCCACAAATATACATACTGACCACTTTGAGTGTTTTTTGAGGGTCATGGCAGAAATCGGTGTTGGAAACACCTTCACTAGTTTCATAAAATCGCCGAATACCCCCGGTCTCAGCCACCAAAATAGGACTTTTTTTGGTCGTCAGTTCAACTACCTCAACGAGAAACAAAAAGCCGCACCGCCGCCTGCTTGTGAGCAGGTGACGATGCGGCAGATTCCGAGCTGGAACCATCGTAAAGGCCGATCAGTTGGGGAGTTCGATGGTCACTTCTCGCCGCAGTTCAGCGGAGCGCAAGATGCCGTCGATAATCGCCTGATTCCGAAGAATTTCATCGCACGGAATTGGCGCAGGTTTTCCCTCTTGTACCGCTACCACGAAATCCCGAACCTTTTCATAAAACAAGTTGACCTGGTGGCTGCGAAGCGGAATTGGGCTCTCCGTGTGGTGTCCGAGCACGTCGTGAAAGAGCGAGATAGAATCGACTCCGCCATCCCAAACGCCACTCCACGGGCCCTGCCCGGCGGGCGTCACCCTCAGTCCGGCATCCGTCCCTAAGAAGAGGGTGGGTCCAAGTGTATCCATGTGCATGGCCCACGAGATCTTGAAATTCAGGACCAGATCTCCCTCAAACCGGACCATCGCGACTCCGAAATCCTCGACGTCGAAGTGGGACGCATCCGGGTGATACGTCGGGTTGGTGCCGAAGTGGTTGGACGTGTATGCCGATACGGTCAGCGGCCTTGGATAGCCTAGGGCGTGAAGCGCGAGGTCAATCGAGTAACAGCCGATATCCGCCATGGCGCCCGCCCCGGCCAACTCCTTGCGGATAAACGTGCCGCCCGGCATGCCGCGCCGTCGCCCGCCGCCTGTCTGAATGTAATAGATCTTCCCTAGTTGTCCGGATTGAATGATCTGCTGCAAGGTCTTCATGTTCGGGTCATATCGAGGTTGAAAGCCAATGGTCAGCATGTTCCCGGTTTCTTTGGAGACCGACACCATGTCGATTGCCTCGTCCAGCGTGACCGACATCGGTTTTTCGAGCAGCACCTGTTTGTCTGCACGCAGGGCGTCGACTGCCGTGCGATGGTGCGAGGCGTTTGGCGTACAGATGCTGACCCCGTCGAGCGGTTGCTCGAGCAACTGGCGGTGATCTTCAAACGGGGTGGCGGTTTCTAATCCGAGCCGATGGATAAATTCTGCTGCCTTTCCAGGGACGATATCCGCCACGGCAACGATCTCGACGTCATCCATCGCCTTGTAGGCACGAGCGTGGGCCTGTGCGATGCCGCCACTGCCAATAATGCCGACTTTCAGAACTTTACTCATTCATCTTCCTCCTAGTGTGCACACGGATCTACTGCGAAGGCCGGTGATTGAACTGTAGAGCTTGTTCCTTGAACTGTGTCGGCGTCACACCATACCGCCTTTTAAACACGTAGTGCAGGTAGCTGGCACTCGAAAAGCCGCTCTCAGCGGCGATTTCCTCCACGCTCCCCACATCCCTGACGAGTGCTTCACAGACGTTGTTTAGGCGCACGTCCTCCACGTATTCGCGAAATTTTTGCCCGCCGTGTTGCGCGAAGATCCGCTGTAATTGGCGGGGACTGATATGCAATCTCTCGGCTACGTCTTCGAGCGTGATCGGGTGCGTATAGTTGTCCTGGACAAACCGCGTCGCCAACTGATAGCGATACGTATTCATATCGCGGTGAGGGAGATCAAACGGCCCTCTGTCCCGCGTGTGATTCTGTACGGAGCACAACAGGATTTGCACGATGGCGTGTTTCATGATGGAATACGCTCCGTATTGGTTCTCGTGCCAAGCGCGATACGCGACGCTGAACCACTGCATGGCGTTGTATTGATCGACAACCGGGATCGACGGCAATTCGTTCAGGGCCTGCACACACGCTTGTGCCTCCTGCGCCTCCAAATCCGCTCCCCACGCAGCGTTCTCCGCATTCTCTGCGCCATCGCGAATCTTCTGGATATCGATGTGCAGACAGAGCTCATCCATCGACTCGTGACCGTCCGCCTCTTGATAGTGAAGCACATCCGGGCCGGTCAAGTAGAAGTGGCCTGAGTGCAGCGGATACGTCACGTCGTTTAAGACGACGAGGCCTTTACCACGCGGGATGAAATGAAACTCGTACTCAGAGTGCTTGTGCAACGGCACGGTTTTTCCGGGCGGAAACGTCGCGAGGTGGCAGTGGAGCACCCGGAATCCGTAACCTCCCCAACAAAAGGTCAGGTCAAGCCTGTCTAGGGCAAAGCGATTCTCTTCTAAAATTTTGAATGCAAAGGGAACCGAGTTTCCTCGCTGGCTATTCCGCGTGCTCGACGACTCCTGGCGCTGCACCGTTGACGCCTACCTTTCCGCCTTAGATCGGCAGTTCGTCCAGCTGTACTGGATGGTTGTTCTGCACAGACAGATTGGATGCCTCGATCAAGCGCGTCAAGTCGAGTGCCATCGCGATGTTCTCGTCGGCTGTGGTGTTCTCCTGAATATGGCTTACCCATTGTTCGAACGCGGACCGGCGATTCGGGGACAGCGGGTATTCCTCCCATTCCTTCGATCCGCTCGCAGGCGTCCGCACCATCAGCTTCGGTTCGGGGAGCCCGTACAAGGCGGATCCGTTCGTTCCGTGCAACTCGATGCTAAACGGCGAGGAACCGGTCACAAAGCCGGATTCGACAATCCCGATCGCGCCATTGTCGTAGCGCAGAATGGCCACGGCGTTGTCCTCGACCTCCTTGCCCGTGACGTACCCGTAATGCGCACTGACGCTGTCTGGGAGGCCCAGGAACAGGCGTGTTAAGTACATGGGGTGACAGCCGAGATCGGTTAAAGCACCGCCGCCGCATTCCTGAAGGTCGTAGAAGTGGTCGGGCAGCCACGCGGCTGTAGCGCCGTTATGGGCAAGGCGCACGCGCACTTGCGTCAACTCTCCGAGCACACCTTGTGCGATGATATCTTGGATAGCCAACGTATAATTGTCATTCAATCGCGGCAGCGACACCGTCAATTTCACACCCGCCTGCTCGACGTGCGACAGGATACTGGTTGCCTCTTTTGTCGTCAGCGCGAGGACCTTCTCCGTAAAGATATGCTTTTTGGCGCGTGCCGCCTGGATCATGACCTCCGGGTGGATATTGGTTGGCGTATCGACGATGACTGCATCGATGTCATCGCGCGCGAGCAGTTCCTCGAGGGAAGCATAGAACGGAACGGACAGACGCTCTGCCTCCTGTTTACCGCGTTCTGGAATCTCATCCCACACGGCGACGATTTCCGTGTCAGGGTGTTCGGTTGCCTGTCTCGCGTAGTCTTTCGCGTGAACGTGCCAGAAACTGAGCATAGCGACTCTGATCATGGACGAACCTCCCATGTGACTATAAATTCACGACATGATTTAACTGTAGCATGATCCTCACTTCATCATGAATGTGATTTAGTGACGAGCGTAGTGCAAATATGCGACATGATTGTTGCCCTCGTCATTGCGCACGCGAGGCTCATCCAGTCACGAGACTGGCCCTGTCGACTCGCCAAGCTCGAGTTTTGTCGGCAGTACGACTTCCTCTGGGGGGATTTCATGCAATCCATTGGCCGCTTTTTTTATGGACGGACAGAAAGTGGACACAGGTGTCGAACCTTGTAGCAACTTCGCGAAGCCATAAAAGAAGAGAATAGAGAGGGGTTTTCAGTTGAATATGAAAAGGCAGAAGTTTGCGAAAGGTCTCATCGCAGGTGCGCTCATCTTTGGTGTCAGTGCGGCGGGCGGTACAGTCTGGGCTGCAACAGACGGCACAGTTACAGTGACATCAGTACCGACGAATACGACCAGTACCGCGGCGTCGGAGACGACCAACAATACAACGACCGGGACGACAAACAGTTCCACGAGTGCAAAAACCAGCCAGACAGACCTATCTAAACAACTGTCAAGCGACTATTCGAAATTTATCAAGACCATCTACCAACAAATCGAAGATGCTATAAAGACTAAGAATATCACCAAGGCACAACAACTGGCACAGTTCGCAAACGAACAGATCAGCAAGGCCAACTCGCTGGTTCAACAAGGCCAGACACAAGAGGCGGTTGACGCCCTGTCGACGGCCTTGGCTAGTGCAACCGCGGCTCAGTCGGGATCTGATTCAAGTTCGGCCAGCGCCATACTTGGAAACCTCCCACACAATGCGCTAGCGCTGGCTGCTGGTTTGCAACATGTACATAATCTGCAGGCACAGCAGTCACTCGAGAAAAACATCTCGAAGGAGTTTGCACACCTTGCAGAGCAACTGCAAAAGCTAGCCTCGATGCAACAGCAGCAGGCCGAGAAATCCACGCAAGCACAGGGCCAAACACAAGCATCGACCGGTAGTACCGCGGCTACGTCCTCGACGAGCGGTGCGGGGCAGGTGAGTGTCAAGGCGAGTGCGCCGTCCACGTCGTCGACGGCTAAAAAACCCTGTAGCGAGAGCAAGGTAAAGGCAGAGGCACAGGACAATGCCTGGAAGTCCGCAGAAAAGGTCAAAACTGTCGCCTTTCATGTCGCCCATCCGGTGGGAAAATTGCCAGCCCACAAGGGTGGAGACCACCAGCGCGGCCAAGCTGAACACGGGGACCATCACGTCACAAATGGTCATCAAAACGGCCATTTCGGCGGTTGATCAGCGCATGAACTAGAATATGTGAGGATGGGGATTGCCGAACAGTGAATTTGTGACATTCGGAGCCCCACTCTACTTCATAAATTTTCTGCACAAAGAGCCTCCAAATCCACTTTCACAGTGGATTTGGAGGCTCTTTCATGAATACTTTGGGACTCACTGACTTCGTGTCATCCAATCGGCAAACTCCATACCATTTTGGCGTAGAAAGGGAGCCGTGGCGATGCGGGAACTTCGCCTGCAGCTTTTAAGAAATGTGATAGGATGGGTGGAGTGTGAAGTTCTCGAGTAAGGGTGTGAATTCTATTCTGCGCCTTGTATGGGTCATCGTCTGGGCATGTGTGTTGGCGTATTTTACGTGCTCGGTCGATCCATTCCACTTCCATATCAGTTACTTTCATTTCACGGGTCGCCCACATTGGCGAGACCTGCTGCTGATCGACTTTCACTTCTTACAACCGCTGTACCTGATCTCGAAGATTGGACACTTTTGCGGATTTATGATTTTTGATCTGCTATTGTTCAACCTCATTCGTCGGTCTACTCCATCTGCTTGTATTGCCATCGCGCTTGGAATTGCGTCGGAGCTATTTCAATTGGGGTTCGGACGCGACGGTCGCCTGTACGACATGGTCATCGACGCGCTCGGCGTAGGGGTGTCTGTGTGGTTGCAGAAAAAATTATGGACGAATCACGGGAGATAAGGTCGACAAGGGAGCCATACCCTCGCACTGTTCTCCCGTCTGCTGCGAATGTGGCGCTGTGTCAATGAGCGAACGTTGCGATTCTACGCCGTCTCCCTGCGCTGTTGCATTACTTTGTACATCGCCAGGGCCATTTCCATGCCAAATAAGAAGATGATACTCGCGATGTAAATCCAGAATGAGAACAACATGATGTACGTCAAGGCACCATAGACCAGTTCGTAGTTGCCAAGGTGGTGTGTGTAGACGACAAACAGCTCGCGGCTGATGTAAATGCAGGCGGTGGACACCGCAGCTCCGATGAGCAGTGTCGTGTGTGGGAGCGGATTCGACGGCAAGAAGCGGTACGCGAAATAACACGTAGCGAACAACGTGACGGCAAACAGAATGCGTGAACTCGCGTGGGCGAGTGGTACCCACATGGTGGGTTGGAGATGTCCTAACGCAGAGACCAGTTCGGGAGAAATAGTCGTCACCAGCAGGGATCCAAAAATCAGGGCCATCAAGAGGCCAAGCATGCCAAATCCGACGACGTACTGTTTGATAAACGACCTCCGATGGCGCGTTTCACAGATGGTGTCCAAGGTCTGTTGCAGCGACGTGAACCCTCCGATGGAACCCCACAGCAAACTAGCGAAGCCAATCACTCCAATCACGGGTCGCAGGGTGGACAGGCGATGAATCGTCGTGGACACGACCCCCTCGCCGTTTGGCATCGATGGGATGTATGACTGGAGAAGCTGGTCGAAGAAATGTTCCACCTTCGTGCCACTGATGAACAGGGATGTTCCGTAGATCAGCAGTAACGCGACGGGAATCATCGACGTAAAGGCGAAGTAGGATATGACTGCCGCTAGATATCCGATATTGTGACGGATGATGGATTGAATCAGTGTCTTGAGAAATATCTTGGCCATATTTTCAGTATCTCCGTCTTGGTCTTTCCAATTCGGAGAGGGTCATCTCCCGAGCGCGATGTCGGTGATCACTTCCACAAACCCAAAAAAAGGTGAGCGAGAAATCGTTTACATGAGCACTGCGAGATGGTATAGTGTGACTTGTTTGTTTGTTCTCAGTACGAACAAACGAGTTTGGGGTGATGAAATGACAACCACTGCTTTTGTCCGCGATGTGAATCGCTCAAGTGTGTTGGAGTTCGTCCGAGTGCACGAACCTGTCTCTCGAGCACACATTGCCAGGGAGTTAGGACTTAGCCGGTCGGCGACTTCAGAAATTGTAGATCAACTCCTTAGTGAAGGGCTTGTCGAGGAAGGTGGCGTAGGGGGATCCACGCGTAGGGGTGGACGGCCTTCCGTGCAGCTGAGGTTTGTGCCTGATGCGAAATACGCCTTGGGCATTGATATCGGCGGAACAAAGACCATCCTATTGCTGTCGGATCTGACGGGTCGCGTCGTCGCGCGCAAAAAGGTCTCCACTCGTGCAAATCGTTCCGATGTCTTGGAGCACATTCGAGCCGAGGCAGATGAATTTATCGCGAATTCCGGCATTGACCGAGGCAAAATCGTCGGGGTGGGCATAGGAGCGCCAGGACTCACCGATTATGAGTCAGGCGTCGTCATCGCGGCTCCGGCTCTTCAGTGGACCGAGGTGAATGTAAAGCAAGCGCTGCAGGAATTGTCGCCAGGTCCCATCTTCGTCGACAACGACGTGAATATGGCGGCAGTTGGTGAGAAATGGAAAGGCGAGGGATCGCGCTGCCGGGACGTTGTGCTGATTACCATCGGGACCGGTATTGGCGCTGGCATTATCATCAACGGTTCCATACATCGCGGAGCGCACAACTATGCAGGCGAGATAGGCTATTTTGCAGTCGATCCGCTGACCGACGAGACATCGACGTCGGACGAGTTCGGCGCGCTCGACAAATTGGCTTCTGGAAGCGGCGTCGCAAGTCAGGCGAAAGCGTTGCTGCAGTCGTATCCGCATTCGATCCTGCACGGCGTGGAGGTCACTTCTGAGCGAGTGTTCGAAGCCGCGGCAAAATCCGACCCGTTAGCACTTGAGGTCGTCGATTCCATGGCGAAGTACACTGCCGCAGCGATTGTGAACATCGTCGCGCTCTTAAATCCAGGCGTCGTGATCGTCGGCGGTGGCGTGGCTCAATCAGGAGCGCTGTTCATGTCGCGGATCCGGTCACGCGTGAAGGAGTTAATTCCGATACCTGTCGATATCGTCCCAGCGAGTCTAGGTGAAGATGCCGGAGCACTTGGTGCGGCCGCAACGGTGCTGATCGAAACCAATAACCTGGCCTTGGACCGCTGAGGGCGGTCCGCGTAATAAAATCATCCGACCATTTATGTAAGCGGTTGTTTTAAGTTAGGGGGAGAAACAAATGGCTCAAACCAATCAGCACGGTTTTGTTCGTGGAATTGGGCTGCTGCAGGCGACTGCGACGAATATGTCGCAAATGATGGGGGCAGGTCCTTTCATTACAATCCCTGTGATCTTGTCTGCCATGGGCGGGCCACAGGCGATGTTCGGCTGGATTGTCGGCGCACTATTGGCGATGCTCGACGGGCTAGTGTGGAGTGAATTGGGGTCTGCGATGCCCGGAGAAGGCGGTACGTATGTCTATCTGCGAGAAGCCTTTCAGTACAGTACTGGGAAGCTCGTACCCTTCCTATTTATCTGGTCGACGCTCATTGCGACTCCGATGATCATGTCGACGGGCGTGATCGGTTTATCCGACTACCTTGTGTATTTCTGGCCGAGTATGACCGCATTGGATGCAAAGCTCGTGTCTGTGGGTATCACCATCCTCACGGTTGCCTTGCTTTATCGTCGCATTCATTCTATCGCGAAGATGACGACCGTGCTGTGGGGTGGAATGATTCTTACGGTGCTGCTCGTGATCATTGCAGGTATTTCGCACTTTAACCCACATGTGGCGTTCTCTTTTCCACACAACGCGTTTGCGCCGTCGAAATTCCTCCTTGGGCTTGGCGGAGGCATGTTAATTTCGATTTACGACTATATGGGGTATTACACCGTAAGTTATCTGGGGGACGAAGTGAAAAACCCAGGGAAAACCATCCCGCGTGCGGTGATTCTGTCGATTGTCTTTGTGGCGATTATCGACCTAGTTATGAATCTTGGAATTATCGGTACGGTACCGTGGCAGACGGCCATGAAGAGTCAAAATGTAGGAACGCTGTTGATGCAGATGGTCTGGGGGCGCCCTGGTGCGGTGATCATCACGATACTCATCATCTGGACATGCTTTGCGTCCTTCTACACCGGCTTGCTCGGTGCTTCGCGGCTCCCGTACAACGCAGCGGTCGATGGCTTGTTCTTTAAACCATTTGCCAAATTGCATCCGAAATTGAAGTTCCCGCACATTTCCTTGCTCGTGATGGGTGGCATCATGGCCATCTGCTGCTTCTTCAACCTGTCGGAGATCATCAACGCGTTGATGGCGATGTCGGTCGTCGTGCAGTTCATCGGTCAGATTGTCGCGCTGTCCATTCTAAGGAAACGGCAGCCGAACTTGAAACGGCCGTTTCGTCAGTGGCTGTATCCGTTGCCAAACATCTTGGCCTTCATCGGATGGGCGTACGTGTTCTACTCTTCCGGCTGGCACGCCATTCGCTTGGCCATCGTTTGGACCCTTATCGGATTCGTAGTATTTTTGTTCTGGGCGCGCCGCAAGCAGGAATGGCCGTTTGGACCCAAGGTCATTCGCGAGGCGTATTTGACGAAAGACAATTGAAGTTGGTTTTTAGGCGGGCTGTGCGCATGTCGTGCAGCCCGCCTTTTTCACGCACATTTACCTGCTAAACTCGGGATCTCCTGTGCACCGGAGCGATCCGTTTTAGCGTGCATCCCCTGTACGACAGTTGCTCGCCCAATTGACGTGTACAATGGAATCAGTAAACTAGTCGTCAGTGAACAAAATATCGTGAGAGGCGCTAGGGGTGCCGATAAGGCTGAGAAGCAGGTGAAGCTAACCCTTGCACCCGATCTGGGTAATACCAGCGTGGGGAAGTGCCGTCGACTTAGTGGACCTCGTCACGTTTTCATACAACGTTGGACGGGGTTTTTTGCGTTCAGCGGCAGTGTTCATACGGATTATCAGGGAGGTCTTATCATGTGGAAGTTGCGAGAAATCGTTGCAATGGTCATTCTCTCGGTGGTGTGCGGGGGGATCTACAGGATTTGGGACGTGGTTTCACCCCTCATCAGCATCGCTTGGGTTCCGGGGCAGGGCGTCATCAATGGACTCTGGTGGCTGGCCGCAGGGCTCATCCCCTACATCGTTCGGCGCCCAGGAGCGGCGCTTATCTCTGAGCTGGTCGCCGCGATCATTGAACTCGGCCTGGGCGGAAATTGGGGGCTAGGTGGGCTCTTGTCCGGTTTGATTCAGGGGATTGGAGCGGAAATCGCGTTTATGATCTTTGGCTGGCGCAAATATCACTGGTCAGTATTGATGCTCTCCGGTGCGTTGGCGGGCATTGCATTTAGCGTTCAATGGTATTTCCAGTACGGTGGACACACCTACACGGCCTCTATCGTCGTCCTGTACACCATCATCACGATGATTAGCGGAGCAGTGCTAGGCGGACTGCTGCCGAAGTGGATCGGCGATGCACTCAAGCGCACGGGCGTTTTACGCAACTTCGAAATAGCGAAACGTTCGGCGTGATCGACGCGATTGACCCCTTGCCATCGCAGTTGGCAACGGCTTCCGAGTCGGCCGTTTCCGTAGCGGTGGTGCGAGGAGGTGTCCCAGGCATGAAACATGGCCTATGGACACCTCTTTTTGTTTGAGTGCCTAGAGTCGCGCTTTAGCTCTGATACACTTCACCGCCTGACGAACGAAACTCCTTTGCCTTCTGTTCCATACCGGCGGCGATGGACGATTCGACGTCGAGGCCACGCGCTTTCGCGTACTCCCGAATGTCCTGGGTAATTTTCATACTGCAGAATTTCGGCCCGCACATGGAGCAAAAGTGTGCGGTTTTTGCGGGTTCCGCAGGTAAGGTCTCATCGTGGAAGGCAATCGCGCGCTGTGGGTCCAGCGACAGATTGAATTGATCTCGCCAGCGAAACTCGAAGCGCGCCTTGGAGAGGGCGTCGTCCCGTTGCTGCGCATTTGGGTGTCCCTTTGCTAGGTCGGCGGCGTGCGCGGCGATCTTATACGCGACGACACCTTCCTTCACGTCGTCCCTGTTCGGCAGTCCCAGGTGTTCCTTCGGCGTCACGTAACACAGCATTGCGGTGCCAAACCATCCAATCATCGCAGCGCCGATTGCCGACGTGATGTGGTCATAACCCGGTGCAATATCGGTGGTCAGTGGGCCGAGCGTGTAAAAGGGGGCCTCTTGGCAGACTTCCATCTGGCGATCGACGTTTTCTTTGATCTTGTGCATCGGCACGTGGCCTGGCCCCTCAATCATCACTTGAACGTCGTGCTGCCAGGCGACTTTCGTCAACTCGCCCAATGTTTCGAGTTCCGCGAACTGCGCTTCGTCGTTTGCGTCGGCAATCGAGCCCGGGCGCAACCCGTCGCCGAGTGAAAACGCCACGTCGTAGGCCTTCATGATCTCGCAGATCTCTTCAAAGTGCGTGTAGAGGAAGTTTTCCTCGTGATGCGCCAAGCACCACGCCGCCAATATGGAGCCTCCACGTGAGACGATGCCGGTCACTCGGCTCGCGGTGAGGGGAATGTAGCGAAGTCGTACGCCTGCGTGAATCGTAAAGTAATCGACACCTTGTTCAGCCTGTTCAATCAGTGTGTCGCGAAAGATTTCCCAGGTCAGTGCGGACGCCTCCCCGCCGACCTTCTCCAAGGCCTGATAGATGGGGACGGTGCCAATTGGGACCGGCGAGTTTCGGATGACCCACTCGCGGGTAGTGTGGATGTGTTTCCCCGTCGACAAGTCCATGACCGTGTCGGCGCCCCAGAGTGTCGCCCACCTCATCTTGTCGACTTCCGCTTCAATCGAGGAGGCGACAGCGGAGTTGCCGATGTTCGCGTTGATCTTCACGTGGAAATTGCGGCCGATGATCATCGGTTCACTCTCAGGGTGGTTGATGTTGCAGGGGATGATGGCGCGGCCCGCGGCCACTTCGTCGCGCACGAACTCGGGTTGCATCCCCTCGCGAATGGCGATGAATTCCATCTCCGGCGTGATGACACCTTGGCGCGCGTAGTGCATCTGCGTCACATTTCTGCCTGGTTTGGCTCGAAGCGGTTTGCGGTCGAGCCCTGGAAATACTTCCGCCGTCGCAGGAGCAAGGCCCTTCCATCCGTTATCCATCGGGCGAACTTCACGCCCCTCGTAGACCTCGACATCTCCTCGTTCGAGGATCCAGTTGCGACGAATCGGCGGCAAGCCGGTTTGCACGTCGGTGGCGGCCTTGGCGTCGGTATAGATCCCGCTCGTGTCGTAGACGCGAACTGGACGGTTTACCTGATTTTCAAATCGTCCACTCGTCGGGGACAGGGTGATTTCCCGCATGGGTACGCGGATGTCGGGACGGGAACCCTCGACGTATACCTTTTGACTATTCGGAAAAAATTCGATGTCGGACATGATTTGCCTCCTTCGGTTTGGGGAACCGGCTGCGGCGGGGGAAACGACCAAAAAAGACCGCCGGATGTGAACCGCGGCGGTCTCTGCACGACGAAATAAGCTTGTGTGCAACGAATCCCTACGCTGGCATTACCCAGATCAGGTTTACGGTCGACGACCACATTCGCCCTCTCAGCCCGGTTTGCCGAGCTCCCGTTTTGTAAGATTGTACTGTCCTATTTACCATATCATTCATCTCGATGTTGAACAACAGGCTCGTTTCAGAGTACGAAGGTAGCCCTCCGAACATCGACGATTCCAATTCTTTGCTCTGTGAACCTAGGACTTCGTGGTGGCAGGGGTGCTTCCTGCCGCGATGAGCCCCGCCTCCGGGCTGCTTGGCGATGCGACTTCCGTGCGCGGGATGCGACCGGAGAGATAGCAGAGGCGGCCTGCCTCTACGCCGAGCGCCATCGCGCGGGCCATCTGCACCGGTTGAGCCGCCTTCGCTATGGCGGTGTTGACGAGTACCGCGTCTGCACCAAGTTCCATGGCCAACGACGCGTCAGAGGGGGCGCCGATGCCTGCGTCGATCACGACCGGGACCCGCCCCTGAACGAGTTCGACAATTCGCCGCAGGCGCTCGGGATTCGGGAGTCCCTGGCCGGTCCCGATGGCGGATCCAAATGGCATGACCGTCGCGCAGCCGACGTCGAGCAGGCGCAAAGCGACGGTGTGGTCGTCTGTCGTGTACGGCAGGACCACAAATCCTTCCTTGACGAGTATCTCTGCTGCCTCCACCGTCGCGACAGGGTCGGGCAAAAGCGTCCCATCGTCGGGAATCACCTCGAGTTTCACCCAGTTGGACAACCCTGCTGCCCGCGCCAGTCGCGCGGTGCGGACGGCTTCTTCAGCGGTGTGGCAGCCGGCTGTATTGGGGAGCAGAAAATACTTGTCTAGGTCGATATAGGACAAAAGCGACTCCTCGCGCTCATCCAAATTGACTCGCCTGACGGCGACGGTGACGATTTGTGCACCGGAGGCTTCGATGGCGTCACGCATCTCTGTAAAAGTCTGATACTTGCCCGTGCCGACCATGAGTCGGGATCGGAAGGTTCGTCCCGCGATGGTGAGTGAATCCATAGTGATCGCTCCCTTTCAGTGCTGATGTGGCCGCGCTTTGCCGCCGCAATGGAAACTGGCCTGCAAATGCGACATCAGCCGCCGCCGACAAAGCGCACGATTTCCAGCGTGTCGCCCTCTTGGAGGGTGAGGGTCGCAAACTCCTTGCCGTCGAGGATGCGTCGATTGTGCTCGACGGCGATGCGTTCCTCGCCAAGCTGAAGCTCTTCTAACAGCTGATTGACCGAAAGCCCCGCAGGGGTCTCAAGTCGCTTTCCGTTCACCGTGATGTTCATCCCAAACTCACCTCATTTCGCCTGTGGACACGCGCCACGTGGAACGGCTGCCAACGCGTCGGCCATGGTTCGTGGCACACGGAGTGGGCCACCATTAAGCCCGTGATGGGAGAGAGGAGAATTCCATTGCGGAAGTGACCCACTGCGACGTGTAGCCCTGGAGCGCCGTCGACTTCGCCAATCCACGGCTGACCCTGTGGGGAACCTGGCCGCAGGCCCATCCAGCTTCGTTCGAACACGGCATCCTTGAGGCCTGGCGCCATGCGATGGACGCTCGACAACAACGTCATCAGCGCATCGATGGTGACGTCGCGGTTGAATCCAGCGTCCCTCTCCTCCGTGGCGCCCACGACAATGGTTCCGTCGCGTTTGGGAACGAGGTAGACGTCTTCGCTGAACAGCGTGCGGCGAATCCCTCGACCGCGCCGTGGGCGAATGGCTAACAGTTGTCCCTTGACCGGGCGAATGGTGCACGGTGTAGCAAACGGCCGCAACAGCGCTTGTGCCCAGGCGCCCGCCGTGACTACCACCGCTTGTGCCACGTAGTGGCCCGTGGGCGTCAGGACGGAATATCCGCCGCCTGGTTGCGGTTGGATGTCGGTCACCTGTGCACCTTCCACGACAGAGCAGAATCGGTGAGCGGCAATGCTGAGCGCCCGCATCAGGAGCAAGGCGTTGACGTTGCTGTCGTCGGGCAAGAGGAGCGCGCCCAAACATGGCGACACGACCGGTTCTTGTTCGGCGACGGTCCCCGCGTCCAACCACTCTGCGTTGGCACCCGCGTCGAGCTGCCAGCGCATCCGCGTCTGGAGCGTTCGCACCTCTTCCTCCGAGTAGGCGAGTTGAAAAATCCCGTTGTGCGTAAGCTGGGCGTCGACGCCGGTGGCCTCCAATAGTTCGTCGACAAAATCCTGGTATAACGAGCGGCTTTCTAAGCAGAGGTGATAGAATGCACCAGGTTCCGAAACCTCCAGTTGCGCCCCGAGCATGCCCGCCGCCGCACTGGATGCCTCCGAACCCAGCTGGCCGCGATCGAGCAACAAGACGCGCCGACCGGTTTGTGCGAGTCTCCACGCACTCGTCGCGCCAATCGCTCCACCGCCGACGACGATGACGTCAAACACTCCATCCATGTCCAATCAGCCCTCCTTGGCGTGACTTGCGGTGAGTGGGTCAGCTCGTTTGTATTCTGGCGCAGCGAGGCGAAAAGGCACCTTCGGTGAAACGTCAGACTTCTCCATCGCCGCTTTCAGGCACTTCACGGCGTCGAGTGGATCTTCTGCATTCAAGACGGAGCCGATCACGGCCACGCCGCTGCAGCCCGTCTCCAAGACGGCCCCCACGTTCGTTTTGTCGATCCCGCCGATGGCGATGACGGGAATGGACAGCGCCTCGGCTACGCGGCGCAGCGCGTAAAGCCCTCGCGGAGGAAGCCCTGGGTGGGATTCGCTTGCGAAGACGTGTCCGAAAGTCACGTAATCGGCGCCAGCCCGCTCTGCGCGGATGGCTTCGTCCAAGGCGTGGACCGAGCAACCAATTAGACCGTGCCACCCCGTCTGGCGCCGCAACTGAGCCACGGCTGGAATGGGGAGCGACTTGGCCGCCAAATGCACCCCGGCGACGTCTGTGGATAGTGCGATATCGACTCGATCGTTCACGAAAATGCGCGAGGAGAGGCGCTCTTCTGTGCAAATCTGTTGAAGTTCGCGAACCAAGCCGTAGGTCTCTGACGCGGGCGCTTTTTTTTCGCGAATCTGAATGACGTCCGCGCCGCCTTTGGCAGATTCCACGAGCGCTTCGAGCAGAGGCAAGCGGTGGCGGTTTCGATCACTAATCACATGCAATACGGCGTCCATAGTTCACCTCACCATAAAAAAAGCCGTACCTGAAGACCAGGTACGGCGGGTTTCCACTCTAAACCCAACTAACGACACCAATGTTGTCGACCGAATCATTTGTCAAATGCTTAATTCGGGATTAGGCTATCATGGTCGATAAGGTGTCGTCAAGCCAGTCGTGCAAGGGGGAAACCGCAGGGATGGAAAGCACAAGGTATTCCAGACAGGTCTTATTTCGACCGATCGGGAAGGATGGACAGTCGCGGCTTGCCAAGGCGCGTGTGGCGATTGTCGGCATGGGGGCGCTCGGGACCGTCCTGGCGACCCAACTCGTCCGCGCCGGCGTGGGGTTCGCTAGACTGATCGACAGGGACATCATCGAGCCTTCCAACCTTCAAAGGCAGTCGCTGTACGACGAGGCGGACGCAAAACAGGGACGGGCCAAGGCAGAGGCGGCGGCAGTGAAACTTCGGGAAGCAAACGGAGATGTCGACATCGAGATGGTGGTGGAGGACGTGAGCTGGCGCAACGCGGAGCGCCTTCTGTCCGACGTCGACGTCATCCTCGACGGGACGGACAACTTTCAGGTTCGGTATCTCATCAACGACGTCGCCGTCAAGCACGGGATTCCTTGGGCCTACGGCGGGGCCGTCAGCTCGTATGGCACCACGGCGTTTTTCCGCCCGGGGCAGACACCTTGTTTGGTGTGTCTCTTTGGCTCAAATGACCAGAGCGGCGGGCATGACACGTGTGATACAGTCGGCGTCATCGCCCCGGTGGTGTCCATCATCGCCTCCTTTCAAGTCGCGGAGACGCTCAAATACTTGACGGGCAATGAGGAGGCCTTGGCAAACGCGGTGACGTATCTCGACGTCTGGAAGAACGAGTTTCGCAGTGTCCAGTTCGGCCCTGTCAGCGAGGGCTGTCCGTGCTGTCAAGGGCGCCGATTTACGGCCCTCGAGACCCGGCTGGACGGGCTCACCGTATCGATGTGCGGTCGCCAGACGATTCAAGTTCGACCGCCGACAGCCCTGCTCGTACCGCTCGCGCAAATGGCGCGACGACTCGCTCAGTTTGGCGAGGTCCGGCACAATCCGCAATTGCTCCGGTGCGATTTTGGGGACGTGCAGATCACCTTGTTTGCGGATGGGCGGGCGCTCATCCACGGGGTGGACAACGAGGCCACCGCGCGGAGTCTCTACGCCAGATACATTGGTATGTGAACGGCGTGGGCTGTATCTACATGGTCCACGCAGCGGCATAAAGAGGGGCTAGACGGCATATCTATCGACGTGTACCATATGAATCACTTGGTAGTGCGGTCATCACTGCGCACAACTTCATACGCGGAAAAGGTGTCCACAAGATGTGGACTTAATAGGGAAATCGGTGTAAATCCGATGCGGTCCCGCCACTGTAATGGGGAAGCTCGACAACGGCCACTGGGTGTAAGGCCTGGGAAGGCTGTCGAGCGCGATGAACCAGAGCCAGGAGACCTGCCTTTTCTATAAACACCGTCACAACCTACGGTCGATAGGGAGGTGTTTGTGGGCGACTCGTGTCGTATACAAGCACTCTTTTTTATCAAAAGAGTGCTTTTTATATTGCAGTGGCCTTGCAAACACCCCTCCGAAGTGGAAGAGGAGGGCCAAAACGTGAAAGAAATCACCCTGTGTATTGGTCATGGAAGTCGAGACGACGATGGAAACTTGGAGTTCGTCCACTTTGTCGATAGAGTTCGCGAAGCAGCGCCGGACAGGCATTTTGAAGTCGCATTTCTGGAACTGACCACCCCCACCATCGCAGACGGCATCGACCGTTGCGTCCGCGCGGGCGCAACGCGCATCGTCGCCGTTCCAATCATTCTTCTGGCAGCCTCTCACATCAAGCTAGAAATCCCCGAAATGCTAGACCAGGCGCGGGAGAAGTACCCTGACGTCGAGATCGTCTACGGTCGCAATATTGGGTTGCACGAGCGGATGATAGATTTGTTGACAGACCGCTATGTGCAGCAAATTGAGCAGGAGAACTGGGCTGCTGCGCGTCCCGAAGAGACGGCTATCGTCCTGATGGGGCGAGGGAGCAGTGACCCGGATGCAAACGGCGATCTCTACAAGATCGCGCGGCAGGTGTGGGAGCGCACGGGCGTTAAAACGGTGGAGGTGTGTTTCACCGGGGTCACGTTTCCACGGCTCCCAGAAGGTGTACACCGCGCTATTGCTCTCGGCGCGAACCACATCGTCGTCCTTCCGTACTTTCTGTTCACGGGCGTCCTGATGAAGCGGATGCGGGACGTTCTCGCGGGCCTACAAACGGAATACCCACAAGTGAACATGGCGATGGCAGAGTACTTTGGGATGCATCCTTACCTCGTGGAAGTGGCCCTCAGCCGTCAGGAAGAGGCGGTGGCGGGCCAAGCGTTCATGAATTGCGACTTGTGCAAGTACAGAAAGGAAGGCGCGCACCACCATCACGACCATCACGACCATCACGACCATCAGCATCAGCATCAGCATCAGCATCAGCATCAGCATCAGCATCAGCATCAGGCCCCGGCGTGCGCGGGGCAGCACGGCTAACGGGGGGAACGAAGGATGGGACGCGTATTTTTGGTTGGTGCAGGGCCGGGCGATCCGCTTTTGCTCACCCTCAAAGCGAAAGCCGTCCTCGAGAAAGCGGACGTGGTGGTTTACGACCGTCTGGTGTCGCAGTCGATTCTCGAGTTTGCGGCAGATGCGGCGGAGATGATTTATGTCGGGAAATCGCCCAACCACCACACGTTACCACAACGTGAAATCGACGCGTTGCTGGTGAAAAAGGCCAGGGAGGGGCACACGGTCGTTCGCCTGAAGGGGGGAGACCCGTTCGTCTTCGGGCGGGGGGCGGAGGAGGCCGAGGCCCTTCGGGCCCATGGGGTACCTTATGAAGTCGTACCGGGCGTGAGCTCTGTCACTGCGGCACCTGCGTACGCCGGCATCCCCCTGACACACCGCTCGCTCGCCGCCGGGTTCCACGTCGTCACGGGCCACGAATGCCTGCAGTCGACAGGAACGCCGTGGGGTGCGTTGGCAGAATCGAGCCAGACGGTCGTCATCCTCATGGGGATGGCAAATTTGCGCGAGATAGCCGATCGCCTCGTCCACTTTGGGCGGCGGGGAGATACGCCTGTCGCCGTCGTGCGCTTGGGGACGACACCCGAACAGCAAACGGTGGTTGGGACACTGGAGAGCATCGCGGACATCGTGGCGCAGAGCGGCATCGAACCGCCAGCGGTGATCGTCGTGGGGGACGTGGTGCGCATGCACGATCAACTCGACTGGTTTGATCCGAAGGCGATGTCCCGCGATGAGCGCGTGGCCGCATCGGGTGCAACGAGTCTGTAACGGGTAGAAGGAGGGTGCATGAAGATTGGACGGAAGGATAATTGTCGTCGGATTCGGTCCAGGTGCGTTTGAGCATATCACCGAGCGCGCACGCACGGCCATACAGGAGAGCGACGTCATCATTGGCTACAACACGTACGTGGATCTGATTCGAGGTCTACTCACGACGCAGGACATCGTGCGGACCGGCATGACGGAGGAAGTCAGCCGGGCGCAAAAGGCGGTCGATCTCGCCGCCTCCGGCAAAACGGTCGCCGTCATCTCATCGGGGGACGCCGGTGTCTACGGCATGGCGGGCCTCGTCTACGAGGTGCTCATCGAGCGCGGTTGGCACCAAGGCGACAACCCTGCGGTCGAGGTCATCCCGGGGATTTCCGCTATCAATTCCTGTGCGGCGCTCTTGGGTGCACCGATTATGCACGACGCGTGTACCATCAGCCTTTCCGACCACCTGACGCCGTGGGAGGTCATCGAGCGGCGCATCGAGGCCGCGGCGGCGGCCGATTTCGTCATCGCGCTGTACAACCCCAAGAGTGGGCGACGCACGCGACAGATTGCCGAAACGCAGCGCATTGTCCTCAAGTATCGCCCGCCGGAGACGCCAGTAGGGCTCGTCAAAAGCGCCTATCGAGACAGGCAACACGTCGTCCGGACGAATTTAGGGGAGATGCTGACGCACGACATCGGCATGCTGACCACCGTGATCATCGGGAACGCTTCGACATTCTACTACGATGACCTCATGGTCACCCCGCGCGGCTATCAGCGGAAGTACACCTTGAATACGGCCGAGCAACGCCTGCGCCCTGGTGAGCGCCTGCGACCGGAGAACGAACCCTGGTCGCTCAACGCCGCGACGCAGTCAGAGCACAACTCGACGCAAAGTCCCGTCGGCCCGTCGACTTCGACGCCCGCAAAGGACCAATCTCCGCGCGCCTTTGCAGAGGCGGCACTTCGTCGGCTGTCAGGTACGGTTCAGGGCGCCATTCCACAGACGCCGCGCGCCGCTACTGTACCTGCGGCGATCTTCGAAGTCGCGGTCAGTCCCGGCGTCGCCAACAAGAAGTTCACGTCGGCACAACTGGTTTTGCTCGCACAACTAGCGGGAGAGGGCGGAGAGCTAGAGTACACGACGGCGCACCAACTCATCCTGAGGACGATGACCACAGAGGCGGAGGAAGTGGTCGCGACGCTTCGCGAACACCATCTCACCGTACTGCCGGTCGGCGACGTCATCAAGGTGAAGGCGTGCGACTTTTGCGATGGTGAGAAGTTCGAGGGTATCCCTTACGCACAGGACATCGCGAACCGGTTGGCTGGGCTCTCAGTGGAAAAGGAATTGCGAATCGGGTTTAACGGCTGTGCGATGGCGTGCTATGGCGCCGTGAACGAGGATATCGGACTGGTGTTTCGCAAAGGAAAGTTCGATTTGTTTCTCGGTGGGAAGACGACGGGGCGAAACGCCGCACCGGGGACTCGCGTTGCAGAGGGCATACCGGCCGAGGAAGTGCCTGACTTGATGGAGCGGATTATCGCGCGGTACCGCGAGGACGCGTTCCCCGGCGAGCGGTTTCACAAGTTTTTTCAACGGGTGGGCGAGATCGAGGGATTTGTCCACCAGGACCGCCCCGCGATCGTGATTGCCGACTCCGTGTGTGGATCTTGAGGAAACGGAGGGAAGGCGAATGATTTTCTTCATGGCAGGAACCAGTGACGCGAGGGCGTTGGCCCTCTCCATCCAGGCGAAGGGGTATCCCTTGTTGGCGAGTGTGGTCACCGACCACGCGGCAGAAATCCTCGAGCATGCCGGAATCCGTGCGCGCAGTGGGCGGCTGAATCTCGATTCGATGTGCCAACTGTTGGACGAGATCGGCGCGACGGCCCTCGTGGACGCAAGTCACCCGTTTGCGGAAGAGGCGCACCGCACCGCCATGGCGGCGGCAGATGCCCGAGGCATCCCCTACATTCGCTTCGAGCGCGCGACTCAAGAATTCGGCGACAGCGAACTCGTGACCTATGTTGACACGTACGAGCAGGCTGCCGATTACGCCCTCTCGCGCAAAGGCAGCATCATGCTGACGACGGGAAGCAAAACCCTGCAGATCTTTACGGAGCGTTTGCTCGGCCGCGACGACATTCGGCTCGTCGCGCGGATGTTACCACGCGTGGACAACATGGAGAAGTGTGCAAAACTCAGGCTGGAGCAGAGGAATATTATCGCCATGCAAGGGCCCTTTTCCCGCGAGTTGAACGAGGCGCTCTATCGCCACTACGAGACCACGCTGATGGTCACCAAGGAGAGCGGCGGACCCGGTGCCGTCGATGACAAGGTGGCGGCGGCTCTGGCGATGGGGATTGAAGTGGTGGTCATCGGCAGGCCGAAGTTGGCCTATGGGACGAGCTTTTCTACAGAGGTCGGCGTGTTGGCGGAACTCGAGCGAATCACACACCGTTCGTAGTCTCGCGACACTTGCAAATCCACGAGAGGGCGAGGAATGCGCAATGGATTTTGGTACGGAATTTCGGCCGCTGACGACGCAGCCGCAGGAAATCGAACAAAAGAGTTTTGCGATCATCGAAGAGGAACTTGGACCCCATCCGTTTACCGACGAACAATTCAAGGTGGTGCAGCGCGTCATTCACGCGTCTGCAGACTTCGAGCTCGGCCGCAGCCTCGTCTTTCATAAAGACGCGGTGCAATCAGGCATGGCGGCGATTCGTCAAGGCGAGCCCATCGTCGCCGATGTGCAGATGGTTCAATCTGGTATCAGCAAACCGAGAATTGCCAAGTACGGCGGCGATGTCCACGTCTACATCTCGGACGCCGACGTGGCACAAGCGGCGAAGCAAGAAGGGACGACGCGGGCTATCATTTCGGTTCGCAAGGCGGTGAATGCGCATCCGAACGCGATTTTCGCGATTGGCAACGCGCCCACCGCGCTGCTCGAGTTAATTCGCCTGGTGAAAGAGGGGGTTGCGAAACCCAGTCTCATCGTCGGGGTGCCGGTCGGATTCGTGTCTGCGGCGGAGTCGAAGGAAGAGCTGATGAAGCTTGACGTTCCGTTTATCGCAAATCACGGACGAAAGGGTGGCAGCCCCGTCGCCGTGGCCATCGTCAACGCCATCTCGCTATTGGCGGACGCCGAGGGTCGGTGACCGGCCGTGGGTGAGATGCTGGAGGTGCCAAACGGACCACTTCGGCGTGGCTACACGACAGGTGCGTGTGCGACAGCGTGCACAAAGGGTGCGCTCCTGTCACTCATTCGGCAGGAACCTGTGAGGACTTCGAGGATTTTTATCCCTGCGGGAGAGTGGGTCGACTTCCAGTTGCAGGACGTCGCCGTGACTGTGGACGCCGCGTCGGCGACGACCATCAAGGACGGCGGTGACGATCCCGACGCCACCCACGGCGCCCGCATCGTCTCCACCGTCTCGTGGCTGGACGCACCGGACGTGGTCATCGATGGCGGCGTCGGCGTCGGCCGGGTGACGAAACCAGGGTTGCCCATCCCCGTCGGGATGGCCGCCATCAATCCGGTCCCGCGCAAGATGATTCAGGAAGCGGTGGAGGAGGTTTTGGCCGAGTACGGCGTCTCGCGTGGTGTGAAGGTCGTCATCTCGGTGCCAGACGGCGAGCGCATCGCCAAAAAGACGCTCAACGAGCGCCTCGGGATTCTCGGGGGCATCTCCATTCTCGGTACGCGTGGCATCGTCGTGCCGTTTTCCACCGCGTCGTACAAAGCCAGTATTGCGTACGCGATGAACGTCGCGAAGGAGCAAGGCATTCGCACGCTCGTCCTCACAACCGGCGGACGCAGCGAGAAGTACGCGATGAAGATGTTCTCCGAGCTTCCCGTCGAGGCGTTTGTGGAGATGGGCGACTTTGTCGGGTTTTCTGCCAAACACGCCAAGCGCACGGGGATGACGGAACTTCGATTCGTCGGGATGATGGGCAAATTCTCGAAGGTCGCACAAGGCATCATGATGGTGCATGCGAAGAGTGCCCCCATCGATTTTGGCTTTCTCGAGTCCATCGCCGCAGACGTCGGCGTTCCCGACCAGCTTCGCTCGCAGATTCTCGATGCGAACACGGCGAGCCAAGTGGGGGACTGGATGCTCGAGTGGGGGTACACGACGTTTTTTGAACGCCTGGCACATGCGTGCTGCGCCCATGTCCTCGCACACATCGGCGGGGGCATGCGCATTTCCACCGACTTGACCACGTTAAATGGAGACTATTTAGGAGGCGCCTACATTGACGGATAAAAGAGTGGTTGTCATCGGCGTCGGGGATGACGGGGTGCGGGGACTCTCCACGGAGGTGCGCGCCGTCCTTTCGTCCCGGGACGTTTTGTACGGGAGTGATCGGCAACTTTCGTTCTTCCCAGATTTCCCCGGTGAGAAGCGAGTGTTCACATCGCCGCTTCAGGCCGTGATCGAAGACATAAAAAGAGAGGCAGACAAGCGGTTGGTGGCGGTTCTCGCGAGCGGAGATCCGCTGTTTTACGGGATCGGATCTACGCTCGTGAAGCGGCTTGGCAGTGAGCAGGTGCACATCTATCCGCACCTGAGCTCGATTCAACTCGCCTTTGCGAGAGCAGGACTCGGCTGGCAAGACGCGCGAATCATCAGTCTGCACGGGCGCGATATTGCCGGATTTGCGCAGAGATTGCACGGTGCGGCGCTTGCGGCGGTACTCACGGACGAGGTCAACACGCCAGGGGCCATCGCGAATTACCTGCTCGCGTACCAAATGACCGAGTACGACGCGTTCGTCGCGGAGCACCTTTGTGGAGACGAGGAACGGACAGGATGGTACGCGTTGGGTGAACTGCGCGAGCGGTCCTTTGCGCCCTTGAACGTGCTGATTTTACATCGCCGCCCTGACGCCTGCGCGCCCGCTTTTACGCTGGGGATGGAGGATAGTGAATTCTCGCAGCGCAAGCCGGATAGAGGTCTGATTACGAAGCGGGAAGTCCGCGTACAGAGCCTCGCGGAACTGCGCCTGAACAAAGGCGACGTGTTGTGGGACATCGGTGCGTGCACGGGTTCCGTCTCGATTGAGGCCATTTTGTCGACGCCCGAACTGCGCGTGTTTGCGGTGGAGAAGAACGAAGGCGACCTGATCAACTTGCGTGAAAATCAGGTGAAGTTCCGCACGGACTTCGTGGCCATCCACGCAAAAGCACCGGCTGGGCTCGACGCGTTCCCAGATCCCGATGCCGTGTTCATCGGTGGCAGTGGCGGCGAACTAGGAGAGTTACTTCGCAATTGTGCGAGTCGGTTGCGCGAGGGTGGGCGGATCGTCGTGAATGCGGCGACGATTGAGAACCTGTACGAAGCCCATCAGACACTTGGGGCCCTGGGCTTCAACGTATCGGTCACGCTCATTCAGAGCGCTAGGAGCAAACCCATCTTAAACTTGACGAGATTTGAGGGAATGAATCCCGTGTATTTGGTCACCGGCTGGCGGATGGACGCGAAGGAGGATGGGCACAGTGGCGACTGAAACAGGCACGCTCTACGGTGTCGGAGTGGGGCCGGGAGATCCTGAGTTGATTACGGTCAAAGCGTTTCGGTTGATGCAGACCTCGCCGGTCATCGCGTACCCGAACAAGCGCAAGGGCGCAAAGAGCTACGCACTGGAGATTGTGGAACTGTATGTCGATGCGGCGGAAAAGAAAATGCTCGGCCTCGTCTTTCCGATGACGAGAGACGAGGATGTGCTGCAGGCGTCGTGGCGAAAGACCGTCGACTCCGTCTGGGCCCACCTGGCACAGGGGGAAGACGTGGTCTTCGTCACCGAGGGTGATCCGATGCTCTACAGTACGTTTATCCACATGAGCCGCCTCGTCAAATCCCTTCATCCGGAAGCAAAGGTGATCTCCGTACCGGGTATCTCTTCGGTCAACGCTGCAGCGAATACCCTAGGTATCCCCCTGGCTGACGGGGACGAGGTGGTGGCCATCGTCCCTGCGCAGGACGACCGCCAGGGTATGCGCGATGCACTGTTGCGCCACGACTGCGTGGTGTTCCTGAAGGTCGCGAAAGTGCTCGACACCATGATTGAGTTGCTCGACGAACTCGGACTCACGGACAAAGCGATGGTCTGCACGAAAGTGACTTCGTCCAACGAGCGCGTCTGGCACGACGTCCGCGATTTGAAAGGCGCACAACTCAACTATTTAACGTTGATGGTGGTGAGAAAATGAGGCTCGAAGCAAAGGTCTACATCGTCGGGGCCGGCCCAGGAGATCCGGAGCTCATCACGGTGAAAGGAATGCGCATTCTCGAGCAGGCAGATGTCGTCATCTACACCGACAGCCTGGTTCGTGAAGAGTTGCTTCAGTATTGTCGGCCAGGGACGCAGGTGTACAGGAGTGCAGGCATGACGCTGGAGGAGATTGTCGAGTCGATGGCGGCCCACGTGCGCATGGGACACAGCGTCGCGCGCGTGCATACGGGAGACCCGGCCGTATTTGGCGCCATCCTCGAACAGATTGGGCTATTGCGGCGCGCGAACATCCCGTACGAAGTGGTACCTGGCGTCAGCTCCGTGTTTGCAGCTGCTGCTGTACTGGGGGCAGAGCTGACCGTGCCCGAGTTGACCCAGACGGTCATTCTTACGCGCGTCGGTGGGCGGACACCCGTACCAGAGGGCGAGCAACTACGCGATCTCGCCCGTCACCACGCAACCATGGCGCTCTATCTGAGCGCGACGCTGGCTAAGAAGGCGGTCGACGAGCTGCTCGCCGCTGACTGGTCCCCTGACACGCCCGTAGCGGTGGTGCAGAAGGCGACGTGGCCCGACCAGAAGGTAATTCGCACCACGCTGTCAGGGCTCGTTCGCGCCATGGGCGACGCACACGTTTCGACGCACGCCATGATTTTGGCTGGCTGGGCGCTGGACCCCGACATCGCACTAGAGGACGGGCACCGCTCCAGACTGTACGACAAAACGTTTACCCATCGCTTTCGAAGGGGCGTGGCCAATCATGACTAAAGCGAACGCGGTGGTCGCTATCACCAAACACGGAACGGCGATTGCGAGGCGTCTACAGGAACGGATGCCAGATGTGGACGTGTACTATCCGGAGAAGTTTGCTAAAGGCGACGAACACGCGCGGGGGATTACCGCCTTTTCGGGCTCCGTCGTGGCACACGTGCCGTCCCTGTTCAGGACGTACTCCGGGCTCATTGGCATCTTTTCACTTGGTGCGATGGTGCGCCTCATCGCACCGTTGCTCAAGGATAAGAAGACGGACCCGGGTGTGGTCGTCATCGATGATCGGGCGGAGAACGTCATCAGCGTCTTGTCTGGCCACCTGGGTGGCGCCAACGACTTGACGCGCGAGGTCGCGAAGGCGCTCGGCGCCAGGCCCATCATCACGACGGCGTCGGACGTCGGCCAAACCCTGGCAGTGGACCTACTTGGCCGCGCGTATGGCTGGGAGATTGCAAACTTTGACAAGGTTACGCAGGTGAGCGCAGCAGTCGTCAACGAAGAGCGCGTCCACATCGTTCAGGAGGCGGGCGAGCGCGACTGGTGGACCTATGATCAGCCGATGCCAAGCCATTTGCGCCGGTTTGACAACATGGCGGATGCGATGAAGGAGCCGTTTGACGCCGCGCTCGTCATTACGCCGCGGCTGTTGTCGGCAGAGGAGGCGGCGGCCTTTCTCGAAAACGGCGTGTTATACCGGCCAAAGGTCATTGTGCTTGGGATTGGCTGCAACCGCGGGACGTCGGAGAGAGAAATCGAAGACGTCGTCGATGCGACACTTCGTGCGGCGAACCTGTCGCCTCAGAGCGTCCGGAACGTTGCCACCATCGACGTAAAGGGGGATGAGCCAGGGCTCATCGCATTCTGTGAGAAGAATGGCTTGCCCTTGGTCACCTATCCGGCCGAGGAACTCAACGCGGTGGAGATTCCCAACCCTTCCGAGACGGTCTACAAGTTCGTCGGCGCCTATGGCGTGAGCGAACCGGCTGCCCGCCTGTCCTCCGGGGCGACGGAGTGGGTCGTCGAAAAGGTGAGATCGGGGAACGTGACCGTGTCGGTTTGTCTCACGCCGGACTCCGCCAAGCCCGTTTTAGGGGTGTCTCGATAATGCGGCCGCGAATTGTGATTGCAGGCGCGAGCAGCGGAACGGGCAAAACGACCGTCACCCTTGGAATCATGGCGGCATTGAGGCGGCGCGAATTGCGTGTACAGGGGTTTAAGGTGGGACCGGATTATATTGACCCAAGCTATCACACAGCGTTAACTGGCCGCCCCTCGCGCAACCTCGACACATGGATGATGGCGAAAGACATCGTGCGAGAAGTGTTTGATCGCGGCAGTCGCGACGCCGACATCTCGGTGATAGAAGGTGTGATGGGGCTGTATGACGGGAAGGATCCGCTGTCGAACGCAGGCAGCACCGCTGAGGTCAGCACCTTGTTGAACGCGCCGGTCATCCTGGTCGTCAACGTTTCCAGTATGGCGCGAAGTGCGGCCGCCGTGGTCCTTGGCTTCCAGCGGCTTGACCCAGGCGTCAATCTGGCGGGTATCATCGTCAACCGCGTGGGTAGCAAGGGGCACTATGAGATGGTGAAGGCGGCGATTGAGCAGGAGTGCAACGTCCCGGTCGTCGGCTACCTCTTGCGGCAGGACGCCATCGACATCCCGGCCCGTCACCTTGGACTGGTGCCTGCCATCGAGCGCGGCGAAATGGCGCCTCTGTTCGATGCGCTAGCGACAACCGCTGAGCAATCGATCGACATCGACAGGATTTTACAGTTGGCTGAGGCGCATGCGCAGTGGAACCCGCCACAACCGTCACTTTTTGTCGGGCAGCCTCGGACACCGTGTGCAAAACTCGCCGTCGCCCGCGATAGTGCGTTTAATTTCTACTATCCCGAGAACCTGGAACTGATTGAGTGGTATGGGGGAAGGATTGTATACTTTCGCCCGTTGGACGGAGAACCAGTGCCCGATGACGCGGATGGGCTCTATGTTGGCGGAGGATTTCCGGAGGAGTTTGCCGGTCGTCTCAGTGAACATGGCGAAGTCTTGGCCAGTGTTCTACGGGCCGTGTCCGCCGGCATGCCTGTGTTTGCGGAATGCGGTGGATTTATGTTTCTCACGAGCGCTCTCGCGGATAGAGCCGGCACACAGCACCGAATGGTTGGAGCCATCCCGGCGACCGTACAAATGCAAACCAAACGAGTGGCACTTGGCTATCGCGAGGTCACCGCGATCGAGGATAATCTTCTGCTCTGTAAAGGGGAAACGGCGCGCGGTCACGAGTTCCATTACTCGACGACGGCGTTTGCGGCAAAAGACTGGCCATTCGCGTACGTGACCAAGGGCCTACGCGGCGTCAAAGAGGAAGGGTACGCGATGGGCAATGTACTCGCTGGGTATACGCACCTGCACTTCGCATCGAATCCAAAGATGGTCGAGCGACTGCTACAGGCTTGTTGCAGGTACCGGGAGCGCCGCGAGGAACTTGTGGCGCCGGATGGAACAGGCGAGATCGGATGATTGGTACCAAGTAGGAACGCACCTGGTGATGCACTTTGGTACTTACGAAATGGTTCTCCGTCGACGACGAGAACGCCGTGTGGAGGGATGTTCATGGATATTACCGCTGAAGAATCATTTGGCATTGCGACAAAACGACAGGTATTAGCCCAGATTGTCGTGTGTTCCGGCTGTTGTTGTGGTCGTACAGACAAGGGGAAGCCAGAGATTCCAGTGGACTGGCTCAAACAGACGTGGAAGGAGAGGCGGTTGCAAAAACACGTCCAGCTGACCATCAGCGGATGCCTTGGTCCATGTGACATTGTCAATGTGGTGAGTATGATCACCGGCGAGGGGCAGCGGTGGTTTGGTGGCATCGAGGGCGCTGAACCATTTCGCTGGCTAGTCGAATGGGCGCAGGAAACGGCCGACCTCGGTGAATCCGCAGAGCTGCCTGCCGAACTTCTCCAGTATGAATTTCAAAGATTCGTCTAGACCGCTGCTTTGAACAAGGCGGTACGCCGCGATGTAGGAACCGTATGCCGTTTGCTAGAGGATGAGGGGGTGGCCGTGATGCGGCTGATTCTTCTGCGTCATGGTGAAACCGACTGGAATAAGGGCGCGAGACTACAGGGTGGAAAACCTACATCGTTAAATGAAACAGGCATTTCTCAGGTGAGGAGCGCTTGTGTGGCGCTTCGACGGGAATTCGAAGGCAGGATTGCCGCCATTGTGACGAGCCCACTCCTGCGTGCCATCCAATCTGCAGAGATCTGCGCAGAACATTTCCACATGCCGTTCGTGGTCCTGAACGATTTGCGGGAAAGGTCATTTGGGGAACTTGAGGGGAGAACCAAAGATGACATTCGCCGAGATTACGATATCGACGACGTGGAACTCGTCGCCACGAACGCATTCGGAATAGAACAGGAAGACGACGTGCTGTTGCGCGTCAAACGCGCCATGGATACTCTTCGCGCGCGTTTTG
Organism: Alicyclobacillus fastidiosus; assembly: GCF_026651875.1. GTDB lineage: Bacteria > Bacillota > Bacilli > Alicyclobacillales > Alicyclobacillaceae > Alicyclobacillus > Alicyclobacillus fastidiosus. Next base: position 5,474,243 of record NZ_CP104067.1, on the reverse strand, counting down.
CAGGCCAAACCGTATTGGCCATCACGCACGGGAGTGTCATCCGATTGGCAGCTAAGAGCCACAATCTCAGCATTGGCATCATTCCGAACGGCTCCTATATCGACCTCGTGGTGGAGTGATAGGGGCGGCTGTGGGCGTCCAACCATCCGGGCACCGAGCCGTCCGTGCCGGCAGCTGGTCAAAAAATGTCACCCAGTCCATGGAGTAGCGCCTGACAGACTGGGTGACATTTTTCCATATGGGACCTTACAGTACCTTTGACAAGAACTCCTTCGCCCTGTCGGTTTTTGGGTTCGTAAAGAATTCCTGCGGGCCAGCAACTTCCACAAGCGATCCGCCGTCCAAGAAGCAAATCCTGTCCGCCACGTTGCGCGCAAATCCCATCTCGTGTGTCACGATGACCATCGTGATGCCGGTGTGGGCCAGGTCCTGAATCACCTGCAAGACCTCCTTGACCATCTCCGGGTCAAGTGCTGACGTCGGCTCATCAAATAACATGATCTCTGGTTTCATCGCGAGTGCACGCGCGATGGCCACGCGTTGTTTCTGCCCACCGGACAACGTCGCTGGGTAAGCGTCTGCCTTCTGTGCGAGTCCCACCTGGCTCAACAGCCGCACCGCTTCTTGCTTGGCGGTGCCCTTATCGAGACCCTTTACTTTCGTCGGCGCATAGATCATGTTTTCCATGACGGTCATATGTGGAAACAGGTTGAAGTGCTGAAAGACCATCCCCATATTTTCCCGGATTTTTACGACGTTTGTGCCTTTTGCCGTAATGTCCGTACCGTCGATGTACACATGTCCCTCTGTGGGGACCTCGAGCAGGTTTAAACAGCGAAGCAATGTGGATTTGCCGGAGCCCGACGGCCCAATGAGCGCCACAACTTCGCCCTTCTCGATTTCGAGAGAGACGTCCTTGAGGACGTTCAACTTCCCAAATGACTTGTTGAGGTGGTCGATTTTAATCACTCTTGCGCAGCCTCCTCTCCAAGCGTAAGCCGAGCCAAGTCAAGAACATGACGATGACGTAGTAGATGGCGGCAATCAAGATCAGCGGTTCGAAGTAGCGGTACGTATTCGACATCGTAATTTCCGCTCGGCGCATCAAGTCGTTCGCCGTGATCACGGACACCAGGGACGAGTCCTTGAGCAGCGCGATACTTTCGTTGACGAGTGCGGGCAAGATATTTTTCACGGCCTGCGGCAAGATGATATCCCGCATCATCTTGCGGTACGGCACGCCAAGTGACAGCGCTGCATCCCGTTGCCCCGCTGGCACCGCAAGGATTCCCGCACGGATGACCTCAGACACGTAGGCAGCCGAGTTTAATGAAAATGTAATGACGCCTGCCTGTAGCGCCGGGATATCGTAGCCGGTCAGTTGTGGTACCGCGAAATACGCCAGGCTGACCTGGACCAGTAGCGGGGTTCCTCGGAACACCGACGTGTACGCGATGCCGAACCAGCGCAACGGTGCAAACTTCGAAACTTTTATAATGGACAAGAGCGTCCCTAGAATAAATCCAAACACGGTGGACATCACTGTGAATTCGAGTGTGACCACGACGCCCTTCAGGATAAACATTGGGTCAATCTGGCTAAAATCCAAGCCCATTACAGGGTCACCCCTTTGCTAAGGAGCCCACTCACTGCGTGCCACCGAACCACTTGTTGGCCAGTTGCTGGAGCTGTCCGTCCTGCTTCATTTTTTCGATCGCCGTGTCGAACTTTTTCGTCCACGGTGATCCTTTGGGGAACGCAATCGCGGAGCCGTTCTCCGTCATGCCAGCGATCTTGTTCAGTTGCAATTGCGGATTGCTCTTGACGTACCCTGTCGCAACGGTATTCTCAATCACCGCTGCATCGGCGCGGTTGGAAAGGACCTCCTGTACGACCGTCGGGATGGTGTCGAGCGAATCCAATTTTACATTTGGAATCGACTGTGCTGCAGTTTCCTGAACCGATCCCAACTGCACCGCGACTTTCTCACCTGACAAGTCGTTCATCGTCTTCACCGTGTGGCCCTTCTTCGTCAGCACGACGTTTTCCGCTTGATAGTAGACGTCGGAGAAATCCACGGCCTTCTTCCGAGCTGCCGTCGGGGTCATTCCCGCGATGACGAAGTCCGCCCGCTTCGCCTGAAGCGCCGCAATCAGCCCGTCAAAGTCCATATCCTCAATCTGCACCTTAAAGTGCAACTGTTTCGCGATGGCGTTCGCCACGTCGATGTCAAAGCCGACGATTTTGTCTTGTCCACTCGAAGTATCGTGGTACTCATAAGGTTTATAATCGGCCGAAGTCGCCAACACGAGCGTCGGTTCCGAACTCGAACTACTTGTCGCCGTATTGCTGTTCGTGCTGGACGTCCCACATCCGGTCACGGCAGTCATCAAAGCAACAGCTGTCGCTGCTGCACACACTTTCATCAACTTTTGCATCGCAAGTTCCCCCTTGTATATGTCCAATGTTTATGTGTATAAAAACTCTATGTAATGTATATATATGCAAATCGATTCCGTGTCTAGTGGAAATTGTGACTAAAACTGTATTCCTAATTATTTGTGTTTTCTGACTTCAATACCAGGACAGCGGATGGCGGTTGCTCCACACAGTTGACAGCCCGCCGCAAACGCGTCGAAGCAAGCGGGTGGCCCGCTCGTTTCGGGGTTCGCAAAGCGCCCCGCCCCCCAACACGTGCGTGGCCTAGGCCCTGTTTGATGGGGCGGATCGGCAATTGCTTCTGTCTGGCTCAGTGACCTTCCATCATCCGTCGTATCGTGGTCTCCGATAGGCCTAAATCCCGTTGCAAGATCCGCATGGTGTCTCCTCCGACGACAGACGGGCCCGTTGAGGAGATCTCTGGACGTGCGTGCTCAAATCGAGGGAACACGTTGGTCATTCGCACGGGGCCCAGTTCCGTATCAGCTACGGTGGTGATCGACTTTCGGGCTTGGACTTGCGGATTTGTCAGCATACTGTCCACCGTCTCGAGGGGACCTACCGCGCAACCGAGACTAGACAGTTCATCGATAGCACTCGCCCGATCGCGCCGTTCACACCAGTTGGAAATGAGTGCATCGAGTTCCTCGGCGTGTGCGACTCGGTCCAAGTTGGTCGCAAATCGTTCGTCGTTCACCAGCGCTTCGCCGCCAACCGCACGTAACACCCGTTGTGCAATCGGCTGCGTACTGCCAGAGAGTGCAATCCACAGGCCATCCCTACACTGATACGCGCCTCTTGGGGCGGTGTCCTCAAGTTGATTGCCATTGCGCTTGTGGAGCGTTCCGTTCTGGTCGTATTCGATGATTTGAAGTTCGATCACTTTCATGAGCGCTTCGTAAATGGCGAGATCGATAACCTCTCCGTCCCCGGTTTTCTCTCGTCTGTGAAGTGCTGCGAGTACGGCATTGGACCCCAAGTAGCCGGCGATGACATCGGCGAGCGGGAATGCCGGAAGTAAAGGGGGCTTGTCGGGGAATCCGGTGACCGAGGCCACACCGGTCATCGCCTCAGCCAAGGTTCCAAATCCGGGCCTATCTCGGTACGGGCCGTCTTGACCGTACGCGGTGACGCGCAACAGGATGAGCGATGGGTTGGCGCGGAGTAAGATATCGGGTCCCAAATTCCACTTTTCCAGCGTCCCCGGTCGAAAGTTCTCAACGACCACATCGAATGTCTTCACCCACTCTGTCACGAGCTCTTGGACCTGGGGATGATGTAAATCGAGAGCCACGCTCTGTTTGTTTCGGCTTAGTGACTTCCAATACAGACCCTGGCCTTCTTTTTGCGCGCCAAATTTGCGAACAAAGTCGCCCGTTCCTGGGCGCTCGAGCTTCACCACCTCGGCTCCGTAATCCGCAAGTAGAGAGGCGGCTGTAGGGGCGGCAATCATCGTCGACATGTCGAGTACGCGAAGGTCGCGGAGGAGAGATGTCACGCTGTCACCTCCTGGGCTTCGTAGCGCTCGATGATTTGTCGCGCCCGTTTGACGACGGGCTCATCGATGAGGAACCCCTCCATTTGGACGGCGCCTTGCCCCTGTATTTTGGCGATGATGGCGTTCGCTTGTTCGTACTCTTCCTTTGACACCCTGTACACGCTGTTGACAACGTCGATTTGCGAAGGATGAATGACGTGCTTCCCTTGAAAACCGAGCCGTTTGCCAATCATCGCATCCCGTCTGAGCCCCTCGGCATCGGTGAACTGCATGTACACGGAGTCCCACGGGGCCTTCAAGCCAAGTTTGCGCGACACGAGTGCGAGTTTCTCGCGGAGTCCGATGAGCAAAGGGGGGGTTTGCTGCACAATGTCGCTCCAGGAGGCGCCGAGATCGGCAGATAAATCGGCCATTCCGATGGTAGCGCTGTCGATGCGAGGGCACGACGAAAGGATTGGTTCCATGTCGACCAGCGCCTTCGCTGTTTCCAGGATGAGAATGAGTTTCATTTGATTCTCTACGAGTCCGTGGCTTGTCTCTAACCCTACCAGGAATTCATCGAGCAAGTGGAGGTCGCGTTCAGCCTTTGGGACGATGATGCCGTCTGGCCGGATTTTGACCACTTCCACCAAATCATCCTGCCAAAACGCCGTGTGAAGGCCATTGATGCGAACGTAAAGCTTCTGCTTTGGATTCCGGTGTTTGGGGATGAGCTCAGACAGTGACGCGCGCGCTCTTCGCTTGTGCTCGGCGTGAATCGCGTCTTCCAAATCGATCACGATACCAGAACAGGGGAGCGAACTGGCCTTTTCAAATTTCCGTTCGTCATTGGCAGGAACGAAGAGCAACGACGACATGGGCAAACACCTCCAAAGGAAGTCATGCCACAACAGCCGCGCGCGGCGGCTGTTGTGGATAGCGCAGTTTAGGAATTGGCACTGATGTTCAAGGAGATGGCTTCGGTTGTCTTTGAACTTGGGAGAAGGAAGAAGTAGAATAGCGCGCCGAGTACAGCGAGCACACCAGACAATACCAGTGCGCTGACAAAACTACCTCCAGTTGTCTGGATCAGGTATCCGGTGAAGATGGGGGCAAAGTAACCTCCGACGTTGCCACCGAAGTTTTGCATGGAGGCCACGGAAGCTGTTTGACCTCGCGGTGCAATCTCCGAACACGCGCTCCAAGCCGCGCCATTGCTGAACATGATGCCAGATTCCGCGATGGTCAGGAACACGAGTGCCCATTGCCAGGAGCCGACGGCTACTGCAGGAATGACTGCGACCCCGAAGACGAGACCGATGGCCATCGCGTATTTCCGGCCATTTTTGTTGCGTTTCACCCACTTGTCAGCGAGTACACCGCCGAGAAATGCGAAGATGGCGCCGAAGAGGAATGGTAGAACGCCGTAAAAGCCGGTTTTCAAGAGGCTCATATGGCGGGCTTTGACCAAATAACTAGGCAGCCACGTGATGAATACGTACATAATGTAGACTTGGCAGAAATAGCCGAGCATGAGTCCCCACGTGGATTTGCGGGTGAGCAATTGAGCGTAGGGAACCTTTTCCTCCTCCACGTTCGGATCTTCGGCGCCCGCCTCGATCAAGGCGTGTTCCGCCGCGTTGACGCGGGGATTCGCGTGGCGCTCTTTGTAAAAGACGAGCCAGAAGATGAGCCAAACAAACCCGATGAGCCCCGTTACGATAAACGACATCCGCCAGCCAAAGGCAGTCACAATGATCGCGACAAGCGGCATTGCGACTGCTGAACCCATGTTGACGCCGGCGGTAAAAAATCCGGTGGCAATCCCGCGCTGACGGCGCGGGATCCAGTCAGAAGCGGTCTTCGTGGCGGCTGGAAATGCAGGCGCTTCACCCACGCCTAGAATTAAGCGGAATAGATATAGGATTCCAAACGAGTTTGCCATAGCGGTGGCCATGGATGCGAGGCTCCACAGGATAATTGACCAGATATACGTCAACTTCGTACCCAACTTGTCGATGAATGCACCGATGGGAAGCTGTAACAACCCGTATGACAGGAGGAACGCCGACGAGATGGCACCTTGTGCAGTCGCGTTCCAGTGGAAGTTCTTCGATATCACGGGCAATGCGACAGAGAGGTTCGTACGATCCAAGTAGTTGATGGTCGTCGCAAAAAAGAGTAGCGTGATCACGCCCCAGCGAACCTTTGTTGGCTTCAATCCATTTGCCTCCTTTCCTGTGTCGAACTGCCGATTAAGGTCAGACTATATCCCCCCAAAAGATTTTCTGTGAGCGCTTTCTTGCAGACTTGACTTGCGCAATCGAAGCGTAGGTACCAGCAGCTGGAATATATATAGTCCGGTTATTTCATTTTATGATTTCGATGATATGGGGCATTGGACGAGGGAATTCCGTGTACGGATATGGCCCGTTGTTTTAGTTGTGATGTTTGTTGTAATTTTGTTTAGCACTCTGTCAGAGAAAGTTACTTTAGGACCAAACTGGACCTTTAAAGCGGTGGTTATTGGTGTTCTGGTTCTTTTTATTGTTGCAAAGTTGATCGATCATCATGTCTGGATTAGACGGTTTTCCTTTTTTCTGACTTATATTTTTTTTGCCTTCAATACGAGTACAGCGTTCAGTCCAACAGATACGTTGATTATGTCTAAACGGATGAAAATTCTCGTTATGACTCAAGCTTCAGTATCATTGATAATCGTAGCTGTTCTTGCCTCACGTGCGATTCGTGGTTCTTGAAGTTTTCAAACAATGCTCATTTCGTTGTCAGGCAGGCTAGCACAATGCGATGTGAAAAATATCAGTGATAGCCCATCTACACGTAGTTGCCCCCCGAACACGTCTCCCCCCAGTAATTGGTGGAACATTTCTGAAGGCGATTCCAGTAGAATCGAGAAATGAGAGAGAATCGGGGGAGGATTCGCGTACTTGAAACGTTTCGCCACTGTCAGTCTATTAGCAGCCTTGTTGTCTTCGGTCGTACTTGCGCCGGAGGTCACTGCGAATGCGTCCACGCAAAAGACGATCACCGTGAACGGTGCGGTTTTGTCGCATCCGTACAGCTTTGTGGCCTCTGACGGAAGCAATCAGACCACCTATATGCCGATTTGGTATGTGGGACAGGCGTTAGAAGCGGCTGGTTTTACCCAGTCGTGGGACGGGACAACGCATACGTGGACGCTGTCCACGGCTACGAACGGGGATTTTTCAGCGATATCTGTGGGCTCCGGTCAAGCGAGTATCGTCGTCAATGGGAAGCTTGTGAAGAAAATCAATACGTATGTCAGGAAAGATCCGGCTGCCGGGGCCAACGCGCAGCCAACGGTGTATATGCCTATCTACTATGTGGATCAACTGCTCAACGCGGCTGGCATCGCAGCTTCGTGGAACGGCCAGACCTGGGCAGTGAGGTCTCCCTCGTCCAACCCGATCGTGTTTGGATTTGTTACAAACTATGGAGGTAACACAGATTCTCTAGTAGACTTGGAAGCTCATTCTGCAGTTACAGAGTTTAGTACCTTTACAGATTCCATCACTTCCACTGGCGGCCTGACCGGCTCCCTGTATACACAGGCTGGTACGTACGCGCAAGATAACGACTTGTCGGCGTATGTCACGGTGACCAATATGAACGTGGATACAGGCGATTTCGACGGCACCATGGCCGCGCAGATCTTCGGGAACGCCACGGACAGCAGCACACTGATTAACAACTTGGTCAACCTCGTCAAAGGCCAGCCGTTTGTGGGCGTCAATATTGATTTCGAAATGCTCCCCACATCAAGTCGCGCAGAGTTTTCGCAATTCCTGACAAGCCTTCAAAAAGCGCTGCACGACGCCGGGAAGAAACTCAGTGTGGACGTACCCGCCGTCACCGACGCCAACAGTGCATATAATTACTCTGTGATCGGTCAAAACAGCGACGAAGTGATGGTAATGGCGTACGATTATTCGTACCCGGGCGGCCCCGCGGGCCCAATCGCCCCAGTGCCGTGGGTAAAACAAGTGATGTCCTATGCGACGAGTCAGATACCGTCTAACAAGGTGTTACTGGGCATTCCGGTGTACGGCTACGACTGGGCAAATGGGAAGACGACAGCGCTCACGCTCAATCAGGTGGACCAACTGCTTTCCTCGAACTCCATCACGCCCGAGTGGGATGCCACTGACGAAGAACCTTACTTCACGTACACGGAAAGCGGTGTACAACATACGGTGTACTACGAGAACGCAGAGAGCATCTCGGACAAACTCCAGATAGCCAAGGCGGACAACCTGCGCGGAATTGCCATTTGGCGGATCGGTCTTGAAGACAGCCAAGTCTGGCAGCCGATAGAACAATTCGCTTCTGGGGAGTAACCGGTAACGGAGCGCATTGAATTACGGTATAGGAAACAAGAGGGCCCTCCGAGTCGGGCCCTCTTGTTTTGCCAGCGGAACGAGATAACGGTTCGATTGACTCAACTTTACGATTGTGCCGACAAGCTCGCACGCTGTGCCGATACATACCCCGTCAGCAGCGTTCCAGGCGCATTGCCCCCACTTGTCGCCGCGGTTTCTGCGGCAAATTGAATTTTGTACATCCCATTCGTCGCAGTTGACGAGCTAGCGACTACGAAATCCCCACTGTGCAGCGTTGCGAGGCTTTGCGTGCCGGAAGGGTCGCTATATACCGGAATGCTCGTATTGGCACTCTGCGGATCTGCCGCGATGACCCGGAATACATCGGTCAACTGGACGTACCCCGAATCCACCCACCCGACATTCGGAATATGATACCACGGGACGACATACCCACCTGCCATGCCCTGTGCGATTTCATCGACATTCACCGACTGGCCGGCCGGCAAGGTGGGTGTGTTCGGCAGCGGATCGATATACGTCTGCCACATCGAGAAACTCCAGATGCCATCTTGTGGCAACCCTTTAGACGCCTCGAACGCCTTCACCGCCGTCTCTGTCGACGTTCCGAACTGTCCGTCGACTTGCAATCCCGCGTTCGTAGTTGTGTTCAAGTACTTCTGCAACTCGGTGACAGATTGCCCAAAACTGCCATTCTCGAGCGGGCCAAAGAACATGTCGTTCTGGCCATCGGACACGCTTGAGTAGTACGGCACACCGTTGTAATCGGCGTCCGCCTTAGTCGTACCCGTCGCTCCATTGAGGTAGTACACTGGTTCGCTGGTGCTCGACGGGGCCGGTGCGGCGTTGCTTGCGGAGTACGACTGATAGTTCGACGCACTTAATCCGACCGAGGACGAAATTTGACCCATCAGCGATCCGACACCACTGGCCCAGGTCTTATCTGAAGCGTAGTTCACATTCATCCCGGTGAGTGTGGGGGAGCCCCCGTAATTGCTGCCTGCTGGATTGAGGTAGTTGTTTCTCACTTCCCACGCCTGAAAGCGGATGGCGTAATCGTCACTTGGGAACACCCCGGCGTCTTGGCCTGGGTTGTCGGTATACGCGCCATATCCGAACAGATTGTTGTCCTGCTGGGCGATGGCGCTCGTCCCATAGGCGCTCTCGAGCAGCGCATGCGCGACCAGATAGGTCGCATCGACACCATACGTGTTTTGCGCGTCGATGAACGAGGCGCCAAGTCCAGTCAGTGGAGAGCCGATTGTGCCTTGGTACGCGCTCTTCGACAAATAGGAGTCGATGCTGGACGCGGTGATGCTACCTGGGGCGGGGAAACGCAAGTCGACATTTCCGTAAGGTACGGTGGTGCTTCCACCACCGCCTTGTGACGCATTACTTTTCATCTTCCACGTGGTCCCGTTCCAATCGGACGTGATGCCGATGCGATTCAGTGCCTGCTCCACGTAGTAAATCGGCATGAAGGTGGTCGTGGATTTCGACGCGGGATCGACATGCGTGACACCGATGACGCGCGCCACAACCGTACCGTTGATGGCGATGGCCATGCTGCCTTTGCCATATCGAATGTCGCTATAGTCGATTGACTGACTCGCCGTGTTCGGCACAATGATATTCCATACATTTCCGGACCAAGTGTGCGTGAATCCTTCCTTGTCGAGCGTCTCCATCACGTACCAAATCGGCATGTAGGTCGTGTTGTCGTATGTAAATCCATAAGGGGACGTAATCAACTCGTTATTGTAGTAAATATGCTTTACGCCGATAGATTTGGCCGCTTTGCTCGACGCACTGAGTGCAATTGGTTTCGTGACTAGTGCCGCTGCCGCCGCGTCGAGTACCTTCCACGTCGCAGCGCCCACGACGCCATCAGCAGCAAGCTTGTGCGCCTTCTGAAACGCTTCCACCTCTGTCGTAGTTTTCACACCAAACTGTCCATCCGCTTGCCCGACGGTGTAGCCAAGGGCGTTTAAATCGTTCTGCAGCAAAACGACCGTACTCCCGGTCGATCCAGCCTGGAGGGTCCCCTCCGTCGTCTGTGCGTAGGAAACGGCAGGGGTGGAGACAGCCACCATTGCCGACAACGTCATTCCTGCGACCACATGCTGAGCTTTCATGTCATACCTCCGGTCTCCCGTTGAATTGGCGAGCCATCGAACACCACTTATCGCTTTCCTAAATTAGATAGAGGTAGAATAGATGACCCCATGAATAGACGTAACGCTCGTTCGGAATATTACAGCTGTTGTGACAAAAAATAGTTTTCGACGTCGCGCGGAAACCACCTGCCGAAAATTTTCCTGGAGGTCACTGCGGTAGCGAAGCGAGTGAATGGAGGAAGCCGGATGTGAGAACTCAGGTAGACTCGGAGTCTGATGTAAGGGGACTAGATGCGGGGGCGGGCCAGAATTTAGCGCCTTTGCAAGGCCGCCAGGACGGTTGCCGACGGCCTACAAAGGCGTTCCTCCAACTGCAATACGAGTGCTTCTATACCACTGCCTACTTCCAAACCTCTTCGGCGATTTCCACCACATGGCGCAGTTTCGCCCACTGTTGTTCCTCTGTTAAGAGATTGCCTTCCTCGGTCGATGCAAAACCGCACTGTGGACTCAGGTTTAGTTGATTCAAATCGACATAGCGCGACGCTTCCTCAATCCGCCGCTTGATCTCATCGCGATCCTCCAACTCACCTGACTTCGAAGTGACGAGTCCCAGTACGATTTGCAAGTCGTTTCGCTTGACGAATCGGAGGGGCTCGAATCCGCCAGCTCGATCACTGTCGTACTCCAAAAAGAACCCATCGATGTTGAGCCCGTCAAACAGGATCTCCGCGACAGGTTCATAGCCGCCAGAGGAAATCCACGTCGAGCGGAAATTGCCGCGGCAGATGTGCATGGTGATGGTGAGATCATCCGGCCGATTTGCCACCGCGCGATTGATGGTGTCCCTGTAGCGCGACATCAGGTCGTCCGGTTGGAACCCGCGCGCGCGAAGTTGCTCCCTCTGTTCTTCTGAGCAGAAGTACGCCCACGACGTGTCATCGAGTTGAAGATATCGGCAGCCCGCATCGTAAAAGGATTGAATCGCCTTTTTGTATGTACGCGCTAAGTCTTCGAAGAACTGTTCCTGGTCTGGGTACGCGTCCCTTGAAATCTCGCCGCGGAAGTGAAGCATACTCGGGCTTGGTATCGTCATTTTTGCCGTATGCGAGCCAGCGGCACGCAGTAAAAAACGGAAATCTTCCAACATCGGATGGTTGGAGAAGTCCAACTTGTCGACGACCTTAATCGAGTGCGATTTCGTTTTCGTTTGGTTGAACTGGATCCCCGTTTCGGACTCATAGCCCTCTACGCCGTCGAGGTGTTCGAGAAAGTCAAAATGCCACCACGCCCGCCTCAGTTCGCCGTCGGTCACCGCCTGTAGGCCGATTGACTTCTGCTTTTCAACGATGCGCGCAATCTCTTCGTCTTCGATTCGGCGCAGCTCGTCCGCCGCAATGTCCCCTGCAGCCCGTTGCAGCCGCGCCTCTTTCACGCGGTCCGGGCGAAGTAAACTCCCTACTTGATCCGCCCGAAATGGCGGCGCCTGCGAAAGCGACTTCGTCTGTCTAACTTCTGCCACGATGCATCCCTCTTTCCTGATGAGTCCTAACCGTACTATGGAACGTTCCTGCGAAGAAGGCAAGATGGTGCAGAGGGCTCGGTGGTGTTCACTGTATCACATTCGCGTGAATGGCAGGAAACGGAAACGCGATAGACGAGGCGGTGAGCCGGTCGTCTGTCGCGCTCCCGCGGACGTCTAGGACAATCGCCGCGGCGCATAGGGTTGTGTGTGGTACTTAGGGCGCCAAGCGCGACTTCGTGCGGGAGGTTCTTCTGATGGCGGACACAAAGGCGATTGGCCGAAGTATTCTCCGCAAGGATACAGCTGAAAAAGTTGGAGGTTTTGGTAAATACACAGACGATTTCCACCATCCGGACATGCTACACGCCGTCCTGGTGATCAGCCCCTATGCGCATGCGCGGCTTCTCTCCGTGAACACGAGCAAGGCGCTTTGTGCACCTGGCGTGCGAGCGGTCGTGACCGGGCAGGATTGCCACAGAATGACTGGCTCCCCGCTCGAAGACAGGCCCCTGCTCGCGTTTGGGAGGGTGCGTTACGCCGGGGAGCCCGTGGCCATCGTCGTGGCAGAGCGACTTCATCAGGCACAGGCGGCCGCCGCGCTCGTCGAAATCCACTGTGAGCCGCTTCCGGTCGTACAGTCTCCGAAGGAGTCGTTCGCCGACGGCGCTCCTCGCATTCACCCGGAGCTCGGTACATACCACGTTGGCGAACAGGTTAGACCGATACCGGGATCGAATATCGCCACGTATATTCGAGTGCGTAAAGGCCAGCCGGAGGCGTTGTGGAACGCGTGTGCGTCCGTCGTCGAGTGCGACATCTCCTTTCCGCAGGCGCATCACGCTGCGATGGAGACGCACTGTACCATCGCTGAAATCCTCCCGAGCGGCGAAGTCCACTTGACGACCGCCTCGCAGTCGCCGTTTGCCGTCCCAGAGGTCATCGAGGCTACGTTTGGCTACCCTGCATCGGATGTGCGCGTCGTGACGCCACTGGTGGGCGGCGGCTTTGGCGGCAAATCGACCGTGTTTCTCGAGCCGTTGGCAGTGGCGGCCTCAGAGGCGGTTGGCGGACGGAGAGTAAAACTCCGCTGTTCCCGCGAGCAGGATATGGTGACACTCCCCTGCCACATTGGCTTAGAAGCCAATGTCAAGCTCGGCGCGACGCGAGATGGGCGTCTGGTCGCCGCCGAGATCACCTACTGGTTTGACGGTGGGGGGTATTCTGACCGCGGTGTGATTGTGACACAGGCCGCGGCGCAGGATTGTACAGGTCCTTACCGTGTGGACCACGTGCAGTGCGACGCCTATTGCATGTATACCAACCACCCTCCGACGACCGCTTATCGGGGATTTGGCCATCCTGAACAGACGCTGGTCATTGAGCGAGCACTCGACGAACTCGCGTTGAAACTTGGCTGTGATCCACTTGAGCTGCGTATGCGAAACGCCATCGTCCCTGGCGACACGACGCCCACGCAAGCGCGGTTGACCCGCAGTTCAATTGGCGATGTTCCGGGGTGTTTCGCGCGGCTCAAGGAGCTCCTGGACTGGCGGGGGCCAGCGGTGGTGCAGTGCGGATCGACCTTGTTGGCCAAGGGCATCGCCGGTGTGTGGAAGACGTCGAGCACGCCGCCCGACGCCAGTTCTGGGGCGGTTGTCTACGTGCACCGAGACGGCCGGGTGACTGTGGTGTCGGGCGTGGTGGAGATCGGTCAAGGGACGAAGACGGCCCTGACGCAGATGGTGGCCGAAGTGTTCCAAATGAGTGCAAAGTACGTGGACGTCGTCCTGGAGGTCAATACGAAGGAGCAGCCGGAGCACTGGAAGACGGTCGCCAGTCGCAGTAGTCTCTTAGCTGGGAACGCCGCTGTACGAGCTGCACAGGACGCCGTGAAGCAGCTCGCCCGAAATGCCGCGATGGCGATGGACTGTCACCCACAAGACGTGCAGATTCGCGACGGGATGGCTGTATGTAGCCAAACACAGCGGGTCATTCCGATCGGCGCGCTCTCGCACGGATATGTGTTTCCAGACGGACATGTCGTCGGCTCCTATGTCGTGGGGCGGGGAACGTACACGATTGAGGGCGTTATCCCGATCGATTTTGACACCGGACAGGGCGTGCCTGGTCCGGAGTGGACGGTCGCGGCGCAAGGCGTGGAAGTGGAGTACCATCCGAGGAATTTCACGTACCGAGTGGTTCGGGCGGTGACCGTCATCGATTGTGGCAAGGTGATTCATCCTGAGCTCGCCCTGGGGCAAATCAAGGGTGGGATGAGTATGGGCCTCAGCTTGGCGAGTCGCGAAGGGTACGTGTATCGGGCGGATGGCGTGATATCCAATCCACAGTTTCGCGTTTACCCAATTTACCGGTATGGGGACCAACCGGCCTATGAGGTTCAGTTCTTAGAAACGCCTCATCGAGAAGCCCCTTGGGGGCTGCGAGGGCTAGGCGAGCACGGGTTGATCGGGATGCCCGCGGCGCTCGCGAACGCACTGTCCAATGCGACCGGCGGACCGGTCAACCACATGCCGATGACGTCTGAACTGTTGTGGAGGCTGCGAGGAGGCGGGTGTTTCTCATGATTCCTCTCGACTTTGACTACGTCCCGGCCCGCACCTACCGGGAAGCGGTGACTCAGTTCAGAGAACTCGCAAAAGCGGGGATGAACCCCCTGTATTACGCTGGAGGCACGGAGATCATCACGCTGGCGCGCTTTCACCAAGTGGGCGCGGGCGCCGTCATCGACATTAAGCCGATCCCCGAGACGCGCGTGATCCGCCTGGTGGGTGAACAGCTGATTTTGGGTGCGGCCACCACGTTGACACAGTTGGTGGAGCATCCGTGGCTGGACCGTGAATTCCCACTTCTGCAAGCCACAGTGCAGGAAATCGCCGACCGGACCGCCCGCAACAAGATCACGCTCGGTGGGAATATCTGTGGTCAAATTATCTACCGCGAAGCACTTCTGCCGCTGCTTTTGTGCGACAGTCAACTGCGAGTAGCAGGTGTTGCGGGCAAGCGGGTGGTCAACGTTTCGCGCATGGCGGTGGGAGGCAGCCCGCTTCGTCCCGGCGACTTGATTGTGCAAATCGTCACCGACAAGGAGGCGCGCAAGGCACCATTTGTTCATCTCAAGCGACGCAAGATGGGCAGAGTCGGGTATCCCGTCGTGACGGCGGCCGCGCTGCGTGTCAACCATGCGATTCGAGCGGCGTTTAGTGGAGTTTGTTCGTATCCTTTTCGGTCGAGAGCCATCGAATTGGAACTCAACCGGGAAGGTGTCGATTGGACACAGCGAGTCGACAACGCGATACGCCTGATTCCGCCGCGTGAAGTCCTGGACGATTTTGAGGCGTCGAGGGACTATAGGATGTTCGTTCTGCGATGCGCTATGCTTGAGATCCTTGAAAAGTTGGGAGGTCGATAGGTGGTGGCGGTGCCAAAGCGGGAAGTCGTCTTGCACGTGAATGGAGTGGAGCGCGTGGTCCTCATTCGCCCAGCCGACGTACTCCTCGACGTGCTTCGAGCGCAACTTGGGCTGACTGGGGCGAAACCGGGGTGTGAGAATGGTGATTGTGGGGCCTGCACGGTCTTGCTGGGGGGGGAGCCGTACAAGTCTTGTATCATGCTCGCTATCGAGGGGGTGGGCCAATCCATCACGACCGTCGAGGGGTTGCGAGATGCGCCTGTCCAGCGCGCATTTGCGAGTTGTTACGCCTTTCAGTGCGGTTACTGTACACCTGGCTTTATCATGAACGTGCACGCGCTGGTGCAGCGGGGGATTCCATTTGACGAGTGCGAGGTTGTGCAGTGGCTGGAATCGAATATCTGTCGATGCACGAGTTACGAGGAGATAGAGAAGGCTGTTCAGTCGCTTAGTCCGCCCCGCTAGGGGCCTTGCTGTTTCCACCGGATGTTGGCTCGTTGGTCGGCACGACGAACATCAAAAGTACCGCGACGAGACTGCCGATGAGGGTGTCGACCACGCGGTCACCGGAATATCCTTGGCAAACATGCCAATCATGAGTACGCCGAACACGACCGACCTTGTCCGATTGATGATGTTCACAGCTGGTATGATGAATGCGTTTGTATTATACTGTATACAGGATTCAGTATAGCAACGGAATAGCATTGAAGGAGGTAGTAGGACGGTGGAAATCCGTAGGCCGGAACCCGCGTACCAACAAGTCTACGACTATTTGTTCAAGCAGATTATCGAGGGCCTACTCCCGTCAGGGGTCAAACTCTCAGAGGAACGCCTCGCGTCGGAGTTAAATATCAGCCGCACACCGATTCGGGAGGCTGTCATCCGCTTAGAGCACGAGGGGTTGCTGCGCAATAAAACCGTGGTCGAATTGACGCCGAAA
This sequence comes from Alicyclobacillus fastidiosus, assembly GCF_026651875.1. Taxonomy (GTDB): domain Bacteria; phylum Bacillota; class Bacilli; order Alicyclobacillales; family Alicyclobacillaceae; genus Alicyclobacillus; species Alicyclobacillus fastidiosus. The sequence continues at coordinate 5,457,930 of NZ_CP104067.1, read as the reverse complement.
GAAATTAAGGAGAGTTATGAGATTCGCATTTTGCTGGAGGGCCATGCCGCAAAAATGGCAGCGCTCCAGATGACAGAGGAGGATAAGCAGTTTTTAGGCACCTTGATCGAACGGTCTGCGACGGGTGATTTCGAAGCCAAGATGAAAGCGAATACGCTATTTCATAACGCCATCGTGCGGTCGTGCCAGAATGATCAAATTACACAGCTAATTGAACGGATGCAGACCATCATCTTGCTGTGTCGTAAAGATATCGTGCGCGATCGCATGGAGCTGCCGCACGAGCACCGCGAGATCTACGAAGCTATCGTCCGCGGGGATGGAGAGGCAGCAGAACAGTTGATGAGAACACATCTAGAAGAAAACCTGCAGAATTTCCTGAATCGGTTGTCGGACGACAGCCGTCTGTCCATAATTTAAATCTTTCCCATATTTGGAGGGGGACCTATGAGTCAATTGGATTTGGCCGCTGCTCCCAGCGAAATTCGGACGGGCCATCAGGTAAACGCTATCATCGGATCTTGGGCGTCTTGGCTGTTCGATGCCATGGACGCGGGCATTTTCAGCTTTGTGCTGTTGGCCGTCGCACACACGTTTAAAACCAACCTGTCAGGTGTTACGACTGTGGTCGCCTGGTTCCTCTTGGCGACCGGGGTCGGTGGGTACGTGTTCGGAAATATTTCTGACCGCATTGGGCGCAAACAAACGCTGTGGATTTCTGTGCTCATATACGGCCTGGGGACACTCATGTGTGGATTTGTTCAGAATATGCTAGAGCTCAATGTCTTCCGAATTATCGTCGGGGTGGCCGTCGGGGGATTGTGGTCTGCTGCCGCAGCACTCATCTCAGAGGTATCTCGACCCGATTCGCGCGCGAAGGCACTGGCGTTGATGCAGACCGGGTGGTCCGCCGGACAGCTGTTGGCGGCCATCTTTGCTTGGACAATCCTCGACCCACACAACCCGGAGTCCTGGAGACGGCTGTTTATCTGCGCGAGCATCCCCGCGTGGTTAACCGCTGTCTATATCATCTTGTTCGTCAAGGAATCGCCAATTTGGTTGGCGAACAGAAGTTACATCGCGCGCAGCCACAAGAGCCAGAACATGCTGTCGATTTTCAAGAAGGATTACATTAGGACCACGTTGTTGGCACTTCTCGTCTCGATGTTAGGGATGGTTGGATATTGGATCATCCTCACGTTTGTACCGAGTTACTTGCAAAAGATTCTCGGTATTAACATGAATCAGACGCCGGTCTTCTCCGTGTGGACAGCCGTCGGCGCAATCTTCGGCTATCTCGTATATGGATATATTGCGGAAATTGTCGGTCGACGAATTTCATTCGCCATTTTCTTTTTTGGCATGACGGTCATCATACCGATTTTCACCTATGTCGCAAGTCATATGCCATTGACCAACGGTCATCTCCTGTTGACTGGCGGCAATGTCGTCACGCTCGGCATCATCTCGGCATTATTGGGCTTTTTTACAGGATACTTCAGTGGGTTTGGCGCATGGTACGGCGAATTGTTCCCGACCAGCATTCGCGCGACGGCCTCCGGATTCTGCTTTAACGTCGGACGCATTGGGTCGATTGTCGGTATTCTACTAGCCCCTGTGCTGATCTCGTCCATTGGGTTCTCGATGTTCATCGGCCTTGCGTCCATCTCCTACTTCGCATCAGGATTATTGGTATTCACCATCCGCGAGACGAAAGGAACGACCCTGACCGCAGAAGATTAATGGCGCCCGTCGAAATGAGAAGACCCGGAGTCCACGATGTCGCGGACTCCGGGTCTTTTTTGTCGGGCGGGGTCACATCAGCCGACGGGCTCCTGCGCTAGAGGGCCGCTGCATCTGGAACCGCCGCAAGTGCAGGGTGTCAGGCCTGTTAGTAAGCGCCCGACAGCAAACGGCCCGCATTCGGAACAAACGGCTTCAACTCTAAACGCTTGAGGATTTGATAGACGGTGGAAGTAGCCGCCGATAGGACAGGTAGACCGATTGCGTCTTCCACCTTTTGAATCGCTTCCAGACACGGCATCTGCACACACGCCGACAGCACGACAGCATCCGCTTGGCTCGTATCCAGTCGCTTGACGATCTCGACTAAGTTCAATGGATCTTGTCGGCCCACCTCGAGGTTATCGGGAATTTCGAGACTGATTGAGTCTGTCACCTCGATGTTCTCCGCCTGAATGTATTCGATAACCGTTTGCGTGAGCGGTTTCATATACGGAGCGATGAGTGCAATTTTCTTGGCGCCAAGCGTGTGAATACCCGCGATGAGCGCGCCTGCACTGCTGATGACATCCGCAGCACCGCCGTTTTCGACCGCGACCTGCGACAGCCGTCGTTCAGACGATTCGTGATAGCCAGGCCCTTGGCACATAATCGCCACTAGACAGGCGTACGCCAACACGTCGCAACGGGCATCGGATAACTCTGCCGCACAGCGGTCACTCTCGACATCCATGGCTTTTAACTGCTCAGGGGTGACGTGCATCATGCGCATGCGACTCGAGTGAAACGTAAATGTCTCCTGTGCAACCTCGTTCATTCTCCAGGCTAACATCCTCGGGATCTCTGTCTCCATCGTGGTGTTGGAACTAGGAACTATCAGACCAATTCGATGATTATTCGCCAACTTGAAGCCCTCCTCCAGCAGTATGAATACGGTGTCATGTATACAGTATACAGTATTTTTCGCAGATCAAGTAGCTGCTAAGACATCCTCGCGCATCTCCTTTTGGTTTCAACCCTTCAGCAAACTCTCAGCCTTCACTCATGTCCGTTTCAGTTCCGTCGAGCACAATAGGGCACGTGATAACCAACGGATTTGCGTGCAATCGCCAGGCGGCCACCCAAGCCGATGAGACCGGGTTTTAGGCCTGATGCCGACGGGCGCTCCAGCAGCGTTCGCGACTTAGATTCCATGTGCAACGGAGTTGAAGAAGATGACCATTCGTAAAGCTGTCATTCCCGCTGGTGGGATTGGATCCCGCTTCTTGCCCATCACCAAAACCCTGCCAAAAGAGATGCTTCCAATCGTGGACATACCTACCGACGGGGAACCATTCGCGGTCTTGCTTCCGGATGAACTGATTCAGTCCAATCCGCCTTGCTTGACGGAAATGAAGCAGGTGTATGAGCAATTCTCGACCTCGGTCGTCGGCGTTCAAAAGGTGCCTTATGAAGACGTAGAGCGCTACGGCATCATCGCCCCGAGCACGTCGTTCGAGTTTCAGAACATCCGCCTGCAAACGGTCGAGGACGTGGTCGAGAAGCCGCGTCGTGAGGACGCTCCATCCAACTGTGCGGTGGTCGGCAGATACATCTTGGAGCCGGACGCATCCCCCTTCTCCGAAACGTGCGTTGGCGTCGTCCACTCACCCGGAGAGAAGGCGGTGCGCTCTTCCTCGGAACTGACCCGGCCATTTCGGTCGCGCAACTGGAGAAGTTTGCGAAGGCCGGGAAAATTAAGTACTTCCTGATTCAGTCCGGTGGAGCGGGCGGATCGCAATCGAAACTCACGCAGTGGATCACGACGAACTGCAAACTGGTGCCGAGCAGTGCGTATCAATCGACAGCGTCTGCTTCGTCGACGGCATCGAAGGTGAGGAATATGGGTGGAGGTGCACAACTATATGAATATACCGGCTCGTAATACAGCCCATTACCCGGTTCAACCCAATTGTGAGCTACTGCCTGAGAGTGGCTCAAAGGAGCGCGTCCGCTACTCCGTCGTGATTCCGGTGTACAACGAACAAGAGGTATTGGCCACCGCGTACGACAGGTTGAAGGCCGTCATGGATACGCTGGGCGAGCCGTATGAGTTAATCTTCGTAAACGACGGCAGCAAGGATGTTTCGCGGGAGATCCTCGAGCGGCTATTTGCGACTAGCCAAAGTGTCAAAGTGCTCAATTTCTCGCGGAACTTCGGCCATCAGGTGGCCATCAGTGCCGGGATGGACTACGCGAGTGGCGATGCGGTGATCGTGATCGACGCAGATTTGCAGGATCCGCCTGAACTCATCTTGAAGATGGTAGAAGCCTGGCGACAAGGGAACGATGTCGTCTACGCCAAGCGGACCGTTCGCCAGGGCGATACCCGCTTTAAACGGTGGACGGCCGCTCTCTTCTACCGTTCTCTACGCATCCTCACGGACGTCGATATCCCGGTCGATACAGGGGATTTTCGCCTGATCGACCGGAAGGTATGCGCCGTCATGAAGGGACTCAAGGAGAAGAGCCGGTTTGTCCGCGGGCTAGTATCATGGGTGGGATTCCGGCAGACGGCCGTAGAGTACGTTCGAGATCGGCGGTTCGCCGGAGAGACGAAATATCCGCTCAAGCGGATGTTGCGCCTGTCCTCGGATGCCATCACTTCTTTTTCGGAAAAGCCGTTAAAGATGGCGATGTATGTGGGCGCTATTCTGGCCCTGGCGAGCATCGTGGCCCTTTTTGGCGCACTGTGCGCGCCGCTGTTCACCGGAAGCGGGGTGTCGGGGCTCTTCGCACTCGGGGCCGTAGTGGTGTTTGTAAACAGTATCTTGCTCATTGCTGTCGGCATTCTTGGGCAGTATGTCGCGAGGATTCACGACGAGGCGCGAGACCGACCCCTGTATATTCTCGAAAGCCAACTCGGGTTTGAGGAGGAGTCGCGGCATGGCGGGGCGTGAGGTCACTTGGAGTGCCCTCATCCGCCAAGTGATCCGCTTTGGCTTCGTCGGTATCCTGAACACAGTCATCGACTTCGCCATGTTTTTCGCACTGGTTCGATTCATGCACTGCAATGCGCTCGTCGCCCAATCCGTCTCTTACGCATGCGGATTGTGCAACAGCTATCTGTGGAATCGGTTGATCACGTTCCGGACGCAGCCCCACTCGCGGGCTGCCCAGATGTTCAAATTCGCGGTCGTCAACGGAGTGTCGTACGGCGTATCAGAAATTTGTCTGCTTGTACTGCAGGGATGGATACCGCTCATCGCCACCAAGGTTGTGATCACCGGCATCACGCTCCTGTTGAATTTCATCGGCAGCAAATGGTGGGTATTTCGCCCTGGCGAAAACCAGTTGGCGTCAGAATGAGGAAGTAGAAATTCCAGGGTACGCAAAGAGGAGTGAACGATGTGCGCGTTCAGGATGTTGGAGGGCTCCATCCGCCCGCCGCACCCACCAAGACGAAGCCTCGGTGGGCGATACGATGCTACTTTGGGACAGTCTGGACGATCATCCTCGGCTCGCTGGCGGTTCAGGGGGCGCTAGGCGACATGATTGAGAAGGCATATATCGCCACGACCGGTGAGTATCCGTACGTCGACATGGGCGCGATGAACATCTGGTACTACTTGTTTGGGACCATTCCCAATGTGTCGGATTCGACGACTTTGGTCGCGGGAATCACGTACAAACTGATTGGATTGGCACGTGGGCGGATTCTTTGCGTAGGCAGGCTTAGGCGATATCAGCGACCGGAAAAATTGTTTTTGGCTAGCTACAAATTCCGACTGCGTTTGCAGGTTCCATACTCTATGAATTCACATTGGGTGCTGGATAGAGTGATAGATTCCTAGGGATACCACTTTACTCGTCAAGCGTCCACAGACATCTTGGGTGCAGTCAAAGAAAGGTGATCATCGTGTCCATCTCTCCCGGTTTAGACGCCAGTTCGACGCAACAGGTGATTTGCGCTAGTATCAACTAGATTGATTGCCGTGACGGGACACATACGTGTCATTCAGCGAGGTGCGTGTGAATTCTCGAGGTGGCGACAGGGATACTATGAATACGATTGGGACTGGAAATCGAAACGGTTTCGGATTGGGTGGAGGTACACCGATGGCTAAGGAAGTAACGTTGAATGTCACAGAAGCGCAAGATCTGCTTCCATTTCTCCTTGAACAATTCCCGAATAAGGGGCGCAACAAGGTGAAAACGATGTTGACGCGCGGGCAAGTGATGGTCGAAGGGCGCATTGTCACGCGCCACGACCACAGGCTCGAACCACGCCAACAGGTGAAGATTCTCGGCACCGTGCGCGGGATGGGCGAAGTGCTGCACGGCATTCGAATCCTGTTCGAAGATGAACATCTTATCGTCATCGATAAGCCGCCCGGCCTGTTGTCGATGGCGACGGATGAGGAACACGATAGAACGGCGTATCGCATACTGATGAACCACGTGCGCGCGGCTTCGAAGACGGCTCGGGTGTTCATCGTTCACCGTTTGGACAGAGAGACTTCGGGCGTCATGATGTTCGCCAAAAGTGAGGCAGTGCAGCAGGCTTTGCAAAACTCTTGGCGGGAGAGCGTTCTCAGTCGCGCTTACATCGTCGTCGTGGAAGGCAAAGTGGCCAAACCGGAAGGGAAAATTGAAACGTGGCTGAAGGAAAGCAGTACGAAGACGATGTTCGTCAGCAGGCCGGGAGATGGCGTGAAAGCCGTCACCCACTACCGAGTGCAGAGATCGACTGCGGAGTATTCACTGCTTGAGGTACACCTAGAAACCGGGAGAAAAAATCAAATTCGCGTACACATGCAGAGCATCGGGCATCCGGTGGTCGGGGACAAGCGGTATGGAGCTACGAAAAATCCGATTGGACGCCTCGGACTGCACGCCCAGTTACTTTCGTTCCGGCATCCGGTTACCGAGGAAGTTCTCACGTTTGAGACGGCCATCCCGCCCTCGTTTCGCAAGTTGTTCACGACGCCCGCAAAGTGATGAGCTGGATAATCTATCGAAACTGCGGCCGATGAATGCCGTCCCACGAACGACACCGCGGGCGATGTGTGTGGGACGACCCCAAGAAAACTAGGATAGGTTTCCCAAAAACGGCGCTAGGCCTCAGCCAAGCACATTTCGCGCCCCGTAGTAGTGCGCTGTGTAATAGGGGTTGGAGAACACGTTCTGAACGACGACGACCCCTTCGTTGTTGTTTGACGAAGATGACTCTATCATCGCACCGTTCCCCATGTAAATTCCGACGTGTGTCACGTGGTTGGAGTACAGGGCCGCGCTCGAGTCGGTGTCCTTGAAGAATAGGAGATCACCCGGTTGGAGGGCGCTTTGCGACACGGGCTGGCCGACGGTGGCTTGGTCGTGGGATTCGCGCGGCAGGGTGACGCCAAAGTGGCCGTACACGTACTCTACGAAACCAGAGCAGTCAAAGCCAGAACTCGGTGTGTCTCCGCCCCACGCATACGGAGTGCCGATCAGACTTTTTGCGTACGTGAGGATGTTTTGCCGCTCAGTTGAGGTGGAAGAAGCCCCTGAGGTGATAGACCCGGTGACTGTGCTCGCGGTCTTTCCGGCCGTAGCGAGATGGGCTGTCACAGTGGTGGAGGTCGGGATGTTGATGACCTGGCCCACGCGGATATTCTTGTAGTTCGTAATTTGTGGATTGGCTGACTCTAGTGCAGATAGTGATACGTGTTGTGCGACGGAGATTTTGTACATCGTATCACCTGGTTGCATCGTGTACGTCTTGTTCGTCGCTGCGAACGCCGTGCCTAGTCCTGCAGTGGAGAGGGAAATCAAGGTTGCGGTGACTGCGATGAGGCTCCTTTTCAACGCGTTCACTCCTTTCGTCGGATTGGATGAACTTTTCTGCGAACCGACGCATTTCCCCTTTATGTAATTCTATCCATCAACCTCCGTTTCCCCCCGAATATTTGCCGTGCGACGACACCCATAAACGTCAGCCATTCAACCGAATTCGTAGACTAGCAGGTCTAGCGAATCCGAAGGGAGTCTTCTTGTGAAGAATATACTGATGACGCTTGCCACTACAGGGCTTGTGATAGGTTTGACAGCACCCTCCGTCACCGCACTCGCCCAGACGACCAGCACGACGAGCATCTCGTCGACCGTACAGCAGGATTTGGTGAATCAAGATACCAGTTTTAGCGTGCCACTTGGGCTCTCGGACGCGGAGGGCACAGTGAAGAGCGCGCTAGCTGCACAGCCATATATCAACGAATTGGTGTCCAGTGTGTACTATTCGTCCAATGGATCGGCGACGAAGGTCACTGTGAACTGGCTCCAAACCAAACAGCAGAGTGCGACTGTGGACGCGCAGATCAAGCAGGTCCTGGGTGAGATCGTCAAGCCAGGGATGAGCGATTACGACAAGGAATTCGTCATTCACAACTGGATTGTCAACCACGTCACGTACGACACGTCGGAGACGAAATACACGCCGTATGATGCGATGGACGAGGGATCAGCAGTCTGTCAGGGCATCGCCACGCTCACCTATCGCATGTTGACGACCGCTGGCATTCCAGCACGTCTCGTCGCTGGTACGGCAGGCGGCGGGTCACACCTCTGGGACGAAGTGGAGATTGGCGGGCATTGGTACCAACTCGACGTCACCTGGGATGATCCGGTCAACAAGCAACCAGGGTCTGTCAGCTATGCATACTACAACGTGACCAATGCGCAATTGGCCAAGGACCACACGTGGAACACGACCGGTCTTCCCGTCGCGAACACCAACTTCGAGTCGGTCATCGCGGCACTTCTGAAGACGACAAAAGACCCTGAAATCTCCAAAATTGCATCTGCTACGGGCATCTCGGCAGATCTGAACAGCCAGTTGGTCACCGCGCAAACGCTAAAGGGCGTCTTGCAGTCCGACTTGAATGCACACAAGACGAATTTCACGCTTAAATTTCAGGGGACCATGTCGCAGGCGAGCGGCGCTTTAAATGCCTTGTCTTCAGCTGGGCTGTATGGTTTCTCAAGCCTGAGTTACACCTTATCATCGAGTCCAACTGCGGGTGACACGATGATTGACGTGACCGCTGCATACTGAGAAGCGCGTATCTGTGGAGGGCGACTGGCACGCGGAGTTGGCGTGCCAGTCGCCCTCGTCATTTTCGTAAGCTGCGTGTATTCCATTTGCTAGATTGGTGAAGTACACTTTCAACACGAGACGAGCCATTCCCGCACCCTCCTCATGTGGCGTGTGGGTTTGCGTCGTAGTGAAATTTAGGAGGTTGTACACGGGTGAAATATCGCAATCTTGGCGGCAGTGGTGTGAAGGTCAGTGAGGTTTCCCTTGGCAGTTGGTTGACATATGGTACTGCGACGGAACGGGAAACGGCCATTGCTTGTATTGAAAGGGCTTACGATCTCGGCATCAACTTCTTTGATACCTCAAACGCCTACAATCACGGCGAAGCGGAAAAAGTGGTTGGCGAGGCGTTGCAAAAGTATCCTCGCAACAGCTATGTACTCGCGACCAAGGTGTTCTTTCCGATGGGGGATGGCCCCAATGACCGCGGGCTTTCAAGAAAGCATATCGTGGAACAATGTGATGCGAGCCTGATGCGCCTTGGTCTGGACTATATCGACCTCTACCAGTGCCATCGCTACGACCCTGCCACGCCTCTGGAAGAGACGCTGTGGGCACTGGATGACCTGATCACACAAGGGAAAGTCCTCTATGCAGGCGTCAGCGAGTGGAGTGCTGCGCAAATCGCGAACGCAAAGGCGATCGAGGCCAAGCGCAACCTTCGACCACTGGTGTCGAACCAACCGATTTACAACATGCTTGTCCGCTACATAGAGAAGGAAGTCCTGCCAACGTGTGAGTCGTTTGGCATTGGACAAGTTGTCTTTTCGCCGTTGGCGCAGGGCATTTTGACCGGCAAGTACAAACCGGGCCAAGGCGTACCAGCGGGCACTCGCGCCGCGAACAGTGAAACAAATCACTGGATCAACAGCTACCTTCGCGACGATGTGCTGACCTCGGTACAAAAGTTGGAGGGCATCGCCAAGGAGCTCGGTGCGTCCCTTTCGCAGTTGGCCATCGCGTGGACCCTGCGTCAACCAGGCGTGAGTTCTGCCATCATCGGGGCAAGCCGCGTCTCGCAGGTCGAGGAGAACGTCAAGGCGGTCGATGTGGTACTCGGTAGCGATGTGCTCGGCGAAATCGAGGCGGTGTTGAAGGAAATCGACGGATTCGTGCCGATCTGGTAATCCCGTGCAAGATGGAGCCAGTAGAATCGCACCGTCGCGACTGGACCGCAACGATTAGGCGGCCATGAACGAGCCACGCCACTGCAATTTTCGAGTCAACAGCGGCGGCGTGGCCGTGATTTGTGACGCGAGATTTGACCAATCAGGCATTCTCTACGCTGACGGCGGCGGTCCACTCTACTAAAAGTTTTATCTGTCATACCTATTTTGCGTATTTCCACTTACAGAAATTTCCACCTATTGCCCCATTTATGACGCTCCGTATATAATTTGAACTGCTGACAACGGACCCGACTTTCGGAGAGTGGCTGAAAGTCACCAAAATTGAATAAGTGGGGGGAACCTCTTGTCGATTCAGACACGCATTCGAGAACAGTGGTTCTCAAATGTAAAGAATGACGTTTTGTCGGGAATGACTGTAGGGTTTGCCCTGATTCCTGAGGCGATTGCGTTCTCCATGATCGCCGGGGTGGATCCCATGGTCGGGCTCTACGCGGCATTCATCCTCGCCATCGTCATCTCTTTTACGGGCGGTCGGATGGGAATGATTTCGGGAGCGACCGGGTCAACCGCATTATTGATGGTGTCATTGGTCAAGGAGTACGGGGTGCAGTACTTGTTTGCCGCAGCAGTGTTGACTGGACTCTTACAGATTTTGTTCGGTGTAATGAAGCTCGGGCGGTTCATCACGTTCGTTCCACAGTCTGTCATCACGGGGTTCGTGAACGCGTTGGCCATTTTGCTGTTTGTCGCACAATTGCCTCATTTGCGCGGTGCCAATTGGATGGCGTATGTCATGGTGGCGGGAACGCTCGTGATCATCTACGGGTTGCCGCGTTTCACCAAGGTGGTGCCGTCGGCTCTAGTGGCGATTATCGTCATGACCATCCTGTCGGTGGTCACGGGCGCACACGTGCAGACGGTCGGACAGTTAGGGCACATGACGAGCCAATTACCGTCTTTTCACATTCCGATGGTGCCGTTTAATCTTCACACGCTCCAGGTGATTCTGCCGTTTTCCTTGCCAATTGCGGTCGTCGGATCGATGGAGACGCTGATGACGGCGACCATCGTCGACGAGCGCACGCGGACGAAGAGTGACAAGAATCGGGAACTGCGGGGATTGGGTATCGCGAATCTAGTCTGTGGATTTTTCGGGGCGATGGGTGGCTGCGCCATGATTGGGCAGACCGTCATCAACGTGGAATCGGGCGGGCGCAAGCGGTTGTCCACGTTTGTGTCCGGCGCATTTCTTCTGATTTTGCTCGTGCTCTTGAGCGCTGTCGTTCGGATAGTGCCCATCGCCGTGTTGGTCGGCGTGATGTTCATGGTGTCGGTCAACACGTTCGAGTGGACATCGCTTCGAGATCTGCGGAAGATGAACATCTCCGAAGCGATTACGATGATCCTCACGGTAATCATCGTGGTCGCGACCGACGATTTAGCCATCGGTGTGCTGGTGGGCGTGACCATCAGCGCATTGGTATTTGGCTGGCGTATGGCAAACTTGCGGGCGACGACGCGTATCGACGAACACAATCGAAAGCGGTATATCATCTTTGGTCAGATGTTCTTTGGAACGATGGCACACTTTGTCAACTTGTTTGATATAGAACACGATCCCGCCGAAATCATCATTGATTTCTCCCACTCGCACATCTGGGATCATTCTGCAGTGACAGGGATAAACAAAGTGATTGACCTCTATGTGCAAGCGGGCGGCAGTGTGTCGATTGTCGGGTTGAATGAGGAGAGTCAGCGACTCATTCACAAAAGTGGCATGAAGTCGTTTCAAACGTGAGCCGATGTACGAGAGAGTGATCAGGAGGACTCGGGAAGATACCCGGGCCCTCTTCGTTCACTTTCCCATTTTCTGTGCGTTTGTCATATTTAGCACGGAATGATTAAAGCTATCAGCAATAAAGATCGTTTGAGAATAGGTTGTTTATCCACTAAAACGATTGACCACGGATATAACTTTGGTAATATTTAAATATAATTTTTTAATAATTTAAGCCGTTCGCGTGTACGGCTGCCTACTGGGTGTTCGAACAGATAAAACGCATTGAATCTAGGTCGCGTTAGAGGTGCAGAATGCCTGCTCAGTTGTTCACGTCCTACAACAAAAGCCTTCTTTTATTTGCGCTCTTCATCGTGCTCATCTCGTCCTATACATTCTTCGACATGATTTCCCGAATCGCCCTCGACAGGGGCCCAGCGCGACGAGTTCTCTTTTCCGCCTTCGGTTCTATCGCGATGGGGACAGGGATGTGGGCTCTGTATTTCACAGGGACGGTGGCGGCGGTAACGACGCCGGCGCAGTCGTATGACGTGTTGGTCTTAGGTTGGACGGAATTGGCGGCTGTGCTGGGGATAGCGATTGTCATCGCAGCACTGTTTAACACCCGCGGATGGATTCGACTGCCACTTGTGTCGGTCCTGCTCGGCCTCCACTTCGCATTCGTCTACTACCTCGGAATGAGGTCATTAGATATCCACCTCCACTATTCCACACCGTGTATTACCGCTGCCTTCCTGTTGTCCACGGCTGGTTCGATGATCGCTCTGAAGCTTTGGACGCTATCCGTTCAAACGAAACAGCTTCGTTTCCGGATGGCCGCTTCGATAGCCTTGGCGGTAACCCTGGTAGGGATGCATCTCGCCACCGCCGCCGTCGTCTTACACACGACGACAGGGTCAAACGGACGCCAAGGAAACTTGTCTATCGAGGCGAATGAGTTAGGCCTGTGGATTTGTGCGACAGCTTCTGTGGTCCTCGTTATGTTGCTCGCAGGCGCCTACGTAGATCGCTTCGTCGTCACCCGTCGAGCCACCGTTGCGAATATCTGGTACAGGTCTCTGTACGAGCGGAACTCCGATTTGATTATCGTCATTGATCGAGACGGTCGCATTATCGACGCGAATCCCGTTCTCGAGAAGGCGACCGGATTTCGGTCTGAGGAAGTGATTGGAAAGCGAATCGACGAACTGATTGCGGACGGGACGAGGACACCGTGTATCCCGGACAAGCCTTCCATCGACGGGAGTGCTCCACAACATTTGACCTTTCAGGATAAAAACGGTAATTCCGTCCACCTGCTCGTGACGATTGTTCCCATCGTCGTCCAGGGGAAGTGCCATGGTTACTATGCGATTTGCAAAGATATCACCCAAACCGTGAGCGTACAAAACGAGTTGGTGGAAATGAAGCAACGCCTCGAATCTCTGTTCGAGGAATCGGGGGACGCCCTATGTATCATTCAGCCGAACGGCATTATCATCGACGTTAACCAGGCGTTCGAACGCCTCTACGGATGGCCCCACGACGAGCTCATCGGCAAAGAGATGCCAAATGTCCCGAAGGAGCTTCAGGAGGATCGACACTGGCGGTGGAAACTGGCTGCGCAAGGCACGCGCATCGAGGCGTACGAGACGAAAAATCTCGACCGCTATGGCAATGTGGTTGACGTGAGCCTCTCCCTGTTTCCGATTCGCGACGGCCAAGGCAATGTCGTCGCCGTCTCGGGCTCCGCCAGAGACATCCGCGAGCGAAAGCAGTTTGAACGGGCTTTGCGGGACAGCGAAATGAAGTATCGGACCATCGCGGACAATGCAAACGACCTCATCGCCATCGTCGACGTCAGCGGGATCATTCGCTATGCTTCGCCCTCGCATTTCGCCGTGTTCGGTGTCGATAGTGCGGAACTCGAGGGGACGTCGGCCGTCAGTTGGATCTACGCCGCAGATGTCCCCCTCTTCACGGACGCCCTCGCCCACACAGCTCAAACCAAGACCCCCTGCGAACTCGAGTGTCGAGTTCGACACAGGAACGGCACCTTCGCAAGTTTGGAGACTCGCGGCATGCCAGTGCTCGATGATGATGGGGCAGTTTCCAAATTTATTTTGGTTTCGCGCGAAATCACGGCGCGCAAGCACACGGAGGAGCTTCTGCTGCAATCGGTGAAACTCTCCGTCGCTGGACAGTTGGCCGCCGGCATCGCCCACGAAATCCGCAACCCGATGACGAGCATCAAAGGGTTTGTCCAACTGTTGCAGACGCAAGCTCCAACGTACCAGAACTACTACGATATCATGTTGAGTGAGCTCGATCGAATTCAGCGGATCATCAGTGAATTTCTGTTGCTCGCAAAGCCACAAACCGACACCGCTCAGGCCGTCGACGTACATGTGCTCCTCAATTACGTGGTCGATCTCATCCAGGCCGAGGCCGTCATGCGCAACATTGAAATCTTTACGGACCTCGCGATGGACGCGGGCATAGTGGTCAGGGGTGAGCCTGACAGACTTCGGCAGGCATTCCTCAACATCGTAAAAAACGCGATGGATGCCATGCCACACGGGGGCACCGTCTACATCTGTCTGAGGCCGAAAGGGAAGAGTGCCGTCGCGGTGTCTATCCGCGACTCCGGCGAGGGCATATCGGATGACCAGTTGAAGCGGATTGGGGAGCCATTTTATACAACGAAGCAAACGGGTACTGGATTAGGCCTCATGGTCACGCAAAACATCATCCGCGACCACAATGGCACAATCCAGTTTTGCAGCGAGCTTGGCGTCGGAACAGAGGTATTGATCGAGTTGCCAATCGAAATCTGCAAAGTGGGGCAGGCGACTCCAACGTAAGGGCGAGAAGCAGGTCGGGAAACAAGCGAAGGTGTCAGAGAAGTGACGAACGAAGATCGATGAAGGGTTGTCGACTGGACGAGCCACCGCGGTTGTACATGGTGGAGGGGTGATGCGGATGGACCATCGCTTAATGGCATATCTATACTTTTTCAACGTCAAACGGGATTACTTCGAGTGTCACGAATACGGGGAACACCTGTGGCTGGAACGCGGGAGACCTCCGGTTCTCAAGGGACTGATTCAGGCCGCGGTCACACTGTACCACCTGCATAACGGAAACGTGCGAGGCGGCTATCAAATGTGGCAGCGCGCGAAAGGGTATTTGGAGGAGGGGCGGCCGGTTTACGAGGATATCGATGTGGAGGCGCTCATTTCCGATATCGATCTCGTCTACAAAGCGGTCCCAACCGCATGGTACACAGAGCGAGTGAGTCCGATGCAGATTGCAAAGCTCAAATTGCCTACGGTGCGCGTCCACATCCTGAATGACGAGATTCGCCGTCGACTCTGGACGTACGTTCCGAGGCACCTAGAGGAATCGTAGTGGCGATTGCTGCAGCCCTGAACCGTCTTCACCGCTCGATTCCGGCGCATCCCCCTGCGATTGGTCCAACCATGTCCGAACAATTGCGCGTAACATAAAGCATCGTCGATAGGGGGTGCTACTATGTACGGAGCTTTTGGCGGATACACGCAATGGGCAGTGGTATTTCTCATCATCTTCGTTCTCTTCATTCTGCTCGTTCCATACACTGGAGCCGCAGCCTGTTAATCCTGATTACGCAAAGAAGGCGCACCCACATGAGGTGCGCCTTCTTTGCGTGCGTCCGAGGTGTTTGCGATCGGCCTTGGCGATTTCGCTGGACTAAACTGGAACGTAGCCGCATAGGTTTTAGCGATGGTCTTCCTTTTGACACCGAGAGGACTTCGTAAAATTCGAAAGGAAGCGATTGTTCCATGTGGCAACTGTGGTTAACTGGACTTATTGGGATTTGGGTTCTTATCTCACCCTGGGTGTATCGTTTTTCATCGAACACCGGGGCACTTTGGAACAGCATCATTTTCGGTGCAGTCACTATCATCCTTGCGATTTGGGCGCTCGTCGCGTACAAATCCAAGCAGTAGCGATCGTTACTGATTGCGAAGGAGGACCATCATACACGGGCTACCGGGGCGTGCTCGCCTTGGTGGGCCCTTGTTTTGTTGTAAACGGGAGATTTAGCCCAATACGACGGTGGTCAAGGAGCACGGACATGGATGAATTATCCTCTGTCTATTAAATTGCCCATCCAGCAGGAAAGACGGTTAACGAAGACGAATCGTGAAGGGTAGATATTTATCAAATTCAAAGATAGGAAGATTCTGTGAATCCCATGACAAAATTCAGCATGATGCTCACGTCGAGCGCGCTTGCAATCATGGTTCCATGTGTTGCAACTACGGCCTATGCGGCGACGTCGAGTGCGACTAACGGGCAGGTTCGCGCCGAGGTGAACGGAGTGTCTATTCCGGCAATCGTGGTTGGGGATGAAACGTACCTCGAGTGGCAGGCCCTGAAATCGTTCAAGTCCCCGTACGAGTACTTGGGTGACGGCAAGTTCGCCATCACAGGTGGGACCGTTCAAGGCGTGGTTTACAAGGGAAATACCTATTTGCCGTGGACGCAGGTGGCCGCGAAGGTGAAGGCGACGAAACTGAAAGGTGGCGGATTCAACTTTACGGCTGTGCCCGTTCACCACGATTACGAGCTCTACATCGATAAACAGTCGGCAGATGTGGGGAGCCCGGCGCCGATCGACGTGATGGTCGGCGACAACGACGCATCCGTACCACACCAGGCCATCCATTTGCAGGTGACTGGCAGCGCCTATTTCTCGTCGGAACAAAATCGCAATACGCTCAGCGACGTCACGGACCAAGACGGCAGCTGGATTGGCGCGGTCGACGACAGCAAGGCGGAGACGGTACAGGTGACGGCGTCGTGGACGGATCCAAGTGGGCACGTTCAGACACAGACGCAGTCCATCACGTTTTCACCGGCGCCTGCACAAGCGACCGTGACTCCTCCGTCCGGAGATACGGTCGTGTCCACTGTGCCGATAACGACTTATCAGAATGCGGTCCTGTTCAACGCGCAGGCCGGTGGCAGCGATGTGCTTCTGCAGTTGGATACCGGCGCATTTGAACCGCTCATCACGAAGAGCTTAGCAGACTCCTTGAACCTTCCAAACCTAGGGGATATTCAGGTAGAAGGCGTAGGTGGGGAAGATTCGGCATACGTGAGCCAAATCACGCTTAGCATCGGCGGGACGCAGTTCACCGACGTACCTTGTATCGTAGACCCGAGTTATTCCGGCGTTTCTCTTTTCGGTTACGGGTTTTTCAAGGACAATGGGTACGATTTGCTCGTCTCTCAGAAGGATAGCACCCTGACCATCCTAAAGTGAGTCTTAAGTTTACGCGGGATAATTGAGCCGCCTACAGCATTCATCGAAAGGTGATCTGCGGGTGGCTCTTTTTGATACCACTGCATTCCCCTCTGGGTAGTAGCATGACTACGGTGCCAGGGACTTCACGAACGCATCGACCACGGCTGGGTGGTACAGTGTGCCGCGCAGCGATTGGATTTCCGCAATGGCGTCCGGTGCGGGCTTCGCGCTGCGGTATTGCCTGTCTGTCGTCATCGCATCGTACGAATCGGTGACGGCGATGATGGCCGCGCCGATGTCGATGTCCTCACCTTTGAGGCCAAATGGGTAGCCGGAGCCGTCGTACCGCTCGTGGTGTTGACCGACGAGAAGGCTTGCTTGCGTGAGGTACGGCAGGCCCGTCTCAAGCAGGATGTCGCGCCCGTAGATGGTATGCCGCTTCATCAATTCCCACTCTGAGTCGGTCAGTTTGCCTGGTTTGTTCAACAGTTCACTGGGGACGCGCACTTTTCCGACATCGTGGAGATAGGCGCCAAATTGGAGCGTGTACAACTTACTCGGAGCGAGCCTCATCGCCCTTCCAACCTTCATTGACAACTGCATAATGCGAGCGCAGTGATGAGAGGTGTAGCCGTCCTTTTGTTCGATGGTGAGGGCAAGGTGATTGACTTCTTCGAGGGCGCATCGATAATGGTGAAATACAGGTTTGGAGCAGATGTACAAAAATGTGGATTCCGTGTCGCCGTAAAACACAGTCTGCTGTGAGACTGGGCGAAAAGAGATGTGATCCCCCTCCGCCAGGGTAATCTCCTCGGAGTCGCGAAAGACCTTTAGGCGGCCGGCCGTAAGGTAAATCGTTTCGAGTGGGCCATTCACTGGGTTCTCCTGAGACTCAGGTTCCAGCGTCCAGTAAGATCCTGCCGATAGACGATGGTAGATGACTTCCGTGTCGTCACCGGACGCCAGTAAGAAGGCCTGAACAATGCTATCAATTGTCACTTTGGAGAGCGAGCGGTTCTTTAAAATGGACAGGGTGTCGAGTGATAGATGCATATATGTGCCCTCTTCGTCTCAGATGTGAACTATTTTCATAATATTACACACTTTGCTTAAAGAATAGAGTGAAATCGACGGAAATCGACAATAAAAAAGGCCCGAACTCCGAAGAGTCGAGCCAATTGTCGATTATGGGAGTAGAAGTACCTTGCCAACCACGCGTAAACGTAGGTGGCTTGAAACTTCTATGAACAGATTGTAGCACGCTAGTTTACATAATTCCATGTGAATTCTGTGGGATAAGTGGTAAAGTTTCCGACTACGGCTCGTGTTGGCCGCGTAAGATTCATCTATTCAGAAGTCCAACTTCAACAACGTGAAGGCGGGTGACCTAACGTGCAATTGGAATTGGTCTTGCGACTGATTGCTTCCGGTGTTCTTGGGGCGATGATTGGATGGGAACGCAGAAGCCGTGACAAAGAGGCGGGCTTGCGAACGCATTTTGTGGTGTGCGTAGGGAGTGCGCTGATCATGATTGTGTCGAAGTATGGTTTTCGGGACATGGAAACAGCGGCAGCGACTGTACTGGACCCCAGTCGGATTGCCGCCCAAGTCGTCAGTGGTATCGGCTTCTTAGGCGCGGGGACCATCCTCGTCCAGCGCCAATCCATTCGCGGGTTAACCACTGCAGCTGGGCTGTGGGCGACCTCAGGTATCGGGCTGGCTATCGGAGCGGGAATGTACGTCGTCGGTGCGGTGACCACGGCGCTCGTGCTGATCGCCCTCGAGGTACTCAGTCGAGAAGGAAGGATTTCTGTGGCTTCACAGTGCCGTCTGGTCGTTGAGGCGCGCGATTTGAACGCCGTCATGCAGACGTTTTGCGCCGAGTGTCCAGAGGCTCGAAAAGTTCAGATTCGACGCGTCACGACGTCTGCCGATAAACCAGTCGTCACCATCGTGTTGCAGGTTCGGATGAAACCGGGATCGAATTTGAATGACCTCATTTCCAAGCTACAGGCCACGCCGGACGTGTTCTCTATCAGTGTCGACTAGGCTCTAGTCCATCGAGAAATACAGTGAGTAGTGCGCTTTACAACCTGGATTGAAGGCAGATTGGCAGTGTGGGCAGGTCGAGTCTGCCTCTAGATACGCCTCTATGGTCAACTCGGACCCACAGTGGCCACACTTTGTGTCCGGTAACACGTCGATTCCGCGTACCAAAATCCCGTGAACCTGTCTGTCATGATGTTGCATGGACGACGACTCGCTTTCTATATTAAATTTCCGCTCTGTTGACGAGACTAAATCTATACAAGGACACGCTTTGCGCAATGCGCAGCGGTGGATATGGGATGCTCCATCTGTACATAAATCGTAACCATCACTATTTACACGCGATCATAGCGCTGATCCAATCACCATGCTACACCAAATGTCAGGGACTTGTGGAGTGATTGAAGTCAATGTGGTTTGCACTCATTTTGTGCACCATTGCGGCATTTGCCGACGTAATTGGCGGCGCGGTTACCGTCGTCAAGCGACTCAGTCCGGAGCAGACGATGATGGTCACAGGTCTGGGCGCCGGATTTTTACTAGGCGCCACTGTATTGGACAGACTGCCGGACTCGTTGAGTGAACTGCCGACGGCGGCACCTCTATACATCGTCATTGGTTACCTCGTTCTCCTGATCTTAGAGCGATACAGCCTCAGACCAGCGCAATCCCACTTTGCCAGCCACGGCGTGACGCATCACCACCCGGCGCTCTTAAGCTCAAAAGCGGCCTTTGTTTCATTCGTAGGGTTACTCTTACATACCTTTATGGACGGCGTGATCATCGCCGGTGCCTTCACGATGAGCCGCGCGACGGGCGTGCTCATTTTTGTGGCTATCACGATGCACAAGATCCCCGAGGGGTTCAGTATGGCGACCATCACGTTGGCGTCCGGGACATCGCGCACGAAAGCGCTCTTGACGTCTGCTGGATTGGCGGTTTCCACGCTGATTGGGGCTGTGATCACGCTTGAGGTAGGAAACATCGACGCGGGCGTCGTCAAAATTTTGATGGCACTGGCGACAGGTACGTTTCTTTACGTCTCGATGACTGACTTGATGCCCGTCGTCAAGGGGCAGAACAAAGGGACGGTGTTCGCCACCGTGATCGGGGTCGGTGTCTTTTACGTGTCGCTTCTATTAATTAAACATGTCGGTTTGAGCTGACGAATCACGACGGGGATGCGGCAGCCGGGGTTGCGTCAAAAAACAAGAGCAATTCTTTCGCATGACTTCGCCAAAAAATGTAGTTGTGTGCACCGCGATACGTGTGTAGAGAGACGTCTGCGGACTGCGCTTTCAACACCCGGTAGAGGTCCACGTCCGCCGAGTAGAACGGATCTTGTTTTCCTTCGATGATGTCCACTGGCATCCGGATGCGCGTGTGCTCGGCAATTGTGATGGGATCTCTCTGTGCCTGATCTTTGGCCGTGGGGTAAATCCACGAGAGTTCCCGGGGCAGCCCGCCGACCCAGAGCGCGGCACTCATCACACCGACTTTCGAGTATTCCGTCGGTCGCGTAAACGCCGCGTGGAGAGCTGCAAATCCTCCCATTGACAAGCCGCCGATGTAACGGCCATCAGCCGTTTTCACCGTGCTGTAATGTGAGTCCACATAGTGCACGACGTCGGTCTCTAGATATGTGGAATAATCTCCTCGACTATATCCCCTGACGTCTTTCCGATACGATCCGGTATTTACCCCGTAGCTGTTGTCCAGCTCGGGTGCCACAATGATCAACGGTCGAATTTTGTGTTCGTCGATGAGCTCCGTGGCGTCCTTGTCAATGCCGACTGACCGACCGGGCACAAGGGAGGTCATAAAACTGTACTCGTTTCCGCCTTTCCCGTGCAGCACGTAGAGAACTGGGTATTTCGTCTTCGCATTGTAGCCTGGGGGTAGATAGACGCTCATTTTCATCCGCGCGTGTAGAGCTTCGCTGTAAAAGGTCACGTGTTGGACGCGCGCAGGTGCATGTAGGACGTTCGTCGCGATCGCGTGGACCACGTGCTCTGGATTTGGACTGCTGCAACCCGCGGTGAACATTGTACCGACCAACGAGAACAAGGCAGTCAGCTTTTTGGTAGACACACAAGCCCCTCCTCTGCCTAGGGGGTGTTTGGCCATCGCCACAGACCTAGCTGCGGGAGCCGTCGCCCGTCAACAGGGCGAGTTCGTCGCCGATTCGAATACGAAGCCCTCGTCTGCGAAGTCGATGGTGACGTCGTTCATCAAATTGAGACAGGATTTCTCGATGAGAATCGTCACGCCGTCCAATGTAATCCGTTCATCCATCTTTGTCTGGTCGACGTCCACCGTCAGTTGGAACCTTGGGCCGCCACACTGGTAGGCTCTCGTCACGCGTATGAACTCTCCGCCCTGCAATTCCTCGCGGCTAAACCGCACGAGTTCACTTTTTGCAGCATCCGTGATGTTCATGGCAGGACCTCCTTGCAACATCGATTTTACCCTCGTTGAAGACACCTGTCAGCGGGTATCCACGGTCTGTCGAATGGTGTAGACTGATGACAAATCACATGTGAGGCTTGGATAATTACATGAATCATACTCTCCGTTTACGAAATGCGCTTTGGATTGCTCCTGTGGTGTTGGCAATCCTGATTCGTCTGTTCGTCATCTTTTATTACGGCCCCTATGTATCCATTCACAGCGACGACGCAGGGTATCTGCGGAGCGCAGAATGGCTGTTGAAGTCGCACATTTACGCGTACTACACGCCGGATGCACCGACGGTTCACATGTTGCCTGGCATGACGTTCATCCTGGCGGGCGTCATAGCGCTCTTTGGTCAAGGGGCTGTAGGGCTATACGCCGGAAAAATCGTGTTTACGCTCATCGGGGCGTTCGGTATTGTGGGCGCTTATCAAAGCGTCGCGTACGTCTGGAATCGTTATGCCGCGTTTGTCGTGGCTCTGTTTCTGGCAGTATACGTCCCCGGTATCGAGACCGACACCCTGTTTCTCACCGAGACACCGTTTATGGCCGCCTTCGCTTGGACGGTGTTCTGGCTGTTGAAAGTGGCGGACACCCACAAGCTTCGCCACGTCGTCTTCGCTACGCTGTGGTTTATGGTCGCGATGTACTTCCGACCCAATCTTCTGTTGTGGGCCGTGGTCGCTTTCGTGTACTTGCTGATGAAGCGCTACCCCTGGCGCAAGCTCGTCGGACAAGGGGTCATTGCGGCAGCTATCGTCATTGTGTGCATCCTGCCATGGTGGATTCGCAATTTCCTGGTCTTTCACCAGTTCATCGCATTGACGGACGACGCTGCAAACCCACTTCTGCTAGGGACGTTTCAGGGCGTGAATTTTCCGGCGCCGAACAACCCAACTGTGGTGGAACACCATATTCTCGATGTTCACCCCAACTTACGCCCGCAGAGGATGCACGAAATTCCGTGGTTTCAGGCGGAACAGCACGCGGCCATGTACCGCATCCGGGAGTGGCATCACAACTCCCCGCAGGACTTCTGGAGAAGCTACCTCTGGATCAAGCCCGGAATTTTGTGGAACAGAGCGTACTTCCCGATCCGCATGCTCGGTATTCTCGCCAGCACGCTGAACGCCGTGCAGCCTGTTCTACTCTGGGCCTCACTCATTGGACACGGAATTGCGCTCTTGTTTGCGCGCGGCAAGCGCAAAGAGGTTCTGTTGGTTCTGCTGACGCTCTTGTATTTTACGGCGCTGTTCGCCGTGTTCTTTGCTTACCAGCGCTATAATGTCCCACTGATGTGGCTCATGTTCTCCGGGGTGCCTTCTGGTGTCTACGGGCTCATCGAGGCCGCGAAGCGGTTGGCGGGGGGGCGTCGACGGGCCGCCGCCCGTTCGTAAACGTTCACCGGGTCGTGGGCGGTCCGGGTGCTTATCTGGCCGCCCAAATTCGTTCGTCCAGAAGCTGGAGAAATATGCTATATTATCTCTGGAAATACACGTCAGAATCCACAGGGGATTGGGTATGGCGCGAAAGCGGATCGGTGAAATGCTCCTCGAGGTCGGCATGCTTACGCCTGAACAGCTGCAGCAGGCGCTACTCGACCAGCAAGAGGCGCAGGAACGTCTCGGGGACGTCCTCATCAACAAAGGCTACATCACACAGGAACAGCTCGTTGAGGTCCTCGAGTTTCAACTCGGGATTCCCCATGTGCAGCTTACCCGCTACCGCATCGAGGGTAGCCTACTCAAACTCATTCCAGAACGATTAGCGAAAACCTATAAAGTGATCCCTTTCCGACGAGAAGGCAACCACCTGTTTGTCGCGATGGTGGACCCACTCGACTATTACGCCATCGACGACCTGCGGATGACGACCGGGTTCGTGATCGATCCGGTCATCGCTTCGCGCGACGATATCGACAATGCGATTCACCGTTACTACAACCTGCAGGAGTCGGTGGATGCCGCTATTCAGAGCGTGCCGGCGGAACCTGTCGTCGACGAGGCCGAGGTAAACCGCGCGGACTCCCCGGTCGTGCGGTTGCTCAATCAGATCTTAATTGAGGCGGTGGCCTTGCACGCCAGTGACGTCCACCTCGACCCGCAGGCGGGGGGTGTGCGCATTCGCTACCGAGTTGACGGACTTTTGCGCACGGAACGCACCCTGCCTCGGAGCATGCAAAACGTACTCATCGCGCGCGTGAAGGTGCTTGCGAACATGAACATCGCCGAACAGCGGCTGCCGCAGGACGGGCGATTTCAACTGCGGGAGGGCTCACACTTCATCGATGTCCGCGTGTCGACGATGCCTACCGCCTATGGGGAGAAGGTCGTGCTGCGCATTCTCGACCTTCACGCCTCCCTTCTGGACATTCATCAACTCGGGTTTAGCAAGGAGAATTTGGACAAGTTCCAGCATATGCTGGCTCGCCCATATGGATCGATCCTGATCACGGGGCCAACAGGCTCCGGGAAGACGTCCACCTTGTACGCATCCTTACGCACGAAGGCCACACCCGAGGTAAACGTGGTGACGATTGAGGATCCAATCGAGGTGCAGTTGGACGGCATCAACCAAATTCAGGTGAACGCCGCGACAGGTCTCACGTTTGCGCGCGGACTTCGCGCCATTCTCAGACAAGACCCGGACATCGTCATGGTCGGCGAGATCCGCGACGATGAAACCGCGTCCATCGCCACCCGTGCGGCGGTCACTGGTCACCTGGTCTTCTCGACTTTACATACGAACGACGCGACAAGTGCCATTAATCGACTGGTCGACATGGACGTCGAACCGTACATGGTCGCCTCCGCCCTGACCGGCGTCGTAGCGCAGCGGCTAGTGCGTTCCGTGTGCCGGAACTGTATGACGGCGTACACGCCGACGCCCGTCGAAGAGAAACTCCTCGCCGACCACCATCTGTCACCCGCCCATTTGGTCCGCGGTCGCGGTTGTTCACTCTGCGGCAACAGCGGTTATCGTGGAAGGGTGGCCATTCACGAGGTGTTCACTCTTGACGACGAGTTGGCGCGGATGATCGTCGCCAACCAGTCCGACCGTGCGTACCGGCAATATGCACTCCAACATGGGATGACGGACATCCTGACCGACGGCCTGACGAAGGCCGTTGCATAACAGACCACAGTGCAAGAGGTTATCCGCGTCACGGCGATGGACGCGGGTGTGTAAATGACGTCCGGAGAAGGGGGGGGGAGCTTGTATCGTGCCGGTATTTTCGTATGAGGCCATCATCGAGCGAGGCACAAGAGCGTCGGGGCGCGTCGAAGCGGCACATCGGGAAGATGCCGCGCGGCAACTCGCGAGCAAGGGTTTACACGTAGTACGACTTCGCGAAGTGAACCCGACCATCTGGACGAAGGAGATTGAAATCGGTAGGAGACGAGTAAAACAGGAGGACTTCGTTTCCTTTTGCCGTCAATTTGCCACGTTGGTGCGCGCGGGCATCCCCCTCGTCGAGTCGCTCCAGGCACTGACGGAGCAGACGCGAAACAAGCAGTTGGCGAGTGCCTTGCTTGACGTGACCGACAGAGTCGTCGAAGGGCAAGTACTGTCCGACAGTTTTGCAGTGCACCCACGCGTGTTTTTGAATCTATTCGTCCAGATGATTCACGCGGGCGAAGTCAGTGGTACGCTCGACGAAGTGCT
Organism: Alicyclobacillus fastidiosus; assembly: GCF_026651875.1. GTDB lineage: Bacteria > Bacillota > Bacilli > Alicyclobacillales > Alicyclobacillaceae > Alicyclobacillus > Alicyclobacillus fastidiosus. The sequence goes on along the minus strand of NZ_CP104067.1, from coordinate 5,432,698 downwards.
GGACAGCGTCGCCTCCTACACAGAGAAGCAGCATGAGACCATTGAAAAGGTAAAATCAGCGATGGTGTATCCCATTTCCGTGAGCGTCTCCGCTATCGCAGTGGCCATTTTCCTGCTCGTTCGCGTCGTACCGACGTTCGTCAACGTGTTTCAGAACCAGCACCTCGTTTTGCCGCTACCGACCAGAATTCTACTTGCCATATCATTTTTTATCACGCATCGGTTGTACTTACTTTTGCTCTCCAGATGTGAATCGTCTGGGGAGCTTTCGTCCATTCTAGGATGTTCTATCTGGCTAATTCCGTTCTCCCAAAATGGTAGGAAACCGGGTGTGCGCATGATTCTGCATTGGCAAACCGCCATATATCGGCTTCAGCGCAAAGCGCAAAGCGGCCTGACGCTGATTGAAGTGATGGTGTCTGTGGTCATTCTCTCCTTGCTGGCGACCGCCGTCTTCCTCGCGCTGCAATCGGTGCAAAGCGCCACGCTGACGACCGCGAGGGATAACCAGGCCCTGGGACTTGCGACGACCATTTCGGAGGAGATCAAAGACGGCTATGTGAACCCGTCGACGCCATTTGGGATTCAAGTGCCTGGGGATGCGCTCAGGAGCGCGACGCAGTCAGCGGTTTCCATTACAGTGCCAATGCCACCGACGACGGGGACGGTCGCGACGAACCAAGGTGCCTATGCCGCTATCTATTCCGGGTTCAGTTACTTGATTACGTGTTCCCTCAGTGGTACGTCGGACGCTGACTACGTGGTCGATGTGCGGGGACCGGCTGGCAGCGTAGCGACGGTTCAAATGCTGGTCCATGCGCTCAGTTGAAAGAGGGACGCTAATGCAATTCTCGAAACGGATGAGGAGTCAGGGAGGACTGACCCTCATCGAACTCATGGCGGCCATCGTCATCAGCGTGATGGTCGGGGGTGTGATCTTGGCGATCCTGTGGGGGACGGCGTCGAGATCGAACAGTCTCTTGACGTATAACGCCGCAGAGCGCCAAGTCTTGCTGGTCAATCACGCGCTGGTGAAAGAACTCCACACCGCCGATTATGTACAGGTACAGAGTACCGCCGGTGAACCCGGAACGAGGCAGGTGACGCTCTGGCTGTACAAGGGCGGGTACGTTCAGAACCCGAATTTGACGCCGGCGTGGTTATACAACACAACGACCGTGCAGGCGGAGCCAGCATCGAACAACTCAACCGCGGAGGCGGTGGTCGGAGCTCAGTGCTTTGCCGCGTTCGTCTTTACGCAGGCGAAAGGTAGCACGTGGAACGTGACGTATACGACCAACGTCCCAACGACGCCGCCGTCGGCTTGTCCGACCAGCCTCTCGTTATCGAGCATTCAATCGACAGCGCTGTTGAACGTGAGCGGGCTACAAGTGGCCTGGGACTTTCCCAACCTGTTCGGCGATGCAGGAGGCCCTCCTGTCGACGTCCAATGTAAGTTCGTCAACAGCTTTGTGATACGCTTGTCCGCGACGTACCAAAGCTCGACGGGGCAAACGACGACGTACGCGCTCACGGCCGGATATCACAACAAGGATGTGCGATGATCAGATGATGCGCTGGCTGCAAAATCGCGTGGACGACAACGAGGGCGGGTACACGCTAATCTGGGTGATGCTGCTTTGTGTCATCATGATTTCCCTCGTCTCTGCCGTCATCTATGCACAGATGTACGGGATGACAAAAGCATCCTCCTCGTTTCAAAACGACACGTCGGGTCAGGACGCGAGTGACGTCGCCGCACAGAGTGGCTTTGCGAAGATTGAGCAGGAAATCGAACAAATCGTCGCACAAGCGGGTGCGCTTACCTCTATCAACGGCGTCAATAGCGCCATCCAGCAGGTGATAAGCGGACTTCAGTCGGAAGGCTACACGGTCACGTTGACCGGCTCTTATACGGATGCGAACGACAACTTGCACGAAATCTTGAGAGTGACGGATGCGGGTGGATCTTCGATTAATGTCGATGTCACATTTGCCGTGAACGAGAGTGGGCCCGTGCAACCAGAACAAAATCCTTACCCGTATGGTAAATACGCAGGAGAGTACGTCTCGGATGGGGAAACGACCAATCAGAGTCAAATTGATGCGATTGGCCGGGAGCAAACGGGACAATACATCTTGGTCAATTCGTTGACGCCCGGCGGACAGCCTTCGTCACTCACGCTCAACAGCGGGGCACAGTTGACGTACGGGTCGGATGGGCATATGGCCGAGTTCGTAACTGGGGACATCGAGGCGAACAGCAACGCCTCACTAACGGTGGACGGATCGCTTTGTGCGTCAAATATCACGCTCAATAGCAACTCTAGTACGAATGTGACCGGTGACGTGATTGCGGATCAACTGACGCTGGGCAGCGGATCGACATTAAATGTGACCGGGAGATTGACGGTGGATTCCCTGGTCCTCGATGGGGATTCCACGTTGAACGTCGGCGGCGCGGTTTATGATGGTTCGTCCCTCACCCTGAACAGCGACACGTCCCTGACTATTACACACGACGCGACGATTGATGGCAGCATATTCATCAACAGTGGAACGACCCTGGCCGTCGACGGGAGTTTGTACGAGACAGGGGCGGTCACCTTAAATGCCGGCAGCACATTACAGGTGCAGAACAACGCGGAGATCTCGGGAGACGCAATGCTCAATAGCGGTTCCAGGATGACTGTTGGGCTCAATTTGTGCCTGAGTGGGACCATGACGATGAACAGCGGGCCGGTCGTCACCGTTGGGGAGCAGGCGCTGATTCATAAATTGGTAAACAACGGTGGGACATTGCGGGCAAACCCGTATACGAATACGGGAACGTGTCCGGTTGCCGCACAGGGGTATTCTTTGACCTCCATCACGGAGGTATAGGTGGGAGATTGGAATGGTAGGTAGAAACGGCAAGTGTGCAGTTGGCATCGATATCGCGTTTGACGCCATTCGGGTGGCGGAGTTGGAAATGAAGACGTCTTTGCGTGTCCAGAGTATCAGTGCGCACCCAGTTGGACTGGGCGCGTTTGGACAAGACAGAAGTGTCAACTGGGCGGCGTTGGAGAGCGCACTTCGAGAGATTTTACAGAGGTATAAACTGAAGGGGAAGCGCACGCATGTGGCGATTCCCAGTGCGTACACGGTGATTCGCCAACTCAGCCTTCCAGATTTCTCAGACGCGGAACTCCGAGAGGTCATTTCATTTGAGTTGACCAACTCGATTCACCTGCCGTTTCCAGAGGTGGTATTTGATTTCGTTCGTTGCCCGAAGGGCGGCGATGGTGGGCCGGACGACGGGAATCGCAGTGTCATTCTCATCGCGGCGGACAGGATCTTTGTGGACGAGTTGATCAAGTGTCTCAACGGCGCAGGCGTGCGTCCGGTCAGTATCGATGTCAGGCCACTCGCCATGTATCGTGTACTGAGGCGACTGTCCACGTTGCCTTCGACGTTTCTAATGACAGATGTCGATGCGACGGGGACGCGCATCCACGTGTTTCACGACGGGCTGCTCTATCTGACAAGAGATGTACCGATCCAGTTAGCGGGATCAGCGGATGGAATGGGGTTCGGCGAAGTAGGGGCAGCGCAAGAGCGCGGTGAATCTGGAGAATTGGCAACAGCCGTTCCAGTTGAGTCATTGACCGCGGCCGCTTACGTCGAGCGTTTGGGAGCGGAATTGGATCGTACCTTGAATTTTTTCCGCTACACACTTAACCAACTACAGCGGAATTCCAGGAGACGGTGTTTACGGGGAGTCGACGCATTCCGATGGACGTCATCGACGCTATCTCGCGACTAACGGGCATGAAGGCGAGAATGATCTTGTTTCAAGACGTCTTACATGAAAATCTGATTTCCAGTCGCCGCGGTCTGATGGTCTCACAAGAGGATACTCTGACGGATTATACGGCTGCCATTGGTTTGGCCATGCGTGGGGTGTAAGGAAGTGGACATTAACCTATTGCCGAGTGTGACAAGTAGGCGCCCGTACAGACTTAGCGGATTTCTCCCTCGCGGTGGGTGGCTTTCTGGGACCCTTGCGACTGTGGCGGTTCTGCTGCTAAGCGGGTCAGTTGCTGGCTGGATTGACGCTAGAGCCGACAAGATGGCGATGAAGGTCAGCCAGTTGACGTCGCGGTTGCAGAATCTTGACGAGAGCCAGGGTAGTGGGAGTGCCCCTGGGACAAACACACAGTTAGGGCAGTCGATTCAATCAAAGGCGGCAGGTCGGCTCGATTGGAGCGCTATCCTGCAGGACATTGCAGAGAGTTTGCCGCTTGGAATGACAGTGGATAGCATCAATGGGGTCGGTACTGTGATTTCGGTCTCTGGAAGTGCGTCATCCCTTGCCAATGTCGCGGATTTTGAAGCGCAATTGTCTGCCAAGTCGTGGGTTGCGAGTGTAACTGTGCAGGCGGTGATGGACGCAACGACGACGAAGGCGCCGGTATTTGTGGGGAGCGGGGACGGTGCGAAAAAAGCTGCGATGGCGTACACGTACAGTTTGAGTATTGTGCCAAAGCAAGTGGCAGGAGGGATAACCACGTGAACAAGCGGCTGTCGAAACGCGAGCGGGTTCTTCTCGTGGCTACGGGTTGCGTCGTGGTGACGGCGATTGCCTACCTTGTCTGGATTCGCCCTGAACTCAATCGGTTTCTCGTCTTTCGAAGTGAGGCGTCGCGGTTGAGTCACTCGATTGAAACGACTTCTTTAAACGCGAACGCGGCTGGGACACCGACGAGCGACGTCGACAACACCACGCCATTCATCCTTCCGAAGACGATGGATGAGGCGGGCTTCCTCCACACGCTCGCAACCGTGTCGACTGCGAGTAAAGTCCAGGTTGTGAGTGTCCAACTCGTGCAGGGTAACAGCGCCGAAGGCTCATCTGCAGAAGCTGGCGTCTCTACAGCGTCGCTGGCAGACGTCGAAACGCAAGTGGATATCCGAGGGACCAGTGCCGAAATTGAGACGTTTGTGAAGCAGTTGCACGACGCAAAAAGGTTGATTGACGTGAGCTCGTTGGTCATTCAAGGAGAGAGTGGGGGAGTGGACGAGGCCACACTCGACGTCCACACCTACTATATCCCTAAACCATAGCATTTCGCGGGGCGGCCATGTCCTATCTCGAATGGTCGCCCGCCGGTAGCAGCCCTCGCGAGAGCGCGTGAGCCTCCTCCAGTTCATCCCCGATTCGCGACAGTTCCAATACGCTACTGCTCATCCGTTCACGGTGATAAATCCCGATTTGTTACGTAACCCTTGTTAGTTCCCTGCATAAGGTTCCATCGAGATGGCCATCGCGAGCGCGGTGTTTATTGGATTGGCTGATGCTTGCGTGGTCGTGAGCTGATAGAGATTGTCGTCCTCCTGCCAAATCACGTCGACGTTGACGCTGCTTCCATCACTGCTGCTCGTCACGTGGATGGTTGCGTCGTCGTGCGGCACTGGCATGGAATTCTGGTCGAGGAATTTGGCGACGTCATCTGCAAGCGGTGTGGCAGCCGCCAAAGTATTCTCATTGGTAACCTGGATATTCCACTTGCCCTCTGTCCATTGGATGCTGGTCGATCCGCCACTGTGTCCCTCGTTGGCCGCGTGGTTTCCGGTCAGTACAATCGGTGTGTTCTGACTGGAGCTCATCGTAGGCCCTGCCAGGATCTTAAAGCCTTGTGAGGCTTGCGAACTCGACGTAAAATGGCGATTCGTCCAGCTCGCGAGCGTTTGATTTGAAGATTTCAGCGTGACTGCATTCATGGAGCTGTAAGCAGGCTCACCGGCCGACGGTTGCGTCGATTGCGATGTCGTGTAGAACACCTTGCCAGCGCCAGTTGCGGCAGTGGGAAGCTTGGTCGGTGCCTCGGCCCCGTCCAACACATCGTGCCCGAAGCGAATCATCGACTGATTGACAATCGTCGGAAACGCTGGATTCGAAGTCTGTGTCACGGTCGAATTGCTGCCGATGGCGTTCCCAGTGGTTGTGTTCGTCGCCGTGACGGCGTTGGCGGTGTTGTTGGTCGTGTTGTCGACCGTGTTGTTGGTCGGATTGGCCGCGCCCGCCGCTACGGCGTTTTGCGCAGAGGTGGGCGTCGTCGAATGCGACGCGCACCCAGTCAGAGCGGCGACGCTGGTCAAAGCAATTGCGGCTCCCATCATCCATTTATGAGATAGGTGCATTTTGACTCCCCCTAGTCTGGTCGTGACAGGTATTCCCTTAAGGCCTGTCCTATCAGTTTGACGGAGAACAGGGCTAGGGCGTTTCGTGAGCATGGACGAGCGATGAATACATCAATATAAAATTATATCGATACATCTGTTGTTATTGACGTATTTCAAGTGGTGTCGATTCGCCACCCTCTTCCATGATTCGACGTTCAGGGCATCACAACCTGTCACCTGGGGATGAAAATACAACGCTGCCTACGGGTGGTTGTGGGTGTCCTCTCACGTGTGACCCTCTGCACATCATCGCCTTACCCGGCTTTAACAATCGGCTGACCCTGCGTGGATTGAAGCGGCTGATCGAGTAACCGAAACAAAATGGTGCGAAGGGACGTCGGGGACTTTGCGGCGGGTATCGCCCATCTGGCCCTCGCATATCCCCCGGGGGCTTGGCGCCAAGGCTGGTGCCCGCCTTAGCGGCAGTGACAAGAACGCACATGCCACAGCGGCGAACGCCTGCCTTGTTCGTAGGGGGCCGGAGCGTCAGTTTCAGCCGCCCCTCGATGCGGGAATGGAATTAGGCAAAATAGTCGAGCAAACCAGGTAGGTCCTTGGTGAGATGTATTGCACCTGTGAGTTCGGAAACATCCCCGAACCCAAAGTCGCATCCGATGAACGGGATGTTCACTTCTGCGGCCGCATCCCTGTCCGTATATCTGTCGCCCACCATAAACAATGCCTCGCCCCCTCCGTAGCGGGAGATCAAGGCGCGTAAGATGTCCGATTTGCGCGTGCCCTGAACGGATTCCAAACACAGAGGGCGGTCGAACAGGTGACCGATGCCCTGCGAGGACATCACGGCGTCCAGGTAACTTTTGCCGCAGTTGCTCGCTGTCGTCAAGGTATAGCCGCGGGCGTGAAGTTCTTGGACGACTTCACGCGCATGCGGAAGTAAAATATCCTGCTTGCGAATCTCGTCATCGATACGCTGTCCCGCCCGCTCGAATCCGATCATCTGCTCCTCTGGCGTATGTCTTGGCATTAAGGTGTCCCAGATCTCCGTATCTGGTAGTCCGAAGGTCTTCAACATTTGTTCCTCTGAGGGGAACTCATCCGGTTTGTATGCGAATTCCGACAGCACCAACCGGTAGGCTTCCACGGCGATGCTGCCGGTGTCGATGAGGGTGCCGTCGAGATCGAATATGATAACTGCCACAAAAGTTCCTCCACTATCCCTAGTCTTTGGGTGCGATGTGCGCCTCTTAAATCGGGCTGATTGTTCAGACATCAGCCCTCCGGTGGCCAGGCTCCGCGCTCTTTCAGCGAGACTTCAACGAGTCGGCGAATCCACTCGCTCTTACTGGTCTTCGTCCCCGTTTGCAAGTATTGGCGTAAAAGGAACATCTCAAGCGCCTTGTCGAGGTCCTCATCGAAGTATAGCGTCGTAACTTTGCGCTTGAGTCTCCTTGGTCGTCCCGGGCCGGTAGTCGGTGGAGACGGCGCGACTGGCTCCGGTATTTCGACTAACTGCTCTTGGTCGGGCGAGGAGTGGATAAGCTCCTGATGCACAGTTCGAGAACGGGCCAGTCGCTGTTGCAACTTTTCTTTTAAATCACTCATAGTCGCTGTAACAACTCCTCCGTGAACTGTTCGTATTCCTTGATGGCTCGACGCAATTCGGGATTGGTCGCAAATCCTTGAAGGTTCAGGCGCCCTGTGGCCGCCCGTCGATAAATCCTCTGCTCGAAGAGCAGTGGGCCATATTCTTCGTCATCCTGAAGTGTCTCCACCAGCAGTCGAGCGTCCGAACGGCGTTTATCGACCATCGTGGCGAGGATGCCGGCCACTTTCAGGTTAGGATTCAGTTGTTGGCGCACATGGTGCACCGTCTCAAAGAAACGAGGAAGTGCATCGAGACAAAACTTGCTAGGTTCAAATAGCGATACGATGTGTGTAGCGGCGGCCATCCCGTTGATGGACTGGTCGCCAAGGCTCGGCGGGCTGTCGATCACGACGTAATCATACGGCCTCACCTGAAGGATCTTGTTCAGTGCGGCACGTAGGACAAGGCCTGGGTTCTTACCGGGGTATGACCGTTCGAACTCCCGGTACAGCCATCTGGAGAGCGTAGCCATAAAATCTTCGCTCGGCATCAAGTCGATGCCGTTTGAAACCGGATGCACATACCGCGAGACCAGTTCTTCGCCGTCCGCATCGATGGCTTTCATCGCCTCGAGGGCCGTCCTGCCGCTGTACTCGTAAATGTCATCTACGTCGCTGAGGAGGTTGGTGAGGTTGCCTTGCGAGTCGAGATCGACCGCTAGGACACGCTGACCCCGCCTTGCCAATATGTAAGCAGTGGTCGCCGCAGTCGTACTCTTTGCAGCGCCACCTTTTTGAATTCCGAAGTATAACACGGTGGTTTTGCTTGCCAACGGTGTACGCTCCCTTCCATCTCATTCTAGCATATTCTGGTCTCTACCTATATGGATATCCGTTTGTGGTTTATATCATTATACAACTGATATATTTATATAATTACGTATATACGTATATTGATTTGCTGCGTGATGGCTCCAAACAACGCGGGGACTCCCCGCAAAATTCACCAAAAATTGACGGATGTGCGGGGTCAATGACACAATGAGGGAAACAATTCAGTTCAAGGAGCGCGTACATTTATGAGTACGCTATTGAAATCGGTACGAAACGTGGTTTTTCCACAAGAGATCTTAGAGAGCATCTACGACGGCTATTACGAGATGGACGCGTCGGGCCATCTGGTTATGCTGAATTCATCTTTGTGCGAGATCTTGCATATGTCCGAAAGTGAACTGATTGGGACAGCGTATCGATCTCATTTGACTTTTACACAGGCGAAGAGCCTGCTTACATTATGGTCCTTTGTATGGCGCACTGGCTGCTCACGCCGCGCACACGAGTTTAGTTTCCGTGGGGGCGACGGCCGCGAACTGACACTGGAGGCCTCAGCGACGCTCATTCGGAATCAGTTCGGCGAGCCTACCGGGATGCGCGGAATCATCCGCAATGTCACCGACAGAAAGATGGTAGAGTGTGCCTTGCGAGATAGCGAACGGCGCTATCGCTCGTTGTTTGAACAGAACTCGGACGTGATTGTCCACATTGATCTGAATGGAAGGATCGTCGACGCGAACCCTACGACTGAGAAGTTTATCGGCTACGACTGCGAGGCACTTCGCGGAATGCCACTCGAGATGTTTTTGACACCGCAGGATTCCGCACGCGTGCGTCGCGGTTTTTTCTATGCCCGAACCGGCGTGACCAAGGAGTTCGAAATCCTCTTGCGGCATCGTACGGGACGGCCGCTGTGGGTGAGTGTGAAGACGGTGCCCATTCGCTTCGCCGAAAAAGTGGTTGGCGTATTTGCGATTTGTCGCGACATCACGGAGAAGCACGCGGCCGTGGAGGCCATAAAGCGGCTAAGCGTGCAGAACCAATCGATTTTAGAGTCCGTCGCGGATGGCATTTGCGGGGTTGATTTGAATGGGAATACGGTCTTCTTCAACCCGGCTGCAGAGCAGATTTCAGGCTATTGTGCAGGTGATCTCCTCGGTAAAAATCTCTACGAATGCCTAGGTGAACCTCGTTCAGGCATCAGAGCGGTACATGGGGGTGCGAACCCGGTACTTGAAGCGATAAGGTCGGGACAGACGCGACAGGTGCGAGACGGGTACTTTTGGCGCAAAAATGGGACATCTTTTTGCGTGGAATACGTCGTCTCTCCGATCTACGAGGCGGAACACGTCACCGGTGCAGTTCTCGTCTTTCGGGACGTCACTGCACAGCGGCAGTCGGAGGAAATGCTCCTGCATTCCGAAAAGTTGTCCGTGGTCGGTCAACTTGCCGCAGGTATTGCACACGAAATCAGGAATCCACTCACAGCCATCAAAGGTTTTTTGCAACTGGCAGCCCGGCAACCGGAGTACGCGGCGAAGTATATCGACATCATGTGCACGGAAGTGGATAGGATATCGGGGATCACCAACGAGCTCCTGGCGGTGGCGAAGCCGCAATTAACAGAGTTCCGCCCCGTCACGATGGCAAGTATCGCGCGCCGCGTCTGTGCGTTATTGAAGTCCGAAGCGCTGATGCAGGGGATCACACTGGACCTGCGTCTAAACGACGAGGGGGCGCAGGTGTTGTGCGAGACGGACCGGATTCATCAGGTCCTCGTCAATCTTCTGAAAAACGCGATGGATGCGGTCGCCGACGGTGGTCGGGTGGAAGTCGCAACTTGGGTAGCCGCTGGTCTGGTGTACTTACGGGTGACGGACACCGGTATCGGCATGGATGTGGAGGCGCTGAAAAGAGTGGGGGAACCGTTCTACACGACCAAGTCGACAGGTACCGGGCTCGGCGTGATGGTCTGTCAACGAATCATGCAATCCCATGGGGGTTGTATCACGTGGGACAGCAAAATCGGTGAAGGTACGTCGGTCACCCTCTACCTACCGCAGTATGTTGACGAGTAATTGGCTCGCCTGTCGGTTTCACGGCGGTCGCTGCTAGCCCTCAGACGGGAAAGTCTAAGAAAACCGAAAAGGCGGCGCAATGGCGTCGCCTTTTCGATACGAAATGATGAATCATACCTGGGATTGCTTCGGCTTTTGCAGCCTTGTGTGATTTGTCTTTATCCTTCTGACCCTTTGACCCCTGATGTGGCCGCACCCTGCCAACCGCGCACGCTTGTAGATGAACTGTACACGCATGCACCCCACTTTCGGGAGGATGGATAATACGACCCATCGGCACAATAGCAAAGGCCACCTGTAAAAACAGGTGGCCGGTTGCACAAGTCACTCCCCTAGGCCTATGTGCCCACGTTACCGCCCTAGGATCATCATGTTCCACACATTTCGTCGAAATTGTTGAATTGTAACTAAATTATATTGGAGGGGATATTTCTCCGTCAACCAGTTCTATGAAATATATTTCGAACGCTGATGACTAGGCGAGTTCACCCAAGCAGAGGGTTTACCCCTTCCAAAACTCCCACTATAATCAAAAGGAATTCAAAATTGGTTACCGTCTATCATCCTGCCCAAATCATGTAACATTTTGTCTCCTTCTGTCGTCTCCAGAAGGCAACGGGTCACCCTACTCGTGACTCCTCTGTCTCCAGATCATCGATGAATTTTTCGGAACAACATTACGGAGGACGAATCATGAGCCATTCAATACGGCGGTGGAGCGCTTGCATGGCCGCGTCTATGACGCTTGGACTCGGCGTCGCGATGCCTGTAGTGCCTGCTGCCACTTCTGCTTCGGTGCAGGACCTCACAACTCTAGGCTCCATCTCAACGACCGTCACAGGTTTACCAGATTCGACATTTTCACAGGCAGAAAGCGTATATCAGCAGCCTGTCACGAGCGCGCAGGGGTGGTTGGGCTTCAATCACCAAGGTGGCCGTTACATCACGGTCAAGTTCGGTAAATCAGTCAATTTGAAACACATTCAGATCACCGCTCTTCAGAATCAGTCGGCGGGCGTCTATTTCCCGGATTACGTTCAGTTCGAATTCGAGCAGAATGACGATTGGTACTCCGCAGGCGCTCGCTATTCTGCGATTCCAGCGAGCGGGCAAAAGACCATCACGCAGACGTTTGCATGGGACAGCACTGGCGGCGTCGAGGCAGATGCCATTCGGCTTTACATACCCGTGGGCGTCTGGGTTTTCGTACGTGGACTCGATATTCAAGGGAGCACCACTTCCCAGGGAAGTCCTGCTGATCTGTTGACCGCTGTACCGGGAACTGGAGATGACATCGGGCCAATGTCACCCACGTCACCTGGTGATGCAGGTATTCACAACATGCTCCTCGTCGATACGGGGGCCAATGGAGCGGAGGGTACGTGGTCGACTAGCGACTTTCTGCCGATGATCGGCGATGTGAATAGCGTCGGACAAATGACCAGCCCTCTCTTTGACACCATGCTCTTCCTTCCGTATGGCAGCGTGAACAACACGGTCACCGGGCTGACCAATTACATAACGGACCTGTTTGAGCCCAACCAACAGCTATCCGCACTAGATCAAGCCGTGGCGCAGAGCAATCAAATGCTAAACCGACCGGATTACAAGGAGAAGGTCGTACTGACGATTCCGTACTTCGGTTATGGCACGCACGACTTCGGCGAAATTTCCGGACAAGACGTCAACTTCGCCGGATCGGGGGCGGATCCGAACGCGCTCACCGCCCGTGAATCGGCCATGCAATGGTATCTGCAGACGCTCATGGCAAAATGGCAGGCAGCCGATTTTCAGCACCTGCAGTTAGCAGGGATCTATTGGGATGAAGAGCAGTACCACACCACCACCCCAGGTGAATTTTCCTACCTTCAGTACGGCGTGAACCAGGTCCATCAACTGAAGTTGCCACTGTTCTGGATTCCGTTCTATGGCGCGGATAGAACAGACGCATGGCAAACCCTCGGCTTTGACGCAGCGTGGATTCAACCGAACTACGTCGAGCAAGGGGCCAGTGCAGATGAGGTGCGAATCAGCAACGCGATGGAGACGGCCAAGCAGAGCGGCATGGGCATTGAAGTGGAGTTGACCGGACTAGACGCTACCAATCAGCAGCTGTATGACACATTTTTGAATAAGCTCACGGTCGAAGGGTTCGGTCACGATCAAGTGACCCACGCGTTTTATGATGGTTCAAAGTTACTCGTGACCGCGGCGGAATCGACCGATCCGACACAGCGCGCAGCCTACGATGCGACCGCGGCCTTTATTGAAGGAAAGTGAGAAATCAGATGAAGAAACGCGTATGGATGAATTCACTGGGTATTGCCACAGCCGCGGGAATCACCCTCGCGCCGATGTGGACGAGCGTGGCGTACGCGGCGACGAGCGCCACGTACGACATGACGAAAAAGACCATTGTCCTCAATGACAAAACGGTGAGTCAACCGTACGGTTTTGCGCACAACCAGACGATGTACATGCCAATTTGGTACGTGGAGACTGGCCTTCTGCAATTAGGTATCAAGAGCACGTGGAAAAATAACGTGTGGAATTTGCAGGTGCCTTCGACGATGGCTGTCGACACCTCCAATATTCAGGTGGGAACGGGCCACATTCAACTCGAAATCAACGGAAAATTGATGCACAAAGTAGACGGAATCGCAGCTGTCGATCCGGCCTCGGGCAAACCGACTACCTTCATCCCGATTTGGTACACGCAACAACTTCTCGCACGTCTGGGTATCACGTCTCCTTGGAATGGTTCGACGTGGACGCTGACGACTCCTAGTACCGTCAGTTCTCCGCCTGTGTTGCCGACGGATGAAGTGCCGACGTGGAAACTGCTTCAGGGCGTCGAAGCGTCATTCGGCATTTCCGCGACCGCGTCAGGTACCAGCCCGTATGATGATATCGCAGCAACCGACGCCCACTTCGCGACAACTGCCACCGCAATTCGCGACCACCTGTATACCCCGCCATCATCTACGCACTCCGGGGCGTACGAAGCGGTCAGCGTGGCCACAGCGGATCAAGTGCTGTGGAATGCGTTTGGCATCACTGAAGCCGCGTATCAACCTGGTGGCGCCCCTTTTGCCTGGGCGAACGCGGTCGGACTCAACCCCACTGGTGTCCAGTCGACAGACTTGTTGACGGCGCAGGAATTAGCGGAAATGATGTCGAATCTTGCTAATCAAAAAGCCGGATTTGAAAAACTGGGCAACAATTCGTATCAGATAGACTACCCTATCCGGGACGAGGCAGTTGCCACTTTCTCTGGTGACAGTGCAGGTGGCCAACCCTTTTTTACATCGAATCAGGCCGTCCAAACCGCCATTATCAATACCTATCAATTCTTCGACAACATCCAAGTGACCGACGAGAATGGCACATGGGAATTGACGATGCCAGGGCTTGCAGCATCTAGCTGCTTTAGTTATACCACCACTCTGGGGCAAGTGAGTTACGAGTTGCCGGGGGAAACCACTTGGTCGTCCACCGACGTACTAGATAGTCGGGATTTGGACCTCACGGGCGACGAAACCGTCAAGGTTCTGATTCCAGAGACGTCCGGTATCACGGTTTCCCTCAACCAGATGCTCCCTGACTTTGGTGGCACTGTGGCGTTGGGTGAATTACAAATCGGTGTGGCGAACGGCGCGTTATCCGTCGAGCGCATCGACATTAGTCAGTGAGCGATTAGGAAAGTGGAGGTTCATCATCCGTGAAGACACAACGACTGCTAGCCGTTCTGACGTTGCCGACCCTCCTCTCGGCGGCAGTGCCATTGGTAGCGCACGCCGGTACAACGACTGAACAAATTTTGCAGACGGGGTCAGAAGGTGCTGACGTCGTCACCTTACAAAACGACTTAAACGCGCTTGGTTTTACCGTCGGACAAGCAGACGGAAATTACGGTCCGGTGACGACGAGTGAAGTGAAGGCGTTTCAAACGAGCCATCATATTACAGCCGATGGCGAAGTTGGCCCACAGACGTGGTCCGTGATCAACACGGCCATGGCTGCGTTTGCATCGAAGCCCGTCACGCTCGGCACCAACAGTCGACTGGTAACCAATCTGGAAGCTAAGAAAATTTATTACAACAGCAAGTTGGTCACTTCCCCCGACGGCTTTACGTACAACAATACGGCCTATATGCCCATTTGGTACGTGATGAACACGCTGGACCAAATGGGCTTGCAACACACTTGGTCAAACAACGTTTGGAACATCATCGTACCGGCCGACAGCGGCATCAAGGTCGATTACAGCAATATTAAGTATGGGAAGGGCAGTACATCCATCGCCATCAATGGCACCGTGGTGGCGAGGGTAGACGCAGCCATACACGTCGACCCTGCATCCGGCCAGATGACTACGTTCTTGCCCGTTTGGTACGTGATGAATGCGTTAGATCGATTGGGCATCCAGTCCGACTGGCAGGGGAAGACGTGGACGATGAAGCAGCCAGCGACCTCGACGGGCAGTTCTACGGGCAGTTCTACGGGCAGTTCTACGGGTAGTTCTACGGGTAGTTCTACGGGTAGTTCTACAGGCAGTTCCACAGGCAGTTCCACAGGCAGTTCCACAGGTAGTTCCACAGGTAGTTCTACAGGTAGTTCCACAGGTAGTTCTACAGGTAGTTCTACAGGTAGTTCTACTGGGTCAGGTAGCTATACGAGCGTCGACCTGAGATTCCCGGCGCCCGCGGATGTCAATGCGCAGAGCATTAACCAATACCTGCTCGCGAACCAGTCTCCAATGAACGGCCTCGGTGCGTCGTTCATGGCCGCACAATCGACTTATGGCGTGGACGCAAACTATCTTGTCTCTCACGCGATTTTGGAGAGTGCGTGGGGTCAAAGTCAGATTGCGCTCGCGAAGAACAACCTGTTCGGGTATGGAGCTTACGATTCCAATCCAGGTGATGACGCCGGAATGTTTCCGAGTGACGATTATGCCATCCGGTTTCAGGCCTGGGAGGTTCGCATGAATTACCTGTCGCCAGGCGGCAGTGAATACGTGAGCCCGACACTTACCGGAATGAACGTGAACTATGCGACTGACAAGCAATGGGCGTCGAGTATTGGCGAATTGATGGGGCAGTTTTCGAGCTCGGTGGGATCGAGTGTGAGTGATTATACGCAGTATTCTCCGTCACAGTCTGCCCCCCAGCCACAGAGTACAGTGGAGCCTGTATTTTACTTGAACGGTGCAAACGCGACTACGAAAAGCAGCCCCTATTACAACGGCGTACCTTATTTCTCGGACATGGGGACAGGGATAGACAACATGTTCTTTGGTCCGCTGAGCGTGGGGAGCTCAGGTCAGCCGGTGGTGGAGGTACAGCAGTTCCTGAACAAACAGATTGGTGCAGGACTCACGGTGGATGGCCAATTTGGGCCGGCCACGCAGTCCGCCGTCAAAAAGTTTGAGTCACAAGTAATGAACATGGCAAGTCCAGACGGCATCTGGAGTTACAGCATGTGGACGCAGTACATCGGTCCTATCAGCAGCCAGCCTACCATTCCGGCTGGGACCAGTGTCACGGTGACCCAGATCAAGCAGGGGATGGCGGGCGCGTACGTGATGCCGTGGTACTACGTGCAAGGCTATGGATGGGTGGACTCACAGTACGTGTCCTTCAATAATGTGTACCGCGTCCAGGTGGCAAATCCGGCGGGTACCAGCACATCGGTACCGGTTTATAGCGCGAGCAATCCATCTCAGCAGGTCGCGACTTTGCACAATGGCGATTTTGTTGTAGCCAATTCTGCAACTCCGGCAAATGGTTATTACACGGTGCAAATCGCAGCTGAGACCCCATCTTCAGGCGCAGCGGCAGGTACGCCTATCTCTGGTGTCATCTCGGCGAACGGATCAGTGACCTTGGTGGCACAACATTGACGCAAAGCGGCCTCGAGAGTGGTGCACGACACAAAACGTCCTGCGAACCACTCTTGGGCCGTTTTTGTTAACCGTTGATAATCGTTCCACCATTGACGTGCAGCACTTGTCCACTCACATATGAGCTGTCCATGCTTGCGAGATACACGTATGCAGGGGCCAGTTCACACGGCTGCCCCGCGCGCTGCATCGGTGTCGTACTTCCGAATTCAGAAACTTTTTGCGCGTCGAACGTGGATGGTATCAACGGCGTCCAGATGGGCCCCGGCGCGACGGCGTTGACGCGAATGCCCTGTTTGACCAACGACGTCGACAACGACCTCGTCAAGGTCACAATCGCGCCCTTCGTCGCCGAATAGTCAATGAGCGTTTCGTTTCCTTCGTACGCCGTGATGGACGTGGTGTTGACGATGGTAGCACCGGGTTTCATTTGTGGGAGTGCGGCCTGGATCATGTACACGTATCCAAACACGTTGGTTCGAAATGTTCGCTCCAACTGCTCAGGAGTAATATCGAGGATACTGTTCTTGGGCTGTTGTTCCGCCGCGTTATTGATGAGGACATCCACTTTGCCGAACTGCTTCATCACGTCTTGGATGGCCTTTTTGCACGTAGCGGGATCGCGTACGTCGACCGGCAGTGTGACGCACTGACGGCCATATTGAGAGACGGACTTCGCGGTACCCTGCGCGTCCTCGTGTTCATTGTAATAGACCACTGCTACGTCGGCGCCCTCTTTTGCAAACGCAATGGCTACGGCGCGCCCAATACCACTGTCTCCGCCGGTGATGACGGCCACTTTATTCGCCAGTTTGCCGCTGCCTCGATACGCCAAATTATCACTTACTGGCGTCGGCGTCATCAGCCGTTCGAGTCCTGGCTGCTCCGCCTGATGTTGGGGTGGGAAGGAAGTCGGGTAGGGTGTGGTTTGGACTGCCGTGCCTGCACTTCCCGAGGACTTGCTACTCTCTGCCAACTGTTGCACCTCCATAAATCTTCGCGTTGCAGTTAGCTTGGATGAAGGCCTGTAATCTATGCCTCGAGGAGAGAATTTCGTTTGCGCGTAAAAGTTGGATCACCCCGCGTTGGCCGGCAGGCGACGCTTCACAGAGAATGGCCCCGCAACTGGGGTTTGCAGACCTCTTCGAGTGATAGCAGGCGGAATTAAACAGTTCGGAATCTCAAATTTGGGAATCGTGCTATGGTGTTCTTGAAATTACCAATTAGATGTCGTAATTTTGTGGGACTCCGTTCAAAAACACGACAAACATTTGATGGTATACTGACTGCTGTGGTTTACCGCTGTGCTTGCCGACATGTGTTTATATCAAGCGCGTTCATGAAGGAGAGGGTTTGACATGCCAAACTCTGTTGCTACAGTCATTGGCACGGTGATTGCGGTGGTGTTCGCGCTCACGGTGATCTTTGTGAGGCTGCGTGCTGCCGGCAAGCCGACAAGCGCGAGGAAGATTTTGATTCCACCCATGATGATGAGTACAGGCTTCCTTATGTACATCTTTCCATTCACACGGGAACGTATTTCGTACGCGATCATCGCATTTCTCGCGGGGTGCGTACTCAGTTATCCGTTGATTGCGACATCGAAGATGTTTGTGCGAGATAAAGCGGTCTATCTGCATCGCTCAAAAGCGTTTATTTACATTCTTTTGGGGTTGCTCGTACTGCGCCTCATCTTGCATAGTGTGGTAGAGCATTACGTGACCATCTATCAAACAGGCTCTCTGTTCTTCGATTTGGCGTTTGGGATGCTCGTCCCATGGCGACTGGCCATGTTTGTCCAATATCGGCGACTCGTTCAGGGTCGCGGTCCCATCAGTCCATCCGTAGAATCGAAGGCTTAGTTATATTGTAAAACCTATAGGAGGATGTTTGTGCGCAGCATCAAATGGATTATCATCGCGCTCGTCATTATCGCCATACCCGTTGTCCAGTTCGTTCGACCAGTCCCTCACCTGACTTTGCAAGTCAATGGTGCGACAGTTCAAACCGTTCCTGGATCAAAGCCGAAGATCGATTGGCCGAGTGAAGGACAAGCCGCTCTCGCTGTCGTCGGGGTGGGAGATATGGGGCATTCAGGCGCCCAAACACCGACCCCTATCGCCAGCGTCACCAAAGTGATGACCGCCTACCTGGTGTTGAAAAAACACCCATTGAGCATTGGCCAGGACGGACCGTCTATCACGGTCACAAACGAGGACTACCAAACGTATTTGAGTGATAAGTCCAAGGGTGAATCCGTTCTTCAGGTAAAGCCAGGAGAGCACTTGACTGAACGCCAAGCGCTCGAGGGTCTGATGCTTCCTTCCGGAAACAACGTGGCGACGATGTTGGCTGAGTGGTGTGATGGAAGTGAGAGCGCCTTTGTTCAGGAGATGAATAGTACCGCGAAGTCCATGGGGATGACGGGGACGCACTACGTGGATGCCAGTGGCTTTAATCCAGGTAGCGAGAGTACCGCCGTCGACCAAGTGAAGCTTTTTTCGGCGGCGATGCAGTTGTCGACGTTCAAAACCGTCGTGGGTGAACCTCAAGCAACCCTGCCGGTCGCCGGAACAGTGTACAATGTCGATTCCGAAGTCGGTCATGGGGTCATCATCGGAGGCAAGACAGGAAGTACCTCCCAGGCTGGAGGATGTTTCGTATTCGCCTCGCAGAAGACGATTGGCGCGAACAACGTGATTATCGTCGGCGCTGTACTGGGTCAGACGCAGACGCCGG
Organism: Alicyclobacillus fastidiosus; assembly: GCF_026651875.1. Lineage (GTDB taxonomy): Bacteria > Bacillota > Bacilli > Alicyclobacillales > Alicyclobacillaceae > Alicyclobacillus > Alicyclobacillus fastidiosus. Next base: position 5,413,372 of record NZ_CP104067.1, on the reverse strand, counting down.
AGTTGCAGACTGCATTGGACGCTGGTGTGACGTTGTCGAAGAACGCCCAGGCTGCATTGCGGCATGTGCAGGTCGTCAGCGCTGATACGCCTGTCGCTACGCTCAGTGCGCCTTGGACCAAATCGCAAGTCGTTCGGGCAGGCGGATCTATAAGTGTCATCGGGTGGCCAGGAATGGTCATTCATGAGTCGGTGCAACAGAACGCGAAACTAGCGAGCCACGAGCCTGCAGGTGCGACGATTGGCGCGTTGACGGTGACCGTGGGCGACCAAAAATACAGTGTCCCACTCAAAACCTCGACAGCCATGGAAGGCCCGAGCTACACGTGGAGATTGAAACGACTATAAGATTGCAACGACGATAAAGATGGTTGACCTCCGTGAAGGGCGGAGGTCTTGTTCCTTATCAGATGCGCTCTAGCACAGCTATATCAAGTTTTGGGAGACGTGTGCCATGTATCCGCATGGCACACGTCCGCATGGAGCGATATCTCGAAGCGGTGGCTCGAGAATACACGGACGTGAGATAGGAGCACCCGACTTATCAACGAGGAGGTGCCGCGATTGGTCCGGCGTTGGATATCAATTGCTGCTGCTTTGGTCATCACTCTGATCATCTTGATGGCGCTTGGCTTCTATTTAGCCGTACGGTTTCTACCATTTCAGGCATCGGAACTGGAAAAAGTACACCAGCCGACCATCGTTTATGCACAGGATGGTTCGAAGCTCATGTCGTTAGGTTCTGAGTCGACGGACCTCACTTATGCGCAAATTCCAAAGAACGTGCAGAACGCCGTCATCGCCACAGAGGATCACACGTTTTGGACGAATTCCGGAGTCGACTTTCGATCCCTCTTTCGATCCGTCTTCGTCGACACCTTATCCGGCAGTTTAGAACAGGGTGCGAGTACAATCCCTGAACAGTTGGCGAAAATGGTCTACTTAACGGACGAAAAGACGTTTACCCGAAAGTTTGAGCAAATCATTTTAGGTGTACAAATCGAGCGCAATTTCACGAAGCAAGAAATTCTCGCGATGTATTTAAACCGTATTCCACTCGGTGAAGGAAGCACGGGGATTGAACAAGGTGCCGAGCGTTACTTTGGCATCGATTTAAAAAAGGATCCCAACAAGCTTACCCTTGCACAAGCTGCGCTCTTGGCTGGATTGCCGCAGGCGCCAACCTCCTATGATCCACTTCAGCACAAGCAGGCCGCAACGGCCCGCAGGAATCAGGTTCTGGAGAACATGGCACATTGGGGGTACATTACGGAAAGTGCGGCTAAAAAGGCGGAGCAAGAGCCGTTAGGTGTGAGCTACCACTCGTCGAGCAGCGAAGACGGTTGGAGTACGAATCCGTTGCTGACGAATTACTTGTTAGACTACCTAAATCGGCACAACATCTCGCCGGAAGAAGTGGAACAAGGCGGGTTAAAGATCTATACCACCATCAGCCCTGCGGTTCAGGATGCGATCAATGAAGTGTTCTGGAGCGGAAAGTATGATTCGGATTTCCCAGGCCCAACTTCTGGTACCGTCGTTCAAGGTGCAGCGGTTTTCGTCGACCCGCAGACAGGCGCTATTCTTGGTGCGGCGGGCTCGCGGAAACAGGGGTACACGCCACTGGGGCTCGACCGAACATACCGCGCGAGTTCCCCAGGCTCGTCGATTAAACCGATTATGGAATACGCGCCGGCACTCGAGTCCGGGAAGTGGAGCTACACGTCCATTCTGAACAACGCTCCGCAGGATTTTGGCGGCGGCTATGAACCGGCTAACTGGGAAGTCGGCGGACCGAGCAAAGTCACATTGCAGTACGCCCTCGAGGAGTCACAAAACATCGCTTCGGTTTGGTTGTTGCAGCAAATCGGCATCAAGACCGGTGCGGACTTTGCGAAGAGCGACGGCATTCCGTTGACGTCGAATGATTATCAGCATTTGGGCATCGCAATTGGCGGACTGGAGAACGGCGTGACACCGATGCAAATGGTGGCCGCATATACGTCGTTTGCGAACCAAGGGATTCGTTCACAACCGTACCTCATTAATAAAATTGTCAATGCACAAGGGTCCGTCATTTATCACGAGTCCCCGTCGCAAACGCGCGTGATGTCGAGTCAGACGGCTACAGACATGACGCGCCTCATGCAGGATGTGGTGGATTACGGAACAGGTCAGTATGCGAAATTGAGCAACTGGGGAGTTGCCGGGAAAACGGGTACCGTCCAATACGACTCGGGGCTCAATGGCAGTCACCCGAACTGGATTCGCGATGGTTGGTTCGACGGCTATACGCCGACGATTGTGGGAAGTATCCACATCGGATACGACAACACGGACGCGACGAACCACATGACGATGACTCCAGAGGATCCGTCGGGTAATGCCGCGCAGATTTTCCACGACATCATCGCTTTGGCGCTACAAAATGAGGAGCCACAGCAGTTTGCCGAGGGCCCGTACCCGTATATCACCGGGACGGCAGACGGGATCAACTATGTCGGGCAACAGCAGACGCAGACACAACATGCAACCGGGATACAAGGGTTACAGGCGTCGTATAACGCCTCGTCAAACCAAGTCAGCTTGAGTTGGCAAGGCGGTTTCCCAACGGCAGTGACGTATAGCATCACGCGGCAGGCGGTAGGTGCGGGCGCCACCGCCGACGAGGTACCTGTCGGTGAGACGCAGAGTACGAGCCTCGTCGATAGCTCTGTTCAACCAGGGCAGGTGTATGAATACACGGTTCAGGCAACAGATCCGAACTCTGGCCAGCCAGTGGGATCCGCCGCCACGGTGACGGTTCAGACGGGTGGTTCCAAAACCCCGCAGTCAAACGGTACAGGGCCGGGCAATCAAACGGGGCCTGGGCAAAGTCCCCCGGGGACCCCGAAGCCCGGTGGGCCTGGTGGGCCTGGTGGGCCGCCAGCCAACCAGCCTGGGCCACCGAACGCTCCGGTGTTGTCGCCGGCACAAGGACCACATAGGCACGATAAGCGGCATTGAGAGAAAGGGAGTCACAGTGACATGTGGCTCCTTTTTTCACGGGGAAGCGCACCTTACGTTGACGTTCGATTTTCGATTGCGTAAAATGCTCCGGTGTCCAAATTCTATATTCGCAAAAGAGGTGCCAAAACCATGGGATCTATCCAGTTGGACGTGAAGAGGACGGCGCTTGTCGTCATCGATATGCAAAAGGGGATCATGTCTCTGCCGTGTGCTCCGTATTCGCCGGCGGATGTGCTTGGGAAGACGGTTGAACTGGCGAACGCATTTCGCGACAACGGTGGGTTTGTCGTCTTAGTCAATGTGGACTTTCACGACGGTCGGGATGCACTCAGCCCTGTGACAGATCTGCCTGCAGTCACCCGTGAGCGACCTGCGGATGCAGCTGTCATTGCACCGGAGTTGGGACCGAAAGACGGAGATCACCTCGTGACCAAGCGGCAGTGGGGGGCCTTCTTCGGGACGGACCTAGACTTGCAACTAAGGCGCAGGGGGCTGGATACGATTGTCCTGTGTGGAATTGCGACGGATATTGGCGTTGAGACGACCGCCCGGGAGGCGTATCAATTAGGATACAATCAGGTGTTCGTGGAGGACGCGATGACCGCGCTCTCCGAGGAGCAGCACGCTCATCCACTGAAGTATTTGATGCCTCGCATGGGGCGCATTCGGTCGACCGAAGAAGTCGTGGCGGGAATCCAGGCGTAACGAGTCTTCGGACGAAGAGCGCCCGACAACTTGAAAACGGCACGGACAAGCTGGAGGGGCCATCGACGGCCCTTCCAGCTTGTTTTATAGTAAGAGATAGCAATGCGTGACAGGCCGTGAATCCAAAGGATCCCTCTGTGTTTGTAACAAAGTGTAGGAGGATTGCGTCTACACCATCGACAGCGTTTTGCTAGCAGTCAGTCCTTGATAAACTTGACACAGTAGCGAGTATCGCAAGCTGGGATACGACCCATGATAAGCACACGACGGCAAATGAATTGTCAAATCCGGGAGTCAGTCATGTTCCGCTCGGCGAAGTCGGCAAATTAGTACAAGATCACTCGATGACACATCTTCGGGGTTGATGGAGGAATGAAAGGTTGAAGTTGGTACTGCTCAGTGGCGGGTCAGGCAAACGCTTGTGGCCTATGTCGAATGACATTCGCTCGAAGCAATTTCTGCGTGTCCTGCCAGTCGCACAGGCAGCACAACCGCAGTCGATGTTGCAGCGGGTGTGGGGGCAACTCCATCGGTGTGGACTGGAACCAGACGCGTACGTCTGCGCCTCCAAGGCACAGGTTGAAATGATTCGTGCGCAGGTTGGCAATGTGGCCTGTATCGAGGAGCCGCTGCGCCGTGACACGTTTCCCGCCATCGCGCTGTCCACCCTGTACTTGCTCGACGTGGTCGGGATTCCGGACGAAGAGCCCGTCGTCATCTGCCCTGTCGATCACTTCGTCGATGATCACTACTTCTGCGACCTCCAAATACTCGTCAAATTACTCGACGAGTCAAATGCAGACCTAGCCCTCATGGGGGTAAAGCCCACCTCTCCGACAAGTAAGTTTGGATATATTGTGCCGGATTCCACGACGCGGGTGAACGATGTAAGCTACGTTTCTTCCTTCGTGGAGAAGCCGGAGGCGTCGAAGGCACAAGAGCTCATTCGTCAAGGCGCCCTGTGGAACTGTGGTGTGTTTTGTTTCCGTGCAGGGTGGATTCGTTCCCACCTGGCAGCGACCGGCCGTCCTACGACGTACGAGGAGTGTGTCGAAGCGTTCGACACGTTACCCAAACGGAGTTTTGATTACGAAGTGGTCGAGCATGCCTCATCGATCATCGTGCACTCGTACCAGGGAACTTGGAATGACCTTGGTACTTGGGCGGCGCTCTCCGAACAAATGGCCACCTTCGCAGTTGGCCAGGGCATTGCACACGAGTGTGAGAACACGCACATTATTAATGAACTCGGGGTCCCTGTGGTTGCACTGGGACTGAAGGATGCTGTGCTCGTGGCGACCCCAGATGGAATACTGGCCGCGGACAAATACGCTGCCACTCATCTGAAGGATGTGGTGTCGCCACTACAGAACCGCCCGATGTACGAGGAGCGAATTTGGGGTACATATCGCGTTCTCGACTATCAGAAACTGCGCGATGGGACCGAAGTGCTCACCAAGAGCATCGAACTGTACCCGGACAAGAATATCAGCTATCAGAAGCATATGATGCGCAGTGAAGTGTGGACGATCATCGAGGGACACGGTGAGGTGATCTTGGACACATCGCGCTTTATCGTCGGGCCCGGTGACGTCGTGCGCGTCTATGCTGACCAATGGCACGCGATACGAACGGACAATGGCCTCAAGTTTATCGAGGTGCAACGTGGAACGGAACTGGTCGAGGAAGATATCGTGCGTCGGTACCTGACGTGGGATGAAATCGAAGTGGCCCTGAGCGTCGGGGTGAGCAAGTCCTGAAGATGGGCGGGGCAGTCTCTATCAAGGACTCTCGGACGAAATGGGTCACGTTCTCTAACGATTTCTCCGCCGGTTGACATTCACCTCTACCTTTCTTGATGCGCTACATGTCGGACCGCATAAAAAGGCTACCCTTCGAGGAGAAGGGTAGCCTTTTTATCTTGCCTGTATCGGTTCACCGAGTGTAGTTTAACCCTTCAGACTAGGGTCAAGCCCTGGGCCGAGGAAAACCGCGGACAGCTCCCTTAGCGCTTCGGCTCATAAGGCAAACCATCGGCTGCAGGCGGGGTGGAACGGCCCACGAGCCCGGTAAGGGCTAAGATGGTCAGCCCGTACGGAATCATCTGCAGGAGGTTCGACGAGACGCCATGCCCTTGCAGAACGATGCCGAGAGCCGTGGAGAAACCAAACAGAAGTGCAGCGCCAAACGCACCGAATGGCGTCCATTTACCGAAGATCATCGCCGCCAACGCAATGTAACCGCGTCCGTTGGTCATGTTGACGGAGAAACTGTTGAGGACCCCGATAGATAGGTACGCACCGCCCAGCGCGGACAGCAGTCCGCCGATGATGACACCCGAATAGCGCAGGCGCCAGACGTTGATGCCGACGGTGTCTGCGGCGAGTGGATTTTCACCCACGGATCTCATCCGCAGTCCAAGTCGGGTATGGAATAAGAACCAGTGCGAGAGGATGACGATAAGAATCATCACGTAGACAAGTATGCTCTGGTTTGTAAATATTTCTCCGATATACGGAATTTTATCGATCCCCGGGATGCTCACGTTGGGCAACTTTGGGGTGGAAACCGGCGTTCCGTTAAACCCAAACACCGTGTCGAGCAAGAAGGCGGTGATGCCGCCAGCAAAGATGTTGATGGCCATGCCGAGGACGACTTGGTCAGCCGAGACGCGGATGGCTCCCCAAGCAAAAGCTGCCGACGTCAGACCGCCGATGACCAGTGCCATCAGGAGTCCAATCCAGGCGCTGCCTGTCCAATAGGCGAAAGCGACCCCAAAGAATGCGCCCATGAGCATGATGCCTTCCATCGCGACGTTGACGACGCCGGTACGCTCAGAGAAGGTACCGCCGATAGCCGGCAATGCGAGCGGCACTGCCATGGACAGCGTAGAGGCCCAAATTTGCGGGTCTGCGAAGATGTTCACGGATTCACTTCCCTCCCGTACATCAGGATGCAGCGACGCTCGAATGCAAGCTGCGACGGCGTCGATACCATTGAATAATTTGTGGAATAATGCGCTCACAGGCGACGAAGAAAATGATGAGACCCTGGAGTACGTCCGTCAGGGCCGCAGGGACGTTGGAGACGATTTGCATGTTTTGGCCACCCGTGGTCAACGCGCCGAAGAAGAGGCCTGCGAGCAACACGCCAAACGGGTTATTGCGCGCGAGCAGCGCAACGACGATCGCGGTATAACCGTAATTCGACGAAAACCCGTCGAGCAGCTGATGGTCGACGCCGAGCATCTGCACAGCGCCGGCCAAGCCGGCGAAGAGCCCCGACAGGCAAAGGGCGATGATGGTGAACAGTGTCACGCGCATTCCCGCGTAGCGCGCGGCGCGTTGATTGAAGCCCACGGCGCGGAGCTGGTAACCCATTGTCGTCTTGTAGAGCAAGAACCAGGCCGCAACTGCGGCGAGAATCGTGATAGCGACGGCGACGAGCGACAACTGGGACTGCATCAGCGTCTGGTTAAAATAAGGTAATTGCGTGTTCTGTGCGATTTGTGGAGACTCCGGGTTGAATCCCTTCTGTTGCATCGGGCCGCCTTCAATTAGATAGCGGGCGAGAAGAATGCCAATATAACTCAGCATCATCGTCGTGATGACTTCACTCGATCCCACGTATGCCTTGGTTAAACCGGGGATAATCCCGCCCCAGATGGCGCCGACGAGCATGCCGACGACAAGGCAAAAAATAATGTGCAGCCAGCCAGGCAGGCCCGTGAAATGGTAGCCGACCCACACGCTCGCGGCGGCGGAGACCCAGTATTGGCCGTCGGCTCCGATGTTGAATAAACCTGACTGAAAGGCAATGGCGATGCCCAAACCGCAGAGAATCAGCGGAATACTTGCCGTGATGGTGTTGCCCACACTAATTGCATTGCCAAATGCCCCTGAGACGAGGGAACCATAGACGACAAAGGGATTGTACCCCATTGCAGAGACGAGAATCCCACCGATAACCATCGCCAGCAGCGTGGCGACGACAGGACCTAAGATAGTGGAGCGCAGTGCTTTCAAGTCGATGACACCTCCGCATTCGCGCGCGTTCCGGTCATCAGTAGACCGATTTGTTCTCGGGTAGCGGTGTCTCCGGGAACCACGTCGACAATTTGACCGTCGTGGATGACCGCTATGCGGTCAGACAAACTCAAAATCTCATCCATCTCAAGCGATACAAGTAGGACGCCCTTGCCTTCATCGCGCAGTCGAATGAGTTGTCGGTGGATGCCCTCGATGGCACCGACGTCCAATCCGCGCGTTGGCTGTGCGGCGATGAGCATCATTGGGCCGCGGGACACCTCGCGGGCCAGAATGACCTTCTGCTGATTGCCTCCGGACAGTTCCGAAGCCTTTCGTGACGGATGTGGTGGGCGCACGTCAAATTCTTGAATCAGCCGCTTCGTGTAGTCCTCCGATGCACCGCGGCGGATTACGCCGCTTTTCGAATACGGCCGCTTGCGGAAATCGCGGAGAATGGTGTTCTCGACGAGATCGAATTCGAGGACCAGTCCATCCGCGTGGCGATCCTGCGGGACGTACGCGATTCCGCGCTCCGTTCGCTGGGCTGGCGACAAATGTGTGATGTCTGCGCCGTCAAAGACGATTTGGCCGCCCTCTGGTTTGAGGAGCCCAGCGATGGCGTCGGCCAACTCAAACTGCCCATTGCCGTCAATCCCTGCGAGCCCGAGTATTTCACCGCGTCGGAGTTCCAGTGTAATCCCTTTTACCCGGAGATTCTTGGACTTGTCGCGAACCTTTACGTCGTTCAACTGCAGCACCGGCGCCCCCAGTTCGGCGTCTTTCTTTTCCACGCGCAGAACCACTTCGCGGCCGACCATCATGTTGGCCAAGTCTTGTGGCGTCGCACCGGAAGTCGACACCGTATCGACTGTCTTGCCCGCGCGCATGACCGTGACCCGGTCACTGATTTCTTTGACCTCATCCAATTTGTGGCTGATAAAGAGTACGGGCGTGCCCTCCGCCTTCAGGCTGCGAACGATGTTGAACAGCTCGCGCGTCTCTTGCGGTGTCAGAAGTGCAGTGGGTTCATCGAGAATGATCAGGCGAGCCTTGCGATAAAACGCCTTTAAAATCTCGACGCGCTGCTGCAGGCCTACGGATAACTGCGAGATTTTTGCGGTCGGATCGATATCGAGACCGTATTTCTCCGATAGTTCACGAACCCGCTTTACCGCTTCGCGACGATTGTAATTGACGCCTCCGGGTTCGTCGCCAAGAACGACGTTCTCCGCCACGGTCAGCGCGGGAATGAGCATAAAGTGTTGGTGCACCATGCCGATGCCGGCGTGAATGGCTTCACGCGGGCTCCGAAAATGGACCGCTTGGCCAGCTAGCCGGATCTCACCGGAAGTTGGCTCCAGAAGGCCGTAGATCATTTTCATCAACGTCGATTTTCCGGCGCCGTTCTCGCCGAGAATGGCATGAACTTCTCCGCGTTTCAGCGTGAGGTTGACACCGTCATTCGCCTTCACGCCGGGAAACCACTTTTTTAGGTCGATCACTTCCAAGAAGTTTTCCAAGCGTCCGTGGCCCTCCCCTGTCTTGGACTGTCGTGCAGACAAAGCGGGTGGTTGCAGCTCCACAGTGGTTGGTCGCCGCAATCCACCCGCCCAGTCTAGATTTGCACGAGATTATTGCACGTTTGCGGAAACCTGAATCTTACCGCTCTCGATCTCTTGCTTTAAGGCGTTCACTTTGTCGATCACACTTTGTGGAACGCCGCTAAGGACCTTGCCCAAGCCGACGCCGTTCCCCTTCAGGTCGAAGTTCGTCACGCCCGAGTGGAAGGTGTTCGACTGTACGCTCTTGACGGTGTCAAATACGGAGGTATCCACACCCTTCATCGCGCTGGTGATGACATTCTGAGGCGCTAAGTACGCTTGGTCCGTGTCCACGCCGATGGCGTATTTTCCAGCGCTCTTCACTGCGTTGATGGCGCCAATGCCGCATCCGCCAGCCACTGGGAAGATGATATCTGCGCCTTGTGACATCTGATTTTGTGCGTATTGGCTGCCAAGTGCCTGGTCAGTGAAACTGTTGGTGTATTGTAACAGCACTTTGCCGGTTGGATCTTCTTTCTTGAAGCCCTGCTGGAAGCCTGCGATGTAGGAGTCGACAGGAGGGATGTCCTGTCCGCCGATCACGCCGACGACATTCTGGCTGTTCAATCCCTTCAGCGAGTGTCCCGTTTGCAACAGGCCCGCCATCGCGCCAGCGAGGTAGCCAGCTTCTTCAGACTTGAAGATGGCGCTGGACACGTTCGGACGGTCGGTGATGGAGTCGTCGATGATCAGAAAGTCGGTCTTCGGGTATTCTTTCGCAACCTGTTCGACTGCGTCGTGCATCAGGTAGCCGACCGCAATGACCAAACCGTAACCTTGTTGAGCGTATTTGCTCAGGTTTGGAACGTAGTCGGATTCCGACTGCGATTGGACGACGCTGCCCTTGACTCCAAGTTGTTGCTCGGCTTTCTGCAGACCCACGTAGGCCAGGTGGTTGAAGCTGTTGTCGTTCAGGCCACCGGTGTCTGTCACCAGGCCGACCTTGAGGCTGCTTGTGCTACCGCTTGCAGAACCTGCGGCATTGCCGGCGGATGTCGAGCCACCCGTCGAATTGGTCCCGCAACCAGCGGTCAGTACGGTGAGTGCAACGGCCGCTGCTGCGGCGGACAACAATTTCTTTCTCAAGTCCTTTACCCCCTAAAATTCGGAACTCATTACCGCTAGACGAAATCCATTTGCGCTTACGAGCGGTCAATGTTCGACATAAACCGCCACGATTCCTACCGCTTCGCGCATGAAATTTGTGAACATCGAAAAACATTCGAGATAATGGTGAGTAGCTGACCATATTATCCCCAGTTTGTAATTTTTACGCTCACGACTCGCTCGCGTCGCCGTGGGTTGTCGCTTCCGTCAGGTGCGACGTGCAATGGGGGCAGCGTGTTGCATCGTCGGCTATCTCCTGGATGCAATAGGGGCACAAGCGAGCCGTTTTGACCTCTGCCTCGCGCCTGCGGTGTGCAGCCAACCGGTTCAGGTTGCGCACGACAACGAACATCACCACGGCAACTATGAGAAAGTTGACGACGTTGTTCAAGAACGTCCCGATGTTGATGGTTGGTGCACCTGCTGCTTGTGCTGCGGCAAAGGACGCGTAATGCTTCCTGCTGAGGTTGATGTACAGGTTTGAAAAATCCACGTGCCCGATGAACAGCCCCAGCGGCGGCATGATGATGTCGTTAACAATGGACGTGACCACCTTGCTAAATGCGTTCCCGATGACGAATCCTATCGTCAAATCGACGAGGTTACCACGTAAAGCGAACTGTTTAAACTCCTTCCACATCTCGAAACAGGCCTCCCTGTGCGTGCGTCATTTGGGCGAAGAGCGACAGATTACGCAAAGAACTCCTTCAATCGAGTGTACAGCTCGTCCACACCGGAAAAGGCAAACTGAATGTCGACGGGCTTCCCTTCGTCGATGTACACGAGCGCTGGAACGCTCTGAATCTTCCACGACTCGAGCAGTGGGCGCGCAAAATTGGCGTCGCAAGTATAAATGGTGAGTCCTGGTATGGCGGCATCGACAATCTCGAGCATTCGCCGTGCAAGTTTACAGGTTCCGCAGAGCGGCGTGTAGAAAAAGACAGCGGCTCGGCTGTGGCGCGAACCGATGGCGAGCACTTCAGTGTAGTTCAATTCCGTAAACATCTGTGCCTCCTGATATCCTCCGTGTCAACGGTGCCTAAAATTGCGGTGTCCGTAGACGAATATCCCTAACAGAGGTTGTGGTACCTGAATTGTATGGGAGTGTGCGGTGAATGCACAAATTTTAAGGGAGGGATACTCATGTACGGTGTATTTGGAGGCTATACCCGTTGGGCGGTCGTGTTTCTGATTATCTTTGTGCTATTCTTCCTCCTCGTACCAGCTTACACCCCGGCCCCGGCCCCGTCTTGCTGTTGACCATCTGACCCTGGTTAGACGCTCAACAGAGTGGCCCCTGTTTTGGGAGCCACTCTCGTGCTATTTGTGCGACAGGCCTATCCGCCAGGTTGTCCAGACAAGAAGTCCGCCCAGCGTCCGCAGAGAGCGGTGCACTGGGGGAATGAAAGGATTGCGTGCCTGGCCTCGGTTCGACGGAAGCGCTAAAACCACATCTGCTGCCCTGTTCCAGGTGCGACAGGGGACGTGTGGGGTGCAGGGTGAATCACCCAAGGCGAATAATAGGCTGGACTTTTCGGCCTGTATGGACCTGTCTGCTGCCCGCCAAGGCGGGGACCAAAACCTGGCGTCACCGGAGCTGGATTGCGGTGAGACCACTCTGTGTAGGGACGTGCACCTGTTGCACGCCCTCCAGCAATGCCCCCGAACAGGAGAAAGAGCGGAAGGAAACAGGGTGTTGCGTCGACGCTCGCTCGACGGGTCATACATTCTCCTCCTTTTTACTCAACTCATTTTATGGCCGATCCCAGCGTTTGCCCGGGCGGGTGTCCAGAGGTGGCGATCACTGGCCGTACATACCGCTTTTTGGCGACATGGTAAGATAGTTGTGGAGGAAACATTCAGATTTCACATAACATGATAGTGTTCCAAGTCGGCGTTTCTCATCTGATGGAAGGAAGTTGGGCGCTATGCATGCATCATCGACTTCGCGCAAGGTGATCATCGTTGAGGGGAAGACAGATAAGGCACGAATCCTTCGTGTCATTCGTGAAGATGTCGAGGTCGTATGCACGAAGGGAACATTAAGTTATGAACAAGTGGAAGATGAAATTGTCCCCCTTCAACAAGATGACGTGTATATCCTAGTGGATGCAGACTCGGCCGGCAATCGGCTCCGCAAGCAGATCAAGCAGGAGCTGCCAAACGCGCACGACTTGTATACCCGAAAATCGTACGGAGAAGTGGCAAGAACACCACTGGAGTACCTAGCGAAAATCTTTTTCGATGCGCATTTTATCATCGACGACACGCTCCTCAGTAACCACTCGAGGGGAGCCGGGCATTTTGTCGACCTATGACCTAGGTTTTGCTCGCTTGACGAAATGGAGCCCGCCGTGCATGATCACAATTGAATTTGATCGATACGTGAGATCGATACGGTAGGCAGCCAGTTCATGCGGACTGGCTGCCCGTGTATAGAGGAAGATAGCGGAGGTGATCCGGTGAGTCGTTATCTGGAGAAGACGCTGCGCGAGAATTTGAGGCGCGAACTCCAGGCAGCCAAGCTGTATGAGGCTGCAGCCGCGAGAGAAACGGACAGCCGACGACGGGAGATCTTGTTGAAGCTCGCCGACGTCGAGTATCGGCATGCGGCGCTTTGGAAAGACAAGTTGGCCGAGTTGGGGGCCGGGACAGAAGCAGTTGCGGTAAAGGTGGACGAGGTCCCCGCGTCGAGGGACCTCACGCACTTGCTCGGCGAGATCGAGCGGATTGAGCAAGGGAACGACGCTTGGTATCAATCGCAGCGAAATGTGATCGATGATCCAGAGTATATCGCGATTTATGACCAAATTGACGAGGACGAAAAGTTGCATGCCGATATCGCCGCCCAGTTTGGAGAACCGGAAACGGGGAGCCCCAAACCTCGATTAAAGGGGTTGTGGAACTCGGAGCGGTGGCACAAAAACCAGACGAGCGGATGGCTCGGCGACGCCATCTACGGCGTCAATGACGGACTTGGGGCGCTGTTTGGGATCATCGCCGGCGTCGCGGGGTACACCAGCCAGGATCAAACCATTCTCGTGAGTGGCTTGTTTGGCGCGTTGGCGAGCACCTTGTCGATGGGGGCAGGGGCGTGGCTGGCCACGAAGTCGGAAAACGAGCTGATGGAAGCCGAATTGCACGCGGAGCGCATGGAGATTGAGGAAGATCCGGAACACGAGATGGAAGAGCTGGCGCTCATCTATGAGTTAAAGGGTTTTGCTGCGGATGAGGCGGCGCAAATCGCGGCGCAAATCGCGTCTGATAAAGAGCAGTTTCTCACGACGATGGCGCAAGAAGAGTTGGGTATTCACGAAACCAGCCGCGGCAACCCGTGGCGTTCGGCCCTCTTCGGCGGAGTCTCGACGCTCGTCGGCGCTGTCATTCCTCTGATTCCATTCTTTTTCATGAGCGGGGCACCGGCACTGGTGGTGGCGGCTATCGTCAGCATCTTGGCCCATTTCGTAGTCGGCGCGCTGAAGTCGCGGATGACCGTGCGCGGTTGGTGGATAAGCGGCCTCGAGATGACACTCGTCGGCGTGATTGTGGGTGGCGCATCATATAGCCTCGGGGAATTGGGAAGAGCCCTGATAGGGTGACTTCGATGATTTGGACCCTACCCGGTTTTGAAATCAGGGCCGCCGCGAACGGGTTTTCCGGTTCGGGGCGGCCCCTTTTGTATCGTGAACGGCCAGCTCAGTACGAGCTTGAGTCGAGCAGATGCTCAGCTCTGCTCCGTAATAATCTCCGGACCGTTGTCCGTGATGACCAGCGTGTGCTCGTACTGTGCGCTCAAGCTGCCATCTTGCGTGCGAGCGGTCCAGCCATCTTCGTCCAGTTTGCACTCATACGCGCCCACATTGACCATCGGCTCAATGGTGAATGCCATGTTTTTCTTAATCCGAGCGCCGCGATGCGGCGGACCAAAGTGAAGAACTTCCGGACTTTCGTGCATCTGCCGGCCAATGCCGTGCCCGATGTAGTCGCGAACCACAGAAAAGCCCTGCTCCTCGACGTACGTCTGGATGGCGTGCCCAATATCGGAGATCTGGTTTCCCACGACCGATACTTCAATGCCTTTGTAAAGCGACGTCTTCGTGACATCCAACAGGCGCTTTGCTTCCTCGCTAATCTCTCCGACTGCATAGCTCCACGCCGAGTCTGCGTGCAGTCCTTTGTGCAACGCGACCATGTCGACAGTGACGATGTCCCCATCCTGCAGGACGTATTGACTGGGGAAGCCGTGGCACACCACGTCGTTCACCGAGGTACACGCCGCAAATGGATAACCGTGATACCCTTTTTGCGCAGGTTCCATGTTGTACTTTGTGATAAATGACTCGACGAACGCGTCGATTTCAAGCGTCGTGATGCCCGGGCGAACGAAGTCTCGCAGCGCCTCGTGGCAACCTGCGACGACCTGTCCTGCTTCCTTCATCAATGCGATTTCGTGCTTACTTTTTAAAACGATCACGTTTACAACCGCCTCCCATTCTTATTCACAGGCTCGCCGCTGTATCCTCAAAGTCCCGCAGGCGTGACGTAGAGGGAGTTGGTTGAGAGGAAAATGACGCCAATTACGAGCCCTACGACAAACAGCCCGACGGCTTTTTTTCTGGACAAAGGTTTTGCATCCGGCCGAATGCGAACCAAAAAGACAAATAGGAATCCCGTTACCAGGACCAGAAACAAATCGAGCGCATGGTGCACCGCGAGTTCCGCCTCTCTGCTTAAGTTCTATACGATTGTGCCACAAAACGTCGTTCATTTCACGTCGTCGTTCGTTACAAGTTCACACAAGTGTCCTGTAAAATGGGAATGAATTCATGGGGAGGCCATTGACATGATTTTGGGCGTAGGCACCGACATTGTAGAAACTGCCCGGATTTTATCCGCGCTAGAGCGATACGGCGACGCGTTCTGCCGCAAGGTGCTTGGACCAGACGAGCGGTGCAGGGCGCTCTCGTACGGGGGAAAACGGCAAGCGGAATTCGTCGCCGGGCGGTTCGCGGCGAAGGAGGCGCTCGCCAAGGCAGTCGGCTGCGGCATTGGGAGACTCGCGATGAGTCATGTCGACGTGATGGTGACGGAGTCCGGGCTTGTAGTCCAGTTCAAGTCGCCCTCGGCGCTCGCAGATTTACCGCCGTCCGACACGTTCCACCTGAGCATCAGCCACCACACGACCTTGGCGTTTGCCACAGCGATTTGGGAGCGCCCCTGAGTTTCTCAACACGGCGCCAGGGGAACGGGATGTTTGTACATATTGTTGGGACACGCCGAATATCCATATAGCATCCTCGAGGAGGGTACCGTGTGTATCTGGTCACGAGTGAACAAATGCGGTGTTTCGATCACGACACCATCGAGACACTCAAGGTGCCTGGCATCGTCCTGATGGACCATGCGGGAAAAGCAGTCGCACAAATCGTCCGCGAACGTCGCGTGAAGTCGGTGTGCATTGCGTGTGGAAAAGGTAACAACGGGGGAGATGGTTGGCTAGCTGCTCGCTGGCTGCGCCACTTTGGCGTGCAAGTGCGAGTGGTTTGTGCACAGGATCCAGACTCGACGCTTCAAGGCGACGCACGACAGGCGTTCGACATGGCTCGTGCGGCTGGTGTCACTTGGACTGTCTATCGTGCGGGCAGTTTTCACGACGACACCTGTGAACTGATCGTCGACGCTCTTCTGGGTACCGGAACGGCGAGGCCGCTCGCCGGCGTGTACCGGGAAATGGTCGAGGAAATGAACGCCGCGAATCGCCCAACCATCTCCGTCGACATTCCGTCCGGCGTGAATGCATCGACGGGAGAAGTGTACGGCGTCGCTGTCGAGGCGAGTGAAACTGTCGCGATGGCGTTCGAGAAACTGGGTACAGCCGTCACACCGGGCGCATTGTACGCCGGTCACGTGCACGTGGTGGATATTGGCATCCCAGCGCCGCTGCCGGAGGGATTAGCCACGTATGTCCATCCCGCCGTATTACGCGCGAAATGGGGCACTCGCGAGGCCATGAGTCACAAGGGGTCATACGGGCGCTGCGGGATTTACGTCGGCCAGATGCAAGGGGCATCGATGCTTGCTGCCGCAGGTGCGGCAAGGGCTGGTGCGGGTCTTGTGATCCTGGTCACCGGTGGGCCGTTGTCGCACGCTCCAGCCCCGGATTACGTCGTTCGGACAGATACGCGTCCAGCCTGCGCGCTGACCGACTGTACATCCATCGTCTATGGACCGGGACTAGGGGAAGCGCGCGAAGACCTGGTTCGACACCTGGTGAACGAAGCGGATGACACGAGTGCGAGGGTCCCTTGCGTAATCGATGCAGACGGACTGAAGGGCCTCCAGCGAGATGGGGGACTCCTGACGATAGGAGACCGCTTCGTCTTGACTCCTCATCCAAAGGAATGTGCCGCCCTGCTGGGGTGGACCACAGCCGAGGTGCAGGCGAGGAGACTTGCGGCTGCAAAGCAACTCGCGGCACAGACGGGTGCGGTCGTGCTGTTGAAAGGGTATCGAACGATCATCGCCACATCGAACGGCTCAGTGCGCGTCAACCCGACGGGAAATGCATCTTTGGCCGTCGGCGGGAGTGGCGACGTGTTGGCCGGCGTGATCGGCGGCCTTTTGGCACAAGGGTTGGAACCGTTCGATGCCGCATCGCTAGGGGCCTGGCTGCACGGCCGTGCAGGGGAACTTGCGGGAGCGGCGCTGACGCCAGTGAGTACGACGGCTTCGGACGTCGTCGACTACATTTCCCGAGCAATAATGACGCTTTTCGACAGGGCGGATGTTGGACCTTGAGATGACTTGAATGGTGTGTGTCGGAGAAAGGCGAGGTGGCTATGCGAAAGGTTACGGCAGTCGTTTTGGCACTCGGACTGGTGGGTGGCGTTGTCGTAGGCTGCGGCGTCCCGACGGGTAAGTCGGTCAACCAGAAAATCCAGACACAAGCCCAACAATTAGATAGCACAAACTATCAAAGCGACGCGACGATGACAGTACAGATGGACAACAATACGCAGACGTACTCTGTGCAAGTCTCCTACGAGTCGCCGACTACGTATAAGATTGCCCTCGGCAACCAGGACAAACAGGTGCACCAAGTCATCGTACACAACGATAACGGGATGTTCATCGTGAGTCCGTCGCTTCAAAAAGTCTTCCGGTTCAACGGGGATTGGGCAAAAAATCAGGGTCAAATCTATCTGTACGACCAGTTATTGAAGCAGATTACGACCACCAAGAACGTGAAGATGTCGAAGGCGAACGGAGAATACATTTTCAACCTGCCGGTCACCCCTGCGTCAGACACCATCAGCACGCAGCAAGTCGTGCTCGATTCTAAGACGCTTCAACCGAAGACCGTGAAACTGTTGGACAAAGACGGGAAGCCAGCTGTGACCCTTACGTTCACATCGTTCAGCACAAACGTGAAGTTTAAACAAACAGATTTCGATCCGCAGTCGATGGTCAGCAGCCAAACGAAAACGACGATGACGAGCGACGACGAGCAAGCGTTCGGGTATGTCGAACCCAAAACTCTGTTTGGGACAAAGCTGACGAGCTTGACGCAACCGAGCGAGACCAGCGCAGTCATGAAGTTTGGGGGAGACCACCACTACTTGTTGCAGGAGTGGCGTCCGACGCCAGGTCAACAAGGTGACCCGGAAGGGCAGTTGGTGGACATGTACGGAGTACCAGCGATGTACACGGACGGCGACAACGTGTCGAGCCTGACGTGGCTGAACAATGGGGTCGAATACGCCATCACCAGCAACGATTTGAACCAGGAACAAATGGAACAAATTGCCATGTCTACGCTCAGTCAGGTTGGGAAATAAATTTTGTATTATGATCAGTCATTCAAGATACCGCATTGGCTATCCTGACAGGACGAACGGCGGTGGTGCACAGACCGTGTGCCACCGCCTTTTCGCGTGTGTGCGCTTTCTTTGCACGACATTGCAGATAGTGCTAGGCAGAACCCCGCACCATTGCTAAACTTCTTAAATGGGTGGTGGTTTCCTTGTATCGCGGGACATTTTCTATCGTAGATCTACGAGCGTTCGCGCATAACCTGCGCGTCATGGCAAACAGAGTTCATCCAGAGACAAAGCTTCTTGTCACCGTGAAGGCCAATGCGTACGGGCACGGCGTTGCGCCCATTCTCGAGGTGTTGGCGGAGTCGAACGTCGCCGCAGTCGGGGTGGCGTCGCTGGAAGAGGCATTGCAGGTGCGCCAATGCGGATACGCTAAGCCGGTGTTGGTCTTGGGTTCGGTCGGTGCACAGGAGTTGCCGATCGCGGCACGGCACCAAATTCACGTCACCTACACCGATGCGTGGGGGGACATCGACGCGTTGCCAGTGATGGGCAGCGAGCCGCTGCACGTGCACACTGCGCTTGACACAGGGATGAATCGGCTTGGCTTCAAGTCCATCGAACATGCGAGGGTCGTGTTGAATCAAATATTAAACCGCTCGGATATGACCTGGTCCGGCGTATCCACGCACTTGGCATGTTCAGATGGGCCCTCCGACCAACATGCCGCAGAGCAGATTCGGCGGTTCGCCGATATGATTTCCCAACTGCGGGCACTTGGGTATGACGTTCCGACCGTGCACGCCTCGAACAGTGGCGGCGTCCTTCGAAACGGGCAATGGCACTTCGACATGGTGCGCATCGGCATTGCGGCATATGGTTACTCCCCCGACGAATCCGTGCTTCCAATGCCCGAATTGCGGCCAGTGATGCACATGTACAGTTCCATCACGCGGATTGCAGATGTGCTTCCAGGAGAAACCATTGGTTACGGCGCTACTTTTACGGCGACGCAACCGATGCGGGTAGCCACGGTCGCCGCTGGGTATGCTGATGGATATCCAAGAGTTCTGTCCAATTCGGGGAAAGTTCTGGTGCACGGTCAGATTGTGCCGGTGGTGGGCCGAATTTGCATGGACCAATTGATGATTGACGTGTCGAATGTGTCAACGGTGCGGGTTGGCGACTTTGTCACACTGTTCGGCAGGGCGGCTCCGGCGGCATGGACACCTGAAAAGTGGCATCGCAAGCCGCCGGAAGATCGTCGCGAATGGTTAGAAAAATCGTTCGAAAGTGACAGCCACGGCGAGCAAAACGTGCTATCATTGTCCGATGTGGCGTCGCTCGCAATGACGATCCCTTATGAAATGGTGTGTCAAATTAATTCGCGGGTACCAAAACTGTATGTGAATGAACCGAACTCGTGAGTTACAACTTTGACCTGCTTGAGGTGGAAAGCTATAATAGCCGATGTGAAATGTGTCACCAGAGCAGTGGAGGTGCCGCGCGTGTCCGGCAAAAAACGCATGGTAGTCTACGTTCCGGAGCAGTTGCTAGAGCAAGTGGATGGCTTCGCTCGAACGGATAGCGCAAATCGCAGTGAAATTGTACGAGAAGCCTTGCGTATGTATGTAACAGCGCACCGTAAGAACGACATTCGCGAACAGATGCAGCAGGGGTATCTGGAAATGGCTCGTTTGAATTTGCGAATTGCTTCCGAATCATTTCCCTTGGAACAAGAAGCGGGAGGCACGGTGGAACGCTTAGTAAGCGGGGTGTAAGTGATTGAACGTCAAACGAGGGGACGTTTTCTTTGCGGACTTGTCACCCGTAGTCGGTTCTGAACAAGGGGGCTTTCGCCCCGTTCTAATCATTCAGAACGATATCGGGAATCGCTTTAGTCCCACCGTCATCGTGGCGGCTATCACGGCCCAGATCCAAAAGGCGAAACTGCCAACTCACGTCGAGATCCCGGCTCAGCCCTATGGCCTAGAACGGGACTCGGTCGTATTGTTGGAACAGTTGCGCACGTTGGATAAACAGCGTTTGACGGACAAAATCACGCACTTGGACGACACCATGATGAAGATGGTCAATGACGGGCTTCTCATCAGCCTTGGACTTGTGGACTTTTAACAATTGCATGGTTATATCAAACGAGGACGGATGTGAATCCGCCCTTTTTTCATGTACAATGTGAGCCATCTTGAAAGTGCGCGTCCGAAAGGGAGTTTAACTCGATGAGCCAAGCGCAAGACAAATCTCAAATCCGAGACTTTGAGCTCGCCGGACAAGGTGAGTTGAAAATTGATTGGGTGCGCGATCACATGCCGTTATTGCGTCAATTGGAGGAGCGGTTTCGCGCGGAGCAGCCATTTGCCGGGAAGCGAATCTCGATGTGTCTCCACCTCGAGGCGAAGACCGCTTATCTAGCGCTTGTCGTACAAGCTGGTGGAGCCGATGTCGCCATCGCCGCCAGCAATCCACTCAGTACGCAGGATGACGTGGCTGCTGGACTAGTCAAGCGGGGTGTGACCACATTTGCGTGGTACGGCGCGACGCAAGATGAGTACCAGGGCCATCTGCGGGCGGTGCTCGACTACGACCCGATTGCCGTCATCGACGATGGCGCCGATTTAGCGACCATCTTGCATCAGGAGCGACCGGAGCAGGCAGCTCGCCTGATTGGCGGTTGTGAGGAGACGACGACGGGGATCATTCGATTGCGCGCGATGAGTGAAGAAGGCATCTTGAAGTATCCGATGATTGCCGTCAACGATGCGGACTGCAAACACCTGTTTGACAACCGGTATGGGACGGGCCAGTCCGTGTGGGATGGCGTGATGCGGACGACAAACCTCGTCATCGCCGGGAAGACGGTCGTCGTCGTCGGCTATGGCTGGTGTGGCAAAGGCGTTGCGATGCGGGCCAAGGGACTTGGCGCGAAGGTCATCGTCACAGAGGTCGACCCTATTCGCGCTGTGGAAGCTGCTATGGACGGGTTTTCCGTCATGCCTATCGTAGAAGCGGCCGAACACGGAGATTACTTCATCACGGTCACCGGCGTCAAGCACGTCATTCACAGAGCGGCGATGGAACGGATGAAGGACGGTGCCATTCTTGGTAACGCCGGGCACTTCGACGTGGAGATCAGCAAACCAGACCTCGCATCGCTCGCGAAGAATGTGCGCCGGGTACGGCCGAATATCGACGAATATCAGTTCGCCGACGGTCGGCGCATTTACTTGATCGCCGAAGGCCGTCTCGTCAACCTGGCCGCGGGGGACGGGCATCCCGCAGAGGTGATGGATATGACGTTCGCCCTGCAGGCCCTGGGATTGCGGG
Organism: Alicyclobacillus fastidiosus; assembly: GCF_026651875.1. Lineage (GTDB taxonomy): Bacteria > Bacillota > Bacilli > Alicyclobacillales > Alicyclobacillaceae > Alicyclobacillus > Alicyclobacillus fastidiosus. The sequence continues at coordinate 5,391,761 of NZ_CP104067.1, read as the reverse complement.
AGGTTGTCCAGCACAGGTATGAGCCTGGCCTGCATATGATCCCTCGGGCGACCGATGTCGAGGTCGCACGAATGAGACTGCAGAGTTGGGGCGTCTCTATCGACCACCTGACAGATGCACAAGAAGTCTACCTACACAGTTGGCACTGACCAAGGGGGCAACCAGATGACAAAACCTGTGATCGGCCTCACCGGCACGCGCCACATGCGCACAACCACTTCTGGCCTGCCGTTGCAGGGCGTCTCGCTGTCCGATGACTACGCACTTGGGGTACAAAGGGTGGATGGGATTCCGATGGTCATTCCATTCTTGACGGACGACGTCACATTGGGCGAACTCGCAAGGCGCCTCGATGGGCTGTTGCTGACCGGCGGTGAAGATGTCGATCCCGCCACCTACGGCCAGGAACCCCATTATGGGCTGGGGGACGTGATCGCTGAGCGGGATAGGCTGGAGATTTCGCTGATTCAGATGATGCGCGCGCAGGGCAAACCGATTCTCGGTATTTGCCGTGGCATGCAAGTCCTCAACGTCGCGTTAGGAGGAACCTTGTACCAGGACCTTCCGCGTGAGTGGAAGGGTAAGACACAACACAGCCAAAAGGCTCCTCGCAACCATTTAAGTCACCGCGTGAAGCTGGACGGGGCGAGTCGATTGGCGGCCTGTTTCGGCGGGACGACGTCGATTCGAGTGAACTCGTTTCATCATCAGGCCGTCAAGGATATCGCAAAGCCGCTGCGAGCGGTGGCTTGGGATGCTGAAGGCCTGGTCGAGGGGTTCGAATCGAAGGACGGGCCATTTACGTTGGCCGTCCAGTGGCATCCGGAAAATCTTTGGCGGGATGACGAGACCGTGCTCGGCCTGTTCCGTGCCCTTGTCGACGCCTGTCGAGATGCGTAAGGTGTTGGAGTTCTGGCGCCGGCCCGTGAACGCGTAGGGTCGGCGCGCCGACGCCGGGACCTCCTCAAAGTGGGGCACTATCGATGTGGCGCATGTCCCGAATTTGCACCTAGGCAAACACCTGTCATTCGCCGGCCTAGCTACCTATCGGGCTCGCAGATACGCGTGTAGCTGTCCTTTGATAGCCTGTGCTATTTCGTCGTCTGGCGCGGCGATGATGTAATGGTCCCCGTCAAGACTTGCGGTGAACCTACCGAGATTGCACCGTTTTAGATAGTCTGCCACATCGACGATCGATTCGGATGGCGCGATGAGCGCCTTTTGCCCCACAAAATCGTCATTCACATAGATATCGTACTGATCATGTGCCGTTTTCAGATTGGCATCGACGCCCATCGCTCCGATGAATGGGAAAAATCCACTTCCGCTTGCGCCGCTATTCATCCCCAATGCGGGTTCCCTCCAATCACATTTCGCGGTCTGGCTCATGTATCGTTCCCTCGCACCGAACGCTCATGCGGCTGCCGCTCTGGTATGTCGTCGAACGATTCACCATCGCGTTACACGCGGGCACAGCCCGAGAGAGTATTCATAGGCAAGGCGCGCAAAGATGCTCCCCGCCTTTTCGCTGTCCCCGTTACAGGCCAACTCGTGCATCTCTTCTCATGCGCACAGCGCAGAGAGGAGGCGACCCACATGGCACAGACAACGCCAGTCAGCCGCGTTTTGCAGATCCAAACGCAAGTCGGTACCACACCTGCTGGGCAGCCCAAGCTGAAGAGCCACAACTATCCACACGTGGCCCTGAATGCGACGGACGACGACTTGCTAGCTGTCGGACAGGCACTTGCCGCGCTCATCGACGAGCCCCTGGTGCAAGTCGCTCGGCTGGATCAAGTGGTCATCACCGCCAGTACATCGAACACGACAGCCTAAGTTTCCTACTTGGTCGGGTGAAAAAATCGGTGTGGAGGTGAAGAGTGTGGCGACAAAACTCGCGTTATTTCTATCGTTCATGACGGATCAGAACAAAAAAGTTCGCGTCAACATCCAGAATCCAAAGCAACCTGTCGATGCGAACGCCGTGAACGATGCCATTTCGTCCATCGTCAACAAAAACGTGTTCAACTTCCCGCAGGGTGCCATCGTCAAGGCATTGCCGGCGCAAGAGACGCAGACGGACACGACGAACATCTCGTAACTTACTTCGGGGTTGGACCGGAGGCCTCCATCGGCTGGGCCAACCCCGTTTACACCGCTGTATCCTTCAATCTCTGGTCGAGGGGCCGTTTCCCAATCGCCTCGTGATCCGTTCGAAGAGCTCCGAGGCCGACTGGGCCGTGACGCACTCGTGATGGTTCAGGAGGACGAATGGTTGGCGACAGCACAGCGCACAATCTTCGACGCACGCGTACCGTTTCGTTTCGAGGGTAGAGGGGAGGGAGTCGTTCGACCAAACTGCCTTCCCGTGCCGAGAACTGGCGGGGTGTTGTGCGGCCCACCCCGCAACTTTGTCAACGACTTCTCGGACGCCCAATTTTTCGTTGTGCACACACCACTCCACTAACACGGTTCACTGTCCACTCCTCGAACTGGATTGCAGTCTTCGTATTACAAAGACTAGCAGAGCGAGGAGGACGATCACAATGGTCACCCACATCAATGTCGACTGTACGTGTTTTAAGAGAGTCTGAACGTTTTCCCCGAACCAAAAGCCTAGGCCTATCCACATTCCGCACCACAGAACGGAGCCCACGATGGTGTACGAGGTAAAGGTGCTGTATGGCATACCGACGAAGGAGGCGGCGTATGTGCTCAGAGAGCGAATGCCTGGGAGAAAACGCCCGGGGATGAGCACGAGGGCGCTATATCGGGTGATGAGCGCCGATGTATGCTCCATGCGCGCAGGGCTCAAGATGTGAATACGATAGAGTGGCTTGAGCACGGGACTTCCAAACTTGCGGACCATCCAAAAGATGATGGAGACGCCTGCGAAGTAGCCAAGCGATCCGATGCACAGTACGGCGATGCCGTTCATCTCGCGTTCGGACACGGCGTATCCGTAAAAGGCGAGAAAGGCGTCCCCTGGAAAGGGAAGACCAAGGCCCTCCAGGACCATGGCGATGAATACGCCTGGGTAGCCAAGCGACACGATGGTCGACGAGATATTGTGAATCCACGTCATTACGTATTCCATGTTTGCACCCCGCAATATGAACTCCCATTCATATCTATGGACAAGTGGCGTCGAACATGCCCTTCCACATTGATATGATGGGATAGGTGCGTGTTCTGTACTGGGAGGTGTTTTTGGATGGACGAGTTTGGTCTGATTGCGGCACTTGCCAAGCGGCTGCCAAAGCCGGGGGAGGACGTGCTACTGGGGATCGGGGATGACGCGGCGGTCTTTCGGACGAGCACGGCGCCATTTGTCGTCACGACGGACACAATGGTCGAAGGTGTTCACTTTCTACCCACAACCATCACCGATTACAACTTGGGTTACAAGGCGCTCGCGGTGTCTGTGAGCGACGTCGCGGCGATGGGGGGCAGGCCAAGGTTCGCCGTGGTGTCACTCGCGATACCAGCGGCGTGGGATAAAGCACGCCTCGAGCAAGTCTACGATGGGTTGCGCGAAAATACGGAGCGATTTGGATGCGATGTCATCGGCGGCGACGTGGTTTCGACGAGTGGTCCGCTCGTGATCACGACTACCGTCATCGGCGAAGCGGAGAATCCGATTCCGAGGTCGGGCGCGAAGCCGGGAGATATCCTGTTTGTGACGGGGAACCTAGGGGGATCGAGTGCAGGGCTACAAGTCATGCAAGAGGTGACGCCCGCGTCGGGCATCGCGCAGGCGCGGCTCGTCGAGCGGCATCAGCGTCCAGAGCCGCGCGTCGGCATCGGGACACTGTGTGCGAAGTTCGGCGTGCACGCCCTCAATGACGTCAGCGATGGACTGGCGAGCGAGTTGCACGAAATTTCGGCGGCCAGTGGCGTGCGCTGCGTGATTGAGGCGGATCAGGTGCCGCTGATGCCAGAGGTCAAGGAGCTCGCTCGCGGCTTACACCGCGATGCCCTCGACTACGCGCTGTACGGCGGCGAGGACTTCGAGCTGGTCGGAGCGGCATCGACTCGCGCCTTCGCATCGCTGTTGGCGACAGCGTCAGCCATGCAAGTCCCCGTGACGCGAATTGGCCGTTGTGACGCCGGCGACGGAGTTGTGATGCGGCGGCCAAATGGACATCTGGAAGTGCTCGAACCGAAGGGATACAATCACTTTAAACGCGTGGATACGCGATCTGGCAGGGCATAGCGTTCGAAGCGACTAGAGTCACTTTGGGCGAACCCGCTAAAGGGAGAAAAACATGTTACGCGATTGGTTAGTTACGACGTCTCAACCCGAGGAGACGCAGCGGTTGGGCGCGTGCCTCGGTAACTTTTTGCAGGCGGGGGACGTGGTCTTGCTCTACGGCCCTTTGGGCGCCGGGAAGACGCATTTCGCGCAGGGCGTCGCGCGAGGATTGCGCGTCGAGTCGCCCGTCACGAGTCCCACATTTACGCTCGTCGCCGAGTATGAAGGGCGTGTGCCCCTGATACATATGGATTTATATCGCTTATATGACGACGCAGAGGCCTCTGAACCTATCTTGACGCCCGAGTCGCTCGTCCAAATCGGCTTCGATGACTACCTGGACGGCGATGGTGTGGTTCTCATCGAATGGGGCCGTGGTGTGGAAGCGGATTTGGACAATTATTTGTCGGTGTCCATCGACTACGCGAAGTTTGACGAGCCTTCGGACGACGGTGTCACGACGCGGCAGATAGCGGTCGAGGCCATCGGCGAGATGGCACAACGACGGTTGTGGGAGTGGGTAGTCGCATGGGCGTAATTGTCATGGATACCGCAACGGACGCCCTCGGCGTCGCCGCTGGACGCATGGACGGAACGCTGCTCAGCGCGGTGACACAGCGAGTCCCTAGGGGACATTCCCGACTGCTTCAGCCGTCTGTCCAGTTCGTCATGAAATCGGCGGGATTTTCCGCGGGCGACATCGTGCGGATCGGCGTCGGCACCGGGCCTGGCTCATATACCGGCGTGCGGATGGCCGTGTCCACGGGAAAGGCGATGGCACACGCGCTACGCGTACCACTGGTCACCGTACCGACGCTCGACGCCATTGCGCTCGCTGCAGGGATGGGCGCTGTACCACCGGCTGGTGCCGATCAGTCAGCCGCGAAGCAGGCGGTACTCGTGCTTCTGTTTGCAAGGAGGCATCGCGCGTTTGGCGGCTGGTTTGCGCTTGCGAACGGGCAACTGTGCCAACGTTCACAAGCTGAGGTGAAACCTATTGAAGCGTGGTTAAACGAGGTGCCAGGCGGGAAGGCTTGCGGGATACCTTTGTTGGTGCACGACTTGCCGCAGGCGGAATTAGAACCGCACTGCAGTCGGCATGCGTTTCAATTTGCGACATGGAGCGACGTGTGTACGAGGTTTTCGGATGCGCTTTTCCGACTCTCCCTGAAAGACGATTATCCAGTTTTCGAAGGGGAACGCATCCACACGGTTTTACCCGATTATGCATTGCCTGTAGAAGCGGAAGCCAAATTGCAATCGCAGCGAGAGGGAGGCGCGCGACCATGAGTGCAGAAAGTACAGAAAAACTGGTCATTCGTCGAATGCTGCTCCAGGATCTCGATGAGGTGCTCCGCGTCGAGCACCGCGCCTTTACAGCCCCGTGGTCGCGAGCTGCTTTTCTCGGTGAACTGGTGGAGAACCGGCTTGCCCGCTACGTTGTGGCAGAGCTCGACGGCCGCGTCGTCGGCTACGGTGGGCTGTGGATGATCCTCGACGAAGGACATGTCACGAATATCGCCGTCGATCCCGATTTTCGCGGCCGCAAACTAGGTGAAAAGTTACTTCGCACGCTGATGTCGATGTGCGCGTCGAGCGGTGGTCGCAAGATGACGCTGGAAGTGCGCGTGTCGAATACCGTCGCTCAAAACCTCTATCGGAAGTACGGATTTGAGCGCGTCGGCCTGCGGAAAGGGTATTATACGGACAACCGCGAGGACGCCATCATCATGTGGGTAGATTTACCGCCGATGGACAGTGTGAAGGCCGGGGGAGAACTGATTTGATCATTCTAGGCATTGAAACGAGTTGTGATGAAACGTCCGCGGCCCTGGTTCGGGACGGAAGGGAGTTGCTGAGCGAAGTCACCGCCACGCAGATGGAGATCCACGCCGCGTTCGGCGGGGTTGTCCCGGAAGTGGCCTCGAGACACCACGTCGAGGACATCACGCGCGTCGTCGAGAACACCTTCCGGAATGCCTCGATGAACTGGGCGGATGTGGATGCCATTGCCGTCACATGTGGTCCGGGACTGCTCGGGTCCCTCCTCGTTGGCGTCTCGGCCGCCAAAGGGTATGCACTCGCCACCGGGAAACCACTGATTGGTGTGCACCACATCGCCGGCCACGTGGCCGCGGCGACGATTGGAACCGACGTGCGCCCACCCTTTCTCTGTTTGGTCGTGTCCGGAGGGCACACGGAGTTGTTGACTGTCGACGAGCAGTTTTGCTTTGCGAAATTAGGTGAGACGCGAGACGATGCAGCGGGTGAGGCGTACGACAAGGTCGCACGGCTGCTCGGGCTGTCCTATCCAGGCGGGCCCAAAGTGGACAAGTTGGCCTTGACGGGCAACGGAGAGGCGTATTCGTTTCCGCGTGGCCTACTGGAGGAAGAAGGATACGATTTTAGCTTCAGCGGCTTGAAATCGGCGGTCAACAACGCTTTGACCAAGCAGCGGAATCGGCGCGAGGAAATCTGCGTCGAGGACGTCTGCGCAAGCTTTCAGGACGCTGTCATCGACGTTCTGGTGGAGAAGACCAGGCGGGCGCTTCATCACACGGGCTACACGCGGTTGGTGGTAGCGGGGGGCGTCGCAGCCAATCGCGGCCTTCGCGCCCGCCTTGGCGAGTTCGGCGAACGAGAGGGCATCGATGTCGTCTTTCCGCCTCTGCGGTGGTGTACGGACAACGCTGCGATGATTGCGAGCGCAGGTTACTACCGCGCGCAACAGGGGAAGGTGAGCGACTTGTCGCTCAACGCCTACGCGCAACTGCCCCTCCACACCTGGCAGTCCTGGGGCTCTTCTGCGATATAGGGTGCTGCTTCGACAAATCATCCACAGCCTTGTGCACAAGCTTGTGGAACACGGTTGTGGATCATGTGGAAAAACGTCGAAAAACCTCGAAATGTAGCCCCTGCAGACTGTGGATAAGTCTGTGTATAGTGTGGATATGTTGTCCACAACGGCGATGCGCTTCCGGGATGGGCCATGCGCATCGCGACCGCGTTCGCCTCAGGAGAGGTCCTGTGCGGCCAATTCCCGTTCTAACTGCTCGAGGTCAAGGGACGCCTGCTCCCACCGCAGGAGGGCATCCTCGTGGCGCTCAGCCAGGCTTTTCAACTGGGCCTCGAGCTCGTAGAGGCGAGTTAAATCCTGGTTTTGTGCTGCCTCAGACAACGCGGTCGCCACTTGTTCCATCTCCACTTCACACGCTGTGGATAATTGTTCGAAGCGCTCGACAGCCTCTTGTGCCTTGCGGACGTCAGAGGAGCGTATGCGTCGGCGCGTTGCATTTTGCTCTTGCTGGTCCGGTTTGACTCCGCTTTGGACTTTTCCAGGTAGGGTTGGCGGCGTTCCTTTGGTTGACTTGGCGCCGGTACCCGCTTCTATCTCTCGAATACGTTCATTCTCCGCCAACTTCTCTCGATAATCGGTGTAGTTGCCGATGTATAAGGTCAATCCATCCTTCGACAAAATCCCCACGTGTGTCGCAATTGCGTCAATAAAGTAACGGTCGTGCGAGATAAACAAAAGTGTGCCGTCGTAATCCACCAGTGCCGCCTCGAGTGCCTCTTTGCTGGGGATGTCGAGATGGTTGGTCGGCTCGTCCATGAACAGGGTGTTCGCACGCCGTAACATCAGTCGGCACAGGTTGAGGCGACTGCGTTCACCGCCGCTGAGCCCCGCCACCGGTTTATCGACGTCGTTGCCACGGAAGAGGAACTGTGCGAGTGCGCTGCGCACGGTCGTTCGATCCATCAGTGGATGCTCGTCCCAGACTTGGCTGAGGACCGTCTTCGTCGCATCGAGGTCAGACTGTTCCTGGTCGTAGTAACCAACTTGCACGTGTTGTCCGAAGTCGATGGAACCGCGAAGGGGTTCGACCTGACGCAATAATGTCTTCATCAACGTGCTCTTTCCAGCTCCGTTGGGGCCGAGGACGGCCAGTCTCATGCCGCGTTCCAGCCGGAAGGACACGTGACTCGCCAACAAGTTCGCGGCGTAGCCGATGGACACGTCGGATACGTGTAACACGTCCCGTCCCGACGGCCTGTCTGCGGCGAACGAGAGATGTACCTTCGCCTGATCGCCGTCGGGTTGGTCGATTCGTTCCATCCGCTCGAGCATCTTGCGCCGACTCTGCGCCCGCTTTGTCGTTGAAGCGCGGGCCAGGTTTTTGGCGACGAACAGCTCGATCTTCTCGATCTCCTCCTGTTGCTGCGCAAACTGTTTCGCCTGCCGGAGGCGAGCTTCGACTTTCTGTTCCATATACGCCTCGTAATTGCCGGTGTAACTCGTGGTGACTCCCTGTTCCAATTCGACCGTATGCGTGGTGACCTCGTCTAAAAAGTAGCGATCGTGCGAAACCACCAAGATGCTGCCTGAATAGCCCTTGAGAAACTGCTCGAGCCACGTCAGCGTCTCGGTGTCGAGATAGTTTGTCGGCTCGTCGAGGACGAGGAGGTCCGGCTGGGCGGCTAGGAGCCGCGCCAGTGAGAGGCGCGTCTTCTGACCGCCGCTCAGGGAAGAGACGGGCATCTCGTGCATTTCCCTAGGGAACTGAAGCCCTGACAGGACGCGGCGGATGTCGGTCTGCCACGCGTAGCCGCCTTCGTCCTGAAAGCGCCTGGACAACGTATCGTAGGCAGTACTCAACTGTTCAAAGCGCGCTTCGTCCTGATACACGTCTGGGTCTGCCATTTGTCGCTCGTATTTGCGCAGATTCTGCTCCATGGTCTCCAGGTGGGCCCGCGCTTGTGCGACGAAGCTGTAGACCGTCGAGCGCTCGGGCGGATCGACAAATTGGGACACGTAGCCGACCGTTGTCCCTTCACGCCAGGTGACAAGCCCCGAATCGGGCTGTTCCTGCCCCGTGACGATGCGGACGAGTGTCGATTTACCCGCCCCGTTGCGACCCACGAGCCCCAACTTATCCCCAAGCCGAACCATCAATGACGCATCGTGAAGGACGTCCACGGTGTCATAACTCTTTTTCACATGACTTACTTGCAAAACAATCATATGGATTCCCCTTCATCTCATACACTCTAGCGACCGGGATTCTAGACAGGCCTATGTTAGGAGGACAGCGCTGATGGCGACCCCAAAGTTTTCGCTGCCCGCTGGCTTTGGTTGGCAGTATCACACGATTCTATGGCTTCAATCGTTTCATACACCGATTTTGGACAAAGTCGCAACGGTGATGTCCTACCTAGGGACGGAGTCATTCTATCTCATCATCTTACCGATGATCATGCTTGTGTTCAGCCGGCAATTCGGCTTGCGGCTGACCTATTTGTTTTTGACCAGTATGTTCTTCAACGCCTGGCTCAAGTCCGTCATCCAAATCGCGCGTCCGCTCGGCGTTCCGGGTGTCCGATCCGGTTATATCAGTTCAGCGACAGGATTGTCGATGCCAAGCGGCCACGCACAGGGAACGATGACCTTATACGTCGCACTCAATCGCACGCTGTCCAATCGTTTCCTGCGCTACGCGCTGTTGCTAGTGGTTCTCGGTATCGGTATCTCGCGAATTTATCTCGGCTTACATTGGCCGATGGACGTCTGCGTCGGCTGGATGCTCGGACTCGTGATCGGCTATGCCGGCTGGCAGATTGGCCGTTGGTGGAGCTACCGCGGGATTCCGTGGCATTTCGCCATTTTGTTCGCCGTGTTGTTCCCGGCTGTCCTGTTCTATTTTAACCGTGATCCGATTGGCGCTGAATACGCGACGTATCTCTTCGCCGTAGGCACCGGTGCGGTTCTCGAGCGCCGATTCGTTCACAGTCGGATAGACGGTGTCTGGTGGAAACGAATTTGTGCGGGCGTCCTCGGCTTAGGCGGAATGGTTGCGATACAATGGTTATTGCAAGGAGCTTCGGCGGATTTGCCGTGGCGTCTGCTCCGCGACCTGCTGCTCGGCTGGTGGGTAACCGTTGGCGCGCCGTGGGCCTTTTTGAAACTCAACGTCTATCAAATTGACGCGGAAGAGCTGGCCAGGTGACAAAGACCTGCCCTCTTTTGTCAGTGGAAGCAGGGAATTCGTTGTCTTTCGAAGTCGAAAAAGATCATTTGCGACAGGTCTTAAAACGCGATAGGATGAGTTTAACAGAAAATGAGAGACGTATTGCACAGGCGGCTATCTGTTCGGCCATCCTCGACTTTTGTGACGCGTATGTTCACACCGTAACTCCAGGCGCCAAGCGGCACACGATTGGCCTGTACGCGGCCGTCCGCGCCGAAGTAGATGTACTCGATTGTGTTTCCAGCCTGCGCGAGCGAGGCTGGATCGTCGCTTATCCGAAGGTTCTGAACGCTTCTGGACAGATGGACATGTTCGTGGTCGATTCACCGGTGGACCTTACGCCTGGTCAGTTCGGGATTCTCGAGCCCAGTGCGCACGCTTCTGTCCTGGAGCCAGCGGACTTAGATATCCTATTGGTGCCAGGGCTGGGGTTTACACTCGCCGGTTGGCGGCTTGGCTATGGCGGTGGCTTCTATGATCGGTATTTGTCACGAACCAGGCCGGAGCTATGTACGGTAGGCATCGCGTTTCGCGTCCAACTGCGCGATGCATTACCCATATCACATCACGATCAACGTCTGAAATACCTCATCACGGAACAGGGTGTGGTCGACTGTTGGAAATGAGCGTCGCCGTCGTCGTAGCCGGGGGGCGAAGTCGACGGATGGAGCCATTGGGAAATAAGTTGTTATTGCCTCGGTCGCCGTCTTCCCCACCTATTTTGGCTCACGTCATCGCCACTGCGGCCAGGGTGAGCCACCGCGTCGTGATTGCGTACGCCGATGAACTCGTCAAGGATGCCGTCGCATCGGTGCTCGCTCCTGAAGTCCTCCGGAAAGTTCAGTGGCAACGAGATGACGCTCCACAATCGGGACCGCTGGTCGCGCTCGCGGGGGTATTTCCGCTGCTTCAGTCGTTCGGACCTGACAGGGTGGTGGTGGTGGCGGGCGACTTGCCGGGTGTCACGGTCGACGTGCTGGTGCGGTGTCTGGACGCCTTGGCGGATTCCGACGCAGATTGCGCCGCGATTGAGCGGAACGGCCGCCTTCAACCCCTATTGGCATGTTACCGTCGCACGGCGGGACAGGCGTTCGTCGAAGCGGCGGAAAACGGGCAGACGCGTTTGATGAGCGCGATGGACAAGCTTTGCGTCGTCCGTGTCCGGATGGGCGAAGAGACGCCGGAGTGGCGCGTGCGCCCCGTGCACACCCCAGAAGATTACGATGCCTGGTTGGCTTGGAGGGATTCGTTTGAAACGTCGTGAAGTTCGGGTAGAAGACGCTGTCGGATTGCAGTTGGCACACGATATGACGCGAATCGTTCCAGGTGTGTTTAAAGGCCGCCAATTTCGGCGAGGGCACGTCGTTCGGGAAGAGGATATCCCGATGTTGTTGGACATGGGGAAACGCCACATATATGTGCTCGAGCTGGAAGCGGGTGAACTACACGAGGACGACGCGGCACAGCAGATGGCCAAAGCGCTCGCCGGGCCGGGTCTCGTTCACTCCGATGTGGAGGAGGGAAAGGTGGTTCTCCGCGCCAAGCATGACGGCATGTTGTGGATAGATGCACGCCGCGTCGTGACGATGAACAGCATTGAGCACATTTCCATCTCGACCCGCCGGCCTTACATGCACGTGCGCGAGGGCCAGTCGGTTGCAAGCGTGCGCCCCATTCCACTCGTCATCGGAGAAGACAAAATTCGAGCGGTTGAGTTGATTGCCGAAGAGACTTGGGGCGGACGCAGCATCATCGACGTGTTGCCATACCGTGACCAACAGGTCCATATCGTGACGACGGGCAGTGAAATTCAGAGTGGCCGGGTACAGGACAAGTCGGGGCCCGTGTTGCGGGAGAAGTTTGCTGAGTTCGGCATAGAGGTGAAGGCTCAGCAGTTTGTGGGGGACGAGCAGGAAGACATCACTTCGGCCATCGCTACGGCGTGTGACGAGGGGGCTACGCTCGTCTGTGTGACGGGCGGGATGTCGGTAGATCCGGACGACCGCTCACCAGCTGCCATCCGCAGCGCCGCCACCGAAGTCGTGTCCCACGGCACGCCGGTGATCCCAGGTTCGATGCTCATGTTGGCCTACCGGGAGAGGACGGCGATATTCGGTTTGCCTGGCGCTGTCATCCACGATGCCAGGACGTCGTTTGACGTATTGCTGCCGAGGATTCTAGCGGGCGCGCGCGTGCGCAAGCGGGACATCGCCATGCTCGCTATCGGTGGGTGGCTCAATGACTAGTCCCGATGTCATCTCCGTAGTCGGCTACCAGGACGCGGGGAAGACGCAGGTCGTAGAGGCGTTGGTTCGGTGTATGTGCGCCAGCGGGCTCGCCGTGGGCGTCCTCAAACACGATGGACATGCCGACTCCATCGCGGTGCCCGATTGGGAGAAAAGTGGATCTGACACCGCCCGCGTGGCGCAGGCGGGTGCCCGGTGGACGATGGTGGCCAGTCGTCGCGGCTGGTTGCTGCACGACTGGGCGACCGCGCCTTCGGGTGTGGACGAATGGCTTCGGACGATGCTGCAGACGATAGAGGCTGAGGGTGCACACGTGGACTTTTTGATTGTCGAGGGAGCGAAGCGCAGCCGCCTGCCTAAAATTGCGGTGGTGGCCGAACGAGATGAGTTGCGGCACCTTGTGGATGCGGGGGTCACAGATGTGGTTGCCGTCTGCTGGACGCGCGAGGACGTGGACGTGGACGTTGTCGAAATACCGCAGTTCCACTTGTCGGCAATTGAAGAGTTATATACACATCTGACGAAACGAGTCCGCTAACGTTTTCTTGCAATAAAAGTTTGTGAAAACGTGTTGCACTCTTTTCGCGAAGTGATTATTATAGTTCTTGGTGTTAGCACTCACCGACCGAGAGTGCTAACAAAGAGTGATGAACTATTTAAGGGAGGTTGTTCACATGCTGAAGCCGCTCGCTGATCGCGTTGTGGTACGTCCAGTAGAACGTGAAGAAAAAACCGCTAGTGGCATTTTCCTTCCGGATAATGCAAAGGAAAAGCCGCAAGAAGGCGAAATTCTTGCAGTTGGCCCTGGTAAAGTAGAAGACGGTAAGCGCTTCGAACTCGATGTGAAAGTCGGAGACCGCGTGATTTTCTCTAAGTATGCTGGCACGGAAATCAAAGTGGACAACGAAGAAGTTTTGATCTTACGTGAAAACGACATCTTGGCAATCGTTGAGAAGTAAATCGACTACATACGGTCAGGGAGGTTGGAAACATGGCAAAGGAAATCCGCTTTGGTGAAGAAGCCCGCCGCGCAATGCTGCGTGGTGTCGATGCACTGGCTGACGCCGTGAAGGTTACCCTTGGTCCTAAGGGCCGCAACGTCGTTTTGGAAAAAAAGTTTGGTTCCCCGCTCATCACGAATGACGGCGTGACCATCGCAAAGGAAATCGAACTGGAAGACGCGTACGAGAACATGGGCGCGCAACTGGTTAAAGAGGTTGCAACCAAAACGAACGACGTCGCTGGTGACGGTACGACGACGGCTACGGTCCTCGCTCAAGCGATGATTCGCGAAGGCTTGAAGAACGTCGCTGCAGGTGCGAACCCAATGGTTCTCCGCCGCGGCATCGACAAGGCCGTTGCAACTGTGGTCACGGAAATTGCAAACATCTCGAAGCCGGTTGAAGGCCGCGAGAACATCGCACAGGTTGCTGCAATCTCCGCTGGCGCCGAGGAAATTGGCGTACTCATCGCTGAAGCGATGGAGAAAGTCGGCAACGACGGCGTCATCACCGTTGAAGAATCCAAAGGGTTCACCACGGAGCTGGAAGTCGTTGAAGGTATGCAATTCGACCGCGGCTACATCTCTCCGTACATGGTTACGGACACCGACAAGATGGAAGCTGTGCTCGATGAGCCATATATCCTCATCACCGACAAAAAGGTTGGCAACATCCAAGAGATCCTCCCGGTTCTCGAACGCGTCGTTCAATCTGGCCGTCCACTGCTGTTGATCGCTGAGGACGTAGAGGGCGAAGCTTTGGCAACGTTGGTTGTCAACAAGATTCGCGGCACGTTCAACGCGGTGGCTGTGAAGGCACCTGGCTTTGGCGACCGTCGCAAGGCGATGTTGCAAGATATCGCTGCACTGACCGGCGGCCAAGTCATCAGTGAAGAGCTCGGCCTTGAACTGAAGAATACGAGCATCGAGCAACTCGGTCGCGCTCGTCAAGTTCGCGTCAGCAAGGAAAACACCATCGTGGTTGACGGCAGCGGCGACCGCGCTGAAATCGCTGCTCGCATCAGCCAAATCAAGAACCAAATTGAAGAGACCACCTCGGATTTCGACCGCGAGAAGCTGCAAGAGCGCTTGGCAAAACTGTCCGGCGGCGTCGCAGTCATCAAGGTTGGTGCTGCAACCGAGACAGAGTTGAAGGAGCGCAAACTTCGCATCGAAGACGCACTCAACTCCACGCGTGCAGCAGTTGAAGAGGGTATCGTCCCTGGCGGCGGTACGGCACTGGTCAACGTCATCAAGTCCCTCGAAGGCGTTTCTGCTGAAGGCGACGAGCTCACGGGCGTCAACCTTGTTCGCAAGGCGCTCGAAGCACCTGTCCGTCAAATCGCTGAGAACGCTGGTATCGAAGGCTCCATCATCGTTGAGCGCTTGAAGAACGAGCAAGTTGGCCTCGGCTACAACGCAGCGACGGGTGAATGGGTTGACATGTTGAAAGCTGGTATCGTTGACCCAGCTAAGGTTACGCGTTCTGCTGTGCAAAACGCAGCCAGCGTTGCAGCCTCCTTCCTCACGACGGAAGCAGCAGTTGCTGACAAACCGGAAAAGGAAAAAGCAGCTCCGATGCCTGACATGGGCGGAATGGGCGGTATGATGTAAGATCGGCCATCGGCCATCAGAAGGGCTCTCGCTTGCGCGGGGGCCCTTTTTGCAGTGGAATGGCTCAACGAACTCTTCATTGCATATCGCAAAACAGTCACAGGTGCCAAGCATCCTTCCCAGTTTCGCTACATATTTATTAACCAAGCTACAGAGCGCTGGGCTAAAGCCAGGGTATACAACCTTATGCGTCACAGCGCAATACAAAAAATGGAGTGGATGGCTTGGGTAAGATTGACCTTTACGACGACAGCTGGTCCCGCCGCACCGGGCGCAGTCGCATCGTGGCGATGGTGAAGGACCCATCTACGTTGTTCGTGTACTGGGAAGTGGACGAACTAAGCAAGCGCCTATTGACCAATCACTTTCAGAGTGAGTGGGGGACGTTGCCTCTCTTCCTGTGCGTCTACGACGTCACGAATTGTTGGTTTGACGGGTACAATGCACCACTTGTGGCAAAGCATCGCGTATCCCACGATGCAGATAACTGGTACCTCCATCAGTTAATGCCGCAGCACAATTACGTGGTCCATCTCTCCACGACAACCTTTCACGACCAGCTATTTTGCATCCTGTCTTCAAATGTAGTCAAACTTCCACCGAGCAAAGTGGGATCTTTGGAACCACAGGTTCAGTTTGTGTCGTCTCATCCCCGCACATGGCCCGAAGCGGTTCCTGCAATCGAGGAGAGGTATCCTTATGCAGCCGTTTTTGACGGCTATCACGTACACTCGCCGGAGGGGATAAACGAATGACATTGGGGTATCTCAACTTAGTTCTCCACGCACATTTGCCATACGTTCGCCATCCGGAGAGGGAGGATAGGATAGAGGAGCGCTGGCTGTTCGAGGCGCTCACAGAAACTTACATTCCTCTGTTGCAAGTCTTCCACGGCCTCCTCGACGACGACGTCGACTTTCGGGTGACTCTTTCGTTGTCGCCGCCACTGATTTCGATGCTCGCGGACGAATTACTCCAAAACCGATATCGCAGGCACATGGCGAAACTGATTGCGCTGTGCGAGTCCGAACAGACGCGTACGGCAGACGACCCCGCCCGCCACGGTCTGGCCAAGGAATATCAGCGGCGTTTCGAGCAGGTGGTTCAGTTCTTTGAGACCTACTCGGGAAACATCTTGCCGGCGTTCGCGAAACTTCATCAGGCTGGCAAGCTGGAATTGATCACGAGCGCCGCCACACACGCGTTTCTCCCGTACGTCCGTACTCAGGCGGCCATCGAAGCGCAAATCGCGACCGCCGTCGACGTCTTTTATACCCACATCGGCGTCCGCCCGAAAGGTCTGTGGCTCCCTGAGTGCGCGTATGACGCGCGGGTGGAGGACAGCCTGCAGCGACACGGCATTCGTTACTTCTTTACGGATACACATGGTGTGACGAGTGCGGCCCCGGCGCCGCTATTCGGTACGTTTGCGCCGGTGATGACGCCGACTGGATTGGCTGCGTTCGCGCGAGACGAAGAGTCGTCTCGACAGGTTTGGAGTTCGATGGACGGGTATCCGGGCGATTACGATTACCGGGAATACTATCGAGATATCGGATTCGATCTCCCCGAACAGGACCTGCAGCCCTTCGCCCACAAGGAGGGCATCCGCCTCAACACCGGCATCAAGTACTATCGAATTACCGGCAAGACAGGAGAGAAGGCGCTTTACGACTTCCGCCTCGCCCGTGAAAAGGCGGCCACTCACGCAGGGAACTTCCTGTTTAACAGAACGCAGCAAGTTGCCTATGCGAAGAGTCGAATGGGCCGCCTGCCCGTTGTGACCGCACCGTACGACGCGGAGCTCTTTGGCCATTGGTGGTACGAGGGACCTATCTTTCTCGACATGTTATTCCGAAAGATGCATTACGATCAGACGGAGCTCAAATCTATCACGCCATCCGAGTACCTGGACATGTACGACGATTTTCAATTGGCGACACTCGACTTCGCCACATGGGGAAGGGATGGGTACGGTGACGTCTGGCTGCAAGGGGATAACGATTGGATTTATCCGGCCCTGCACGACTGCGAAGTGCAGATGACGCGGCTGGCAGACACTCATGTACACCCCACGTCGCTCGTGCGCCGGACGTTGAATCAGGCTGCGCGCGAGTTGATGCTGGCGCAGAGCAGCGATTTCGCGTTCATCATGGACAGCAAGACGACGGTCAACTACGCCATTGAACGCACCAAACAGCACGTGAATCGCTTTCGCCACCTTTGTTCGATGCTCGATAGGAACGACGTCGACGTCTCCTACGTGACCGAGGCGGAATCGCTGAATCCGATTTTCCCGAACGTAGACTATCGATGGTTTCGGGCCAATCAAAACCCTCCTGTTGCCTTACCTGACAGGCACGTCGTTCGCGTCTTGCTTCTCTCGTGGGAGTTTCGACCGATGACGGTTGGAGGTCTGGCGCGGCACGTCTATGATCTCAGCCGCCATTTGATCGAACAGGGGTGCGAGGTCCACGTCGTGACGACAGCCGTGGATGGTTACCCAATGGATGAAATCGTCGAGGGCGTCCATGTTCATCGCGTGCGTGCAGCGCAGCCGGATGGGGGAGAGTTTATCCATTTCGTGTTGCAACTCAATTTGGCGATGCTTTCGCGATGCCGCCAGATGATTGAAGACGAGGGCTACGAATTCGACGTCATCCACGCCCACGATTGGCTCGTAGGCGAAGTTGCGTGTCTATTGAAGCAACACTATGGCATTCCCTTGATCGCGACGATTCACGCGACGGAACACGGCCGAAATCACGGCATTTCGACAGACGTCCAGCGACATATCCACCATATCGAGTGGAGGCTCACCTACGAGGCGTCCGAAGTGATTGTATGCAGCACCTACATGTTGCACGAATTGATGGATGTGTTCGCGCTTCCAGGCGAGAAGGTCCACGTCATTCCGAACGGCGTGGATAGACGGCTATTGGAGACAACGATTGGTCACCGAACTCCTGACCACGCGTTTGAGGACCGACCGATCGTTCTCTTTATTGGGCGATTGGTCAGGGAGAAAGGCGTTCACGTACTGCTGGATGCTGCTCCAGACATCTTGCGAGACGTGCCGTCTGCTCGCTTTGTCATTGTCGGGCAAGGGCCGATGCAACAAGCTTTGAGGGACCAGTCTCGGCAATTGGGCCTGGGTCACTGCGTGGAGTTTTGGGGCTTTGTCGACGACGACACGAGAAACGACTTGTTACACCGCGCCCGCGTGGCCGTCTTCCCGAGTCTCTACGAGCCGTTTGGAATTGTGGCTTTGGAGGCGATGGCGTCCGGCGTGCCTGTCGTCGCGTCCGACGTCGGCGGGCTTTCCGATATCGTCTGCCATGAACACAACGGACTGAAAGCCTATGTTTCTGACCCGGCATCCCTATCGTGTCAAATTAAGCGCCTGCTCTCTGATCCCCATCTCTCTCGCAGTCTATCCACGGTGGCACAGCAGGATCTCATCCACTTTGATTGGCGGCAGATTGCGGCGCACACGGTCTACGTGTACGGCTGCGTCGTTCCAAAGGCGTCGGCTCCAGAGGCGCCGACCGCGTGAGGATGTCGTAAGATGTAGATCTGTGATCGAGCAAACAAATGTATAGTTATGCACGGGTTTTCTGCCCGTGCATTTTTTGCTTGGTCATTTTATTGCTCATAGAGGAGCGTTTTTGCGCAGTTTCCGAAACAATTAAGATTTGTTTTTATGAAAGCGAATACGCATGTCATAGTCCTAATTTTAAGTTTATATACTTGCCACATATCACGATATTTCATGACAAGAAGAAGGGGACATGGACATGAAAGCTGTCATCATGGCGGGGGGAAAGGGAACCCGGTTGCAACCTTTGACAAGGCTACTGCCCAAACCCATGTTGCAACTACTAGATCGTCCCACGCTGGAGTACATCGTGGAGCTACTGGGGAGGCACGACTTTCACGACATTACCATGACAGTCTGCTATATGGCGGATGCCATTCGAAACTACTTCGCTGACGGCAGTGCGTGGGATGTCCACATTCGCTACCAGGATGAACTCGTCCCCTTGGGCACCGCTGGAGGAGTTCGAGCATTACACGCTCATCTCGATGACACATTTATCGTGATGAGTGGCGACGGTTTAACCGATTTTGACCTGTCTGAGGCGATGCGCGCTCATCGTCGCGGTGGGGCGGTAGCCACACTCCTATTAACGCGGGTGGAATGCCCGCTGGGCTACGGCGTCGTCGAGATCGATGTAAATGGCAGAATCACAGGGTTTGTGGAGAAGCCTCAGGCGTTCGAACGCGATAGAACATACCTGGTGAATACTGGAATATATATTCTTGAACCGACGATATTCCAGTGGATCCCAACGGACAGACCGTACGATTTCGGGCGCGAGTTGTTTCCGCTGCTCCTCGAGCTTGGGGTGCCGATGCAGGGGTATGTCGCGTCCGGGTATTGGTCCGACGTGGGGACGCTCCAGCAGTACTACCAAACGCAAATCGATATGCTCAACGGCCGCGTCAAGGTAAACCTCCCCGTGGAAGTGGCGAGTGCACGATAACGGATAAAGGCCCAACTTAATCACACCCTCCGGGCTCCCTCTCTAGACTGTGTAGGGAGAGGAGGGTGTTTTTACATGCGGGACCAAGTGCAGCAAGTTCTAGATACATTGCGGCAGGCAAATGGCCTTTACGTAGCAAGCCCTTCAAACACGTACCACTATGTTTGGGTTCGAGACAGCTGTTATATCGCGTTGTCCGAACTGGAACGGGACAACGGGAGATTCGAAAGCACCTATCACAGCTTGCTCGACATCTTCCGCAAGTACATGTGGAAGTTGGAATACCACGCACAGCATCGCCCGCGAGAGGCGTTCGAGTACATCCATCCGCGTTATAGCGCAAACTCGCTGGAGGAAGTCTCTCAACCGTGGGGGAACGCGCAAAACGACGCCATCGGAGCGTTTCTCTTCGGCGTGGGCGAAGGCTTACGACGCAAGAAGAACATGTTGCGTGACAAGGAAGACAGGCGGGTCATCTCGCTGCTCGTCCGCTATCTGACGACGCTCGAATACTGGCACGACGCCGACAACGGCATTTGGGAAGAGAATCGGGAGGTTCATGTGAGCAGCATCGGTGCGTGTATCGCAGGACTGTTGGCCGTTCGCCCGTTCGTCGACGTGCCATGGGAAGCCATGAAGCAGGGCCTGTGCTCGCTCTATTGCACAATCCCTCGCGAAAGCGATTCCAAGGATGTAGATCTGGCGCTGCTCAGTCTGATTTATCCGTATCGCCTACTGCCGGCTGGACTGTCGGAAGTGATTGTCGAACGAGTCGAGGCGGCGCTCTTGCGAACGCACGGCGTCATTCGCTATCCGGGAGACAAGTATTACAGTGAGGATGGACGAGAGGCCGAGTGGTGTATGGGCTTATCCTGGCTGGGCATTTGTCACGCGCTCCTTGGGCGCCACGACAAGGCGGCGCTGTATCTGAAGCGCTCACAGGAGGTGACCACAAAGGCGCACGAGATTCCCGAACTCTATCGGCCTGTGAGTAAAACGCCGAACGAGAATACACCGCTTGGCTGGTCACACGCGATGTGGTTGATCCTGTACGACATGCTACATCGAGACGGACAGACGTCCTCCATAGACTGACTTGCACGTCCATCCAACTCTGTAACCTGCTCACCGAGAAAGGGGGTGCCGCCCCGGGATGTGGGTCTCACGTACAAGGCGTTACACGACTCGCAGAGGGTGCACGTTTCTATTCCTCAATGGCCTGAAACCTAGGAATGCGCTTGCCATCGACTTCGACCGTTTCGAAAAACATGTCGTAGGGGCGAATCCACATGTCGCCGGCGCTGGTCGAATAGATGACGAACCATTCCTCGGTTTCGCTATGTCGACCGATGGAGTGGAACGTGTACAGGCCTCCTTTGTAGTGCAAAAACCGTTGGCCAGGTCGAACACTTTGCAATCTGTGTTCAGGTGTCATCAGCTCACCGACCTTTCTGAAATCGATTTGTAACATTGACGTGCGGCACTTCGTCGAATACGGTAGAAGAAGTTCTCGTTTGTCCTTAAGGATAGTGATACTTGATGCCAGTGTACACGAAGTGTTGTCTGCGATGGTTTACCCTCGTTCTCGCCTGCTGTTTTGCACTCACGGGATGTTCCCCGACGAAGAGACAACCTACCCCACAGCTCGAATACGACGGCGTCGTGACCAGCAACGCCGCCAAAGGTGTGGAAATCTCCTTTAACCACCCTGTGGCGAGCGTAACTTGGGTGTGGAATGGAAAGACGCACCAAACGCTTGTCCGAAAGCCTTCAAACAAAGTTTGGATTCCCGCATCGCTGCCACAAGGTACAGCCTATCACATCGTGTTGCGACGCGCGCAGGGTCCTGGGACGAATCCTTGGACCAAGACGGCCGCCGTGGACGGCGAGACGGCGCCGCCCCTGACCGTGACGACGAATCCGGGGATCTGGCAGTTCAATGTCCCCGCAGACGGCCCGTTTACGTTTACGTTCAGTGCCCCGATAGCCAATCAGGCGCAGTTGTTGCAAGACCTTCACTTTTCGCCGCCAGTGGCCGGACAACTCGATTGGACGAGCGATACGACCGCACAGTTCATCCCCGCCAAGGCGTTGTCGCAAGCTGAGACTGTCCATATGACGATCGACGGCGGCATTGCCGGCCCCATGAGTACGCGTGGCCAGTACCTAGCGAACGCGACGATTGAGCGGCCGTTTATCGTCGCAAGTGATGAGCGCATTGTCGTGACCGAGACGCTGCCGGAGAGGTTGACGCTATACCGCAATGGGAAACCGATTTTGACCTCTTTGTGCAATACCGGTGTCACTGGTGCTGCGACGCAGCCTGGGCAGTACTACATTCATTCGATGGTGCCGTCTGCGACGATGAGCGGGGTCGATCCCGATGGGGAAACCTATCACATCCCCAACGTGCCGTGGGTGATGGATTTGGTCGGCAACACGGCCATTCACGGATATCCACGCGCGTCGTATGGATATCCCCAAAGCAATGGATGCGTCGAACTGCCGATCGAGACGGCTGAGAAACTTTATCAGCTGGTGCAGATTGGAACGTCCGTGGTCATTGAAAAATAAGTCACTCCGCTGTATCCAACTGCCACCCCGCCGCGTATACATGGGTACGCGCATGCAGTTTTGGGGGGCAGCAGAGTGGCGAACTATCGGATCATCGTGGATTTATCGCAGAGAAAATTGCATCTCTTAAACGGCAACACTGTCGTTAAAAGCTACCCAATTGGCATCGGCAGGATCCTCACCAAGACGCCTGTTGGCGAATACACCATTGTCAATCGCGAAAAGGACCCTGGGGGTCCCTTTGGAGCGTATTGGCTCGGTCTGTCACGCCCCCACTACGGAATTCACGGTACGAACAATCCGGCGAGCATCGGCAAGCGCGTCTCGCACGGCTGTATCAGGATGTATAACCGGGATGTGATGGATTTGCAATCGCGAGTGACCATCGGCACCCGCGTCACCATCCGACAGTAGAGGGCCGTTTGAACGGATTCCCTCTTGGCTCGTCTTCTTCCATAGCCTGTAAACCCGCAATTTGATAGGATAGAGATACATACGGGGTGTTTTGTCACAATTTTGGTGTATCTGTCGTCGATTTCGACGAATGTCCAGGTTGTGAAGCACTATCATGTCGGATAGGGGTCGAAAGTGTGACAGAGATTGCGACGAATATTCAATTTGACCGTTGGCACCCGCAAGTGAAACCGGTTGTTCAAAACATTCAAAAGGTTATCGTCGGCAAGGATGACGTCATTCGACTCGTTCTGACAGCACTTCTGGCTGGTGGCCACTGTCTCATCGAAGACGTGCCCGGCGTGGGGAAGACCATGTTGGTTCGGGCGACCGCCAAGACCCTCGGATGTCATTTTCGTCGGATTCAGTTTACGCCCGATTTATTGCCGTCTGATGTCACAGGCGTATCAATTTACAATCAGAAAACACAATCGTTTGAGTTTCGCCACGGTCCAATTTTTGGACAAGTCGTACTGGCCGATGAGATCAACCGCACGTCGCCGAAGACGCAATCGGCCCTCCTGCAGGCGCTCGAGGAACAGGCTGTGACCGCCGACGGAGAGACGTACGATCTACCGGCACCGTTTTTCGTCCTCGCCACGGAGAATCCCATCGAATTCGAAGGTACATTTCCGCTCCCAGAGGCTCAATTAGACCGGTTTCTGTTGAAGTTTCAGATGGGGTATCCGAGTGCAGAGGAGGAATTGCACATTCTCCAAGGACAGCAGAAGCAGCACCCCATCGATGAAATCGACGCGGTCATTGAGCCGAAGACCATCGCAGAGTGGCGCCGACAGGTGCGCGACATCCGCGTAGACGAAGAAATTCAAAAATACGTCGTCGAACTCGTCCAGCGGACGCGGGATCACGTGGATGTCTATCTCGGAGCCAGCCCGCGCGCGAGCTTGTCGCTGTTTCGCGCGGCGCAGGCGTTAGCATTCCTCGCGAACCGGGGTTATGTGATCCCTGATGACGTGCGTTTCTTGGCGCCATACGTACTCGGCCACCGACTGTTGTTGACCGCCGACGCCCGGCTGTCAGGCCTCGGTGTGCACGCAGTCGTTCAGCAGTTGCTCGACTCGGTACCTGTCCCGGCTGCCCAAGGAGCAGTCCGCTAATGCGGTTGCGAGTCGGACTCACGGCTGTCATCACGGGCCTCTTGATGGCGGGCCTGTTTCTCTTCGGAATGGTGACAGGGGGCTTTTTTGCCTGGTTTCTCTTCTACTTTAGCCTCGTCGTCGCCATGTACGAGTGGGCGACCCTGTTCGCTTCGTTCCGGCGCATGCGCGTACAGCGGCAGCTGTCGTCGCACCGGTTGACAGCCGGCCAGAATTTGAGCGTTCGGGTCTCCATTGTGCACAAATCCGCCTGGCCCCTGTTTTGGGTGCGGATTCACGAAGGGCTGCCGGCGAGGTGGCTATTTCAAACTTCAGGCTTGGATAGAATCCACGTTCCTTTGTGGCGAAGGAATATTCAGTATACATACACCGTTCGAGGCCTGCCTCGCGGCGTGTATCAAATCGGGGATACGATGGTGGAGACGGGAGACCTTCTCGGGTTTGTCCGCGTCGGCCGCAAATTTGAGCACAGCGCGCGCGTGGTCGTCTACCCTAAGGTGGTCCCAGTTCGCGGGTGGTCCGGACACGCGCCGGACGAATACGGTGAGCGCCAGCCGACAAATCGCAGAAGTGAAGAGTCGAGCAACGTCATTGGCGTGCGGGAATTCGTACCAGGGGACAGGATCAGTCGAATTCACTGGCCGATGACAGCCAGGCGGGGGTCACTCTTGGCCAAGGAATTTGAACTCCATGTGACGTCGGAGTTCAAATTTATTCCGGACAATACTGCGACCTCGTACGCGTCGGAGGGGCAGGCGGCGAAGTTCGATTTGGCCATGTCCATCACGGCGTCGCTTATGCGTTACGCCTACGACAACCGCCGCAAGTTTGGCATGGTGGTACCGGTGCAACCGCACTTGTCCTTCCCGACGGGGCTCGACTCCGCCGTGTTAAACCGGTGTATGGAGTCACTCGCCGCGATGCTGCCGAACAGTTCGCGCGACGTCGTGTCCTTTCTCCGCCGCATCAGTGATGAATCGACGCGCGGAACGGTCTTTGTGGTGATCTCGCCGCGGCTCGACAAGGATATGGCGGTGGCCTTGTCCTATCTGAAGCGCCAGGGGAGCGTCCAGCTGTTCGTCCCTCTGACCCGGGATAGGTTGACCGAGGAGGAGCACGTCGGCTACGAGCGGATGTTGGCGTCTGGCGCGCAGGTGTATCTCATTCGCAACGTGGATCAACTGTCTTTCCTGCGCAGAGGAGGTGCGCCCGGTGCGTCGATTTCGTCACACTAAAGTTTTGGAGCGAGGCGCCCACGCGCTGATTTGTGCAGTGTGGCTCTTCAGTTTCTTCCCACCCCTTTCACAGCTCGGGCTCATCAGCGGCCCGACGACGTTTATCCTCCCGTTTCTCGTACTCGCCCTTAGCATGGCGTTCCGGTGGTGGTGGATACGCGGTTTGGGAGCGCTCGTGGCGGCCTATGGCTATGTCGCCTACTACTGGCGCCCGGGCCACACGTCGTTCGCCTTTTCGGTCGTACACATGCCCGGTATCCTGCTGCGCCAAGTGGTGACGTCGTTTGCGGGGCTCTCGTTAGCCGACCCGCTCCAGACATTCCTGTTCGTCTGTTGCGTGGCAATCGTGTACTGGATCGTCGCCTATGCGAGCTATCGATCCCGCCTCTGGATGTTCTATAACGTCCTCGCCATCGTCGTGCTGGCTGTCGTCGACGGGAATACGCCAGTGCACCCAAGCGGTGAACTCGTGGTCGTCGTTGCGCTCTTCCTCGTCGTGTTGGGTCTCAATCAGTTGCAACGCGTGAGCTTTTTCGCGGCCGCTGGTTCGAAACCAGGGATTCGCTTTTACCCAGCAGTCCTCGCGCTAGTGGCTATCGGTCTCTTGGTCGGCTACGCCACGCCCAAAGAGCCGCCCCTGTGGCCCAATCCGTTAGGCAAAGGTCCGGATGGTGGCGGTGGTGGTGGAGGCATCCAGACCATCGGCTATCAGTTGGACAACAGCCATCTGGGTGGCTCGTTCGTGGCCAGCGACGAACAGGTCTTGAGTGTGACCAGCCCTTACCCGACGTATCTGCGCGGGCAGACGCTGTCGACGTATACGGGCAAGGGCTGGACATCGGCGCAGCTCACCGACGCGCAGATGTCGCAGCAGACCGTGGGGCAGAAAATCTCCAGCGTAGGCGCCTACACTTACCACAACCTGCCGTCGGTTGCGTTCAACCAGACCATCACGGTCGATTCGGACAGTGTCAACACGTCAGATTTGCTCGGCGGCTACAGAGTGGACAACGTACTGAAACTGCCAGGTACCTATCAGAACCACTTTGCCATCGATACCGCCCAGGGGAACATCCAGGCGCCGAATTTGCAACAGGGCGAGTCATACGAGGTCGAGACGGAAGAACTGCAAGATCCCTACGCCGTTTTGATGAAGGACGACACGCCAGTCTCCGGCGTGGAGGCGAAAGTGCCAAGCGACGTCGCGCAGAACGACTTGCAGTTGCCCTCGGAACTGCCCCAAGACGTCGGCGCACTTGCGCGGCACATCGTCGAAGAAAGTGGCGCGAAGACCGAATACGCAGCGGTCATGGCCATCATCCAGTACCTGCAGGCCAATTACACGTATCAAACCACCGATGTACCGGTTCCTGGCAAGCGTCAGGATTATGTGGAACAGTTTCTCTTTGAGAGCAAAGTTGGCTACTGCAACAACTTCTCCTCAGCGACGGCGGTGATGCTGCGCACGCTCGGCGTACCCACGCGGTGGGTGACAGGGTTTGCGGCCGGGTCTCAGGATTTTAGCGACGCGTCCAGCACCAACAAGTACATCATCACCAACGACGATGCGCACTCCTGGGTCGAAGTCTATTTTCCAGACTACGGCTGGATTCCGTTTGATCCGACGCCGAACTTTCAAATGCCCTTTGCGGCCCCAAAGGAGACCGCGTCGACCCCCCCATCTTCGCCGAGCGCGTCGACGCCACCGAAGGCACAGCCCCCGGCGCGGCAACCGACTCCGCAGCCGGCCGGAGCGCAGGGCGGGGGTAGCACGACGAGGTTCTGGTCCGACTCGCGGATGGTACACGCCGCGCTGTGGGGCCTCTGTGGATGTCTCCTGGCGGCCGCGGTTGTGCTCTTTGCGTCGCGGACGAAGTGGATGCTGTACCGTTTGGAGCGACAGTGGCAAATCGAGCCGAGACGCGCGTTTGCACGCGCTTATGGCCTGTTGTGGCGCAGGCTTCGGCGGCAGTACCGAATCGACCGCGCGGCGACGCTTCGCGAGTTGTGGCCGTTCGCAAGCCACGTCGGCATCGCGCAGGCGGAGTACACGGCGTGGGTGCAGGCGGCGGAACGCGTCTTGTATGGCGGCGAACCACTCAGTGGCGAAGACGCGGCGGCGATGCGCCAGTCGACAATGAATTGGCTGCGGCTACTGTATCAGTCAAAAAGACGACACAATTCTCCAATTGACGACATAGACCCGACTCGGTAGAATGAGTGGCGTAATTGGAGACTCGTATAATGCTGGGGATATGGCCTAGCAGTCTCTACCGGGCGACCGCAAATTGCCTGACTACGAGGTCGGTTTC
This sequence comes from Alicyclobacillus fastidiosus, assembly GCF_026651875.1. GTDB lineage: Bacteria > Bacillota > Bacilli > Alicyclobacillales > Alicyclobacillaceae > Alicyclobacillus > Alicyclobacillus fastidiosus. The sequence goes on along the minus strand of NZ_CP104067.1, from coordinate 5,364,381 downwards.
TTTTCGATTGTGCCAAGCTGCGTCCTGCGCTCGGTAGCTTCTTTATTTTCTGCTGCCCGCGCTCGCTTCTTGTCAAAGGCCGACCTTCGTATCTGTTTTTCCATTGCTAGGGAAACCTATGTTTGGGGAACCCTAATGGGGCAGAGCGCGAAGGCGGCCTTTTTTGTGCAGTTGAACCTTACAACCAACCTCAAGGGAGTCGGAGGCGCTTCGTTTCGGCTTCCAAATAGAAAGGGAAGTGCAACTATGTCAGACCATGAAGTCGTCGTCGTCCTGGACTTTGGAGGGCAATACAATCAGCTCATCGCGCGAAGGATCCGCGAACTGAATGTGTACTCTGAACTCCTCCCGCACGACGTATTGGCAAGCGATCTTCGCCAAAAACGCCTGAAGGGAATCATCTTTTCCGGTGGTCCGAAGAGCGTGTTTGAAGAAGGTGCACCCATGGTCGATCCGGCCGTGTTCAACCTCGGCGTCCCCATTCTCGGCATCTGTTACGGCATGCAGCTCATCGCCCGCACGTTCAATGCGGACGTCGCGCGCGGGGCCGTTCGCGAGTACGGACGAGCCGACCTGGAAGTCCAACCGGGCGCTTGTAAGTTGTTCGCTGGACAGCCATCAGAGCAGCCTGTGTGGATGAGTCACAGCGACGTCGTCACACACGTACCGGAGGGTTTCCAGTTGGACGCCCGCACGACGACCGGTACTGTTTCCGCTATGAGCGCGCCGGACAAGGGCGTATTCGCCGTTCAGTACCATCCCGAAGTGCACCACAGCGCGTATGGAATGGACCAGCTCAGGCAGTTCGTATTCGACGTGTGCGGTTGCCAGGCGGATTGGACGATGCAGAATCTCATCGAGGAATCCGTGGTGAACATTCGCCAGAAGGTCGGCGACAAACGCGTGTTGTGCGCACTGTCCGGAGGGGTTGATTCGTCCGTCGCAGCTGCCCTCGTGCACCGGGCGATTGGGCATCAGTTGACCGCGGTGTTTGTCGATCACGGCCTGCTTCGCAAAGGCGAGTCAGACGGCGTGATGGAAAACCTCGGAGGACAACTCGGTATCGACGTGGTGCGTGTGGACGCGTCGGATCGATTCCTCGGAAAGCTCGCGGGCGTCTCAGATCCGGAGCGCAAGCGCAAGATCATCGGCGAAGAGTTCATTCGCGTGTTCGAAGCTGAATCTGAGCGGTTAGGGCCGTTCGAGTATCTCGTGCAAGGGACGCTGTACACGGACATCGTGGAGAGCGGGACGAAGACCGCTGCGACCATCAAGTCGCACCACAACGTCGGCGGGCTCCCAGAGGACGTGCAGTTTGAGATCATCGAGCCGCTCAAGGAACTGTTTAAGGATGAAGTGCGACGGCTCGGCGAAGAATTGGGGCTGCCTAGTGACCTGGTTTGGCGTCAACCGTTCCCGGGACCTGGCCTGGCCATTCGCGTCATGGGGGAAATTTCGGAGGATAAGCTCGCCATCGTCCGCGAATCCGACGCCATTTTGCGCGAAGAGATCGCGAAAGCGGAACTTGACCGGGAAATTTGGCAATACTTTACCGTGTTGACGAGTAACCAAACGGTCGGCGTGATGGGCGACGAGCGGACCTATGCGTTTACGCTTGCCATTCGTGCGGTCGTGTCGCAGGAGGGCATGACGGCGGATTTTGCACATATTCCCTGGGATGTACTCGCACGTATCTCCACTCGCATCGTCAACGAAGTAGATGGGATAAACCGTGTGGTCTACGACGTGACCTCGAAGCCGCCTGCTACGATTGAGTGGGAGTAAGCTTCGGATTCGATGAGGAGGCGGTTTCTTGTCTATAAATACAGATCAAATTCAAGAACATGGGGTTTTGGGGCGTTTATTCCGCCTTCGGGCGAACAATACGACCGTCGGTCGTGAAATCGTGGCGGGCATCACGACGTTCATGGCGATGGCGTACATCATCTTTTTGAACCCAAGCATCTTGGCGGGGACCGGTATGGATGAGAAGGCCGTCTTCTTTGCGACGTGCGTCGGTGCTGGACTGGTCACGCTCTTGATGGGTCTGTTCGTCAATTATCCTATCGCCTTGGCGCCGGGCATGGGCCTAAACGCCTATTTTGCGGTCATTGCCGCACAAAACGGCCACGGTCCTGGACACATGCCTTGGCAGGATGCACTGGGTGCCGTATTCATCTCAGGTATCGTCTTTATCATTCTAACTATCACACGAATTCGCCAATTGCTCGTCGTCGCGGTGCCGGACTCTTTGAAGGCCGCCATTACCGTGGGCATTGGCTTGTTCATCACGATGATCGGGTTCAAAGATGGAGATCTCATCTCCATGTCGTTCACTGGCGCCACGTCGACCACCTACAAGCCGGGCGGCATCATCGACAACTTCAGCTGGCAGCCCAACCTCGGCTCGCTGCACAGCCCGGAAACTGACCTGACCCTCATTGGCGTGTTGCTGATCGGCGTGTTGATGGCACTGCGCATTCCTGGTGCGATGATCATCGGCATCATCGTCACCACCATCATCGGCATTCCCATGGGCGTGACCAGCTTGTCTGGTCTGCACGGTTCTTGGTTGCCGAACTTCAGCCATCTCGAAGTGGGTTCCTTGAGCCTGACGGGCATTTGGCACTACGGTCTGGTGAGCGCTCTGTTCACGTTCACCTTTGTCGAGATGTTCGACACCTTTGGAACGCTCGTCGGTACGGCGAGCAAAGCCGGTCTGCTCGAGGGTGACACGGGACACAAACGCCTAGGGCGGGCGATGCTCGTGGACGCGTTCGGCGTCAGTATCGGTGCACTGCTGGGTACGAGTACCATCACCGCGTTCGTCGAGAGCGGTTCTGGCGTGGCAGCTGGTGGTCGCACAGGGTTGACCGCAGTGACTACGGGTATCCTCTTCTGGATTGCGTTGATTCTCGCGCCACTCGCGCTCGTGATTCCAGATCAGGCGACTGCACCTGCGCTGATCATCGTCGGCGTGCTGATGATGAGCGCCGTGCGCAACATCGAATGGGACAGCATCGGCATTGCGTTGCCGGCCTTCTTGACCATCATTGCGATGCCGCTCACCTACAGCATCAGCAACGGTATCGCGGTCGGGTTTGCCGCGTTTGTCATCATCAACTTGATCCAATTGATCTTCCGTCGCGAACACGTCAAGATTCACTGGCTCATGTACATCATCGTCATCCTCGCCATCTGGCGGTACGTTTTCTACGTCAGTTGAGGATGGCGGAAAATCGGCGTTTTGCGTGCCACATCGCAGGGCGCCGATTCTTTTTCGCTCGAACCGGGCAAAAACCCGAACAATTTTACTTGGATTTATTTTAATGTTCGGGTCGGAGCTCGTTCGTGTTACGATAAGAGGGAAGAAATGAAGAGGGGGACCAACCTTGATCGATCGCTACAGTCGACCTGAGATGGCACGTTTATGGACGCTCGAAGCCCGTATGAAATGGTGGCTCGAAGTTGAAATTCTGGCGGTGGAGGCCTGGGCTGAGCTGGGCGTCATCCCGAGTGAGGACGCCAAGAAAATTCGTCAGAATGCCAAGTTCGACGTCGACCGGGTGCTCGAAATCGAGCAGGAGACGCGCCATGACGTCGTCGCCTTCACCCGCGCCGTTTCCGAGTCACTCGGTGAAGAGAAAAAGTGGGTTCACTACGGGTTGACGTCGACGGACGTCGTCGATACCGCGCTTTGTGCGCAGATGTTGGAGCCCATCGCACTGATTAGAGGCGACATCGAGACGATGCTCGGCACGCTCAAGTCGCTCGCCAAGGCGCACAAGGACACGGTGATGATGGGGCGTACGCACGGCGTACACGCTGAGCCTACGACGTTTGGGCTGAAGGTGGCCCTCTGGTACGCGGAACTCACGCGTGACCTCGAGCGGTTTGATGCAGCTTGTGAGCGCATCCGGTACGGCAAGATCTCTGGTGCAGTCGGAACCTACGCGAATGTCGACCCGCGCATCGAGGCGCTCGTCTGCGAACGCCTCGGCCTGAAGCCAGCGCCAATCAGTACGCAGACGCTGCAGCGGGATCGACATGCGGAGTTCATGTTCACTCTGTCACTTATCGGCACGACGCTCGACAAAATCGCAACGGAGATCCGCAGCCTGCAGAAATCGGAAGTTCGCGAGCTCGAGGAACCGTTCTACAAGGGCCAAAAGGGCTCGTCGGCGATGCCGCACAAGCGCAACCCAGTGTCCTGTGAACAGATTTCCGGTCTCGCGCGCATCCTGCGCGGGTATGTCGTCCCGGCGCTCGAGGACGTCGTGCTGTGGCACGAACGGGACATCAGTCACTCGTCGGTCGAGCGCGTCATCTTGCCGGATGCCACCATCCTCGTCGATTACCTGTTGAACCGGATGAATCGCATTTTGAAAGACCTTCACGTGTACCCGGAAAACATGCGGCGCAACATGGACCGCACGCACGGGCTCGTCTTTTCGCAACGCGTGCTCACCTCGCTCATCGACAAAGGCCTGTCCCGCGAGTTGGCCTATGACACGGTGCAGCCACTGGCGATGCAAGCTTGGGAGCAAGGCACGTCGTTCAAGGAGCTCGTGTCGCAATCGGAGACCGTCAAGTCGTACCTGTCGGACGCGGAGATAGACGACTGCTTCGACCCGAGCTGGCACACGAAACACGTCGACACCATCTTCGAGCGCCTCGGCCTGTAATTGCTGCGGAACAAGTCACAGGTAGCTGCCCAATGAAAAGGAGCGATAAACCATGACCGTCGACACGCTGCTGTATGAAGGAAAGGCAAAGAAAGTGTACGCCACGGACGACGCAGAAGTCGTGAAAGTGAGTTATAAGGATGACGCCACGGCATTCAATGGCGTGAAGCGCGGACAAATCGCCGGCAAAGGCGCAGTCAACAACCAGATGAGCAATCTATTGTTTACCTACCTCGAGGCGAACGGCGTGAACACACACCTCGTCGAGCAGCTCTCGGAGCGCGAGACGCTCGTCAAGAAGGTGCAAATCGTCCCCATCGAGGTCGTCGTGCGCAACATCGCCGCGGGCACCTTTTCCAAGCGGCTTGGCGTGATGGAGGGCGTGGATCTGCCACATCCAATCGTCGAGTTCTACTTGAAGAACGACGAGCTCGGGGACCCGCTCATCACCGACGACCACGCGCTGGTTTTAGGGCTTGCTACAAGTTCCGAGCTGGCGGCGCTTCGGGAACAGGCGCTGACCGTCAACCGGCTTCTGCAGGCGAAGTTTGCAGCGTGCCAGCTGATTTTGGTGGACTTTAAGCTCGAATTCGGCAAGCAGAGCGACGGGGCTATCGTCCTGGCCGACGAAATTTCGCCGGACACCTGCCGCCTCTGGGACAGCGAAACGCGCAAAAAGTTGGATAAGGACAGATTCCGACAGGATTTAGGGGACGTGGAGGACGCCTACCAAGAGGTGTTCGCTCGACTCACGGCCATCTCTTAATTTGCTGCCGAATACTGCACGCACATTGTGAAAGGGGTCGTCAACGTGAAGACGTACGAAGTGGAAGTTCGCATCTGGCTCAAACCATCTGTATTTGATCCCCAGGGGCACGCTGTGGAACAAGCTCTCCACACGCTCGGTTACAGTGAGGCAAGTGAATTGCGCGTCGGCAAATACATGCATTTGACCGTGCAAGGGGAGTCCGAGCAGCAAGCGAAGACGCGGGTTGAGGAGATGTGTGAACGCGTCTTATCGAATCCAGTTATGGAGACGTACGCCTACACCTTGAAGGAGGTTGCCCTCTCATGAAGTGGGCTGTGATTGTCTTTCCGGGATCGAATTGCGATCGCGACGCAGCCGCGGCCATCCGCGACGTCACGGGCGATCAAGCCGACCTCGTCTGGCACGACCAAAGCGATTTGTCGCGTTACGACGCCATCGTCTTACCGGGTGGCTTCTCATATGGAGATTACTTGCGCAGTGGCGCCATCGCGAGGTTTTCACCCGCGGTCGAGGCCGTGAAACGGGAGGCGGAGCGCGGGAAACTGGTCCTTGGCATCTGCAATGGATTCCAGGTGCTCACAGAGTCCCACCTGTTGCCCGGCGCACTGCTTCGCAACGACAATCTGCAATTTCGATGTGAGATGACAGAGCTGGTCGTCGCCAATAACCAGAGCCCATTTACGTCCGGCTATCAGCTCGGGGAGCGGATTCGCGTGCCGATTGCGCACGGCGAGGGCCGGTATGTGGCCGATGGCGATTTGGTGAGTGCCCTCGAGTCGTCCAATCGCGTGGCGTTCACGTATCCACACAACCCCAACGGCTCATTGCACGATATCGCAGGGATTTTGAACGACAAGGGCAATGTCCTTGGCCTGATGCCACACCCGGAACGAGCAGTCACGGAGTGGATGGATTCTTTGGACGGACGCCGGATGTTTTTGTCGATGCACCGCTACATGAAGGAGGCAGGCGGACTTGTTGGAGCTAACGGCAACGCAAATTCGTGACGAGAAGATCTATCGCAGCTTGGGATTGACGGACGCGGAATACGACCAAGTCATCGCCAAGCTCGGTCGCCTACCAAACTATGTGGAGGCGGGCATTTTCGGCGTGCTCTGGTCGGAGCACTGCAGTTACAAAAGCTCGAAGGCGCATTTGCGCAAGTTCCCGACGACCGGTCCTCAAGTGTTGCAGGGGCCTGGCGAAAACGCAGGCGTCGTCGACATCGGAGACGGCTTGGCCGTCGCCTTTAAGATGGAGAGCCACAATCACCCGTCCGCGGTCGAACCCTTTCAGGGCGCTGCGACAGGGGTCGGGGGTATCCTGCGCGATATCTTCACGATGGGCGCGCGACCGATTGCATTCCTCAACAGTTTGCGTTTTGGGCCGCTTGACGATGCGCGGACACGCTATCTGTTTGAGCAGGTGGTCGCCGGCATCGGCGGGTACGGAAACTGCGTCGGCATCCCCACCGTGGCGGGCGAGGTGCAATTCAGTCCGACGTATCACGGCAATCCGCTCGTCAACGCGATGTGTGTAGGGTTGTTGCAAAGTGACCAGATTGTGACCGGTACGGCGACAGGCGTAGGCAATCCAGTGTTTGTCGTCGGTGCCCGCACAGGTCGCGACGGCATTCATGGGGCGACCTTTGCATCCGCGGAGGATCCGCATGAAAAGGAGCGTTCGGCCGTTCAAGTGGGGGATCCCTTCCTTGGCAAGCTGTTGATGGAAGCCTGCCTAGAACTGATCGCATCCGGTGCGGTCGTCGGCATTCAGGATATGGGCGCCGCCGGGTTGACGTCCTCTTCTGCGGAGATGGCCAGCCGTGCGGGTGGCGGTATCGAGATGGTACTCGACGATGTACCTGTTCGGGAAACCGAGATGACCCCGTACGAAATGATGTTGTCCGAGTCGCAGGAGCGCATGCTCGTCGTCCTGGAGCGGGGCCGCGAAGAAGTCGCATTCGAAATCTTCCGTCGTTATGGGCTGGAAGTGGCAAACGTTGGCCGCGTGACCGACGACGGTCGACTGCGGTTGCTGTTCAAGGGTGAGGTAGTGGCCGACATGCCCGTCGCCGCGCTGGTCGACGAGGCACCCGTCTACGAGCGCGAGGCTGCACCATGGAGTCCGGTGGTGGCCCATTCGATTCCGACCGACCTCGCGATTGCAGAGGCGTGGATGAAACTGCTCGCGCATCCGAGTGTGGCGGATAAGCGCTGGGTGTATCGCCAGTACGACACGTCCGTACGCGCTTCGACGGTCTTGGGCCCTGGTCACGATGCGGCCTTGGTCAAGGTTCCAGGCGTCGACAAGGCAGTTGCGATGGCGACCGACGGAAACAGCCGCTACGTCTACCTCAACCCGCGGCGCGGTGGTCAAATCGCCGTGGCGGAAGCGGTGCGAAACTTGGCTACGGTCGGTGCGAAACCACTTGCCATCACCAATTGTCTGAACTTCGGAAACCCTGAGAAGCCAGAGATCATGCGCCAGCTCTCCGACGCCATCGAAGGCATGGCACAAGCGTGCGAAGCACTAGGCACGCCGGTCGTCAGTGGGAACGTGAGCCTGTACAACGAGACGCGCGGCGTCGACATCCAGCCGACACCGGTCGTAGGAGCTATCGGCGTTCTCGACGGCATTGGCCACCGCGTGCCGAGTGCGCCGAAAGTGGCGGGCGAACACACGTCCCTCTGGCTGCTCGGCCGGGAGGACGAGTCCCTCGACGGTACGTTGTACGGCGAGCTGGTTTGCGACGGCCCGGCCGGCGACGCACCGTATCTCAACCTCGACGAAGAAGCGCGATTGCATCAGTTGCTGCAACAGCTGTCTTCGCAGTCGTTGTTGGAAGCTGCTCACGACGTCAGTGAGGGTGGCATCGCTGTGACCCTGGCTGAAATCTGTATCGGCAGTGGGCGTGGGACGGAGCTGTCGCTGCCAGCGGACGTCCATGCACACGGTTGGCTGTTCTCGGAAGCACAGGGGCGCGTCATCGTCGCCGTGCAGGCGGCCAACGAACAAGCCGTGCAGCGTTTGGCAGCTGCGGCGTTCGTGCCCGCGAAGCGAATCGGCGTGCTCGAGGGGGCAGAGATTCGCGTGCGCCAGAGCGGCAAAACACTTGCGACGATGTCTCTTCAAGCGCTCACGGCGGCGTACGAAGAGGCGATTCCTTCTTTCTTCAACACGCTTCAACCCACCGCCACCATCACCAAGCAGTCGTCTGGGCAGTAATGGCTCCAGACGGCTGCACGAACGCGAGACAAAGGGGAGGACCTTTGCGTGGACAGCATGCGAATAGAGACAGAGGATCGACCAGATAGACCACAGGAAGAGTGCGGCGTTTTTGGCATTTACGGCCACCCTCAGGCCGCGCCGTTGACGTATTACGGGCTGGTAGCGCTACAGCACCGCGGGCAGGAGGCCGCAGGCATCGCGACGACCGACGGCATCAAGATGTACAGCCACAAGGGTTTGGGTTTGCTCACGGACGTATTCAAACACGGGGAGTTGGAAGGGCTCGTCGGACATGCGGCCATCGGCCACGTCCGCTATTCCACCGCGGGTGCTAATACGCTTCAGAACGCACAGCCGATCACCTTGAGCACGCACGCGCGCAATATCGCGATTGGTCACAACGGGAACCTCGTCAATGCAAAATGGTTGCGCATCCGCTTGGAACAGGAAGGCAGCCTGTTTCAAACCACGACCGACACCGAGGTCATCGCGCACCTAATTGCGAAGGCTGGCGAGGACGATCTCGCCGAGGCCGTCGCCACAGCTGCCCAACAAATCCAGGGCGGGTTCTCGGTGGTCATTCTCGGCAACGACGAACTGGTCGCCGTGCGCGACCCGCTGGGGTTGCGGCCGATGGTTCTCGGACAGCTCGGGCAAGCGTACGTCGTGGCCTCGGAATCGTGCGCCTTGGACACGATTGGCGCCGAGTTCATTCGGGACGTCGAACCGGGCGAGCTCATCCGCATCGACGCTCACGGGCTGGAATCGAGTCGATTCGCCACTCGTCGAGCACGCAAGATGTGTACGTTTGAACACGTGTACTTCGCTCGACCGGACAGCGATGTCGACGGCTGGAATGTGCACGCAGTTCGCAAACGCCTCGGAAAAATCCTCGCCGATCGCTATCCCGCCGACGGAGATATCGTGATTGGCGTGCCGGACTCGAGCGTCTCGGCGGCTGCGGGGTACGCCGAAGCGAGCGGTCTGCCACTGGAAACGGGACTTATCAAGAACAGGTACATCGCGCGCACGTTTATTCAGCCCTCGCAAGAATTGCGGGACACCGGCGTCAGGTTGAAGCTCAACGCCGTTCGGTCCATCGTCGAAGGCAAACGCGTGGTGTTGATTGACGACTCTATCGTCCGCGGTACTACGTCGCGGCGCATTGTTCGCCTTCTCCGATCCGCCGGTGCCCTGGAGGTGCACGTGCGCATTTCCAGTCCACCGTACGTCAGTCCCTGTCACTACGGTATTGATACCGCGACGGAAGCCCAACTCATCGCCTCGAACCACAGCGTGGAAGAGATCTGTGACGTGATTGGGGCGGACAGTCTCTCCTTCCTCACCGTCGACGACCTGATGGCCGGGTTCGGCTTTGAGCAGGGGGATACGGTGCCGTTTTGCAATGCGTGCTTCACGCGGAACTACCCGACCACGCTCATTGATCAAACCCTGCGCGAACCGCACCACGAACTTGTCCACGTAGGAGGTCCCACGAATGGATCTGTATAAAGAGGCCGGTGTCGACATCGCCGCGGGAAATGCGGCGGCCTTGCGATATAAATCCCTCGCCGCGAAGACGAAACGCCAGGGGGTGCTCGGACAGATAGGGGGCTTCGCGAGTGGATTCGCACTCGATCTCACGCGTTACCCGGAACCCGTCCTGGTGTCCGGGACGGATGGCGTGGGGACGAAGCTCAAGGTCGCCTTTGCGGCGGGCAAGCACGATACGGTCGGCATTGACTGCGTCGCCATGTGCGTCAACGACATCCTCACCGTCGGTGCCGAACCGCTCTACTTCCTCGACTACCTGGCCACGGGCAAGCTCGACGTCGACGTGGCAGAGGCGGTCGTGGCCGGCATCGCGCGCGGTTGCGAGTTGGCGGGCACGGCTCTGGTCGGCGGGGAGACCGCCGAGATGCCCGGCATGTATGCCGAAGGCGAGTACGACATCGCAGGATTTACGGTCGGTGTCGTGAATCGCAGCCAAATGGTGTCAGGGGAGCGTGTGACGCCGGGGGACGTCATCCTCGGCCTCACATCGAGCGGCGTACACAGCAACGGCTACAGCCTGGTTCGGAAATTGGTCGAAGACGCAGGGCTTGGCTGGAGTGACCGGCTGCCTGGCGACGAGCTGACGGTAGCGGAAAGGTTGCTCGCGCCGACGCGAATTTACGTCCAGCCGATTCTACGACTGCTCGCATCTGGACTGCCGGTGCACGCCATGGCGCATATTACGGGTGGAGGGCTCAACGAAAATATTCCGCGCGTACTTCCTGAAGGGACAACGGCGGTCATCGACCGACAAACCTGGCCGCAAACGCCCGTGTTCGCGTGGCTCTTGGAACAAAGCGGCATGGCCTTTGAGGAAGCGACGCGCGTGTGGAACATGGGCATTGGGTACGTGGTCGTGACTTCGAAAGAAGCTGCCCCACAGGTTATAGAGGTCCTGCAGGACCAAGGCGAAACTGTCTACAAGATCGGCGGAATAGCGGCGGGGACGCCGGACGTTCGCTTCAAGTGAGGAACTGCTGCATCGTCAATTCACATGCATACAGACCGCCAACAGGCGCCAGAGGAGTGAGACGGACACGTGCAAAAGTGGGCACTCGTGAGCGTATTCGAGAAGGATGGCATTGTACCGTTTTGTCAGTCGCTACAAGAGTTAGGGTTTGGCATTTTATCGACTGGAAACACGGCGAAGCATCTCGCACAACACGGACTGAGCGTGACGACAGTCGAGTCTTACACAGGTTTTGAGGAGATTTTGGACGGGCGCGTGAAGACGCTGCACCCGCATATCCACGGCGGCCTACTGGCGCGTCGGGACAATGCTGAGCACTTGGCGCAGTTGTCGAAGCTCGGCATCGAAATGATCGACTTGGTCGTCGTCAACCTGTATCCGTTCGAACAAACCATCGCTCGGCCGGGTGTGACGGATGAGCAGGCGATTGAGATGATCGACATCGGCGGACCGTCGATGTTGCGCGCGGCGGCCAAGAACCACGAGTTCTGCCTCCCCGTGGTCGAGCCGGCCGATTACCCACGCATCATCAAAGCGTATCGGGAGAACGGGCCGCAGATGGCCCTGCGCCGCGAGTTGGCGGCGAAAGTCTTCCAGGAGACCGCGCGGTATGACGCGATTGTCGCCGATTACCTGACCAAATCGACCTTCGCTGCCGACGCTGTCGCACAAGCTGGTGACGTCGAGCGCGACTGGCCGGGGACCCTCATCATCGAGGGCGTCTCGAAGCAATCTCTGCGCTACGGGGAGAACCCACACCAGGCGGCGCACTTCTATATGGAGCCGAACGCGACACTGGCGACCATCGCCCGGGCGAAGCAACTGCAAGGGAAAGAACTCTCCTACAACAACATCCAAGACGCCGATGCGGCATTGAACATCCTCCGCGGGTTCGACGATTTTCAGTCCCCGGTGGTCGTCGCTGTGAAGCACATGAATCCATGTGGGATCGGCATTGGCTCCTCCATCGACGAAGCGTATTCGCGTGCGCATGACGCGGATCCGGTGTCGATCTTCGGCGGCATCGTGGCGCTCAACCGCCCGGTCGATGGCCCGCTTGCAGAACGGCTCTCGAAACTGTTCCTCGAAATTATCATCGCACCTGCCTTCTCGGAAGACGCGCGAGCGGTGTTGCAAAAGAAGAAGAACCTCCGGTTGCTGACGCTGGATATGGGGCAGCCGCTCTGGGCGAAAGGGGCCACCACCTGGAAGCGCGTGTCCGGTGGCTTTCTCGTCCAAGAAGTCGACCAGGCCGCTGAACCCGTCTCGTGGAACGTCGTCACCAAACGTCAACCGACTGCGGACGAACAAGCGGCGTTGCGATTCGCGTGGCGCTCGGTACAGTTCGTGAAGTCCAATGCCATCGTCTTGACCAACGCCGTTCAGACGCTGGGGATTGGTGCAGGCCAAATGAATCGCGTCGGTGCGGCGAAGATCGCCGTAGAGCAGGCGAAAACAAAGGCAAAAGGCAGCGTGCTCGGCTCCGACGCGTTCTTCCCGATGCGCGATACGGTCGAGGTGGCTGCACAGGCAGGGGTGACGGCCATCGTGCAACCGGGCGGATCGCTTCGGGACGACGAAAGCATCCAAGCGGCCGACGAATTTGGTATCGCGATGGTCTTCACTGGCGCACGACATTTCCTGCACTGAGACGGAGGGAAAGCATGAGGACACTGAAGGACCATCCGCGCGTCGCCGTCATCGGCCAGGGCGCGCGGGAACACGCAATCACGTGGAAACTTTCCGAGAGCCCCCTGCGACCGCAGCTCTACGCGGTGCCGGGCAATCCGGGAATGTGGGAATTGGCGGCGAAGGTCGACATCCCCGTGAACCAACACGACGCCCTTATCAAGTGGGCTATCTCCGAGCACATTGACTTGGTTGTCGTCGGCCCTGAGCAGCCCTTGGCGGAAGGCGTCGTCGATGCATTCCTCGCCGCAGGCATTCCGGCGTTTGGACCGAGCGCGGCTGCAGCGCAAATCGAGGCTTCGAAGGCGTTTGCGAAGGACGTCATGCGCCGCGCCGGCGTTCCGACGGCACAATACGAGGTCTTTACCGACGTGGAAGAAGCGCAATCCTTCGCCGAGCGCCTAGGGGCGCCAGTTGTGGTGAAGGCGGACGGCCTCGCGGCGGGAAAGGGCGTCGTCGTCGCCGAGACGTTGGAAGAGGCGAATGCGGCCATTGCGGACATGCTGGAAGGAAATCGCTTCGGCTCGTCTGGGCACAAGGTCGTCATCGAGGAATTTTTGCGAGGGGAAGAAGTTTCCCTGATGTATTTCGTCGACGGATCGACCGTCATCCCGATGGTGCCAGCTCGCGATTTCAAACGGGTGGGGGATGGAGATACGGGGCCGAACACCGGCGGCATGGGCGCCTTCGCGCCGGTTCCGTCGTTCCTCGCGGCCGATTGGACCGCGTTCGCCACAGAAGCGATTGTGGAGCCGACCGTCAACTTGCTGAAGACCGAAGGCATCACCTACCGCGGCGTCCTCTATGCGGGGCTGATGGTCACCGCCGACGGGCCCAAGGTCATCGAGTTTAACGCCCGTTTTGGAGATCCGGAGACACAGGTGGTCCTTCCGCTACTCGAGTCCGATCTCCTCGAAATCATGTGGGCGGCAGCGCACGATTCGCTGGATGGCATCGACGTCCGCTGGCGGGACAAAGCGGCTGTGTGTGTGGTGTTGGCGGGAGGCGAGTACCCGGCGAAGTCGGATGTGGGTACGCCCATCGAACTGTCGGCCACTCACCACCCGCACGTGTGCGTCTTTCACGCAGGGACAGAGCGCCACGGGAATCAATTGGTGACCGCCGGGGGCAGAGTGCTTACGGTGAGTGCCTTGGCTGACGACATCCCGTCCGCCATCGATCTCGCCTACACCGAACTTCACAGTGCTCACTTTAACGGAATGCAGTATCGCCGCGACATCGCACGTAATTGGCAGCGATAATTTGTTTTGGGTATCATACTTCTTGTGGGAAAACCGGGCCCTGACCCGGTTTTTTTGCGAGGAGGAAATGATATGGCCTTATACATGCTGATGATGCTGATGGCTAGCGCCTGCTACGGTTTCGTCTCGCCCATTCTTCGCCTGAGCTACGCCCACGGCTACAGTGCATCTGCGATGACAGACATCCAATACGTGCTCGCCTTTGCGGTCTTGTGGGTCATCGCCCTGTTCACGCCGCGGGGGGCGCGAATTCGCGGGAAACAGTGGTGGCTCATCCTTGGTATCGGTCTCGCCAATGCTGCGGTGAGTTACTGTTACTATCAAGCCTTGACCGTGTTGCCGGCCTCGTTTGGCATCATCTTGTTGTTTCAATTCGCTTGGATGACGGTCGTCATGGACATCATCGTCAAGCGCAAATGGCCGAGTGCCACGAAGTGGGTAGGCCTCGCCATCATCTTCCTTGGCACCGGGCTGGCCGTGGGGATGAAGCGTGGAGAGTGGCAACACATGCCGCTGTGGGCCGTCGGCCTAGGCTTGTTGTCCGCACTGTCCTACGCGATAAACTTGTACTTATCTGAGTACAACGATCCCGCCGTCTCCCCCCAGCTTCGGTCGGCCTTGGTGGTCTCCGTTGCGATGCTGCTCATCTTCATCGCTTTCCCACCTGGCCCGATGTTCCGCGCCATGGCGCACCCTGGGATTTACTATTGGGGTGGATGGGTGGCCCTGCTCAGTCAAATTCTGCCGACGTTGCTGATTTTGATCGCGATTCCGCGCATCGGCGGTCGAATGGCGGGGGTGCTGGGGACGATCGAACTCCCGACAGCCGTCGTTGGGGCATGGCTTATTAACCAAGAGTCCATCACGTGGCTTCGCTGGTCCGGCGTAGGGCTGATCTTACTCGGAATCCTTGTGAGTGAGGTCGTCCAATCGCCCAAGCTCAGCCGTCCCACCAAGGCGGCGTAGCGGATATTTCAATGATTTCAATGCACCAGAGCGCCATTGCGCCGGTGCATTTTTTATTTGTTTTGGCATATCGCGATTGCCTATACCAACCCTGGTTGTCGACTTTCCAAAAAAATTGTCGAGAAAGGGTTTGACATGTCGACTCGCCCGTGATATATTTATTGACGCCGCTTCGGCGGCACTGATTGGTTTGGTTCCTTGAAAACTAAACACACACGCCTAAAAGTTTCGGTCGAGACGACAGTTGTCGTCGAGACATTAGAAGTAACGCCAGTAACATTTTTTGAGAGTTTGATCCTGGCTCAGGACGAACGCTGGCGGCGTGCCTAATACATGCAAGTCGAGCGAACCCTTCGGGGTTAGCGGCGGACGGGTGAGTAACACGTGGGCAATCTGCCTGTCAGACTGGAATAACACTCGGAAACGGGTGCTAATGCCGGATGACACACGGGAAGGCATCTTCCTGTGTTGAAAGGTGCAACTGCATCGCTGATAGAGGAGCCCGCGGCGCATTAGCTAGTTGGTGAGGTAACGGCCCACCAAGGCGACGATGCGTAGCCGACCTGAGAGGGTGACCGGCCACACTGGGACTGAGACACGGCCCAGACTCCTACGGGAGGCAGCAGTAGGGAATCTTCCGCAATGGGCGCAAGCCTGACGGAGCAACGCCGCGTGAGCGAAGAAGGCCTTCGGGTTGTAAAGCTCTGTTGCTCGGGGAGAGCGACAAGGAGAGTGGAAAGCTCCTTGTGAGACGGTACCGAGTGAGGAAGCCCCGGCTAACTACGTGCCAGCAGCCGCGGTAATACGTAGGGGGCAAGCGTTGTCCGGAATCACTGGGCGTAAAGCGTGCGTAGGCGGTTGTGTAAGTCTGAAGTGAAAGTCCAAGGCTCAACCTTGGGATTGCTTTGGAAACTGCATAACTTGAGTGCTGGAGAGGCAAGGGGAATTCCACGTGTAGCGGTGAAATGCGTAGATATGTGGAGGAATACCAGTGGCGAAGGCGCCTTGCTGGACAGTGACTGACGCTGAGGCACGAAAGCGTGGGGAGCAAACAGGATTAGATACCCTGGTAGTCCACGCCGTAAACGATGAGTGCTAGGTGTTGGGGGGACACACCCCAGTGCCGAAGGAAACCCAATAAGCACTCCGCCTGGGGAGTACGGTCGCAAGACTGAAACTCAAAGGAATTGACGGGGGCCCGCACAAGCAGTGGAGCATGTGGTTTAATTCGAAGCAACGCGAAGAACCTTACCAGGGCTTGACATCCCTCTGACCGGGCTAGAGATAGTCCTTCCCTTCGGGGCAGAGGAGACAGGTGGTGCATGGTTGTCGTCAGCTCGTGTCGTGAGATGTTGGGTTAAGTCCCGCAACGAGCGCAACCCTTGACCTGTGTTACCAGCACGTAGTGGTGGGGACTCACAGGTGACTGCCGGCGTAAGTCGGAGGAAGGCGGGGATGACGTCAAATCATCATGCCCTTTATGTCCTGGGCTACACACGTGCTACAATGGGCGGTACAACGGGAAGCGAAGCCGCGAGGTGGAGCGAAACCTAAAAAGCCGTTCGTAGTTCGGATTGCAGGCTGCAACTCGCCTGCATGAAGCCGGAATTGCTAGTAATCGCGGATCAGCATGCCGCGGTGAATCCGTTCCCGGGCCTTGTACACACCGCCCGTCACACCACGAGAGTCGGCAACACCCGAAGTCGGTGAGGTAACCTTAGGGAGCCAGCCGCCGAAGGTGGGGTTGATGATTGGGGTGAAGTCGTAACAAGGTAGCCGTATCGGAAGGTGCGGCTGGATCACCTCCTTTCTACGGAGAAACAAGGCTTTTAGGACGTGGGTGTTTAGTTTTGAGGGAGCCAAGCCTCGTATGAGGTGGAAGCAAACTCAAAGTGCGTTTCAAGATGCGAGGAGTACAAGGCGGGAGGACGATGATGAGTCGAGCGTACTTTTGTACGTGAGCGAGTCAGAGGACGACCAACGAAGGAATCCGAAGCAGATTGGAAGGCGCGAGGTACCTTGGCAACTGAATATGGAACAACCTCGAATAAGTAAAACCGGTAACCGTAAATGCGTAACAGGTTAACGAAACCGGGAAGTCAAAACGGTGAAGTTAGAAAGAGCGCACGGAGGATGCCTAGGCGCCAAGAGCCGAAGAAGGACGGGGCGAACACCGAAATGCCACGGGGAGCTGTAAGCGAGCATTGAGCCGTGGATGTCCGAATGGGGAAACCTGCTAGTGTGAAGCGCTAGTACCGTGCACTGAATACATAGGTGTACGGAGGCAACCGAGGGAACTGAAACATCTAAGTACCTCGAGGAAAAGAAAGCGAACGCGATTCCGTAAGTAGTGGCGAGCGAAAGCGGAGAAGCCTAAACCGTATACGTGGTACAGACTGCAGTCGATGCGTATGCGGGGTCGAGGGGCTGTTGGTGGCAACCTGCAGGGAGCCAACAGGAAGCAATGCGTAGGAGAACGGCATGGGAAGGCCGGCCATAGACGGTGAGAGCCCGGTAACCGAAACGGATTGTGGAATGTGCAACAGACCCCAAGTACTGCGGGACACGAGGAATCCCGTGGGAATCTGGGAGGACCACCTCCTAAGGCTAAATACTCCTTGGCGACCGATAGCGGATAGTACCGTGAGGGAAAGGTGAAAAGAACCGCGGGAGCGGAGTGAAATAGAACCTGAAACCGTGTGCTTACAAGCAGTCGGAGCATGCATGACATGTGACGGCGTGCCTTTTGTAGAATGAACCGGCGAGTGATGATGGCAAGCAAGGTGAAGGCGAAGGAGCCTGTGCCGAAGCGAAAGCGAGTCTGAATAGGGCGGTATAGTTTGTCGTCATCGACCCGAAACCGGGTGATCTACCCCTGGTCAGGGTGAAGTGCGGGTAACACCGCATGGAGGCCCGAACCCACTGGCGTTGAAAAGCCAGGGGATGAACTGGGGGTAGGGGAGAAATTCCAATCGAACCCGGAGATAGCTGGTTCTCCCCGAAATAGCTTGAGGGCTAGCGTCAGGGAATGAGAAGTGGAGGTAGAGCACTGATTGGGTGCGGGGCCCGCGAGGGTTACCAAGCCTAGTCAAACTGCGAATGCCACTTTGTCGAAGAACCTGGCAGTCAGACTACGAGTGATAAGACCCGTGGTCAAGAGGGAAACAGCCCAGACCAACAGCTAAGGTCCCAAAGTACTGGTTCAGTGGGGAACGATGTGGCGTTGCACAGACAACCAGGATGTTGGCTTAGAAGCAGCCACCATTTAAAGAGTGCGTAATAGCTCACTGGTCGAGTGGCGCTGCGCGGAAAATGTAACGGGGCTAAACCAGACACCGAAGCTATGGATGGAAACATGGTAGGGGAGCGTTCCATTTGCGGGGAAGCTGAACTGAGAGGTTTGGTGGAGCGGATGGAAGTGAGAATGCCGGTATGAGTAGCGAAAAGACAAGTGAGAATCTTGTCCGCCGAAAGCCCAAGGTTTCCTGGGGAAGGCTCGTCCGCCCAGGGTAAGTCGGGACCTAAGGCGAGGCCGAAAGGCGTAGTCGAAGGACAACAGGTTGAAATTCCTGTACCACCAACATCGCGATTGAGCGAAGGGGTGACGCAGGAGGCTGAGGGAAGCGGCCGGATGGAAGAGGCCGTCCAAGCAGCGAGCGAGGGGTGTAGGCAAATCCGCACCCTATGAATCGTGAGCTGTGATGGGGAGGGAAGTACAGTACCGAAGTCCCATAAGTCACACTGCCAAGAAAAGCCTCTAGCGAGTGGTGAGGTGCCCGTACCGGAAACCGACACAGGTGGGCGCGTGGAGAACACGAAGGCGCGCGGGAGAACTCTCGTTAAGGAACTCGGCAAAATGGCCCCGTAACTTCGGGAGAAGGGGCGCTTCGAGAGAAGCCGCAGTGAAAAGGCCCAAGCGACTGTTTAGCAAAAACACAGGTCTCTGCGAAGCCGAAAGGCGAAGTATAGGGGCTGACGCCTGCCCGGTGCTGGAAGGTTAAGAGGAGGGGTAAGCCGCAAGGCGAAGCTCTGAATTGAAGCCCCAGTAAACGGCGGCCGTAACTATAACGGTCCTAAGGTAGCGAAATTCCTTGTCAGGTAAGTTCTGACCCGCACGAAAGGCGTAACGACTTGGGCGCTGTCTCAACGAGAGACCCGGTGAAATTGTAATACCTGTGAAGATGCAGGTTACCCGCGGTTAGACGGAAAGACCCCGTGGAGCTTGACTGTAGCTTGATATGGGATACGGGTACGTCATGTACAGGATAGGTGGGAGACAGAGAAGCTTGGGCGCCAGCCTGAGTGGAGTCGGCGTTGGGATACCACCCTTGAGGTACTTGTGTTCTAACCAATGGCCATGAAACTGGTCATGGGACAGTGTCAGGTGGACAGTTTGACTGGGGCGGTCGCCTCCTAAAGAGTAACGGAGGCGCCCAAAGGTTCCCTCAGCGCGGATGGAAATCGCGCGAAGCGTGTAAAGGCACAAGGGAGCTTGACTGCGAGACGGACAGGTCGAGCAGGGACGAAAGTCGGGCTTAGTGACCCGGTGGCACCGAGTGGAAGGGCCATCGCTCAACGGATAAAAGCTACCCCGGGGATAACAGGCTGATCTCCCCCAAGAGTTCACATCGACGGGGAGGTTTGGCACCTCGATGTCGGCTCATCGCATCCTGGGGCTGAAGTCGGTCCCAAGGGTTGGGCTGTTCGCCCATTAAAGCGGTACGCGAGCTGGGTTCAGAACGTCGTGAGACAGTTCGGTCCCTATCTGCCGCGGGCGCAGGATACGTGAGAGGGGTCGTCCTTAGTACGAGAGGACCGGGATGAACCGACCGCTGGTGTACCAGTTGTTTCGCCAGAAGCATAGCTGGGTAGCCAAGTCGGGAAAGGATAAGCGCTGAAAGCATCTAAGCGCGAAGCCTGCCTCAAGATAACGTATCCCATTCCGTTAGGGAAGTAAGACCCCTTGAAGAAGACAAGGTAGATCGGTCTGGCGTGGAAGCGTAGTGATACGTGGAGCGGACAGATACGAATCGGTCGAGGGCTTCACCCGATGAACAGAAGAAGAGGTTGTTCCATGATTCAGGAGCGAGGATAAAGACAAAGTTACGGAGCGACGTAACTGGAAGCTTGAGTGAAGGTGTGAGTAGCACATCTGCAGGCCGATAGGCCGAAGCCGTGCGAACGAATACCTGAACGCCAAGCGGTCTGGTGACCATAGCGGAGGGGAAACACCCGTACCCATACCGAACACGGACGTGAAGACCTCCAGCGCCGAGGATACTTGTCCCGAGAGGGGCTGGGAAAGTAGGTCGTTGCCAGGCGAGTGAGAAGGACCCTGAGGGAAGCAGAAATGCCTACCTCGGGGTCTTTTTGTGTTGTCGGGCGGTGGATAAACAATGCCATCGCGGTTAGCCTAAGCAGCGTGGATGAAGACGAAGGGGAGGGACTCATCGAATGGAACAGCAGATGAACTATGTCCATGCGTCCATTGAGGAGTTTAAGGACGGGCTCGCGTGGTTCAGCAAGCAACTGCCAAATGTGGGCGAAAAGTTTATCGCCTTTACGGATGCGTGTTTTGAGGGCGGCGCGGTGTCGGAGAAGAATAAGCATTTGATCGCATTGGGTATCGCGGTACAGTCTCAGGATGAGTACTGCATCATGTTTCACTGCCATAACGCCATGAGACTTGGCGCAAGCGAACAGGAGATTCTCGAAACGTTGGGCGTATGCAGTGCCTTTGGCGGTGGTGCAGCGCTCTCGCAAGGCGTCACGTTAGTTCAAGACGTGATGGAGGAGGTCAAAATGTCGCGCGGCCAACATTGACTGACGCCTGCGACCGTCGGTTTCGCAGGGGGCCTCAGTCGAAGCGTTACGGAAGGCGTGTCACGTGCGGTACAAAGCGCGCCACCACAACCCGTTAGCATCCGACCAAGAGCCGCTGGATGCCTCGTCTAGGAGGACAGCGGCTCTTGATTCGATAAGCGTGTGAGAATGGTTAGCCGAGCTTGATGAACATCGGCACCTTTTGGGCGCCACAGAGCCGTGCGTACACGAACAGTTGCCCTTTGTGATGGATCTCGTGCGCCCGCATCGTCTCTAGTACCGTGCCGGCAGAAACTTCGCGGCCGAACATGGTGACCGTCGTGTCGAACTGCTCGTCGCTAATGGCGTTGATGGTGTCTTTGAGTTCGGCGGTGTACTCGCGACATGCCTTTTGTAGGTCGTCGATGGTGTTCAGTTTTGGTTTCTCGGCGGAGGGCTCATATTTGCCAGTCGCTGCGAGATTGCCGAATGCTTGGCCAGACGACAGGATGTGCCCGGCGAGATCGGCGGTGGACATCGCGCCGTCCCACGGGCAAAACGTCAAGTCTTCATCTTTCAGTGCCCCAAACAGATCTGGTAAAACTCCTCGATGGATCATAAATTGCTGTAAAAACGCCTGAGCCTTTGTCATCCATAATCCTCCCTTAACGACCGTGAAATTTCCCCATCAGTTTAGCAAACTACTGCAAAAATCAACAATTGTCGATTGCCAACCTTCGTGCATCCGGTACAATGAGGAAGGGTTTCTACCTTGGACAAGTGGTTTCTGTCGGATCCAGTAATTGAAAGGAAGGCCATTAATGCATATTTTGCAAGTTATTGTGTACGCGATTATGCAAGGGATCACAGAGTTATTCCCTATCAGCAGTGTCGGTCACGCGGTGATTTTGCCGTACTTGTTCAATTGGAAGCAGTTCTCTGAATCGGATGTCTTTCTACCGTTCGTCGTCATGCTGCACCTCGGAACAGGTGTCGCCCTACTTCTCTACTTCTTAAAGGATTGGGTGCGGCTCATCGCCAGCCTCTTTATCCGATCACGCCGGCGCGAGCGCAGACAATTATTCTTGATTATCGTTGCGACCATCCCCGCTGCGATTCTCGGCAAGGTGTTCGAGCACAAGCTGCAGGCGTTGTTTCCGTCCGCTCTGTCGGCGTCTATCTTTCTGATTGTGAACGGGTTGATCTTGTTTGCGGCGGACCGGATGCGCCGTCGCCGGAAGGCTACGCGAGATTTGAGCGAGCTGTCGTACGGCCGTAGCTTCATTATTGGTGTTGTACAGACGTTCGCGCTGATTCCAGGTTTTTCGAGGTCGGGTATCACGATGACCGCCGGACTCGCCAGCGGTATGTCGTATGAGGATTCTGCACGATTTAGCTTTCTCCTAGCCACACCGGTAATTTTAGGCGCGGCCGTGCTCGAGGTACCGAAGCTGCTGCACCATGGAAGTGCGCAGATGATCCACGATGGGCTGATTGGTGGAGTCGTGTCTGGCATCGTCGCAATTTTGGCGACAGCCTTTTTAATGCGTTACTTCCGCACCTCAGAGGTACGCGCACTGCGGCCATTTGGCTGGTACTGCATCATCGTCGGTGTGGTTGTATGTGTCATGGCTGCCACGCACCTTCACTTCTAATGCTACACAAGGGCCCCAGGCTTCTGTGGGCTCTTGTCCAACCCCAAATTCCCTCCTGTACATAAGATGAGTGCAGAACTTGCTGTCTAGTACCTCAGCAGCAGGGAGGGCCGCATATGAAGCACCGTTTGAGTGTAATTATCGCCGCACATAACGAAGCTAGTACCATTGGCCCGTTGGTGCGGCATTTGTTGCAGTGGCATCGAAAACCGGAAGTCATCGTCGTTGCAAATGGCTGTCGCGATGGCACCGCGCGCATCGCGAAGCTGGCAGGGGCGCGAGTGTTGCGCTTTGACGACAAACTTGGGCCGGATGTGGGGCGGGCCATCGGACTGTCCATTGCGCGAGGGGACATTTTCCTCGTCCTCGACGCGGATATACTTGTGCGGCCGGCGCAACTCGAGCCATTTGTTCGCGCGGTGGAACGCGGTGTCGATGTCGCGCTCAACCGTTACCCTTTCCCAGACACGAAACAATTTCATCATCCGACAGCGATTGCGAAGAACGCATTGAATATCTTTGCCGACAGATCGGACTTGCGGGCTGCTAGTCTCACGGCGGTTCCTCACGCCTTGTCTCGGCAGGCGGTGAACGCGTTGGGGCCGCTTGCCTTTTGTGTTCCTGCCGTCGCACAGGCGCGAGCGCTCTGTAGGTCTGATTTGCGCGTCGAGCTGGCGGGACGAGTTCACGTGGGCCGATTAAACCGGCATCGTGGCGCTGCACACACGAAGGAAATGCGCCGCCTCATCATCGGAGATTGCCTCGAAGGAATGTCGGTGATCATCGAGGAGCGAGGCAACCGGGCGGGATTTACGGATTTGGGCCGGCGTCGTGATCTGGCTTGGCAAGACGCATTCCTACCGCCGTCAACGGCCGATGTGGCGGTCATTATCCCAACGCAAGGCGAGCGGAACCTCCCCAAAGTCATTCGTGCATGCTCCCGGTCTAATATCGATCACATCCGACTCGTCTTGAATGGCACGGACGATGTACAGTCGGACGACTATAAGGGGATGGAGAACGTTCAGGTGGATTATTACCGTCACCCGGTTGGTCACGACGTAGGCCGGGCGATTGGCTGTCAACAGGTCGACTCCGAGAAGTACTTTTTCACGGATTCGGATATTCCATTGAAACAAGAAGACGTTACACCGTTTCTCGACGCGCTGGATGATGGCGTCCACCTCGCCCTCAATCGGCTGGACAGCGTGCTCGCGAAGGCTCGTCAGACGGATCCACCTTCGATTGTCAAGCGCTTTCTAAACATCGCACTCGGCCGATCGGATTTGGGGGTCTCATCGTTGACAGCCGTCCCACACGCGATTCGAGGTGAAGTCCTTCGAGAGATTGGGGCAGATTCTCTAGCGGTCCCCCCCTTGGCGCAGGTCAAAGCCATCCTGTCTGGATTTCGCGTGGAAGCGGTGCATCCGGTGGACGTAATCAGAACCAACGAGTATCGACCACATCTCCATAGAGCATCTGCGGGGAAGCCGCTGCAGAGGCTGATTATCGGCGATTACGTGGAGGCGATTGCCTACCTCCAGCAGTCCTCCGAGACTCGCGGGGATTTTCCAGATACGTTGCGCAAGCGGGATGTGGCCGAGAACTACATTCTTCACAACAAGAAGTCA
Organism: Alicyclobacillus fastidiosus; assembly: GCF_026651875.1. Classification (GTDB taxonomy): domain Bacteria; phylum Bacillota; class Bacilli; order Alicyclobacillales; family Alicyclobacillaceae; genus Alicyclobacillus; species Alicyclobacillus fastidiosus. The sequence goes on along the minus strand of NZ_CP104067.1, from coordinate 5,340,167 downwards.
ACGAGCAGAAGTCGGTAGAGAGCCGCGGTGATTCCGGCCTAGGGCACGGAATTTCTCGAACCGAAAGCACTCGCGGCGAGACAAATAGGGTACTCTTGGTACCCTATTGTTTGACTGATCTGAAGGATGGTTTGGTGTGAATATACATAAAGAAACCAAGTATCCTACTTCGCGGCCGAGCGAGGAAAGACGACATGTTCGAAGGTGAGCACTAAAACAATGCCGATAATCAGTCCGTTGTCGAGCAAGTAGCTGAGGACGGCGGGCAGCCCGAGCCACGCTGTAGCCGGGATGAAATAGATTCCGACCCCGGTGAGCACGGCGAGCGAAATGACGAAGACGTCGCGTTGACCTAGTGCCAGTTGTCTGTAATCGCGCAGCCCAAAGCCGAGCAGTTGGCCGAACACGGTGAACAGAATGGCGTACCCTACTGGTGCGGGCAACGTGGCTACCCACTGTCCGATGAAGGGGAAGAAGCCAAGAAGCGCCACGCCCGCCGAAGCGATGATGAACGGGAGTCGCGAGGCAATTCCGGTGAGCGCGACTAAGCTCGCGGCCGCTGTGAGCGGCACGACGCCGGCCACGCCAAAGATACCAGACAGGGCTGTACCTATCCCCGTGAGGACGGAACCTCGATTATACGTTGTGCTCGACGGTATCTCGTGCGCTGCACCTGCAAATGCTTGGACACTGGCAATCAGATTGGACAGTAGAATGATGGCCGTGATGACACAAGTAATACTGACCCCCATGTGAAACTTGGGCGGGCCAAATGGGAATATGGATGGTAGAGAGAAGACTGCGGCTGCGGTGTGCGGTGGGTCCACCAAGCCGAGCGCGGCGTACGCGATCCAGCCGACCATTAACCCGATGAGCACCGCAATCGACTGGATGATGCCGCGTGCCTTAAACATCAGAAAAATGGTAAGTACCATTAAAAGCACGGACAACAGTGCGATTTCAGGTGAAAATGTAGGCCGATTTCGGAACCCGATACCGAGTACGCCCTCTACCAGTGATTTCGACACCTGTAAGGCAAGGAGCACCAAAAACGTACCGGTCACCACAGGTGTGAACAGTTTGCGTATCCAGGCAAGAAGACCGGTGGCGCCGAGGAGAATGAATACCAGACCCGCGATGATGAGACCGAGTTCTAAATCCTGTAGCAGACTCTGGAGAGAGCCGTGTTCGTCCTTGGTCATCTGAATCAGGACGAGAAAGACCCCCCACCACATCCCGGCTGGGCCTTCGATGATGGCGTAACGGTGCCCGATGAGTGCTTGAAGGAGCCCGACCATACCGCAGATGAAAAACGAGCGCTCCGTGTACAGTGCGATACCACTTTCCGATAAACCGAATGCGTGCCCAAGAACAATCGGGACGGTAATCACATTCGCCAGTGAGAAGACGAACCATTGTACTGACGACAGGATCAGCGTCGCGTTTTTGGGTCGATCGTGCAACCCGTATCGTAGTCCTTCCAAGCCCAGAACCCCCTATATGTAGCAAAACACTTTCGTATGATATCATTCGGGAGGTAAATCTTAAAAACCGCATGCGGTCATCGGGAGGTGATTCCGGAGTGACAGAACGAGGTTCCGTTCCGGCGCGAAGCGGACTCAACCGTGGTGTGGTTTGGAGTTTAGGCGGATCGCATTTGTTGAACGACCTGGTGACGACGGGGGTCGTTCCAGCGCTATCGCCGTTGTACATGAGTACATACCACCTCAATTACACGCAAACTAGTCTTGTCGTCCTATGTTCTTATTTGACATCTTCCATATCGCAACCGCTCTTCGGGGCACTTACGGATAAGTACCCACGCGCTTGGCTATTGCCACTGGGGCTGTTTCTTTCGACGCTGTGTTTGACGCTGACAGGTGTAGCGCCGAACTTCGCCTGGCTCCTTCTCTTGATCTCCATCAGTGGGCTGGGCTCGGGCGCATTTCATCCGGAAGCGGCTCGTGGAACTCAGTTGGCGTCGGGAAATGCGAGAGGACGGGCGCAGGCCATCTTCCAGGTAGGCGGCAACAGCGGGCAGGCGCTCGGGCAACTCATGATGCCGCTGTTCCTCCTTTCACTTGGGGTGCACGGTCTGCTCTGGTTTGCCGTCGCCGTAGGCTTGGGTCTGATTTTGACCGGTCGCCTTTATCCATGGTATCGGGGTAGTTTGCGCGAGCATGGTAGGCGGATGAGGGAAGCGAAGGGGGACAACCGGGTCGGGGCGGTCGTGTTGCTCGTCATCGTCGTCATTGTACGGTCGTGGTGCCAGATTGGCATTTCAGTGTTCCTGCCATTTTACTACCGGCATCAGTTCGGAATGTCGTACAATTTGGCTGACTCGTTTACCTTCATTTTCCTCGCTGCTGGGGCCGTAGGGACGTTTATCGGCGGAACGCTCGCGGATAAGATGCCGAAGCAGCGAATTCTTCTGTATTCGATGTTGTGTTCCATTCCGTTTGCGCTGTTGTTGCCATTTTTACACGGTGCTGCTGCGCTGTTCATTTTAATTCCGTTTGGCTTCTTCATTCTTTCGTCGTTTGCAGTCACTGTCGTCTACTGCCAGTACCTGCTCCCGCGGAACATCAGTTTGGCATCCGGACTGACGATCGGCTTTGGCGTGGGTGCCGGGGGCATCGGAGCGACGTTCTTCGGAGCTCTTTCCGACGCCGTCGGGTTGAAAATCGTGTTCTACGTGTTGATGTTCTTGCCGATTCTCGGGAGCTTGTTGAGTTTCTTCCTACCGAATGACGCTAGAGATGTCGCGAGCTCGTGAGCGAGCTCGGCAGCGGTGCGGTGCGCGGAGGGCAAGGCGATGGTACCCTCCGTTCGCCGCTGCACGTATTTGCTCGCAATCTGACCGCACAACACAAAGACTCCCTGGGTGCTCTGCACGATACCCTCCTGGTTGCTCGTGATCCGGAAGAGCGATCAATTGCCGTAAGTCGACAGGAATTTTCCAATTCGATCCGCGGCCTCCACAAGTGTGTCCCGTACATGGACGATGGCCATCCGCACGTGCCCTTCGCCACGTGGTCCAAAGGCGGCGCCTGGCGTCACGGCGACACCGGCGTGACGAATGAGATCCAAAGCGAACTGATAGGATTTCGCTCCGCTCGGCGTGGACGCCCAGACGAACATGGTCGCCGCCGGTTTGCGAACCTGCCATCCGTATTGAACCAGCGACTCGCACAGCGCGTCGCGCCGCAACGTATACTCGGCTCGCTGGGACAGAAGACCGTCCCACTCTGTCGTCAGAGCCGCGATGGCGGCACGTTGAATAGGCAGGAAGATCCCATAGTCGATATGTGACTTGAGCTTTCGCAAGTGGCCGATGACGGTTGAATTGCCGACGACGTAGCCGATCCGGCATCCTGCCATGTTGAACGTCTTCGAGAGCGAGTTGAATTCCACAGCCACCTCAGATGCGCCCGGCAAGGAGAGAATACTAACCGCTCTCTGGTCGTCGTAAATCATCTCCGAGTACGCAAAGTCGTGGACGATAAAGATGTCGTATTCGCGCGCGACGTGGATGACGCGCTCAAACATCTCCCTCGTCGCGACACCGGCGGTCGGGTTGCTCGGATAGTTGAGGATCATCAGCTTTGCGCGCTCTAGTATTTCTTTTGGGATGAGATCAAAGTTCGGGTGCAGTGTCGTTTCATCAATTGGTATCGGGTAGGGAATGCCACCGCTGAGGCGAACGCCCCCTTCGTAGATGGGATACCCAGGGTCTGGCAGGAGTACGGTGTCTCCCGGATTGATCAGGGCCAGAGCAAGGTGTGCTAATCCGTCCTGGGAGCCCATCAATTGTAGAACGTCGCTCTCTGGGTTGAGCGTGACGTTGTAACGGCGATAGAACAGGGCGACGGCTTGCTGGAACTCAGGGAGGCCAGTGATGGTGTATCCGTATGCGGCGGGATTTTGAACCCCCTCCTGTAAGGCCTTGACCACGTGTCGCGGCGGAGGGAGGTCTGGACTGCCGACACTGAGGTCGATGACCTCCCGACCCTCAGCCAAGAGTCTTCGCTTTTCCAAGGCCAGTTCCTGAAAGACGCCTTCGTCCAGCTGGCTCAGTCGTTGTGATGGATGAATCATGTTCAGCACTCCCCGTGGTATAGTGATAGCAGAAGTTGGCCGTTCGTCGTTCTCTATTTCGTGGAGATGTCTTTCTGCGAGTAGCTTGATCATACACGCAAATACAGGGGTGTAGATATCGTGACACTGAGTCTTGGCTTTCTTGCGTCATACAATGGATCCAGTATGAGGGCCATTGTCCAAGCGATTGAATCCGGTCGCCTCGACGCAGAGGCAGCTGTTGTAATCAGTAATAATCCTGACGCAGGTGCGCTCGCCGCCGCCGAACAGGCGGGGATTCCGGCGTACTGCCTCAACGCCAAGCGGTGCGGGAGCGCCGATGTGCTCGATGACGAAATTGCCAGAGTTCTCATCGAACACAAGGTGGACTACGTCATTCTCTCCGGCTACATGAAACACGTCGGAAAACGCACACTCGAAGCGTTCCCTGACCGGATTTTAAACGTTCATCCCAGTTTGTTGCCGGCCTTCGGAGGTCCTGGAATGTACGGATTGCGGGTGCACGCTGCCGTCCTTCAGGCAGGAGTCGAGGAGACGGGGGCGACCATCCACTTCGTCGACGAGGTGTATGATCACGGCCGAATTCTCGCCCAAGTTCGCGTCCCCGTCCTCCCCGGCGACACGCCAGAATCGCTTCGTACTCGCGTCGGCGCCGAAGAAGGCGAACTGTACGTCAGCGTGATTCAGCAACTCATTGAGGAACAAAAACGGCCAGGAGAGCTCCCACGCCCATCTCAAGTGTAACGGCGTGTGACGATTTTTCAACTTCCATGTGTAGAGGCCTTGAACAGGCTGCACAGTCTCGAGAGGCGCGGAATACCTATGATCCGAACGGCAGACACCGAGTTCGATGGTGCCCATCCTTCCGAATGCCGAATCCGCGGCTTTTTTGTGTGCACAGCCGCCGATATTCCATCGAGATCGAGGTGCTATGGGTTTGAGTAGCTTAGTGCTGGACGAACAGACGATTCAAATACTTGCGAAGAAGCATGAGACGTCAACACCTGGGGATATCTTGAAGGCTGCGCTCTCGCGGGTGCCAGACATGACGTTCGCGTGCAGCTTTGGTGCCGAAGACATGGTGATCCTCGACATGCTGATGAGTATGAACGCACAGGTGAACGTGTTCTACTTGGACACGCACGTGCTGTTTAAAGAGACGTACGAACTCATCGAGGCCGTGAAGCAGAGATATCATCTATTCCATTTTACGCAAGTCGAACCAGCCTTGACGATAGCTGAACAGGCGCGCAAGTATGGGGAAGAGCTCTGGCGGCGCGATCCAAATCGATGTTGTCACCTCCGCAAAGTTGAACCCCTAACGAAGCACCTGCAGCAATACGATGGTTGGATCACCGGCATTCGCCGCGACCAAGCTCCAACTCGTGCAAAGGCTCAGGCATTTGAAGCTGACAGGAAATTTCACCTCGTCAAGGTGAATCCATTGATTCTGTGGACAGAAGAAGACGTCTGGCACTACATTCACCGTCACGACGTCCCCTACAATTCCCTTCACAACCAAGGATATCCAAGTATTGGGTGTTTTCACTGTACTCGCCCTGTGGCTCCAGGTGGCGATCTTCGCAGTGGAAGATGGACTGGTTTTGCCAAGACCGAGTGCGGATTACATCGATAAGTTTGCAATCGGGCGACTGGGACAGCCGTTCCAAGCAGAGCAACACATCGGGAGGTGGCTTCATCTGTCCAACAGGACGGGAGGCCTCCTTGTTTGTTGTGAGGAAAAAGATGTTAAACTAAAATGGATACAGAAGTCGTTTGGCACGGCGAGGAGGATACTTGGATGAAGGCTGTGTTGTTCAGTGACTTCGGGGGCCCCGAAGTCCTGCATATTGGAGAGGCGGAAGTACCTTCTCCGGGACCCGGGGAAGTACTCGTTCGGGTGCGTGCCACTGCACTCAACCGAGCGGATCTGCTTCAGCGGCGGGGGCTTTACCCAGCGCCACAGGGAGCAAGTGACATCCTTGGCCTGGAAATGGCCGGGGAGGTCGCACAGGTAGGCGATGGGGTCGCGGCTGTAGCGGTGGGCGACAGGGTCTGTGCGCTGCTCCCAGGCGGCGGTTACGCGCAGTATGTGTGTGTACCCGCGGGGATGCTGATGAGGCTGCCGCCTCGGCTCACGTTTGCGCAAGGTGCGGCTATCCCAGAAGCCTTTCTTACCGCTTACTTAAATCTGTTTTCACTCGGCAACCTGGCGCCTGGCGAGACGGTACTCGTGCACGCAGGGGCGAGTGGTGTAGGCACGTCGGCCATCCAGTTGATTCGATTGGCAGGGGCGAGATCGATTGTGACGGCCGGGTCGTCCGTCAAGTTGGAGCGGTGCATGTCGCTCGGGGCTGAGGCTGGATGGAACTATCACGAGGGCTCGTTCGTGTCCTTTGTCGAGGAACAGACGGGCGGCGACGGTGTCAACATGATTCTGGATTTTGTCGGTGCGCCTTATTTCGAGGACAATATTTCATCGCTCGCCGTCGATGGCAGACTGATTATCATCGGGACGATGGGCGGGGCAGAGGTCCAAAGCGTCAACCTCGGCACGCTGCTTGCACGGCGTCTGCAGGTGATTGGCACCGCGTTGCGATCCCGCTCGGTCGCCACAAAAATTGAGCTCACGCAGGCGTTTCAAACGTTTGCTGGGAACGCACTGGCGAACGGCGAAATCGCACCCGTCATCGATTCGGTATTCGACTGGAAAGATGTTCAGGACGCGCATCGATACATGGAGTCAAACAAGAATGTCGGCAAAATTGTGTTGAACATCGGCGAGTGATGCTATCGGAAACACGCGATACAGAGTGCCGCACATAAACCGCCGATAGCAAACAACCAATCGACCTTGCGCGTGGTTCGCACAAAGAGCGGGTCAGTTGGAACTGGGTCGTCGAACAGATTTCGCGCCGTCAGCGCGTCGTGCGTTGTCTCGCCGTAGCGAATCAGGCGGATGACGAGCGGCGCAATGACGTGGGTGAGGCGCAGGAACGCGAACCGTTGTCGACGGTTCGCCAGGGTCCGTACCCGATACGACCGAAGTTGTACCTGATAGAGGTGGGCGATGGCGGGGATGAATCGGTAGACCATGCCGCCCGTCAACGCCCCCAGATGGCGAGCGCGCGTAGGTAGTCGCAGAGTGCGCAATAGCCAATCGATCATCCCTTGCACCTCCAACGCCGACGTGCCAGTCACCAGTAGTTGCCCGGACTGCAGAAAGCACCAGTACGGAATGATGGCGATAACCGACCTTCGCGCCTCGGACAGCGACAGGCCATAACTCCCCGCCGGATGAAATGGCGCGCCGAGATGGGCGGCGCCAATCAGTGTGGTGACGAGCGCAAACAATCCCCACGTGACACTCCACTGTAAGACGCGCCGCGCGTTTGCCCGAAACAAGACGAGCAGCGCCACGGTGGTACCCAGGCCAACCAGAATGCCTGTCGTACGGTGTACCGTAGCCATTGCGAGAATGATGAGGGTGACTGCAATCCAGCGGGATCGTGGATCTACAGTGAACCATTCGCGGGTGGCCACGTGCTCCTCTAAGTGCTGTTGGACGTCTCTAGACGCGTTGGTATGAGGTTCCTGAGCGGGCGTGAGCGCACCTTGCTCCTCGAAATCTACATCGAGGGCCAAGGCCTCGCGGGCGCCACGTCCCACTGCGCCGTCCCGGTATATCTCGTCGATCAGAGCCCATGGTTCCAGTTCACGCGTCTTGTGGAGTACGCCGGCAGCCTGGAGTCGGGTTTGTAGCCGCAGGGATGGAGGAAGGCCCAAGTGGTGTTCCAGAAACAGGGATGGGCGCTCGTAGAGTTCCGTGAATCGACCATCGTACACCACTTGGCCCGCGTCCAATACCCACGCGCGTGTGGCGAGCGACACAAACGCATCCGCGTCGTGGGTCGCCACAATCACTGTGCGCCCCTCGTCGTGCAAGCTGCGCAACGCTTCGACAAGGAGGCTGCGGCTCGTCGCGTCCAGTCCGGCGGTAGGCTCGTCCAAAACCATCACTTGGGGATGTTCTGCGAGTACGAGCGCAAACGCCATGCGTCGCTGCATCCCCGTGCTCCAAGTGGCGGGGATGTCATCCAGACCAATGCCCTCCAGCCCCACCTGGCCCAAAAGTGAAGAAATTTCAGAGGCGCGCTGCTTGACCTGCAGGGATGAAATGCCCCAGGTGACTGCGAATTCCTCTGCTACAGTACCCGCGAACAGCCCCATCTCCGGAGACTGGAACAGGTATCCGATGCGACCTTGGCGCACTGCTGGCCTTGTGTAAGTCGCGCCCCCATCCGTTTGTAGCTCGTGCGCAAACGTCCCGGTCACCGCTCCTCGCGACGGCGCCTCAAGCCCCACTAACACGTCCAGCAACGTCGATTTGCCAGCGCCGTTGTGGCCCAGAATGACGAGGAAATCGCCATCTTCGACTGTGTTGTAGAGCGGGTGTAGTCGGGCTCCCGTCGGCCCGTCGACCGCGATGTGATCAAGGTACAGGGACATGGGACAACTCCTCCACAAATTGTTCTTCGGTCAGGGGGTTGAGCGATGTGCCCCACTTCTGGTTGGCGGTGATGGCCGCCTCGACCAGATAGGGTGGGTGAAAGCCCAGTGAACTGCACGGCGAAGTCTGACCGGCGCCATCGTAGAAGAAATCGCGCGGGACTGCGTCGAGCCGAACTTCGCCGCGGTCGAGCACGACCACCCTGTCCGCCGACAATACGTCTTCCATGTCGTGCGTGATCATAAGCACCGTCATACCGTGCGTGACGGTCAGGTCGCGCAGTTGGTGGCGAAGCGAGGTGCGCGTGGCGGGATCGAGGGAGGAGAGCGCCTCGTCGAGCACCAGGACGCGGGCGTCTGACGCCAAGGCTTGAGCCACGCACAGGCGCTGCAACTCCCCGCCGGAGAGTGCATGGACGTCTGCGTGAATCGGCGCCAGCAACCCGACGCGAAGGGCGCAGTCCTGAACGAATTGCTCCAGTTGCGATCGCGTCAGAGCCGGATTGCTCTGGAGTGCGGTGATGGCCAGTTCTTCGAAGATGGTTTGACCGATGAGTTGCGCGCTGGGTGGTTGAAAGACCATCTGAATTTGCCTCTGCCCTGCACGGTGTACCGGGCGGCCGTTCAATGAGATCGTCCCCTTCGCAACGGGACAGAGCCCCAGTAGCGTCCGGGCGAACGTCGTCTTACCTGCGCCGTTATGGCCGCAGATGGCCACGAGTTCGTGTGAAGAGAACGTGAGGGAGATCTGATTGAGCACGGGACGAGGTGTACCCACGCGGATCACGCTGATATCATCCACGACTAACCTCGGACCGTTCAAAATGATTCCCTCTCTTTCAGCATGTGTGATAAAGTACGTATTGTTAACCTAATATAGATTTTAAGTTAACGGATACTTCTTCGTAAAGGAGAATCGACATGCGCTTTCGTGGACTTGTATTTTCTGCATTATTTGCCGCGCTGTTTGCGGTGCTAAGCCTAGTTTCTATCCCGATTGGGCCAATTCCCATCACCATCGAGAATCTCGTCATCATGTTGACGGGGGCGCTTCTCGGACCTTGGTACGGAGCGCTAACGTTTCTCATCGTCATCGGTTTAGATCTGCTGGGCCTCCCCCTGATTCGTGGCAACGCGGGCATTGGGCTCCTCGTCGGCGCTACAGCTGGCTACATCTGGTCGTGGCCGATCTTAGCGTGGCTCACAGGTTACTTTGTCGGCAAGATCCGGCCCCGGACCCGCAGCGAGTACTGGCTCCTGCTCATCGTCCTCTTCATCTGCGGTGACTTGATCTCGTACGTTCCGGGCGTCCTGTGGCTGCGCCACGTGGTGCCGGCCGTTCGTCCGTGGGGCAAAGCGATGATGGCGGGGGCCATTCCATTTCTGCCTGGGGACTTCGCGAAAGCGCTGGTGGCGAGTGCCATCGTCCTCATCGTACGCCGTGTCTACCCACAGGAACGAATCATTCGAGGGCAACAGTTCGTCTCGCAATCGCTTGAGCAGGGTGCAGGCCGCGGAGATTGAGCGGGGCGGCAGTGAGGAATACATCGAGCCGAAAGACGACTGGTCCCGTCGGTACCAGTCGTCTTTCGGCTCGTCAGCAGGATGGGGATTTCGCAGCCACCAGCGCGTGGCATCGTCAGACCTGTCTTAAATAGTAAATCTTTCTAATGTCGACTTGACGAACAAGTCTTCTAACCGGGGTCGAGTTTTGATGAGTCCTTGCTCATAGGAGTATCGAACGGCGGCTTCCAACGTCTTCTGGTTGCGTTCGATGCCGTATGGCCAGAAGTCATCCCCCATTGCGAGCTTTGTGCGCTCGATTTCCGCCGTGAGCCACGGCAGCGTCACTTTTAGCGCCGCTGTCTGGTTGAACCCGTCGTACACCACTTGCTTTGCCTTCTCGAACGCCACGTACAAGTTCATCGCAACCCAAGGATTTGCCTCTAAAACATCGTCTCGGATTGCAATCACGTGCATGATGGGAAATATACCGGTCTTTTGAAAGTAAGCCTTCTCATCTTCTTCGTAGTTTGGAAACAACCGGGCGACGTTCGGCGAACCTTGTAGAAACGAAGACGGCGCGCGCGGTGCAATCAGCGCGTCGATCTCACCGGACTCCAGCATCTCATTGAGCGTTTGCGTCGGACCGATCGGTTGAATGTGGATTTCCGGCGGAAGCTGTAAGGCGACCTTTTCTAGACGGCCGGGCGTTTCCTCGCCACCTGTAAACCATTGGATGGACGATGGTGCGACCCCGTATTCGTCCTGGAGGATTCCCCGGATCCACAAACATGCCGTGAGTTGGTATTCCGGTACCCCGACGCGCCTCCCGCGCAGGTCCTCCGGTTTTTCAATCCCTGCGCTGGTGTTGACAAAGATGCCGGAGTGACGGAACGAGCGCGACATGAAAACCGGAATGGCGGTGACGTGAGGATAGCCTCTATCCCGGCCAATGAGGTACGAGGACAGCGACAGTTCGGCGACGTCAAATTCCTGATGGCGCATCATCCGCCAAAATGTCTCCTCGACGGGCATGTTTAGATAATTGAGGTCGATCCCCTCGGGTTGCACGCTTCCATCCACGAGTGCACCAATTCGGTCGTAGTTCCAACAAGCGAAGGACAGTGGCAATTTGGACATATGATGACCTCCGTTCAAGTACGGGCTTGTGCTTCCAGCGTTTCATCCCTGTGGATCCCCCGGCCACTCCCAGTAACGCCATTTCGGTGGGCGTCGAAAACGCCTCTGGTTCGGCGGGAAGGGGCAGGCGAGTGATGGTATGCGCTTTCACCATAACTCGAAATCGCGGATTCCGAAATGTCCCTATTTCACATACAGGAACAAAATCTACGGCTTTTCTTGACGCGCACCCGCTGTATCGAGCGCGACAAGACAGCCTTTAAAACGCGAACGCAGTGCAGACTACTCTCTGAAATGGGTGGTTAGCAGATGGATAAACTGATCTACGGTGGGACGGACCTGTCTTTTCGGCTTGGTGATTATCCAGAAGGTCAAATGGGGATTAGACTTAAGCGGCAGCTCAATCTCCGCGAATTCCGCTTGGGACAGTTGCGTTTGAATGCAGCTGCGAGGCAGAAACGCCACACCGCTGCCCTCTGCCACCATCGCCTTGATCGATTCAATATCATCCAACCGCACGCACACGCGGTACTGTGCGTCCGTCAGTTGCAGCGAATCTAAGATGTACTTGGTTTCACGCCAATTCGTGGAGTCTTCCAGCGAACTCACGAGCGGCGCAGCTTCGAGTACCTGAAGGAGAGGCAATGCAGTCCAAGGCGCGCGCGCCGAGCTGACGAGGCACCATTCATCGCTGTGTAGAAAGCGAATATGCAACTTCGAGTGCTTGAACTGGTGGTCATCCGAGCTGACCACCCCGATATCGACCACTTCGTCGAGAACCAGCTCACAGATTCGCAGCGTGTCGGCATACTGAATGGATACCTCCGACCTCGGATGGTCAGCGATGAACTTCGACAGGAGTTTTGGCAGCAAGTAGCGACCGAATGGGCGATTGGTCGCGATGGAAACGTGTCCGACCTGACCGGAGTTCAACTCTTTCACAGTGGCCCGCAAGCCGTGCTCCAGGGCCATGATCTTCTTGGCTGAGTCGTAGACCTGCGCTCCGGCTTCGGTCAGTTGAAGTTCTTTGCCCGTGCGCTCGAGCAGTATGGTCGACAACGATTGTTCTAGAGATTTGATCTGCGAGCTGACCGCAGGCTGGGTCATCATCAGAACTTGCGCCGCCTTACTGAAGCTCCGGCATTCGACCACCGTACAAAACAGGTGCAGGTGATGTAAGTTGAGTGGAGTGTCCACGCTTAGTTGCCCCTCGCGCATCAGGATGTGGGAGAGTCTCTGCAGTGACGAGACGCGTTCAATTCCGCGCCGTAGCAGGGTAGCGCCCGCGCCTACTTCCGGCAGGGTCTCTCACTTTCGTTTAGTATAAACAATTCATTATATCAACGAAACGAAATATAAATTTGATTGCCATCCATCCGGCCCGTATCCTAAACGTATGTAAACGCATTCTTGACTTCAGGACCTGAGGAGGGGATTCAGGATGTCCGATGAGATGGCTAATCGCAAGTTGAGCCTCGTCAAGGCGATACGCATGATGGAACGCGTAGATCTACTGGACATGAACGGGCATATCAGCTGTCGGCTAGCAGAGGGCGATAGTAGGTTTCTGATTAACGCGCGCGCGGCGAGCAGGGCCACGCTTACGACTTCCGACGTGGTGGTTTGCAACGCCGACGGCACGCCGGAGCCGGGAGGACCGGAACCGCCGAGCGAGGTGTACATCCATACGGAAATCTATCGACAGCGCCCTGACGTTTATGCAATTGTCCACAATCATCCGCATTGGCAAACCGTGCTCGGTATTGCTGATCTACCCCTCAAGCCGGTGTTCTCCATTGGGTCATTCTCTCAATTCGTCCCGTACTATGAGCGTTCGAGCCTCGTGAACGAGAGGGAAATGGGCGAGGAGTTGGCGCGCGCGCTCGCGGGTCATCGGGCGATTCAAATTCGCCACCACGGAAGTGTGGTCGTCGGCGGCAGCGTTGAGGAGGTGTTTGCAACTGCGGTCTTTATGGAAGAAAACGCAAAAAAACAGTACCAGACTTACCTGGTGAATCGGAACCATCACGTGCTCGAGGGAGAAAACTTAAAGCGGACACAAGAGACGAATTGGTCGCCGAAAATTGTCAGAAAAGTGTGGACATATCACGAGGAAAAATCGCTGATCTCCGGCCACCTCAATGGGCTGCAAGCACATGAACGATAGAAGAGAGGTTGTGGTGCGCAGATGATGACGACTGGGCAGAACGAGACGCTTACACGTGTTGGGCCGGGCACTCCGATGGGAGAATTGCTGCGGCGTTACTGGTTTCCCGTCGCGGCGGAAGTGGAACTGGAGCGAAAATGGACCAAGCGAGTTCGGCTGTTAGGAGAAGATCTGGTGCTGTATCGGGACCGCTCCGGAAACCTCGGCCTGATTGCTGAAAAGTGTCCGCATCGAGGGGTTTCGCTCGTCTATGGCATCCCAGAGGACGAGGGAATTCGGTGCCCCTATCACGGGTGGTGTTTCAATCATACTGGGCAATGTACGGATCAGCCGAACGAGCCGCAGCAAAGTACGTTTAAGCAGCGCATCCGGATGTCGGGATACCCAGTCCAGAAGCTCGGTGGACTGATTTTTGCCTACCTCGGGCCCGAACCTGCCCCTTTACTCCCACGCTATGACGCCTTTGTCGCAGAAAACGCGATTCGCGTGGTGGGCCAGGCTGTATTGCCGGTTAACTTTCTCCAGATCATGGAGAACTCGCTGGACCCAGAGCACACGGAGTGGCTGCACGGCCACTACCACGAGTTCATCCACAATGAGCTCGGTGACGAGGTCCAGGTTGCGTTTTCGCGACATCACGTAAAAACGGCATTCGACGTCTTCGAATACGGGATTATCAAGCGCCGCCTCCTCGAGGGGCAAAGCGAGGACTCAGACGACTGGAGAATCGGGCATCCTGTCGTGTTCCCGTATATTCTCGCGGTTGGCAGCGGCGGCCTGGGCACTTACGCATTTCAGATGAGAGTCCCGATAGACGACACGCATACCTGGCACGTTTGGTACAACGCGTATATCCCCGGAGAAGGGGTGGAGATTCCGGAATCGCTGCAGAAATTGTGCTTGTATGAAGTGCCTTGGCGCCATCCAGATGGGGAGTTTATTACAGACTACATCGACGGCCAGGACATTATGACGTGGGTGACGCAAGGAGCGATTGCCGACCGAAGCGACGAACACCTTGGGACGACAGACAAAGGGATCATTCTGTTGCGGAAATTGTACGCGGAGCAGATCAACAAAGTCCGCCAAGGTATCGATCCCCTCGGCGTCATCCGAGATCCGGCCAAGAATACCATCATCAACCTGCCCTTGGAGAGGAAGAAACATCACTTCAGCGAGGGATTTGAAAGTGTGACGATGCGCTTCCAGACCAGACACTGCCCAGTGGCAAAGGATTTAATCGACCTCTTTGCGAATCCAGGTGTGCTGAATGGCCAGTAACACTGCGGCGATGGAGCCCCAATTGGACGATTCTCGCCGATGCCCTGGATGTGGAGAACCTTTGGGCAGAGTGACTAGTCTCATCGTCGCCTACTGGCGCGACTGCGAATCTGTATATTTTTGTTACTGTGCGAATTGTGGTTGGGAAGGTGAGATCGTAGAACACGTTCACCACATTGCCTACGAGTTAAGTGAGGCATGACGGTTTCATACGCGAGTTGAATTTTGATGAGACGGGGGTAACGTGTGTGACGCAGCCGATTCGTATGGGCATCGCTGGGCTTGGCACCGCCACCAGACAGATGCTTCCCGCTTTCCTCGCCAACGCGAACATTCTGGTAAGCGCCGCTGCGACCAGAAGCGAGGAAAAGCGCAACGCGTTTCAACAGGATTATGGAGTGCCGGTGTTTGCAGACGCAGAACAGTTGTGCCGATTTGACGGAATCGACGCGGTCTATATCGCCACTCCGACAGAACTTCATACGCAGCAAATCCACCTTGCACTGGACTCTGGAAAGCATGTACTGGTCGAAAAGCCGATGGCAGTGACACTGGAAGAAGCTCGGGGAATCGTCGAGAAGGCACAGCAAAGCGGACTAGCGGTAATCGTCGGCCACTCTCACAGTTTTGATCCGCCTATCCAGGCCATCAAAGACGTTCTCGACAGCGGGCGGCTCGGCCCTGTTAGAATGATTCACAATTGGAACTACAACGATTGGCTGTATCGCCCTAGAACGAAGGAGGAATTGGATACTACGCAAGGCGGCGGGGTCACGTTTCGTCAGGGCTCTCACCAATTTGATATCATCCGATATCTGGGTGGGGGAGTGGTCCGCAGTGTGCGTGCGATGACGGGCCGTTGGGACCCAGCCAGGCCGACAGAAGGCAGTCACGTCGCGTATCTCGAGTTTGAAAACGGGTTGGCGGCCACCGCCGTCTACAACGGGTACGACCACTTTCACACCTCGGAACTGACTTGGGATATCGGCGAGTGGGGGGGCCAAGCGAGGCGTGCGGATGACAGCCACTACGGGATGAGCCGCAAACGGGTCAAGGGGATTAGTGAAACGGAGGAGATGTCCCTCAAACAAAAGAGGAGTCAATACCAAAATCCGGCCTCCGATCACGGCCCCATCCACAGCCCATTTTTTGGATTGACTGTCGTCAGCTGCGACCACGGAGATATTCGGCAGAGCCCGAATGGGTTGTTGATTTATTCCGACGAGGAGGTCGAGGAGATCACCTTAAATCGGGTTCCCACGGCACATGACCTTGTCGTACGGGAATTTGTCGAGGCAGTGCGCAAAAGAGACGACGCGAGTACACATGACGCCGAATGGGGCCTTGCAAATTTAGAGGTTTGTCTGGCTGTATTAGAATCGGCCGAACGCCGAGAGGAAGTTCTGCTCAAGCATCAGGTGCCTTGGTAAAAGGCGCCCTACTGGAATCCTTGTAAGCGTTTTCCGTCAATCGAAAAGGGGTGTACGTTATGGGGAGTTCCCCGCAGGTCGAGTCTTCCATCACCTTGACCAAGAAGATCGGAAGAACGCGATGGCTATACATTCTGCCCGTATTGACAAGTTTGTGGGCCGTCGGGTCCATTGAAAAGACGAATGTCGGCATCATCAGTGCGTACAAACCTTTTCTCTCGGATATGGGTCTATCCAATGCACCAGGGAAAATCGGATTACTGACCACTCTGTTTCTCGTCACTTACGGCATCGGGATGGTCGTTTGGGGATTTGTCATCGATCGCTGGGGACCTCGGAAGACCGCCATCACCGCAGTGTCCATCTGGATAGTCGCGACGTTGCTCGCGGGTGCGTCGACCGATCCGGTCACCTTGTACATCTCGAGGCTGCTGTTAGGGCTCGGTGAGGGCGCGTTATGGCCGATTTGTACAAAAATGACGTCAAATTGGTTCCGCAGAGATGAAGAGAGCCGCGCGACTTCGATATGGGTCAACGGAATGAATGTGGGCATCGCGTTCGGCGGCATCATCATTACCTCGATCATCGGCAGTATTGGGTGGCACTCGGTGTTCTTCATCCTCGCAGCGGTCGCCCTCATACCGCTCGGGCTCATCATCTCACTCGTCCGCGACCACCCGGCCGATTCTGCATTCATCGATGAGCCGGAGCGGATATTTATCGACCAAGGGAAAGCGCTTGGCACGCCCAAGTCCACAGGTGGGCTTCGCAACTATCGTTTGTGGCTGTTGCTGGTCGCCAACGTCGCCACCGGGATGGGGTTTTGGGGAGTGAATTCGTGGGTCCCCAAATATCTCGTGGACGTGCGCCATCTGTCTATGTCTGGCATGGGGATATTCACGTTGGTGGCTTGGCTCCTCTGTGCCGTGGTACTGATGATTTTTGGCGCATGGGCGGATAAGGTGAACAGAAGGGCGCCGTTCGCCGTGTGCGGGTACATCGTTTACGCGGTTGTGCTGTGGGGATGTACCGCGGTGTCTAGCACCTTGTTGGCGATGTTGCTACTCGCCGTTGCCATTTGGACGCTCCAAACGACGACCTTGATGGTCTTCTCTCTTGTCCATGGCGTTTCCAAACAGTCCAACGTCGGCAGTCAAACGGGTGTGATGTCCGGGTTGAGCAACATCGTTGCGGCCTTTGCCCCGTTTATCATGGGTGTGATCATCGGCGCAAACAGCGATTACACCGGCGCGTTTGTGTTTCTTAGTGCAGCGGGGGTGATTGGGGCCATTATGGTCGCCATCCTCATCCCACAACGATTTTGAACAGTGATGGCGTTCTAGATTTTCACAATCTGACGCGGCGGGCTACTCAACAGGTGCCGGCCGCGTTTTGTCGCGCGTCGGTAGATCACAAACAGTTTAGAAAATAACAACGTTGTTATTGTCGTGGCAAACGTCCAGTGCTACAATCCAAATCAATCGCGTTTCACCATCTGAATGACGGATTCTCGGGTGAACATATGGTAACTATCAGGGACATCGCAAAAGCGGCCGGCGTCAGCAACAGCACCGTGTCCAAGGCGTTAAAAAATAGCCCGCTGGTCAAAGCGTCGACAAAGCAGAAAATACTTGATATCGCAAACCGGCTTCATTATCGACGGAATATTCATGCATCCCAACTCGTCTCTGGGAAGAGCGGCCTAATCGGTCTGGTCTTGTCGAACTTCGGGAATCCGTTGTTTTCAAACCTGGCCGTGCGTATGAACCAGGAGTTGAAGCAACGCGGATATGAGATGATTCTGTCCCTATCCGAGCACGGCATCCAACTGTTTGAGCAGTTGAGAGTGGAAGGAGTGCTCTATTGGGGAGATCTCAACCGCGGAAGTGAGATACCCGAACAACTGCTCGCGGTTGAAATTCCAGTACTGCAAATCGGAAATGACGCACTCTCTAACTTCCCGTCAGTATTGATTGATCGGGGGTTAGCAATCAAAAGCGCGATCGACTACCTGTTGGAATGTGGGCATCGCCAAATTGGGTTGATTGGCGACAGTCAGGCGGTGAAACTGAACAGCTTTAAGTCCTATATGCGAGTGTGCGGGTTTGACGTCCCCGACGAATATGTGCTCGCATCGAACGAAACGTGGTTAGACGGGTACTATGCCGTTAAGAACTATGTGTTCACTCGCTCGTCTCCAACTGCGTTTATCGGTTCGAACAATCTAGTTACGAAGGGCGCCCTACGCGCTCTACTAGAACGTGGACTACAGGTGCCGGAGGAAATCTCACTGATTGGCTACGACGATTTACCGGATATGGAACAGGCGGAAGTACCCATCACGACGGTCGGTCCATCGCTTGAGCAATTGGCCGTCGAATCGGTCGACATGATGCTGAGCATCGTCGATGGCGAGTCGGTCGAGCCAGCCACGTATATTCTACCTAGGATGGCTGTGCGGAAATCGGTTCGATCACGGTAAACAAGTCGCCCTCGCCACAAATAATAACGTTGTTATTCTGGCGAGTGATTGCATACATAACTTGATAGAACGCGAAGGAGGAGACGGCATGACGGTAAAGTACTGCATCGTTGGGACTGGTTCCAGGGGCATCGGCATGTTTGCAAAGGATTTGGTGAGTGAATACGCAGATGTTGCACAACTCGTAGCGCTATGTGACGCCAACCTTGGGAGACTAGAATACGCCCGAGCCGTTTTAGGTCAGCATATTCCGATATTTACGGATTTCGACCAGATGATGAACGCAATTGAGTGTGACACGGTCATCGTGACGACGAAGGACGCGACGCATCACGAATTTATCCTAAAAGCGCTACAGTATGGTAGAGATGTCATTACGGAAAAGCCCATGACCATCGACGATGAAAAAGTACGTGCAATTCTGCAGGCCGAACGGGAGACAGGCAAGCGAGTCCGCGTCAGTTTTAACTACCGATATGCACCCTATAAAACCAAGGTGAAGGAACTGCTGATGCAAGGCATTGTCGGACAGGTACATTCTGTGGAATTTCGCTGGTACCTGGATACGGTGCATGGGGCGGATTACTTCAGGCGTTGGCATCGACAGAAGCGGAACTCTGGCGGATTACTGGTGCACAAGGCCACGCACCACTTCGATTTGATCAACTGGTGGTTGGGTGAGGAACCCATCGATGTATTCGCGGTCGGATCGCGCCAGTTCTACCGCTCAGAGCGAAAACCTGGGCACAGCGAGCGTTGTAGGACGTGTGAATTAGGGCATAGCTGTGAGTTTTATCTCGATGTATCCGAGGGCGAGTATCGTTCGTTGTATTTAGACCATGAGGCGCACGACGGCTATTATCGAGATCAGTGCGTCTTCTCGGACGATACGGACATCGAAGACACCATGTCCGTATTGGCGCGCTATCCAAATGATATTCAACTCACGTATGCGCTGACGGCGGCGACGCCATTTGAGGGCTGGCAAGTGGCATTCAACGGCTCCAAGGGGCGACTCGAGGCATTTGAACCAGAATATTTTATATCGGAGGAGGATCAATCGGACTTCTCTTTGCGACGAGACGAAAAGGTCCGTACGCCAGTCGATTGGAGATTTGCGAAACCTTGGCAGAAGGAGAGCCTAACATCGCATGAGATTCGCTTCTACCCGCTGTTCGGCGGTGTGCAGACGTTTGAAGTACCGCTGGGGCAGGGCGGGCACGGTGGTGGGGATAGGTTGCTCAAAGACCATTTGTTTCGCGATGCTACAACAGATCCGCTCGGTCACCAAGCGGGATCTCGAGCCGGAGCGATGTCCGTCCTACTAGGAGTCGCAGCCAATCGCTCGATTGCAGAGCGGCGAATGGTATCGATTTCCGAGCTGCTCGATTGAACTAGGTCGTGGCGGTACTAGCGACTCCACGATCGCGTTGCTCAACGCACTGGAGGCCCACAATGCCTTGGCAGCATGGGACTCCTTAGCATCTGTCGGGATGCTGTACGGCTGGCGCCGGTTCGTATCCGATAAGCGCCACGGCCTTCCGGCAGATGCTTTGCAACTTGCTTGGCGAATGGGTGGGAACGGCAGAAGCGCCTGACGAACGGGAACTGTTAGGGCGTATTGTGCACCAAATTTGTTATGACAATGCTAGGGAATCCTTTGCATGTAAGGGGATCACTTGACGCAATTGGGCGAAATCGAGCTACGACAAAAAAGAGACCGATTCGCATCGAGGCAAATCGGTCTCTTTATTTCTTTGGTGGGCCCAGGTGGACTCGAACCACCGACCTCACGATTATCAGTCGTGCGCTCTAGCCAGCTGAGCTATGGGCCCACATATTGGCGGAACTGACGGGATTCGAACCCGCGGTCTCCTGCGTGACAGGCAGGCATGTTAGGCCTCTACACCACAGTTCCATGTGGCGGAGTGAGAGGGATTCGAACCCTCGATACGTTTTTAAGACGTATACTCGCTTAGCAGGCGAGCGCCTTCGACCTACTCGGCCATCACTCCATAGATGGTGACCCTAAGGGGATTCGAATCCCTATTACCGCCGTGAGAGGGCGGCGTCCTAACCATTAGACGATAGGGCCTGACGCGTTAAGCGGTCAAAAGCTCGACGCGCCGTACGCAGATGGTGCGACTGACAGGAATTGAACCTGTGACCCCCACCGTGTCAAGGTGGTGCTCTCCCCCTGAGCTACAGTCGCAAGTGCATTGGAGCGGGTGAAGGGAATCGAACCCTCGCTCTCAGCTTGGGAAGCTGACGTTCTACCATTAAACTACACCCGCACATTTTCGAAGGACCATTCGATCCTCCGAAACATGGAGCGGAAGACGGGATTCGAACCCGCGACCCTCGCCTTGGCAAGGCGATGCTCTACCCCTGAGCCACTTCCGCAAGAGATACGATAAATATCGTACATGCTAGCCTACTACTCTGTCAAGAGGGAAGTTCTTTCCTTCTCAACAATGGTGACCCCAGCGGGATTCGAACCCGCGTTACCGCCGTGAAAGGGCGGTGTCTTAACCGCTTGACCATGGGGCCATGACTGGAGCTCCCAACCAGGCTTGAACTGGTGACCTCATCCTTACCATGGATGCGCTCTGCCAACTGAGCTATGGGAGCAAAATTGGCTCCCCGAGTAGGATTCGAACCTACGACCCTCCGATTAACAGTCGGATGCTCTACCGCTGAGCTATCGAGGAATGTGGTGGAGGTAGACGGATTCGAACCGACGACCCCCTGCTTGCAAGGCAGGTGCTCTCCCAGCTGAGCTATACCCCCACATGGTCCCGGAGGCCGGACTCGAACCGGCACGGTTTCCCGCACGATTTTGAGTCGTGTGCGTCTGCCAATTCCGCCACTCCGGGAGGGTGATGCATGCAATTTTGAATTGCACTGGTCGGAGCAGCGGGATTCGAACCCACGACCTCCTGCTCCCAAGGCAGGCGCGCTACCAAGCTGCGCTATGCTCCGTCAAACTGGCGTGCCCTGAGAGATTCGAACTCCCGACCTTTTGATTCGTAGTCAAACGCTCTATCCAGCTGAGCTAAGGGCACACTGGCTGGGGAAGAAGGATTCGAACCTTCGCGTGACGGTACCAAAAACCGTTGCCTTACCGCTTGGCTATTCCCCAACTTCAAAACATGGCAGGGGCGGCAGGACTTGAACCCACGACATGCGGTTTTGGAGACCGCCGTTCTACCAGCTGAACTACGCCCCTATGTTTGTGATTTACGATATGTAAATCACTGATGGAGCCAGCGACAGGAATCGAACCTGCGACCTACTGATTACAAGTCAGTTGCTCTACCTGCTGAGCTACGCTGGCATGGAGCCACCTGTCGGATTTGAACCGACGACCTGCTCATTACGAGTGAGCCGCTCTACCCCTGAGCCAAGGTGGCATATAGCATATAAATGGTGAGCCATGCTGGACTCGAACCAGCGACACCCTGATTAAAAGTCAGGTGCTCTACCAACTGAGCTAATGGCTCATGTGATTTGCCCGCTTGAATTAGGCAGTAGCCAATTTAACACGGGCACAGACTCAAGTCAAGCAGTATATTTCAAAAAACGTGTGTAACCGACGAATTTCTCCGTTTGCCAAGGAGGTGTTGATATTTTGCTTCATATATACACGCGTATTCGCTGCCCGATGCACATCTGCGGTTTGTTTTTACCGTCGCATGGATCCTCCTTGCGGTTTGATGTTTCGTTGCTCGGGATGACCAATCAATCGTGAATCTCTTACGTCTCATGTAAATCTGGTGATTGACGAATAGAATGATTGCATGATAGTATACTCCCTGTCGCTTCGGCGGCACTGCTGAACAAACAGGATATACCAAGTCGCTGGTTGATTGGCTCACAGCTTCGAACCGTAACGTTCGACCGAGTTGAAGCAAAATGTTCCAGTAGACAGCGAAGATAGATTCGTGGTATATTGTCTGAGCTGCTTCGGCGGCACTGATTGATTTGGTTCCTTGAAAACTAAACACACACGCCTAAAAGTTTCGGTCGAGACGACAGTCGTCGTCGAGACATTTATGAAGTAACGCCAGTAACATTTTTTGAGAGTTTGATCCTGGCTCAGGACGAACGCTGGCGGCGTGCCTAATACATGCAAGTCGAGCGAACCCTTCGGGGTTAGCGGCGGACGGGTGAGTAACACGTGGGCAATCTGCCTGTCAGACTGGAATAACACTCGGAAACGGGTGCTAATGCCGGATGACACACGGGGAGGCATCTTCCTGTGTTGAAAGGTGCAACTGCATCGCTGATAGAGGAGCCCGCGGCGCATTAGCTAGTTGGTGAGGTAACGGCCCACCAAGGCGACGATGCGTAGCCGACCTGAGAGGGTGACCGGCCACACTGGGACTGAGACACGGCCCAGACTCCTACGGGAGGCAGCAGTAGGGAATCTTCCGCAATGGGCGCAAGCCTGACGGAGCAACGCCGCGTGAGCGAAGAAGGCCTTCGGGTTGTAAAGCTCTGTTGCTCGGGGAGAGCGACAAGGAGAGTGGAAAGCTCCTTGTGAGACGGTACCGAGTGAGGAAGCCCCGGCTAACTACGTGCCAGCAGCCGCGGTAATACGTAGGGGGCAAGCGTTGTCCGGAATCACTGGGCGTAAAGCGTGCGTAGGCGGTTGTGTAAGTCTGAAGTGAAAGTCCAAGGCTCAACCTTGGGATTGCTTTGGAAACTGCATAACTTGAGTGCTGGAGAGGCAAGGGGAATTCCACGTGTAGCGGTGAAATGCGTAGATATGTGGAGGAATACCAGTGGCGAAGGCGCCTTGCTGGACAGTGACTGACGCTGAGGCACGAAAGCGTGGGGAGCAAACAGGATTAGATACCCTGGTAGTCCACGCCGTAAACGATGAGTGCTAGGTGTTGGGGGGACACACCCCAGTGCCGAAGGAAACCCAATAAGCACTCCGCCTGGGGAGTACGGTCGCAAGACTGAAACTCAAAGGAATTGACGGGGGCCCGCACAAGCAGTGGAGCATGTGGTTTAATTCGAAGCAACGCGAAGAACCTTACCAGGGCTTGACATCCCTCTGACCGGGCTAGAGATAGTCCTTCCCTTCGGGGCAGAGGAGACAGGTGGTGCATGGTTGTCGTCAGCTCGTGTCGTGAGATGTTGGGTTAAGTCCCGCAACGAGCGCAACCCTTGACCTGTGTTACCAGCACGTAGTGGTGGGGACTCACAGGTGACTGCCGGCGTAAGTCGGAGGAAGGCGGGGATGACGTCAAATCATCATGCCCTTTATGTCCTGGGCTACACACGTGCTACAATGGGCGGTACAACGGGAAGCGAAGCCGCGAGGTGGAGCGAAACCTAAAAAGCCGTTCGTAGTTCGGATTGCAGGCTGCAACTCGCCTGCATGAAGCCGGAATTGCTAGTAATCGCGGATCAGCATGCCGCGGTGAATCCGTTCCCGGGCCTTGTACACACCGCCCGTCACACCACGAGAGTCGGCAACACCCGAAGTCGGTGAGGTAACCTTAGGGAGCCAGCCGCCGAAGGTGGGGTTGATGATTGGGGTGAAGTCGTAACAAGGTAGCCGTATCGGAAGGTGCGGCTGGATCACCTCCTTTCTACGGAGAAACAAGGCTTTTAGGACGTGGGTGTTTAGTTTTGAGGGAGCCAAAGCCCTTGTGGCTAGGTAAACTCAAGGTACCTTGGCAACTGAATATGGAACAACCTCGAATAAGTAAAACCGGTAACCGTAAATGCGTAACAGGTTAACGTAACCGGATTTATAGATGGAATAATCACGTTTGTGGTTAGGAAGTCAAAACGGTGAAGTTAGAAAGAGCGCACGGAGGATGCCTAGGCGCCAAGAGCCGAAGAAGGACGGGGCGAACACCGAAATGCCACGGGGAGCTGTAAGCGAGCATTGAGCCGTGGATGTCCGAATGGGGAAACCTGCTAGTGTGAAGCGCTAGTACCGTACACTGAATACATAGGTGTACGGAGGCAACCGAGGGAACTGAAACATCTAAGTACCTCGAGGAAAAGAAAGCGAACGCGATTCCGTAAGTAGTGGCGAGCGAAAGCGGAGAAGCCTAAACCGTATACGTGGTACAGACTGCAGTCGATGCGTATGCGGGGTCGAGGGGCTGTTGGTGGCAACCTGCAGGGAGCCAGCAGGAAGCAATGCGTAGGAGAACGGCATGGGAAGGCCGGCCATAGACGGTGAGAGCCCGGTAACCGAAACGGATTGTGGAATGTGCAACAGACCCCAAGTACTGCGGGACACGAGAAATCCCGTGGGAATCTGGGAGGACCACCTCCTAAGGCTAAATACTCCTTGGCGACCGATAGCGGATAGTACCGTGAGGGAAAGGTGAAAAGAACCGCGGGAGCGGAGTGAAATAGAACCTGAAACCGTGTGCTTACAAGCAGTCGGAGCATGCATGACATGTGACGGCGTGCCTTTTGTAGAATGAACCGGCGAGTGATGATGGCAAGCAAGGTGAAGGCGAAGGAGCCTGTGCCGAAGCGAAAGCGAGTCTGAATAGGGCGGTATAGTTTGTCGTCATCGACCCGAAACCGGGTGATCTACCCCTGGTCAGGGTGAAGTGCGGGTAACACCGCATGGAGGCCCGAACCCACTGGCGTTGAAAAGCCAGGGGATGAACTGGGGGTAGGGGAGAAATTCCAATCGAACCCGGAGATAGCTGGTTCTCCCCGAAATAGCTTGAGGGCTAGCGTCAGGGAATGAGAAGTGGAGGTAGAGCACTGATTGGGTGCGGGGCCCGCGAGGGTTACCAAGCCTAGTCAAACTGCGAATGCCACTTTGTCGAAGAACCTGGCAGTCAGACTACGAGTGATAAGACCCGTGGTCAAGAGGGAAACAGCCCAGACCAACAGCTAAGGTCCCAAAGTACTGGTTCAGTGGGGAACGATGTGGCGTTGCACAGACAACCAGGATGTTGGCTTAGAAGCAGCCACCATTTAAAGAGTGCGTAATAGCTCACTGGTCGAGTGGCGCTGCGCGGAAAATGTAACGGGGCTAAACCAGACACCGAAGCTATGGATGGAAACATGGTAGGGGAGCGTTCCATTTGCGGGGAAGCTGAACTGAGAGGTTTGGTGGAGCGGATGGAAGTGAGAATGCCGGTATGAGTAGCGAAAAGACAAGTGAGAATCTTGTCCGCCGAAAGCCCAAGGTTTCCTGGGGAAGGCTCGTCCGCCCAGGGTAAGTCGGGACCTAAGGCGAGGCCGAAAGGCGTAGTCGAAGGACAACAGGTTGAAATTCCTGTACCACCAACATCGCGATTGAGCGAAGGGGTGACGCAGGAGGCTGAGGGAAGCGGCCGGATGGAAGAGGCCGTCCAAGCAGCGAGCGAGGGGTGTAGGCAAATCCGCACCCTGGTAATCGTGAGCTGTGATGGGGAGGGAAGTACAGTACCGAAGTCCCATAAGTCACACTGCCAAGAAAAGCCTCTAGCGAGTGGTGAGGTGCCCGTACCGGAAACCGACACAGGTGGGCGCGTGGAGAACACGAAGGCGCGCGGGAGAACTCTCGTTAAGGAACTCGGCAAAATGGCCCCGTAACTTCGGGAGAAGGGGCGCTTCGAGAGAAGCCGCAGTGAAAAGGCCCAAGCGACTGTTTAGCAAAAACACAGGTCTCTGCGAAGCCGAAAGGCGAAGTATAGGGGCTGACGCCTGCCCGGTGCTGGAAGGTTAAGAGGAGGGGTAAGCCGCAAGGCGAAGCTCTGAATTGAAGCCCCAGTAAACGGCGGCCGTAACTATAACGGTCCTAAGGTAGCGAAATTCCTTGTCAGGTAAGTTCTGACCCGCACGAAAGGCGTAACGACTTGGGCGCTGTCTCAACGAGAGACCCGGTGAAATTGTAATACCTGTGAAGATGCAGGTTACCCGCGGTTAGACGGAAAGACCCCGTGGAGCTTGACTGTAGCTTGATATGGGATACGGGTACGTCATGTACAGGATAGGTGGGAGACAGAGAAGCTTGGGCGCCAGCCTGAGTGGAGTCGGCGTTGGGATACCACCCTTGAGGTACTTGTGTTCTAACCAATGGCCATGAAACTGGTCATGGGACAGTGTCAGGTGGACAGTTTGACTGGGGCGGTCGCCTCCTAAAGAGTAACGGAGGCGCCCAAAGGTTCCCTCAGCGCGGATGGAAATCGCGCGAAGCGTGTAAAGGCACAAGGGAGCTTGACTGCGAGACGGACAGGTCGAGCAGGGACGAAAGTCGGGCTTAGTGACCCGGTGGCACCGAGTGGAAGGGCCATCGCTCAACGGATAAAAGCTACCCCGGGGATAACAGGCTGATCTCCCCCAAGAGTTCACATCGACGGGGAGGTTTGGCACCTCGATGTCGGCTCATCGCATCCTGGGGCTGAAGTCGGTCCCAAGGGTTGGGCTGTTCGCCCATTAAAGCGGTACGCGAGCTGGGTTCAGAACGTCGTGAGACAGTTCGGTCCCTATCTGCCGCGGGCGCAGGATACGTGAGAGGGGTCGTCCTTAGTACGAGAGGACCGGGATGAACCGACCGCTGGTGTACCAGTTGTTTCGCCAGAAGCATAGCTGGGTAGCCAAGTCGGGAAAGGATAAGCGCTGAAAGCATCTAAGCGCGAAGCCTGCCTCAAGATAACGTATCCCATTCCGTTAGGGAAGTAAGACCCCTTGAAGAAGACAAGGTAGATCGGTCTGGCGTGGAAGCGTAGTGATACGTGGAGCGGACAGATACGAATCGGTCGAGGGCTTCACCCGATGAACAGAAGAAGAGGTTGTTCCATGATTCAGGAGCGAGGATAAAGACAAAGTTACGGAGCGACGTAACTGGAAGCTTGAGTGAAGGTGTGAGTAGCACATCTGCAGGCCGATAGGCCGAAGCCGTGCGAACGAATACCTGAACGCCAAGCGGTCTGGTGACCATAGCGGAGGGGAAACACCCGTA
Organism: Alicyclobacillus fastidiosus; assembly: GCF_026651875.1. Classification (GTDB taxonomy): domain Bacteria; phylum Bacillota; class Bacilli; order Alicyclobacillales; family Alicyclobacillaceae; genus Alicyclobacillus; species Alicyclobacillus fastidiosus. Next base: position 5,312,616 of record NZ_CP104067.1, on the reverse strand, counting down.
CCCATACCGAACACGGACGTGAAGACCTCCAGCGCCGAGGATACTTGTCCCGAGAGGGGCTGGGAAAGTAGGTCGTTGCCAGGCGAGTGAGAAGGACCCTGAGGGAAGCAGAAATGCCGACCTCGGGGTCTTTTTGTCTTGCTAAAGCTTCGCAATGCGGTTGTATGAAGACCTTCGGTACAATTGTCTACATGTGGGTCTTACGGTACGCTACAGGAGCAAAGTCGGATGTGCTGGGCGATGCCACTGTGGGTGCATGCGGCGATGGCGAGTGGATTGCTAAATTCGGAGCGGGAGGATTGGTCGAAGGATGAGGCTAGAGGGGAAGAGAATTGTGGTGGCGGCGGATCGGCGGAGTGAAGAGATAGCGACGTTGGTTCGGAAGAATGGCGGCGAGCCTTTGATCCGCTCTCTACAGGGAAAGTTATATACGGACGAGACGTTGCTGGAACGCGAGTTGACGACGATGTTGGCGTCCGATGTCGACTGGGTGATTTTTACGACCGGAATCGGGGCCCAAAAAGTCTGGCAGGTGGCTGAACGACTTGGCCAGTTGGAGGAGCTGTCGTCGTTTTTGCAGAGGGTGCGCGTGGCGGCGCGAGGCAGGAAGACGACCAAGTTCCTGCTTGAGCAAGGCATTCATCCGGATGCTCGGGATGACGACGGTACCACACAAGGGGTTCTTCGCGCGCTGCAGCCGTTTGCGATGGAGGGGCTGAAGGTGTGCGTTCAACTGCACGGGGAGCTTCCAAAGTCGCTTGAGCGTTGGTGTGCGCAAAAGAGGGAAAGTGTGTCCTTTCTCCACGCGTACGATTATATGCCGCCAGAGCCGGTCGTTTTGGAGCAGTTGGTGACTGAGGTTTGCACGGGGAGCGTGGACGCGGTAGCGTTTACGAGTGCACAGCAGCCGAGGTTTTTGTTTCGTTACGCGAGCCAGACAGGTGCAGATGGAGACCTTGTCGCCGGATTCGAGAAGGTGGTCGCGGCCGGCGTCGGGAAGGTCACTGCGGAGGCGCTTCGCGAACATGGGGTCACGCGCGTTGTCGCTCCGGAGCAGGAGCGGATGGGGGCCATGATCATCGAACTAGTGCACTACTTCGACGGGCTGGAGACGGCGGAGATGTGACCGCGTCTCCACGTCTTGCAACCGCGATTTACTCGCCGCCGTAATGTGGGGTTCGCAAGCCGCTCAGACAGGTGAGCCGGATGGCATCAAAGACCTGATCCTTGGTGTATCCGCGTTCGTCTCGCTCGAACATATAGAGCGCTGGACTCGTGGCGGCGAGGATGATGTCAGACGTCAGGGTGGCATCCAGTGGGCTGTCCTCCGGCAGGAGTTCTGCGACAAGTGAGCTGACCAGGCGGTGAATATACTGGTAGAACGGATTATTGCTGATGAATTTCGAGCTGTTTACGGCAGTTAACAGAGAAGTGTTGTTATCCGTAAAGTCGATAATTTGTCGGATCACCGACTCGAGGATGTCGTAGGGAGGAATTTGACCGCGGGACGCCTCCACCCAATCCGTCAAGTTTTTGAGAAACGCCTCTGCACTTTCTTTCAGCAGTGCAAGGCACAGATCCCCTTTGTGTGCGTAATGGCGGTATAACGTCCCTTGGCCGACGTGGGCGCACTGTGCAATTTGATGCATGCTAACGGACTGAACACCACAGTCTTTAAAGAGTGTCCGGGCCGTATCGAGGATTTTATCACGACTTTCTACCGCGTCCTTCCGCCGTCTACGTATCGTCACATCATTCACCTATTTCCGTGGTTTGAACTGCAATCGCACATCATAAGTATACACCGTGTCATTGACAAACGGACAGCTGTCCGTTACGATGCCCAAATCGGACACGTGTCCGGTTTAGGTTGTGCCACAACTTTGTGAATGAAGCGGCCGCAAGAGGCTGCTCTGGGAGGACAATTCCTTGAGTCAAATGGCCATGCCGATGGATTCCAGCAAGGAATTCAGAATATCGAGTATCGTCGTGCCGTTGATCGCCATCATTGCCGGTGTGTTCATGGTCGTACTCGACAACACGGTGATGAACGTCGCACTCCCAAAATTGGTGACCGACTTTCACACGCAACTGCCTACGCTGGAGTGGACCGTCACGGGTTACACGTTGGCCCAGGCTGCGGTGATTCCACTGTCAGGGTGGCTGGCGGATCGATTCGGGGCGAAGACCATCTTTCTGTCGTCAACCGTACTTTTCACGATTGGGTCCGTGATGTGTTCGACGCCACACTCCGCAGGGCTGTTGATTTTGTACCGAATTCTTCAGGGGCTTGGCGGTGGCAGCGTGCTTCCCGTGGCGATGGCGTACATTTACCGGTTAACCCCGCCGGAGAAGGCCGGAGCCGTCATGGGCATGATGGGGATACCCATCCTGTTTGCGCCCGCGATTGGCCCCGTATTGGCTGGGTGGCTGGTACAGTACCACTCGTGGCGGTGGATTTTCCTCTTGAATTTACCCATCGGGCTCCTCTGCCTGCTGATAGGACTAAAGGGACTGCCACAGTGGAAGAAACAGGACGTCGCCGGGATGGACGTATGGGGGACGATTCTCGGGCCGATTGCATTTGCGGCATTGTCCTACGGCGTCAGTGAAGGGGCAAATGGTTGGCACAGTGCGAAGACGATTGCGGGGCTTGTCGTCGGCGGCTTGGCACTCGCGCTCTTTATTGTCGCCGAACTGCGCTCGGACACGCCGCTGCTCGAACTGCGCGTGTTTAAGTCCATCGATTTTACGCTCGCCATCATCGTTCAGTGGGTAGGCCAGTTCGCTCTCTTTGGCGCGCTGTTCTTAATCCCCCAATTTCTTCAGCAGGCGAGGGGGTACGGTGCGTTTGACACGGGGCTCATCCTCTTGCCACAGGCCATCGCATCCGGCGTTCTGATGCCGTTTGGCGGGATTCTCTTCGATCGGATAGGCGCCCGATGGCTGGTGGTGGTGGGCCTCGGCATAGTGTCCACGGCGGTCTTCCAGTTGTCACATGTCACGCCTACGACCGACGGCAAGGATTTGATTTGGGCCCTGCTGCTTTCGGGCGGCGGAATGGGTCTGATGATGATGCCGCTCACGACTCACTTGATGAACAAGGCCCCGCGGGCGCTGGTTAGCCGCGTGACGTCTCTGTCGAACGCGCTGCAGCAAGTCGTCACTTCGCTCGCCGTAGCCACGCTTGTGACCATCCTCACGGCGCGTGTCACCACTCACACCAACGAGGTGAAGACCCAACTCGCCAAACAGGGGATCCACGTTCCTGATACGACGAGTCTCACTGGGCAGGGCAGCGCTAATGCGGCCTCGACACATCTTTCCCCGCAAGCGGCGCACGCGATGGCGATGGTGAAACAGGCTCTCGTAGGTGCCGCGGTAAAGGGTTTTGACGATACATTTTGGATCATGATGTTCATCGCGATCGCAGGTGCTCTATTAGGCTTCGTATTGCGCCGCGGCAGCGTTCAGCCAAATCCCGCTGAGGTCGATGAGCAAGAGCAGGTGATTCACCCCGGATTTACGCACGGGTAACTTGATGTCAACGCATCGTGGAGAAGACGGATTGCGCCCGCCAAGCTGATTTTGGCGGGCGCTTTTGGTTATCTAGCACGCGTGTAGAGGCGTCAAGTCCGGCCAGAGCGTACGCGCGTGGTTGCACAGCACCGCCGATTGCATCATGCTGTGATGGAGGAAATTGTACAGGATTCGACGGCCAGACCGTCGGGCGGTTACACGGATACTATAGTCGTTCAGGGGGATCGGGCTTTGCAGGTGAAACGTTGTACACTGCGCAGAATCCATATGCCACTGCGAACGCCGACCAGGACGTCTTACGGAGTACACACCAGCCGCGACGTGATCATCGTCGAGCTGGAAACCGTCCATGGCGCCATCGGCGTGTCGGAATGTGTCGCAATGCGCGAACCGACCTACACTGAGGAAACGGTCTTCACCGCGTGGCATATCTTACAAGACTTTTTGGTTGGTCGGCTGCGGGACAAGGTGTTTGAAACGCCGGCCGACCTTCGGGATTTTTCGGATGGGCTGCTTGCCGTTCGCGGCAACGCGATGGCTAGGGCCAGCCTCGAGATGGCGGTCTGGGACGCGTTCGCAGCAGAGACGCAGACGCCCATACACCTACTCCTCGGCGGCCAGGAACGAGAGATTCCGGTGGGCATTAGCCTGGGGATGGAGTCGTCTATCGGCCGATTGCAGGAACGCGCATTGCAGGCCGCAGAAGATGGGTACCGCCGGATCAAGGTAAAAGTCAGCCCTGGCGAAGACTTGCTGCCCTTGCGCGCGATTCGCTCGCTGCTGCCCGACATGCCGCTGATGGCCGATGCGAACAGCGCCTATCGGACGGCCGACGAAGCGGTGTGGGCTGAATTGGACGAGCTGTCGCTGATGATGATCGAACAGCCTCTGGCGCACGACGACTTGGTCGATCACGCCGCGCTCCAACGCCGCCTGCGCACGCCGCTCTGCCTCGATGAAAGCATTCGCAGCGCAGACGACGTCCGCCGCGCGGCAGTCTTGGGCGCCTGCCGGATCATCAACCTGAAGCCCGGGCGCGTCGGCGGGTTTGAACAGTCGCGCCGCGCGCACGACTTCGCAGTGCACTATGGCCTTGGGCTGTGGTGCGGTGGCATGTACGAAACTGGGATTGGCCGCTTGCACAACATCGCGCTGTGCAGCCTGCCTGGGTTTGACATGCCGACAGACGTCGGGCCGAGTGAACGGTACTTTGTCGAAGATGTCGTGAATCCGCCCGTGACCTTCTCTCGACCCGGCCACTTGCGAGTGGAGGAGCTGCATGGCGTCGCATCGCGGGTGAACTGGACACTCCTGGACCGATACACCATTGATTCCGAGACAATTCACTTCCGCCATTGAGAGATATTCACAACAGGAATTTTGCCGAATGACGTCGAATCATTCCGCTGGACCCAAATTCGGCGTTTCTCGTTACTGGGCGGAATATCGCTCGACACCGAAACATTCGAGTAGAGGAGTTTGATTGCACAGTGATAGAAATGCAGGATGTCTGGAAGGAATATCCCAATGGCACTTCTGCTCTGAACGGGATTTCTGTTCACATTCAAAAAGGTGAATTCGTGTATGTTGTAGGCCCGAGCGGTGCCGGCAAATCCACGTTTATCAAATTGATGTACCGCGAAGTTCGACCGACCAAAGGGCATATCTTCGTCAATGGATTCAACATTGAGCGATTGAAGGATCGGAAAATCCCGTTGTTGCGCCGCAGTATTGGCGTGGTGTTCCAGGACTTCAAGCTCCTGCCGAAGCTCACGGCCGCCGAAAACGTCGCGTTTGCACTCGAGGTGATTGGCCTTGGCCAGCGACAAATTCGCCGGCGGGTGACGGATGTCCTCACCCAAGTCGGACTTGAGGACAAGCTCGACATGTTGCCGTCGCAGCTGTCTGGCGGCGAACAGCAGCGGGTGGCCGTGGCGCGCGCACTCGCGAACAATCCGACGGTCATCATCGCGGACGAGCCGACAGGAAACCTAGATCCGGAAACCTCTTGGGATATTATGCGGTTGTTCCAACGCATCAACGACCGGGGGACGACCGTTGTCATGGCTACGCATAACAGAGATATCGTGAACTCGATGCGCCGTCGCGTCATAGCGATTGAAAATGGCGCCATCATTCGCGATGAACAGAAAGGGCTATACGGATATGATGAGTAGAGTCGCACGTCATCTCCGCGAGGGATTGCGAAATGTACTGCGTAACGGCTGGATGACGTTTGCATCGGTAAGCGCCGTCACGGTGACGCTCGCCGTGCTGGGGTTTTCGCTCATCCTGGCGATGAACGCGCAACAGATGTCGAAATACGTGACGAGGCAAGTACTCGTTCAAGCCTATTTGCAGCCGAATGCTTCAGAACAGACCGGTGAACAGTTGGCGGGGCAGATTCGCGCCATGTCAAACGTCGGTTCGGTTCAGGTCATCAGCAAAGAAGAGGGCATGAAGCAGCTCAAGCAGGATATTGGTCCGCAGTATCAGGACATTCTCGCGCAGTACAAGACGAGCCCGCTGCCTGTTCAGCTCGTGATCAAGGCGAAGGATCCGAATCAGACGTTACAGGTCGCGAGTGAAGTGCGGCACGTGCAGGGCATCGCGCAAGTACAGGATGGACAACCGTACGTCAAACCGCTGTTCAAAACCCTAAACGTACTTCGCGATATCGGCTTGGTGTTTGTCATCGCGTTGTTGGTGACCTCGATGTTTTTAATTTCGAACACCATTCGCATCACCATTTTCTCACGTCGGCGTGAAATTGAGATCATGAAGCTGGTCGGCGCAGCGAACTGGTTTATCCGATGGCCGTTTATTGTGGAAGGTATGCTGATCGGTGCCTTTGGCGCCATCGTTCCATTGGCCATATTAGGGTATGGGTATGAGGTCATCTACAACAGGATCCATAATCTTCCGTTTATTATGTCCATCGATCTCGTGTCAAGCGGTACGCTCTTCATCAAGATGGTCGTCGTCCTGGTTGGAATTGGTATTCTGCTCGGCATCTGGGGCGGCGTGATGTCTGTGCGCAAATTCCTTCGCGTTTAATCGGTGAACTGCTGTCGCGCGACAGGAAATTCCATGTCGTCGCGCGAATACATGAGTGGATTGTGGCACAAGCACGTCTATTGGCGCTTAGGCCGACAGCGGTTCACACGGTGAAAAAGAAAGGAACACACGGCATGCATCACTGGACAGTATCAGGCGGCTGGGGGGCCATCATCCTAGTCGCCATCATCGCGTTTTTATGCAATCCCTTGCACTATGTCGCAACTGCGCTGGTGCTTTGGGACTTGATTCGGAATATCAAGAACGAGCGGATCTGGTTTGGCATCCGCGTGACGAGAATCATCCAGCCCGTGATCCTCCGGTATATCAAAGCCTCCGCCGTCGGCCTCGCCGGCTCTGTGGTCCTCGTGTTGCTCGGTGCGGTCGTCTCGTGGCAAACCGTCCTGTTTGTCGCCGTGCTGTCCATCGCGCTCGGACTTATCCGATCCCGATTCCTCAGTACCCCCACGGCCATCTCCATCGCGCTCTCGTGTTCCCTGGTTTCCAAATATATCAATATTTCTGAGGGCGTTTGGTATGCAAGAATCATCAGCTTCTTGCAGACTTTTGAAATGAGGTCTTGGTTACTCATCGCCCTCGTGGCCTGTTTGTCCGAATTGTTCTTGCAGTGGTGGAATGAGCGGGACGCCGTGTTCCCCGCCTTGGTGACGAGCAAACGCGGGCGGAGAATTGGCGCCCTCAAAATTCAGTTGGGTTTCTCCGTTCCGCTCGTCGTGTGGATGACCCCGGTTCAGGGCGTGAGTATCACCTTTCACGGCGGGTTAAAACCCTGGCTCGTGGCTGTGGATCACCCGGTCGCACTGTGCGTCGTGCCCGCGGTATTCGGAATGCACGCGCTGTTTACGGCACTGCGCCCGGAGCGAGTGATGCGCCAGTTTCGCCGATGGAATCTGCTGCAGGCTGCGATTTTAGCCACGGGATTCGCGGTTGCCCATTGGTTTCGCGCAGACGCCGGGTACGTAGCCGCCCCGATTTTCGTCGTTCTGATGGAAATTGTTCGCTCCGTGTGGCGACGCGTCGACGAATCGAGTGAACCGGCGTATGCACCGGCTAGTCGAGGTGTGATGGTGTTGTACACCATCCAGGGCTCGCTCTCGCACAAGTTGGGGATTTTGCCGGGGGAAGTGATCACACACGTCAACCAGAGACCTGTGCACACAGAATACGATTTGCACTTTGCGTTTGAGCAGAATCCAGCCTACGCGAAGTTTCAGGTACTCGACGCGCGCGGCGAGGTCAGGCTCATTGGAAACCCGGTATATGAAGGCGAACGACATCAACTTGGCTTGCTCGTCGTCGTGCCAGATGAACAACCGGCGCTGAGAATGACGCGGCCATTTGGATTTCTTGAAACGTTGTACTTGAGGCGGCAAAAGTGACAAGACAAACCTTGTGGTAGCCGACAGACAAAAAATGTACAGTAGAAGCTGGCTCGGCTCTTTCATGGGGGAGGAACCACAATGGATTTCGCAACGATCATCGGATTAATCGTCGGCGTGGGTGGGTTATTAGTCGGCTTTATCCTGGACAAGGGGACGCTTAGTGCCCTTATTCAGCCTTCTGCGGCGCTCATCGTGCTTGGTGGAACGCTCGGCGCGACATTGATATCCAGCCGCATGAAGTCTTTTACGTCGATTGGGAGGTACCTTAAAATTGCCTTTTTCACGAAGGTCAAAGACCCGCATGAGACGATTGACCTGCTTGTCGAAATGGCAGTTACAGCGCGCCGCGAAGGCATCCTTGCGCTCGAGGAGCAGGTCGACCACTTCGACGACGTCTTTTTGAAAAATGGAGTTCGCCAAATCGTCGACGGGGTCGATCCCGAACTCGTCAAAGAGATGCTGGAGACGGAAATCGCCTATATCGAGCGGAGGCATGAAGCCGGCATCGACCTCTTTGAGGCGGCTGGCGGATTCGCGCCGACGATGGGGATCATCGGTACCGTAATGGGGCTCGTTCACGTGCTCGGCAACTTACAGAACGTCACGTCGCTCGGCCCGGAAATCGCGACGGCGTTTATCGCCACCTTGTACGGCGTGGCGAGTGCCAACGTGCTCTGGTTACCTATCGCGAATAAATTAAAAACCAAGTCGGAAGACGAAATCCTGGAGCGGGAAATGACGTTAGAGGGGATTCTGTCCGTTCAAGCCGGGGAAAACCCGAACGTGTTGCGGCAAAAGCTGTTGTCGTTTCTAGCTTCCTCGCAGCGTGTGCGAAAGAGCGCAAAGGCGGGTGACACAGATGCCGAGACCGCGCAAGCCTAGGAAACCGCAAAACCACGAGCGATGGATGGTGACCTATTCGGACTTGATCACGCTTCTCCTCGTCTTTTTTATCATCATGTTCGCCATGTCGAGCGTAGATAAAATCAAGTTTGCCACGTTGGCTGAATCGCTTGCATCGGCGCTGCACCCGAACGACCAAATCCCGTTAAACGGACTCGGTACCAGTTCGCTGCTCCTGTCTGGTGACAACAATACAGGGGTTCAGTCCCCGCTCCCTGCACCGACTCCGGCTAAGTCGGTGCCGACAGAGGACGACCAGCAGCAACTTCAAAACTTGTATCAACTCGCCAAGAACTATATCAATTCACACAACCTGCAGAACAAGGTCTCTATCACGAATCAGCAGCGTGGCGTCCAAATCACGATGAAGGATATCGCGCTATTCGATACCGGACAAGCCGCCCTGAAGCCCGATGCGCAACAACTCATCGCGGGATTCGTGCCATTCTTCAAATCTTTGCCCAACAACATCGTCGTGGAAGGGTACACGGACAATCAGCCAATCAGCACGAGTGTCTACCCGTCGAATTGGGAGCTCTCTTCAGCCCGTGCGATGAGTGTTGTACGCTTTCTGGCGAGCAATGGCGTCAATGCGGATCGCCTCTCTGGCACTGGGTACGGACAGTATCACAATATCGTCCCGAACAATACCGCTGCGCATCGACAACAGAACAGACGCGTGAATATCGTCGTTTTACGGCAGGACACACTGCCGGGGACGGTTGCGGCTTTGCCACAGTCGAACGCACCCGCGAAGTGAAATGGCGGCAGGTGCTGCGGGTTCGCGATGCGCCTCGCCAAACGGATTTTCCAGTGACCTCAACTTTACCCTCCACTCGCACTTCTCTATAATTCCAAGGAGAAACACTTTCACTCGGCCAAGGGAACGCACGTTCCCTTTTTTCCGTGTTCATGTTAATGTAACCGTATTGACGATTTTTTCGTTTCCGATATTGACCATTTGATATTGAACCATTTGACGGGAGGGTTTGGCTTGTCTACGCAACCCGGTCAGTTTGAACTGGTTTCAGAATATAAGCCGCAGGGGGATCAGCCTGCGGCGATTGACGCTTTGGTCGACGGCATTGAGTCTGGACTGCGACACCAGACCTTGCTCGGGGTAACTGGCTCCGGTAAGACGTTCACCATGGCGAACATCATCCAGGAAGTAAATCGCCCGACGCTCGTCATCGCTCATAACAAGACGTTGGCCGCACAGTTGGCCGCGGAGTTTCGCGAATTTTTCCCGAACAATGCGGTGGAGTACTTCGTCAGTTACTACGACTACTACCAGCCAGAGGCGTACATTCCCTCGACGGACACGTTCATCGAAAAGGATGCGAAGATCAACGACGAGATCGACAAGTTGCGGCACTCGGCGACGGCAGCACTCCTCGAGCGCAACGACGTCATCGTCGTGGCGAGCGTGTCCGCCATCTACGGCTTGGGTAGCCCGAAAGAGTACAGCGAGCACGTGTTGTCGCTGCGCGTGGGCGCGACGATGGAGCGGAATCAGATCCTTCGACGACTCGTCGATATGCAATACGAGCGCAACGACATCAACTTCACGCGCGGTACGTTTCGCGTTCGGGGCGACGTCGTGGAAATTTTCCCTGCCTCCAGGGATGAGAATGCGATACGCGTGGAGCTTTTTGGCGACGAAATCGACCGGATCACGGAGATCCACGTGGTCACTGGCCAAGTGGTCGCGCGCCGAAATCACGTGAGTATCTTTCCGGCTTCTCACTTCGTGACGTCGCGTCCGCGCCTGGAGCAGGCTGTCGCGCGGATCAAAGACGAACTGCGCGAGCGCCTCGCCGAACTGCGGGACAACGGTAAACTGCTCGAGGCGCAGCGGCTGGAACAGCGGACGATGTACGACATCGAGATGATGTTGGAAATTGGGTTCTGCTCCGGCATCGAGAATTATTCCCGGCACCTTGAGGGCCGCGCTGCGGGAGAGCCGCCGAACACGCTGCTCGACTTCTTCCCACCAGGGTTCTTGACGCTCATCGACGAATCCCACGTGACGCTTCCACAGATTCGCGGCATGTACGGCGGGGACCGGTCGCGGAAGCTGACGCTCATAGATCACGGCTTCCGCCTGCCGTCCGCCGCCGACAACCGGCCGCTCACGTTCGAGGAATTTGAGCGCACGGTTGGACAGTGTGTGTACGTCAGTGCCACGCCTGGGCCGTACGAGGAGGCGCACCAGCAGCGCATCGCCGAGCAAATTATTCGTCCGACGGGCCTCTTAGACCCAACCATCACTGTTCGCCCGATTAAAGGTCAAATTGACGATCTCGTCGGCGAAATCCGCGAACGCATTCGCAAGGATGAGCGCGTCCTCGTCACGACGCTCACGAAGAAGATGGCGGAGGATTTGACTGATTATCTGAAGGAGATCGGCATTCGCGTGCGGTATCTGCACTCGGACATCAAGACCATCGAGCGCATGGTCATCCTGCGCGACCTGCGCAAGGGCGCGTTTGACGTACTCGTCGGGATCAACCTCTTGCGAGAGGGTCTCGACTTGCCAGAAGTCTCGCTCGTCGCGATTCTCGACGCGGACAAGGAAGGGTTTCTGCGCGCGCACAGGTCGCTCATTCAGACCATCGGCCGCGCTGCTCGCAACGCCAATGGATCGGTTCTCATGTATGCGGACAAGGTGACCGATTCGATGCGTATCGCGATAGACGAAACGGAGCGCCGCCGGGCGAAGCAAATCGCCTTCAACGAGGCGCACGGAATCACCCCGACGACGATTCACAAGGCCGTACGCGACGTCATCGAATCGACCAAAGTGGCGGAGGAGACGGTGGACTACGTCAGTGTCGCAGAGCAGGCGCAAAGCCTCAGCAAGCGCGAGCGAAAGGACCTCGTTGCGAAACTCGAACAGGAGATGCGCGAGGCCGCCAAGCAGTTGCAGTTTGAACGTGCAGCAGAGCTGCGCGACATGATTTCCGAGTTGACCAACGCGTCATAATGAGTCGCCGGCCCGTGTCGCACCTCGGTGCGAGACGGGGTTTGGCTTTGAATTGAAGGATGTGATAGTCGTGCCACAAGAGTTTATCCACGTGCGGGGTGCTCGTGCACACAATCTGAAGAACGTCAGTGTCAAAATCCCGCGCGACCAGTTCGTCGTCGTCACTGGACTCAGCGGCTCGGGCAAGTCGTCGCTCGCGTTTGACACCATCTACGCAGAAGGTCAACGCCGGTATGTCGAGTCCCTGTCGGCGTACGCCCGGCAGTTTTTGGGTCAGATGGACAAGCCGGACGTCGATGGCATCGATGGATTGTCGCCTGCCATCTCCATCGACCAAAAGACCACGAGCAGAAACCCGCGTTCGACCGTCGGGACCGTGACCGAGATCTATGACTACTTGCGGTTGCTGTTCGCTCGGGTGGGACATCCATACTGTCCAAACTGTCATATCCCCATCGCGTCTCAGACGATTGAGCAGATGGTGGACCGCTTGATGCAGTTGCCTGAGCGCACGCGTCTTCAAGTGTTGGCCCCGGTGGTCCGAGGCCGCAAGGGCGAGCATCAGAAGGTCATCGAACAAATGCGCAAGGGCGGCTATGTACGCCTGCGCGTCGACGGTGAAGTACGCGAACTTGACGAGGACATTCAACTCGAAAAGAACAAGAAGCACAATCTCGAAGTCGTGGTCGACCGCATTGTCCTCCGCGACGACGTCCACAGCCGCCTAGCCGACTCTCTGGAGGCGGCTCTCGGCTTGGCGGAAGGAACCGTTATCGTCCATGTCATGGACGGTGAAGAGTTGATGTTCAGTCAGAACATGGCTTGTCCAACCTGTGGGTTTAGCGTCGACGAGCTGGCGCCTCGGATGTTCTCGTTCAACAGTCCGTTCGGGGCGTGTGACGCATGTGCCGGCCTCGGCGTGAAGATGGAAGTAGACGGCGATTTGGTGATTCCGAATCCCTCGTTGAGCATTGACGAGGGAGGGGTGGTCCCTTGGGCGGGGTCGACTTCCACATATTATCCACAGCTGTTGAAGGCCGCTTGTCAGGCGTTTGGCATCGACACGGAAGTTCCGATCACGCAACTGCCTGCGGACGCACTGCAGAAGATCTTCTACGGGACGGGCGAAGCGATCGAATTCACCTACGAAAACGACTTTGGTCAGCGCAAGACCGCTCAAATTCCGTTTGAGGGCGTCATTCCAAACCTCGAGCGCCGCTTCCGGGACACGGCTTCGGAAGGGATTCGCGAGTTCATTGAGTCGTTTATGAGTGCGAAACCCTGCCCGGCGTGCAAAGGTCGCCGGTTGAAGCCGCAGAGTCTCGCGGTGCGCATCAACGAGCGCGATATCTCGCAAGTGACCGATTTCTCCGTGTTGGAGGCGATTGAATACTTCAACAGCCTCACGTTGTCGGAGAAGGAGATGCAAATTGCTCGGCAGATTTTGAAGGAAATTGACAGTCGACTCGGCTTTTTGCGCGACGTGGGTCTCGACTACCTAACGCTGTCCAGGTCTGCCGGAACCTTGTCGGGCGGTGAGGCGCAGCGCATTCGCCTCGCAACACAACTCGGTTCGTCGCTGATGGGCGTACTCTATATCCTCGACGAGCCGAGCATCGGGCTGCACCAACGGGACAATGAGCGCTTGATTCGGACGTTGGAAAACATGCGGGATCTCGGGAATACACTGATTGTCGTCGAACACGACGAGGACACGATGATGGCGTGTGACTACATTATCGACATGGGCAAAGGCGCGGGTGTTCACGGCGGTGAAGTCATCAGTCAAGGGACGCCGCAAGAGGTGATGAACGACGCGGAGTCGGTGACGGGCATGTACCTGTCTGGACGGCGATTTATCCCGGTGCCAAAGGAACGCCGAAAACCGGACGGTCGATGGCTGGAGGTCCGCAAGGCGCGCGAGAATAACTTGAAGAACGTGAACGTAAAGATTCCCATTGGGGTGTTCACGTGTGTGACAGGCGTCTCCGGCTCCGGCAAGTCGACCTTGGTGAACGAAGTTTTGCACAAGGCCCTGGCACGGGACTTAAATCGCGCACGCATCCGCCCAGGTGCGCACGATGCGATTCTTGGACTCGATCACCTCGATAAGGTGGTGGATATCGACCAGTCGCCTATCGGGCGTACACCGAGATCGAATCCGGCCACGTATACCGGTGTATTCGACGACATTCGCGACCTCTTTGCCACGACCAACGAGGCGAAGATGCGCGGCTACAAGAAGGGGCGGTTCAGTTTCAACGTCCGTGGCGGTCGCTGTGAGGCCTGTAAGGGCGACGGGATCATCAAGATCGAGATGCACTTTCTGCCGGACGTGTACGTCCCTTGTGAAGTGTGCAAAGGGAAGCGTTACAACCGGGAGACATTAGAAGTGCGCTACAAGGGGAAGAACATCTCCGAAGTTCTCGACATGACGGTGGAGGACGCTCTGTCATTTTTTGAGAACATCCCGCGCGTTCATCGCAAATTGCAGACGCTGATGGACGTCGGGCTCGGCTATATGCAGCTTGGGCAACCTGCCACGACGTTGTCCGGCGGTGAAGCGCAGCGGGTCAAACTGGCCTCTGAGCTCCACCGGCGCAGCACCGGGCGAACCCTGTACATCTTGGACGAGCCGACGACGGGCTTGCACGTGGCAGATATTGAACGACTCTTGACCGTCTTGCACCGCCTCGTCGACAATGGAGACACGGTGCTCATCATCGAGCACAATCTCGATGTGATCAAGACGGCAGACTATTTGATTGACCTTGGGCCTGAAGGCGGCGACCGCGGAGGACAACTCGTTGGCGCAGGCACGCCAGAGGCGATTTGTAAAATCGAAGCCTCTTACACAGGGCGCTTTTTGAAACCCATTCTGGAACGGGACAAAATGCGCGCTCTGCGACAGTCTTCCGAGGAGTTTGAAGTCAATCTTGCAGCAAATTGAGATGTTCACGAGTGGTCATTCTTGTCCCACTTGTGTGAATCGATTAGGTGGGGTGCGGTGTGACTGAGGATCGCGGCGTGAGTGTTCGCCAGTTAGTGAAAGATTTGGACCTACATGTCTTCAACGAGGACTCTGACCTCGACAGGGTGATTCAAACTCTGGATATCAACCGACCTGGGCTGGCGTTGGCCGGGTACCTTCGGTATCACCCGGCGGAACGCGTCCAGGTCCTCGGCCGCACAGAATTGTCTTTCCTACGTGGCATGAACGAGCGAGAGCAGGCACTGCGCGTGTTTGCATTTTGCTCGTATCAACAAACGCCGTGCATTCTCGTCACCCGCGGCGATGCACCGCCGTCCGTTCTGTTGCGGGAGGCTACGGCAAAGCGGATTCCCGTCCTCGGGACCAACATGGTGACTACCCGTCTCACGGCGACGCTCTCCACGTACCTGGAAGAGCGCCTCGCCCCTGAGACGCTAGTCCACGGCGTTTTGGTCGACGTGTATGGCATCGGCATTCTGATTACCGGCTCTAGCGGCATTGGAAAGAGCGAGACGGGACTGGAATTGATTAAGCGCGGGCACCGCTTGGTCGCGGACGATGCGGTGGTCATCCGTCAAATTTCAGACGAAAGTCTCGTCGGCACTGCACCTCCGTTGCTGCAGCACTTACTTGAAATTCGCGGGCTTGGCGTCCTCAACGCGATGACGCTGTTCGGTGCCGGTGCCGTTCGCACGCACAAGAAAATCGCCATGGTCATTCACCTCGAAGCATGGCGTGAAAATGTGGCGTACGATCGCTTGGGCATTGAACAGCACACGATGAAAATTCTCGATCTCGAGGTGCCACTCGTCACGGTCCCGGTCCGACCTGGGCGAAACCTTGCGGTCATCGTCGAAGTGGCCGCTATGAACTTCCGCCTCAAAGGAATGGGCTACGACGCGGCCAAATCGTTCACGGAGGAACTCGCTGAGGCCATTGCCGCGCAGAGCGACGGAGAAAAGTAGTAGGCATGATGTGGCGGTGGGTGCATGCTCCACCAGCATTTGTATGGCTATGAATATCTCGTGAAGACACAACAGGCGGCGATTGAAAAGAAATCACCTAGATAGGCATAAGTGAAGTCGTCGAGCCCTCGAGAACACAATCGAGGGCTCGACAAGTTCAGCGGGGGAACGGGTGGACGACTTGTTACCGACGAGGATTTTCGGGATATTTGTCGAATACGACTTGTTGGGCATCTTTAGCATGTTTCATCGGCTCATCACTTTACATAGGAGGCCTGCGTAGTGAAATGGAAAGCGGCCCTGCACGGCGTCAAGGACGCACTTGCTACCGCTCGCCAGGGAGTAAAGGCGAAGCAAATTCTCGACGGTCCATCGAATCTCACGAAAACTCTCTCTCCATCGCGCTCCAGAATGTTCTTTGCCGGGACGGCCGCCCTCGTGGTTCTCGGCGGCACAGCTACTCTCGTGGCGGCACAGGTGGTACATACAAGTTCCTGGTTGCAGGTGTACCAAAGTGGGCGGTATGTGGGACTGGTACCTAATCAATCGACGGTAACCCTTGGTATGGAACGAATTGCGAACGGATACGGGATTCATTTCCAGACGACCTCTGTTCACGAGAGCATCCCTTTGTCCTACAATTGGCATCAAGCTGCATCGTTTCCAATCCAGGCGGCCGCCATTCAGTTAGACGACAAACCCTTGGTCTACACGACGTCGAGACCTGCTGCGCAAAAGGTCTTACACGACGTGATGTACGCGCTCGCGCCTAAAGTGAAGGGGGCGTCCCACGTGACCTCACAGTTCATGGGGCACGTGTCGATAGCGGCGGCGAACGTGGGAATCCAGAATATTCTACAGGCAGACGATGCCACGCAACTTCTGTTACATCCAGTCAGCGGCCATATCGCAGGGCGCTCTTCTTCACCAGCCGCTATGCTGCTAGAAAGCAGCGATGACACACGGCAGTTCACCCTTCAGCCACTGCTGACGGTGAAGACTGTAGCGACGGTGACGAAGACTGTTTCGGTGCCCTATCACGTGACATACGTGGATGATGACGCGTTGGTCAAAGGTGACGAGGAAGTTGTCACCCAAGGACAAAACGGGATCGAGGAAGATGCGGTACGAGAAACCTTTGAAAACGGGACGGTGACCAAATCGCAGGTCGTTTCCAGCCATGCGGCCGAGCAGCCCGTGAACGAGGTCGTTCACCGTGGCACAAAGCGGGCAGACGGTGAGCAAAGGTGAACTGATAGGGTATTCCGGAGACATGGGCGAGGCCACAGGGCCACATTGCACTACGAAGTCCGCCGAAACGGCACGCAGTCAATCCTATGCCGTATACGTAAATCGACAAGTGTCTAGGTAGATTCAAGGCGCATAGATTCTTATTCAGCCTTTTGGAAAACAGTAGGGCTGCCGCGAAAGTACGTCGTACTTCGGGCAGCCCTGTTTGTGCGCGGACTGTGTTTTTGGTCGGGCCCGGACCCGGCCGTCACATTTCCTTTGGTGCGTCCATCCCGATGAGATACAGCGCACGCGCGAGCACGTTGCGGGTGGCAAGCGTCATCGCGAGGCGACGAGTCCGCTGCGCGGATTCGGACTGCAGGATGGGGTTGTGGTGATAAAACCGGTTAAACGCATGGCACAATTGAAGGGTGTAGCGAGCCATCACGGACGGATCGTATTCGTCGACGGCGCGGTTGAGTGCCTCATTTGCTTGTGCCAGTTGGAGAACAAGTGCCCACTCGCTGTCATTGAGTGCGCTCTCGCCCTCGTCGTCGCCCTGCGCGCTGGTATCAAGGCGCATGGTTGCTTTTGCGTCGTTGGATTTGCGCAGGACACTGCAAGCGCGAGCGTGCGTGTATTGTACGTAAGGGCCCGTTTCGCCGTCGAAGTTCAGGACGTCTTCGTAGCGGAAATCGACGTCGTGAATGCGGTAGGTCTTTAGGTCGTTGAACACGACCGCACCGACACCGACGCTCGTCGCCACGGCATCCTTGTCAGCGAGGTTTGGATTTTTCTCCTCGATGATCTTCTGTGCCTCGTCGATGGCCTTGGCCAAGACATCCTCCAGGTACACGACGTGTCCTCGCCGGGTGGACAGGCGAGCCCCGTTGAACTTCATCATGCCGAAGCTGACGTGTTGCGCGCGGCTGGCATACGGTTTGCCCATCAATTCGAGGACTTTGAATAGTTGTTGGAAGTGCAGTCTCTGTTCGCCGCCCACGACGTAGATGAGCGTATCGGCGCCCAACTTGTCGTGACGGTATTCTGCCGCAGCTAGGTCGCGCGTGGCGTAGATAGAAGTGCCGTCTGACTTCTTGATGATACACGGCGGCATGTCGTACGCGGACAAATCCACCACTTCTGCGCCTTCGTCTTCGACCAGCAGCTTGTCTGCGAGGAGTTCTTCGACCACGGCGTCCATCTTGTCGTTGTAGAAACTCTCGCCGAGGTAGTGATCGAACGAGACGTTGAGCAGGGCATACGTCTCTTTGAACGCCTTCAGGCTCTCGTCGATAAACCATTGCCAAAGAGAAACAGCCTGTTGGTTGCCATCCTCGAGTTGTTTGAACCAATAGCGGCCCTCGTCCTCGAGTGCCGGATCTCGCTCGGCTTCCTCGTGAAACCTCACGTACAACTTGAATAGTTCACGCACCGGGTCGGCGCGGACAGTCGCTTCGTCGCCCCACTTCAAGTAGGCGGCAATGGTCTTGCCAAACTGTGTACCCCAGTCGCCAAGGTGGTTGATGCCAACGACTTCATAACCGTCTTCGCGCATGAGTCGGACGATGGATTCCCCGATGATGGTCGAGCGCAAGTGCCCGACGCCAAATGGTTTGGCGATGTTCGGCGACGAGTAATCGACGGCAGCCTTGTGTCCCTTATTTCGATCCGACGAGAACAGCGCGTGCGTATCCACCGCGGCGAGATTCACAACCTCCGTCGCAAAGGGCAGACGCGCCAGTGAGATGTTGAGAAATCCACCGGCAGGCGACGCCGCTGTGACAGCCGGCGATTGAACGAGTACGTCGGCCAGCGTTTGAGCGATTTCGGCGGGGTTTTTACGCAACGTCTTCGCCAGTTTGAAGCAGGGGAGGGCGAGATCTCCTAACTCTGGATTGGGTGGATATTCGAGCATTTGAACCAGTGTATCTTCATCTAAACCTGTAACAGGCTGAAGTGCCTTGGCTATTGTGGCCTTGACCGCTTTCACCAATCATCCTCCTATATTTGGAACTGTCCAGACAGAAGCTTTGCGCAAAAGATTCATCATGAGCTTCATATGATTTCAGACAGCTTTGTCTTATTATGTAATGGAATACCAATTAGGTTCCACAACGGCGTCTAAAATCGAGATGGCGCATAAAAATGGACAATCCGCCAGTTTACTCTTCACTGATTCTTCATTATAACATGGGGTATGGCGCATCGGTACTTCGCGGTCATCACCTGATGTGGTATACTTTTTTCACCAGTTCACATAACTCCATGTCAATTGCGTTCTGCCATTGACCGGCAGCTTCAGGAGGTGCCTCATGGACACTCATCATTTTCGCAAATCGTCCAACAATGGAAGCAGTAACGTCATCGCGATGAATTTTGATGCCGCTTACTTCTTTGAGCGGGGCGTCCGCTTCCTGCAGAGGAATGATTTGAATAAGGCCCTCAAAGCGTTTCGCAAGACTGTGGAATACGAACCGAACAACCCAGTTAACTACTGTAATTTAGCAGGCGTGTACTCGGAAATGGGTGACTTTGAAGCGTCGAATGAACTCCTCGAGCACGTTCTTTGCGATTTGGATCCGAATATGACTGAATGCCAGTTTTACCTTGCCAACAACTATGCAAACATGGGCGAGTACGATACGGCTGAAGAATATGTGCTGCGGTATCTCGACGCTGATCCGAACGGGGAATACGCCGATGACGCGGAAGAGATGCTCAGCGTGTTGCTCGACGAATTCGGCGGTGGCCGAGCGTTTGAAAAGTGGCAGGAAGAGAAGCGCAAATTAGATGCTCAACAGGCGACGAAGGACGGTCGCTACTTCCTCGAAAACGGTCAATTTGAAGCGGCCGTGGAGTGGTTGGAGAGCGTGATAGAAGAGGAGCCGGAGAACTATGCGGCTTACAACAACCTCTGTTTGGCGTATTACTACACCGGTCAACACGACAAGGCGCTCTCTCTGGCTGAAGACGTTCTCTATCGGCAGCCAGATAACATCCATGCCCTGTGCAATCGAGCGATTCTCGTGAAGCACTTCGGCTGGCGCGACATGCTAGACGCGGCCGCAGAACCTCTGCAAAAGGTGTTCCCGCTACATTATGACCTCGCCATGAAAGTTGGCACCACACTCGGGATTATTGGGTATCACGCCGATGCGCTCGAAACATTTTGGCGCTTGATCCGCCTGACCACCCCGCCTGAGCCAGTACTCATTCACGCCACGGCAGCGGCGGCGGCCAACTGCAAAAACTGGGCGGTGGCGGAGCGGTTTTGGCAGATGCTCGCCAGAGAGACGGACTACGAGGCGGTGGCGGACCATTATTTGCACCGCGTTGCAGAGGCGCGCAAAGACGATACTGCCTCCCTGCGCGTCAGTTATCAGCTCGATTTACCTGTCGAGGAACAACTCGCAGTCGTCAAAGATAAGCTGAAAGATACAAAGTTGGAGGCGTGGCGCCGCGACCCTCTGTTGCGGGCATCGCTCTATTGGGGATTGCGCCACGGAAATCACGAAACGCGGCGTCGGGTCATCCGCGCGCTCGCGGTCGTCGCCGACGAGGATGCCGAAAAGGCGTTGCGGCTCTTCGTAGGTCGACGGGATATCGATGAGACGTTGCGACTGCATGCCGTGGTCGCCCTCAAACGCATTGGGGCGCGCGGTACCGTGCGCCTGTTCATGGCGGACGGCGAACAGGAAGTGTCAATCGAACAGATAGATCCGGACGTCATTTTCGATTTGAATCCGAACTGGCGCGAGGTCTGGGTTCGAACGGAGGAATGGCTGCACAAGGCGCATCTGCAGAGACTGGTTCCCGAGGCGAAACGCCTCTGGCTTACGTATCTGTACGACATGTTTTTACACGTTCACCGGAGAATTGGCAAAGCTGACATTTGGGTGGCGGGCCTTATTTACATCACGTTGCGCTACTTTGGCGTACCAGTTGTGCAAAGGGAACTGGCTGAGGAGTTCGCCGTGGCCGCTTCCTCGATTCGCAAGTGCAGCGCCCGGTTAGAACAGTCCTTGTTGACGTCTGGCATCTAAGGTCGGCCTCCAGGGGATTTGACGAAAAGAAATCCGAAATGGGCAGATTGTTCGTCAATCTTGTGCAAAAATGTGGGCGATGTCACAGTTTTTTAATGCGCTTGTAACACGGCTGAAACATGCGAGGGGTAGGATACAGATGTAGCACATTTGACCCCCTTTTAATATATTTCTCCGGGCGCCCTCTGGCGCCCACTTTTTTTGTCGGCAACCGGACTCACGAGTCGCTAGCTTGTTCCAGAGGTGCTCGCTGGTAGTTCGCACATCCGCGTGCTATGCTTTCTTCAGTGAGGTGGAGCAGGTGCAACTGATCGTAAATTGCTTTGTTCCTTGGCAAGATGGTTTTGTCATGTTACAAAAGCCGCGCAGAGGTTGGTGGTACCTGCCGGGCGGAAAAGTGGAAGATAACGAACTGTGGCGACAGGCGGCTATGCGGGAGTTCTCCGAAGAATCTGGCCTTCAACTGGTGGATGCCACTTTGCGTGGGATCTACCGCGTTCAGGTTGCGGCCGGCCCAGATTCGACCGCAAAGGACAGGATCATCGCTCAATTCGTCGGCCACGGAGCAACGGGTACGTTGCTGAAGGAAAATCGTGAGGGGAAGCTGGCTGTGGTGAAGGCTGACGAACTTGCCCATCTGCCCATGGATGAAGGGGATAGGCTCATGGTTCAGCACACACTGGCCGCAGAGACCCGTGGGACTTCGGTCGTATTTTTCGGACGTTTTACATATGATGCAGACCATCAGGTACAAAGCTGGACAATCGACCCAGACAATTACCTGAACTCGGTCTGATCTGCTTGGAATGGAGGGGCTGCATAGTGACTGTGCGCTTGGAAACCGTGGTTCTAACTGGCATGTCGGGGGCTGGCAAATCCGTTGCCATGCAAGCACTTGAGGACATCGGCTTCTTCTGTGTGGACAATTTGCCACCGGCCTTGATGCCACGCCTGCTGGACATGGCGGAACACACATCCGGAACGCTCAGCAAGGTGGCTTTCGCGTGCGACCTGCGCGGTGGTTCGCTGTTTGAGCCACTCCTTACCACCGTAGAGGAGTTGCGCGGGCGCAAGGACATGGATACGACGCTCGTATTCTTGGACGCCAACGAGGCCACACTGGTGCGTCGGTACAAAGAGTCCAGGCGGCGCCATCCGCTGTCGCCTACATCGCGGCTCACGGAGAGCATCGAACAGGAGCGCTTGGCCCTGGCGGCCGTGCGGGCTGCAGCCGACTTTGTCATCGATACGAGCGATATGGCCTCAGGAGCCTTGAAGAAGGAATTGACCAGTCGCTTTCAGCCCCACATTTCCCGAATGCCCGTGCACGTGGTGTCGTTTGGATTTAAATACGGTGTGCCACTCGATGCAGACATGGTCTACGACGTACGATTTTTACCCAATCCACACTACATCGACGAGCTGCGCCCGTTCACAGGGGAAGACCAACCGGTCTACGACTACGTCATGCAGTGGCCGGCCACGCAACAGTTTGTCACCAAGGCAGAAGAGATGCTCGACTTTCTCCTCCCGGAATATCAGCGGGAAGGGAAGAGTCATCTCGTCGTCGGCATCGGTTGCACCGGCGGGAAACATCGATCCGTCGCCATCGCGCGGCATATCGCCAACCATCTTCGAGCGGTGGCGGACGTAGAACTGACACACCGGGATCGCGGGCGGGAGGGCTGAGTATGCGGCAATGGTGGTTGCTCGCTTGGACTATCGCGTGCTTTGGAGTAGGTATCCTCGCGGGTGTCCTCCGACTGGCGCGGTTGCCGTATGGCACAGCCCTTGGAATACTTGTTCTCTTCGCGGCCATCATCTTGCTCGCGTTCGGTTGGTGGCGGGACATGCGGGAAAGCCGTCGCCAGGCAAAGTGGAACGAGCGGCGCTTAAAGATCGTGGCCTTGGGCGGGGGCACGGGTCTGTCGACGATTCTTCGCGGGTTGAAGGAATTTCAGGTCGATCTCACCGCCGTCGTGACAGTTGCCGACGATGGCGGGAGTTCGGGTCGCTTGCGCCACGACTTCGCCATGCCGCCACCTGGGGACATCCGCAACTGTCTAGTGGCGATGGCAGACACGGAGCCGCTTCTCGAACGGCTGCTTCAGTTTCGCTTTCCGTCGGGAGAAGGACTCGAAGGACATAGCTTTGGGAATCTATTTCTGGCTGCAATGACGCACATCATGGGCGATTTTGAATCCGCCATCCGGGAGACCAGTCGAGTGTTAGCCGTTCGCGGACAAGTATTGCCGGCCGTGAAGGACGACGTGCGCCTGCGGGCTTACTTGACGAATGGCACAGTGGTCGAAGGGGAGTCTAACATTCCAGAAGCTGGTGGCGAAGTGGAGCGCCTCGAGCTGGTGGCGGACCACTTGGAGCCCCTCCCAGAGGTATTGCGCGCCATCGCCGCGGCGGATGCCATCGTGGTTGGACCTGGAAGTTTGTTTACGAGTATTCTGCCGAACTTGATCGTTCCGGGGATGGTCGAGGCCATTCGCCACAGCAAAGCGCGGAAAATCTACGTGTGCAACGTGATGACGCAACCGGGAGAGACGGACGAACTCTCTGCATCCAGTCACGTCAAAGCCATCTACCGCCACGTGGGCGAAGGGCTGTTCGATTACGTGCTAGTGAATGCAGCGCCTTTGCCTGAGGAAGCGTTGCAGAAGTATCAATCCCAACAGAGTTACCCGGTGCGAGTGGACATTGAAGAGTTAAATCGGATGGGGCTGAAAGTGGTGGCGCGTGACTTTGTACACTATGCGACCTACGCGCGTCACGACAGCCGCAAAATCGCGGAGCAGATTGTGAGCTTGTTGGGTTACGAGCGGGATCGGCGGCGAGGATAGGAGGGTTCGCACTGTGTCGTTTGCGGCGGATACGAAGAAGGAACTGACACAAATTTCTCAGCAGAGTTGCTGCGCCAGGAGTGAACTTCGCGCCATCCTTGGACTGGGCGGCTGCTTTGCGACCATCGACGGGCGGCGCCAATTGTTAGTCGAGACGGAAAACGTCGCTACGGCGAGGCGAATTTACACCATCCTCAAAGAGCAATTCGAGACGCGTTGCGAAGTCGTCGTGCGCAAAAAGATGCGGCTGAAGAAGAACAACGTGTACGCAATTCGCCTGCCGGGAGCGCCAGCGGAATCGGTTCTGGAACAACTCGGGTGGACGGGCGCAGTCCATGATGGACCGTTGGCGGCGAACTGGCCCAAACCGGACGACGATTGTTGTAAACGGGCCTTTCTTCGCGGAAGCTTTCTCGCGGGAGGGTCTGTCAACGCACCGGGGAGCCCTTCTTATCACTTGGAGATCTACACGGTGTCGGAGCCGATGGCGCGCGTGGTGCTCGAGTTGATGAACGAATACGAACTGCACGCGCGGCTCACACCGCGCAAAAAAGGGCATATCGTATATTTGAAAGAAGGCGAGAAAATCGTCGATTTTCTCAATCTTATCGGCGCAGTTCAGGCGTTGTTGAAGTTCGAGGACACGCGAATTCTGAAAGGGATGCGCAACCAGGTAAATCGGTTGGTCAACTGCGAGACGGCCAATTTGAACAAGACGATTACTGCGGCGGTGCGTCAACTGGAAAACATCCAATATATCGAGCACAGACTTGGCCTCCAACAACTCCCGGACAATTTGCGCGAGGTCGCCGAATTGCGCTTGCGTTATCCCGAGGCGAATCTGCAGGAACTCTGTCGACGTTTGGGGAATCGCGTGTCGAAGTCCGGGTTGAACCACAGATTTAGAAAATTGGGGGAAATTGCCGATCGGCTGCGGACCAATCGAACTACGTAGTCAGAATATCGCCAAAATTGGATCGGTCAAGCGCTGTCTATCAAAATCCTTACATGCTATACTTGAACTTACTCAAATGAGGGTATTCGGGGCTTAGCCCTGGATTACTACTACGATGAAACACGGTGATACCCATGGTAGAGAAGGAAGTTGTAGTCAAAATTCAAGGTGGTCTGTTTGCTCGAGCAGCGGCAAATTTCGTGCAGGCTGCAAATCGCTTTCGAGCGGAAGTCACCCTCGAAAAGGACGGCAAATCCGTCAATGCGAAGAGCATCATGGGCGTGATG
Source organism: Alicyclobacillus fastidiosus (assembly GCF_026651875.1). Taxonomy (GTDB): domain Bacteria; phylum Bacillota; class Bacilli; order Alicyclobacillales; family Alicyclobacillaceae; genus Alicyclobacillus; species Alicyclobacillus fastidiosus. The sequence continues at coordinate 5,287,400 of NZ_CP104067.1, read as the reverse complement.
TCCCTGGCGGTAGCCTCTGGGCAGACGGTAGTCGTACGCGCAAATGGTGGGGATGAGCAACAGGCAGTCGAGCAACTCGTGGAGTTCATTCAAACCGAGCACCTGTCGTAACGAATGTACGAACGACAAGGGTGCTCGTCCTCGGCTTGTTCTTTCCCGATGGGCTTGGTCATATACTGAGACATCGGTTGAAAGCAGGGGTGCTAACCATGAGGATGCGTCTTGTCAAACGGCGTGGACGCCTGCCCTATCGCGTGGTCTTCGTGATACTCGCCATCGTTGGTCTGGGTCTCTTTGAGGCGTATCGTTTAGTGATGCCATATGTGGCACGAAACCCAATGTATCACGAGGTCACCATTGGGGAACCAGTGATTGACAAGTGGAATTACGATGGTGAGGATGAAGAAGGTTATCTCAAATTTTACAATACGTCCTCCGACCAGGTTGCAGTCTTGCCACCGACCTCCAAGCTGTTTGGAGCGGATGGGAAGTTCGTCGTGATCGAGCGGGCGGATTCGGGGTCCTTGACGTACGCTTCTCCACTCGAAAGCGCACCGCCAATCTGGTATGCCGTGATGGTCATGTTTGTGGGGGCGGCCATCTGGCTCATCATGTACAGGCTGAGCTCCAGCCGGAAACACCGCATGCATCTCCGCAAGGCCCCGCCGTTTTCATCCGCGCTTACTACACCGCACCCGTCCGGCCAAACTCGCCGGTTCCGTCCCTCCAAACGCCAAAAATCGCGCTTTTTCCGTTGACATTCGGTCGTGTTAGGATAGCTTTGTGTTTTTTGCAACTCATGGTAACCTATACTATGACTGTTTTGTTTGGAAGGGGGGGCGTGTGTGGCGCTGCGAGCGGGCCGCGTTCAACAAATCCACAAGCGTGAAGAGCGTGGAATTGATAGATCAAATGAACCATTTAAAATTGAAAAATTCTTTCGACGACCGGGACTAGTTGTCGTGGAGCGGCCAGCGTTTGAGCATGGCTACAGCAACCACCTGCGAGAAATATACCCCCAATGGGGAATCGCGGTGAGCACTTGCTTGAATATGGGTACCCCCATCAAGCATCCGCGTCTCCGGTTTGACCATTATGTAGATCTCGTCAAAGTCTGGGAGGATCAAGAGTACATCTACGTTGAGGATATGTATGTGGATGTCTTGTTATACGAGAGATCCTACTACCACGTCATCGACTTAGAGGAATTTGGCGAAGCATTATTCACGCGTCAAGTGAGTATGGCGGAAGCTCGACGCGTGCTTGAAAATACCCAAAAATTTGTGGATAGCATGAAACGCAGCCGATTGTCCTACCAAGTGTGGAAACACAAGTATGGGATCCATCGGCGCTATCTATAAAACTCGGTTCGCCCTGAACGAGAAGCACGTTTTTTGTGAGCGCATGAGAAGGAGACAGAGTTTTTCAACTCTGTCCCTGCTGTCGCCGTCAGAAATCAGCTTTCAATTTCTCGCATGACCTCTTCCGCGATGGCGGTTGCACTGCTGTCGGATGGTGAATGAGATCCAGCCGTCATTCGCACACCCTGAGCTTTACGCACAGCTTCCCACGCAGCGATGCCCACACTGGCACCGACGAACAATGCGGTCATCGTTCCCATACCGCTTCTGCGTCTCGGCATGATACGATAACGGACAGAACTTGCCACTGCGTTCATAAGACCCATGGACAGCACCCCCTCGGCTGTATTTTGTCCTTCTTCCCCGTTTGTATGTTCGGCTTTGTGCTGCGTTTGATGTGTACATGGTACACTTGTAGTACCCCACAGCCCTTCTCAATATCTGTATCACTCGAGGTTCTAGGAAACAGGGTCGACCGTTTGTGAGACCTCGCAAGGAGGGAATTGATGCATTTGCGAAAGAGTTCGGAAAGGCTGGCTGCCTTTGCACATAAGCTAGTAAAGTGGTTCGAGCAAAATAAGCGGTCGCTCCCGTGGCGGGAAACGTCAGATCCCTACCGGATTTTGGTGAGCGAGACGATGTTGCAGCAGACTCGGGTGGAGACCGTCGTTCCGTATTATCACCGGTTTTTAGAGCGGTTCCCAGACGTGCAAAGCTTAGCTCAGGCGCCCGAACAAGATGTGATGAAACTGTGGCAGGGCCTTGGCTATTACGCGCGCGCCAGAAATTTACAGCGGGCTGCAGCGGCGGTAGTTGAGCAGTACGCCGGGCAATTCCCAAGAGCGGTCGACGAGGTGCGCTCGTTGCCTGGCGTAGGTCCGTACACGAGCGGAGCGGTGATGAGCATCGCGTTTAATCGGCCTGTGGCGGCGGTGGATGGGAACGTGTTGCGCGTGATGTCGCGGTACTTGGGAATTGAGCAGCCTATCGACCATCCGCCCGTCAAACGGGAGATCACAGAGCACGTGCAACATGCGGTCGAGCAGACCGTTCCGCAGTCGTTTACCCAAGCACTCATGGAGTTGGGCGCGATGGTCTGCACGCCGCGTAAGCCTCAGTGCCTCGCCTGTCCAATTCAGGATGATTGCACCGCCTTTGCACAGGCTAGTGTGGATTCCATCCCGGTCAAGCGCCCGAAGCGAGCCAGGAAGCCGCTCACGGTGATGGCGCTGTGGATTGAACAGGATGGAAGGCTGCTCGTGGAGCAGCGGCAAGGCGAAGGGCTTCTCGCGAATATGTGGCAGTTGCCGTCTCTGGAAGTCGACGGGCCAAACGGGGACGAGGAGGTGCTTGCCAGTCTGGCGCGAAGACGTTTGGCGCAGCTGTTTCCCGGCCATACCGAAGATAGGGGCTGGTTGGTGCGGGAGGGGCCGAGTGATGTGCGCGAGTTCGCGGAAATCGCGTCTGCCAAGCACATTTTTACCCACCTCGAGTGGGATGTGCGCGTATTGCGGCCGATTGGCGTACAATTCGACCCAGGCGCAATCGACCTGCCGCAAAACGCGCAGTTTGTGCCCACTGCTCAGCTACGGCAGTTGGTCTGGCCGAAAGTCTATGTAAAAATATTGTATGACGTACTGAAGGTCGACGTCGCGACTGTGACGTCTTAAACGGGCCCGGAGTGGGACAGACAGAAACCTGTTGTCTGCGGTCGCTCGGGTCACCGGAAATGGCTAACGTGGAGGGAGATTTCATGCAAACGTACACCGTGTCTCAGAATCGGGTTCTCGGGCGCGTCTTTTTTGGCCTGTTTGGCACGCTTTTGGCCGCACTCGTCGGCGTCCTGGTCGGCACGCAAATTCCTACGGTGCTGATTGGCGTTCTCAGCATTGTGGAACTCGTGATGATCTTCGTGGCGATGTTCCGGCAGAGAAAAAAGGCAATTGGGTTTCCGTTCGTCTACGCTTTTACGTTTATCTCTGGCATAACCCTTTGGCCGATTATCCACAGCTACGCGGTCATGCTCGGAGCGGGGCTCGTCATCCAGGCACTTGGTGTCGCAGCTGGGGCGTTCCTCATCGCGTCGATTGTCGCGTCGCGATCATCGATGGATTTCTCGTTTCTCGGAGGTTTTTTGTTCATCGGTCTAATGGCGCTTTTGTTGATGGGGCTTGTCTCCATCTTCACGGCATTTTCCTCGGCGATGAACCTCGCCTATTCGCTCATTGGCATCGGTGTGTTTATCGGTTACATCCTGTTTGACGTCAACCGTATGGCCAAGTATGGGATATCGGAGCAAGCCGTGCCGTGGGTCGTGCTTTCCCTGTACCTCGACTTCGTCAACCTGTTTTTGTTCGTGTTGCGCCTGATGGGCGTACTAGGCTCCTCGGACCGCAGATAAGGTTTGCAAAAACACGGCGCATGGGTATACTGAAAGACAGCGAAATACACAAATCCGACGAAGCACAGCTTTTGCTGGAAGCCGCGAGTATTGGGCGTATGCTGTGGCCGTTTGCAGCGTGATTGCCTGTAGAGACTTGGTGGTTGGTGCAAACCAAGACCGCGTTCCTGTAACCTCCGTGCGAAGGATTTCACCTGAAAGGCCCTCTTGCAGCATTAGGGTGGTCGTATAGGGAGAAACGCGAGCCTGGCGTTAGAGGTTGAGTGGAAGCGAGTGCGATACATGTATCGCGCCGTCTTCAATGTAGGTGGTACCACGGGATTCATGCCTCTCGTCCTATTCGGGCGGGGGGCTTTTTGATGATCAGGAGGATCAACACATGGACTATCAGTCGCAGCAGGTTGAAGCAAAGTGGAAGGCGCGCTGGAAGGAATCTGGCGCGCATCGCGCAGACAAGCACAGTGGAAAGCCGAAGTATTACTGTCTCGACATGTTCCCGTATCCGTCCGGCAACGGATTACACGTCGGCCACTGGCGAGGCTACACCATCTCCGACGTTTGGAGCCGCTATAAGCGCATGCACGGATTCGAAATCCTGCACCCGATGGGCTGGGATGCATTTGGCTTGCCGGCGGAGAACTACGCCATCCAACACGGCGTTCATCCGCGTATCAGCACGGCGGAAAACGTGGCCAATTTCAAACGTCAGCTCGAGGAAATCGGTGCTATGTACGATTGGGATCGGGAGATTAACACCACGGACCCCGAGTTCTATCGCTGGACACAGTACTTTTTCGTGAAGATGTTCGAGCAAGGCCTTGCGTATCGCAAAAAGATGCCGATCAACTGGTGCCCAAGTTGCAAGACAGGGCTCGCCAACGAAGAGGTAGTGGACGGCAAGTGCGATCGCTGTGGGTCTGATGTCACGAAAAAAGAGATGTATCAGTGGATGCTCAAGATCACGGCCTATGCTGACCGCTTGTTAGACGACCTCGATAAACTGGACTGGCCGGAGCACGTCAAGCGGATGCAGCGGGCGTGGATTGGCCGCAGTGAAGGTGCGCGCATCCGCTTCAAACTGTCAAATCACCCGGATGAAATCGAAGTGTTTTCGACCCGGCCGGACACCATCTACGGCGCTACGTACATGGTGTTGGCGCCAGAGCATCCGCTCGTTCAAACGATTACGACCGCAGAGCAGCGGACCGCCGTCGAGTCATATGTCGACGAATCCTTACGTAAATCAAATATCGAACGGCAGCAGGTAGGCGACAAGACGAAGACGGGCGTATTCACCGGGGCATTCGTGGAACATCCGCTCGTGGATCGCAAACTTCCGGTGTGGGTGGCCGACTACGTGCTGATGGACTATGGTACGGGCGCAATTATGGCCGTCCCGGCGCACGACGAACGCGACTACGAATTTGCACAGGAGTTTGGACTCGAGATCATTCCTGTCGTTCAACCGCAAGACGGCCCCGTTGACGGACTGTACACGGGGGATGGGGTACTTACCAATTCGCACACGCTAAACGGGATGAAGGTGGCCGACGCCAAGCGCGCTGCCATCGAACTCTTGCAGTCGACTGGGCAGGCCGAGGCGACCGTCAACTACCGACTGCGCGACTGGGTGTTCGCCCGTCAGCGTTACTGGGGTGAACCTATTCCCATCATCCACTGCGATGCGTGTGGACCGGTCGCGGTACCAGTTGAGCAGTTGCCCGTCCGGCTTCCGGAAGTGGAGCGCTACGAGCCGACGGGGACAGGCGAATCGCCGCTGGCGGCCATCGCCGAGTTCGTCAACACCACTTGTCCAAAATGTCACGCACCTGCGAAGCGGGAGACGGATACGATGCCGCAGTGGGCGGGCTCATCGTGGTATTTCCTGCGCTACGCGGACCCGAACAACGACGAGGCGCCGTTCTCGAAAGAGGCAATCGACTACTGGCTGCCTGTCGACATGTACATCGGCGGTGTGGAGCACGCAGTATTGCACCTCCTGTACTCCCGTTTTTACACGAAGTTTATTTACGATCTCGGCTTGATTCAGTTCGACGAACCGTTTCAACGTCTGTTCACACAAGGCATGATGACACTCAACGGCGCCAAGATGAGCAAGTCGAAAGGCAACGTCGTCAACCCTGATGACATCATTCGCGACTACGGCATCGACGCGCTGCGGATGTACGAGATGTTTGTCGGCCCTCCGGAAGACGAAGCGGAGTGGAGTACGAACGGACTCGAAGGCGTCTCGCGCTTCCTGCAACGCGTTTACCGGCTTATCCAGGCACACTCGACGAAAAGCGTACCTGAGCGCGAGGCGCTCACCAAATTGCGGCACCGATTTGTCGCCTCGTTGACCGAACGGATGGAAGGATTCCGCTTCAACACTGCAGTGAGTGCGTTCATGGAGTACGTGAACGCGTTGTCCGCCGAGTCGAAGCAGGGCATCGACCGGGCGACGATGGACACGCTGGCGCTCACCTTGGCGCCGTTTGCGCCACACATGAGCGAAGAGATGTGGGAGATGCTTGGCCACAAGACTTCCGTGTTCGACGCGACTTGGCCGACGTTTGAGGAAAAGTGGCTGAAGGACGACGAAATCGAGATTGCGGTTCAGGTCAACGGACGCGTGCGGGCGAAATTGGTCGTCGCGGCTGACGCTTCCGACGAAGCGGCCATCGCGGCGGCAAAATCGCTTCCTGAGATGCAGGAGTGGCTAGCTGGCAAGGAGATCGTCAAGCAAATTTACGTCCAGGGACGACTCGTCAACTTGGTCGTCAAGGGTTGAACTGGAATATTTACTCAACGTTCTCGTGACTGTAAATATTTGCAGGGGTGGCCCGGAGGCGAACGAACCTCGGGCCGGGGCCCCTCGCCTCGAAGAGGAGCCCGTTCCACTCGTCGCAAATGGGCATGTGATGGTACACGGGGTGTACTGATGATCCTGGGTAAGAGGGAGATGCGGTGAACGAGTTCTCGCCAATCGGACAAAAATTGTATATGCGCATCGCTCAGCAGATTCGGTCGATGATTGAAGATGGCGTGCTGCGCCCTGGCGATAGGTTGCCGCCGCTGAAAAACCTCGCAGAGGAGTTCGGCTGCAGCCGTGCGACCGTGCGCGAGGCGCTCGGGGCCCTTCGCGGTCAAGGGTTGGTCGAGCTTCGTCACGGCGATGGCACCTATGTGCGAACGGCCAGTGTGGAGATGTGGATGCAGCCCCTGGACGCGGCTGTGCTCCTAGGGACAGACCACGTGTCTGACCTCGTCGAACTCCAAACAGCCGTTCTCGCCGCCATCGCATCTTCGGCCGCAAAGCGGCGGGCCACAAGGGATTATTCCAACCTCTCCCGAGCGCTGTTCGAACTCGAGGCATCCGGACGACATAGTGAACACCGCATTGCGAGCGAACTCCACTTTTATGCCGTCCTCGCGGAATGTGCGGAGAATCAGGTGTTGGAAAACACCTTTCGCGTTCTCCAAGAGGCGCTGCGCAGCAGCTTGCGGCTCCTTAGCCCCAAGCGCGAAGTGGGCCTGCAGACTTGTCGGGCCGTGTACGACGCCGTTCAAATGGAGCAGCCAGAGCGGGCGCGGGAGATCATCTACGCCTACGGCGAACACCTGCTTGAGCAGGCTGCACAAAGAAAATGACAGACACGTGACAGAGTGACTACAAATCCGTGACGAAATAGTGTAGAATAGCAATGTAAGCGCTATCAACCGACTTGGCGAAAGGTTGGTTTGAAAATGGCACCTAAGCTACTCGTGGCTGCATTTGCAGCTGACGACCGCCCGCATGTCGACAAAGCCATCCGCAACGGAATCGACGTGCGAATTCTCGATTGTTTCGAGGACACGCACGCTCAAGTACAATCCTGGTACAAACATCGCTGTATTCACGTCCCTGCCCACAGGCTCTCCGTCAAGGGCGCTGTGCAACAGGAGCGTTTCGACATGGCCGTGATCCGCGAGGGCAACTACGACTTCGTGCGCACCGCCTTACTGGCGCAGACGCTTCGCGATGCGAAAGTCGAGGAAGTGGTTGTGATCTCCAGCGATCACTCTAAGATACCGATTTACCGTCGATGTGGTGCACACCAAGTGATCGTTTCTGAAAATTTGTCAGACTTCTGGTCGCAGTTCGACCTCACCGCAATGTCGCACGTCTCGGCCTCCTAGTGGGGGCCGGTGTGCGAGAGGGTGATGGGTGCCGAACCGCTGTGTTGGCACCCCGGTAGGCTATACGGATGCTGCTCCCAGGCTAGCTTGAACTTCCCCCCAAGCGTCGACCCTACACGGCGGGTCCGTACGTATGCGCTGCACATGCCCGCCATCCACGACTTGTCGACAAGGCCGGTCCTGTCGTTCCCCGTTCGCAATGCTTGCGCTATCCCGGATTGGGAGCGACCGGTTCACTCGCGTTTTTCTACGGTCCGTTCGAACGCTTCGACAATATCACCCTATCAGCCCGCCTTCCACGCCATTCCTCTAGTCGCATGTGGTATGATGAGGTTAACGCGGCCCGCCTGTTTGGGTTTGGGAAGACGCGGAGTATACGCTGGAAAAGATGAAGGAGGGGCAGTAGTTGACCACTTCGTTTAAGATAATGTTTTTCTTTGTTTCCCTGTTCACAATGGGTTGTTTTGCGCTCGGTTCTGTAATGATGGCACAGGGGCGAGGGTGGTTGGCGACGCTATTTTTCGTACTGGCCGTCGTCATGACAGGGACCGGATTTGTGACGAAGCGCCGGTTGGCTCGACCCCAATCACAGTAGGCGGAAGGGGATTCGTTGGTGCGATCACCGCGTCGGGATGTGGAAATGCGCCGGTACCTTTGGCGTGTTTTAGAAGTGTGTTTCATGCTGGTGTTTATCATTGTGTTCGCACTGTTGCTTGGATATCTCATGAAGTATATCCTCCCATTCGTCATTGGGTGGGTGTTTGCAATCCTCTTAATCCCCCCCACGAGATGGTTGGAGCGGGTTGGGGTATCGAGGCTGGTCGCTGTGGTCGTCACGTTGATTTGTATGGTGGCGGCTGCCATCGCGGTGATGCTAGGTGTGACCATTGGGGCGACGCGCGAGGCGGGATCTTTTATCGCGAACAGCCAATCGTTCTTTACATATGCGGACCATTTTATCCACCGAAAACTCACGGCAGGTAAGGTCTTTTATGGGCAGATGCCGCCACAGGTAGGTACGCAGATCCAGAACGCACTCGTCCAACTCGGTCAGAGTATTGAGAGTTCCATGCGCAGGTTTGTCACTTCGCTCCTCGGCTCGTTTACGCAGATTCCGGAGATGTTGTTCGTGGGCGTCGTCGCGGTGGTTACAGCCTTTTTCATCATGTTGCGCCACGAGCGGATGATGACCAGATTTTTACGCATCGTGCCACCGGGATGGGACAAGAAGATCAATAGCATCCTCGACGACATGTCCAGGGCATTTCTCGGGACGATTCGCGTGCAGTTTATTTTGATGTGCATGTCTGCCGTGCTAGGCGTCGTCGGGATGTTGGTGCTACATGTTCATTACGCGGTGCTGCTCGGCATTTTGTTCGGCTTGTCGGGGCTCATTCCGATTTTGGGGTCAGCGATTTTGACCGTCCCTTGGGCGATTGGTGCACTTGTTATCGGAGATGTGTCGCTCGCGCTGAAGGTCCTTGGCCTGCAGGTTGTCATTTCGTTGATTCGGCACATGGTGGAGCCGAAAATTTTGGCGGATACGGTTGGACTCGATACGTTAACGACCCTGTTTTCACTGTACGTTGGATTGAAAGTGATTGGGGTTTTGGGGTTGTTCATCGGGCCGATTATCCTGATTGGAGCTAAAGGGCTGCTTCGAACGCACATGTTTGTGGACCTGTTGCCGAACTTCACGGAGGTGGACAAAGACGCTGGTGGGGGGGCAGACTCGTGAATATTGTGAGTATTCATGCGGATGGAAGTCCACATCGGCGGTGGACAGAGGTGTTGCCGACGACGGTCAAAGGCGCATACCGAATCCCCGCCGGGAGTCCCGTCGTCGAGGCGAACGGCCAAACGTGGGCGAGTGACTACCCTGTCGTCGCCTTCTTTTGGCCAAACGTCTACTTTCAGGTCTTCATGCTGTTGAAGGAGTCTGGGACGGACTACTATTGTAACGTGATGGCGCCGGCGCTCATCGCAAAGGACATCGTCTATATTGATCTCGACCTCGACGTCATCGTCACCGATGGACAAGTAAAGTTGGTTGATGAAAAAGAGTTCAGAGAGCGCAAGGTTACCTACCTACCAGAGTGGGTGCGGGCAGCAGAAGCGGCTTCTGAATGGCTTGTGCAGCAGGCGCAGCGGCGGCAGGGGGTATTTCATCCCGCCACCGGGCTAGGGTGGCGGACATCGTTGTATACATAATTCCATTCATTCCATTAGCTCTCAGGATTAGGGCGACCAGTGTCCCCTAACAGCTTGCGAGCACGTTCCATAATGGCAAATAGCGTACGAGAATCCTCCTCTAATTGTTCGGGTGTCACGTCCTTCTCGATGACGACCGATTGCGTCTGCAACTGCCTTTGTAATGACTCAACCTGTTCAGCCAACTCGTGCTTTTCCTTCTCAATCTGAGTTAAGTATGCCCGGAGTTTATGGTATTGCTCGTCATATGTTTGGAGGAAGTCAATGACGTCCTTCATCGAATCGCTGGTGGTATGCGGAAGTGCTTCGACAACTGGGGTGGAAGTAGTTGCGTCGAAAGTTCTTGCGGGTTCAGATACGCCATTCTTTCTGCTCTGCTTTGCCGCCTCGATCTCGGCGCGATAATCTTTGCGAACCACGCCGTTCCAACGGTATCCGCATGCTGCAGGCGTCCGGCCAAGCAAACTGGCCGCCTCTTCAAACGCCTTCAGTTGTGTGCTTCCGTTGCGGATGTGTTTGAGTACCAAGTCCGCCAAACGAATATCATCATCAGGTGTCCACGCGTCTGAGCGCGAGGCCCATTTCTCTACCATTTGCAAGGTGATTCCTCCCTACAGTCTGTACTATACTTTATTTCCATGCTGTACAAGATTCATACAGTGCCTCTATGGGCTTCTCATTATCATGCTATGATCCATTTTTGAAATCGTGACCTGTTGAATTGAAATTTCGTAGAAAGCCCGGTTAGGACAGCCTACAGTCACTTAAATTCCCAAAAAATCCGAACAGGAGTTCGTGCTTTTTGCGTCGAAACATGTCGGATGTGCGGTTGGACAGGCGTTTCTATCGTAGTAAAGTAGAGAGGTGAGGGCACAATGAATCTGGAGCAATTGCTCGCCGAGTGGCAACGGGACCCGTCGTTCATGTCCCAAGTGGCGGCTTGGAAAGTGACGCAAGCGACGCCGGGACAGTTTCGGTCGATTCCGTCGGCGGCGCACGAGGACCTGTTGAAGGCGCTCAAGAGCCGCGGCATCAAGCAGCTCTTCAGTCATCAAGAAGAGGCGTGGAAGGCCATTCAGGCGGGTCGTGACACGATGGTCGTGACGCCGACAGCCAGCGGCAAGACACTGTGCTACAACCTACCTGTCCTCAATGCCATCTGTGAGGACCCGTCGGTCCGTGCACTTTACATCTTCCCCACGAAGGCCCTCGCGCAGGACCAAGTGGCGGAATTGAGCGAACTCATTGAGCATGTCGAGACACAAATTAACTCGTTTACATATGACGGAGATACACCCGTCCACGCGCGGCAGAAAATCCGGGAAGCAGGCCACATCGTGGTGACGAATCCCGATATGCTGCACGCTGCGATTCTCCCGCATCACACCAAGTGGTTGCGGTTATTTGAGAACCTGAAGTACATCGTTATCGACGAGACGCATATTTATCGCGGCGTATTCGGCAGCCACTTCGCCAACGTCCTGCGGCGGTTGGAGCGGATCTGCGCGTTTTATGGTGCGAAGCCGCAGTACATCATGAGCTCAGCGACCATTCAAAACCCTGGCGAGCTCGCGCATTTGCTGACGGGCCGTGAGGTTTACGTGGTGGACAAGTCGGGTGCACCGCAAGGCGAGCGTCACACGGTGTTGTACAATCCGCCCGTCGTCCACCAGCAATTGGGGCTGCGACAATCAAGCCTGCAAGTCGCAAGGAGAATGGCTGGGAGGCTGCTCGGCGAGGATATCGCCACCATCGCGTTTGTGAAGACGAGGACGCAGGTCGAGGTCTTGTCGTCGTACCTGAAGGCCGATGCCAGAGACCGGCTTCGAGGCGGGATTGTCGGGTATCGCGGCGGGTATCTGCCGAGTGAACGGCGAGCGATTGAGCGCGGGCTGCGTAGCGGCCAATTGCGCGGTGTGGTGAGCACCAATGCCCTCGAACTCGGAGTCGACATCGGCGCGCTCGACGCATCGTTGACGGTTGGCTACCCTGGCTCTGTCGCTTCCGTGTTACAGCAGAGCGGGCGTGCCGGGAGGCGGCGAGGTGTGTCGTTGGCGATGTTTATCGCCAATGCATCCGCACTAGATCAATACCTTGTGCACCACCCTGAGGCGTTACTCGAGATGTCTCCTGAGTCGGCGAGAATCTATCCAGATAACTTGTTAATCTTGATGGACCACCTAAAGTGTGCGGCGTACGAGTTGCCGTTTGGCTCCGATGAGTCGTTTTCTGTCGAAACCACTTCCGAATTGTTGAAATACCTTGCCGATGCTCGAATCCTGCACGCCGGTCGCGACGGGAAATACCACTGGATGGCCGACGCGTTGCCGAGTGCCGGCGTGTCCCTGCGCAGCGCTGCACAGGAAAATGTGGTCATCGTCGACGAGACGGAACCGCGGCCGCGCGTTATCGGAGAGACCGACAGGTTCAGCGCCCTGACGACACTGCACGAAGAGGCCATCTATTTGCATCAGGCGAGATCGTACCAGGTTGAAAAGCTCGACCTCGCCAACGGGAAGGCGTTCGTCCGCGCCGTCGAGGCGGATTATTACACCGATGCAGAGCTCGCCGTTCGGCTTCAGGTGCTCGACGAACTGGAGCGCGTCGACGAGCGGCCGGAGGCCGTACACACCTTTGGCGAGGTCGCGGTCAATGCGACGCCGACGCTGTTTAAGAAGATCAAGTTCGACACGCACGAAAACCTTGGATGGGGCCGGATTTATCTGCCCGAAGCGGAATTGCACACGGTCGGTTATTGGGTTTCCTGGGCCCCGCACAGCTTCCAGTTCAACCAGGAGGAATGGGAAAGCGCCTTGAAAGGCATGGGCCACCTGCTCAAGCACGCCTGTGCACTGCACTGCATGTGCGCGACGTCCGATTTGCATGTCACCGTTCAGGTGCGTGACCCACTCGGCCAGCGACCGACGATGTACGTCTACGACGCGTACCCAGGCGGGATCGGATTGTCCGAGCGGATTTTTCGTGATAGAGATCTGATCCTCTCTTCCGCGTTCGACATGATTCGACAATGTCCGTGCGAGAGTGGGTGCCCGGCTTGCGTTGGTCCAGGCCAGTCTGAGGAACATTTGAAGGAACGCGCCCAGATGTTACTCGCATCGTCCATCGACCCCCTCTCGCGACAAGAAGGGTGTGATGGGCGTGGCCCGCAGTTTGCTAGATAAATTGCGCGCGCTCGAACAGTCGGTCAAGCAGTCACAAGAGCCTGTCGCTGTGCCAGAGACGGGCCAATCCCCAGACGCTGACACAACACCTGTAAGCGGTGATGACGCCTTCGAGCGGGCCGGCTTTGAGCGCTTGGAGACGCCTTACGGACACTGTTGGCGTCGCAAGACCACCTTCGACGTATTCACGCGGCACGGGCACCACCTGTTCGCGGACGTGCTCGAAGTGGACTACACCGGTCTCGCGCACCTCGTGGGCGGCCCAGTGGATCCATCCTGGATGCGTTACTACGACGTGGAGACCAACGGTCTTGGGACCGGGGCGGGCACCTTTCCGTTTTTACACACCATTGGCTACTTCGAACACGACGAGTTGTGTTTTATGCAGTACTTCGTTGACGACCACGGCGCGGAAGCAGCCGTCCTTCACGCCATCGCCGAGCACCATCTACCCGAAGGGGTGACCGTCGTGACGTTCAACGGCAAATCCTTTGACTGGCCCTTGTACCAGAATCGGCGCGTCTTGCACCATTTGGACCGCCTGGAACGTGGACAACTAGACTTGCTCCACCCCAGTCGCAGGCTGTGGAAGTCGCAGTTGGCGAGTGTGAAGCTCGTTGAACTCGAGCGGGGTGTCCTCGGCGTCCATCGCCTCGACGATTTGCCGGGGAGTCAGGCACCTGAACGGTATTTTCAGTTTCTCGAGTCGCGTGATGTGCAAGTGGTCGAACCGGTGATATCCCACAATTTAATGGACGTTTGCTCGTTGGTGGTCTTGCAGGTGGAAATCGCTCGGCTGTTGAACGGCGAGGAGTCCAATCTTCCGTCGCCCACGCATTTGGCACTCGCTTCGTGGTATGACGCATGGCACGAAGTACAGGCGGCGGCCCTCTCGTATGAACGAGCTGCCCAGGCACAGGACGCAAGTTGGCGCGCGCACTGGTTGTACAGTCTGTTCCTCAAACGGCAGCACAACGAGGACGAGGCTTGTCACCTCTGGGCGCAGATGGCGACCGATTATCCGGAGCGAGTGGAACCGCTGGTCGAACTTGCAAAGTGTTTCGAACACCGTCGACGAGATCTCGCACGAGCCGAAGAGGTCGTCGAGGAAGCACTGCGGCGACTTGTCAAACCATCTTCGGGACACCACCTCGCCATTCCTCATCGCGTGGAGGCCCGACCTGTCTTGACAGCGGACGTCGCGCAGTCGCCCATCGAGCGTGCGCTTTCGCATCGATTGTTGCGGATCCAAAGAAAACGCGCGCGTGTACATGGCCAGGAGTCGGACGCGACGCCGGTGACGCTTGCGGATAAGCCTAGTCTTGTCTAGTGTATAGATGAACGTTGTTGGGGGGCGATAGTTTGTTCTCGGGGTTTCAGGAAGTCGATTTTGAGGTATTCTCCGTACCGGGTCTCGACGCTCGGATGGATGCGATAAAAGCGCACGTGCGACCCAAACTAGAGGCACTTGGCGAGCACTTTACATCATTTCTAGCGCCGCGTCTCGGGGAGGAGGTCTACGCGCACGTGGCGAAACACGCGCGTCGCACAGTCAATCCACCGAACGACACCTGGGTGGCGTTTAGTACGAACGCGCGTGGGTATAAACAACACCCTCATTTTCAAATCGGCTTGTGGCAGACGCATCTGTTCGTCACCTTTGGATACATCTATGAAGCGTCGCAAAAAGTCGCGTTTGGCGAATGGATGGGAAGAAACGCGCATCAAATACATGAGCGGATTCCGTCGGACTTTATGTGGATACCAGATCACACAAGTCCGGTTGCGATTCCGGCGAGTGATGTCCGGGAAGAGGATATCGTTCGGTTTGCGGACAGACTTCGGACGGTGAAAAAGGCGGAGCTCCTCGTCGGAAAGCGGTACGAGCGCGAAGCGGTCGTGAACATGTCCGCAAGTCAGTTCCTCGGCGCTGCGGAAGCGGTTCTGGAGACGCTTGTCCCGTTGTATCGGTTGTCGTAGGGCAGATACGCGTTGTGAGGTGAAGCCGTGCAAATCCACTTACTTCATGTGAACGACGTACATAGTCAATTGGAGAGCTATATGCGATTGGGTCACCAATTGCGCGCTTTGCGCTCGTCTCTCGTTGACCAGGGCGATATTGTGCTGACGTTCGACCTCGGAGATGTACTGGATAGGGTCCGGCCCGAGACAGAGGCGACGATGGGCGTGGTCAATGTCGACATGATGGCAGCGCTCGGCGTCGATGGCTGGGTGTTTGGCAACAACGAGGGTCTCACGATTCCCGTAGAGTGTTGGCCCGCCTTGACACAACATGCGAATACCGTCGTTTATGGGACCAATTTCCGGCAGCCGACGAAGGGCGCCTTCGATTATTTTTCCGATTATCACGTCTACGTGCGCAATGAAGTACGCATCGGCGTGTTCGGGCTGACGCCCAACTACACGCTGCCTTACGATATGCTCGGCGTCCTGGCGGAAGATCCGTTTGAGCGCGCGAAGGCCGCCGTGCAGGAACTGCGCGGTGCGCGCTGTGACGTCATCGTCTGTTTGTCTCACCTGGGCAGGCGGACAGATCACCAGTTGGCGCGCGATGTGGCACATTTGGATGTCATCCTCGGAGGGCACACGCACGAATTTATGACCGAACCGGATTGGGTAAATCACACCGCCATTTTCCAACCTGGCAAACATGCCCGCACGTTTGGGCATACCACCATCACATTGGACGCGAACAGACGCGTGATTGGCGTGTCGGCAATGCCAATCGAGGTCTTGCTCGAATCACCGTACGACGAGCGGATGGAGAAGGCGTATGTCGATCACTGTGAAGGCGTGTCAGAAACGCTCCATCGGCGCGTGGCGACCATCGCTGAACCATTGCCCGTGATCTATGAGCGAGAGTCGGCATTCGCAAACTTGCTTGCGGACGTCATGTACGATGAGATTCCGGGAGACCTCTGTGTGATGATGACAGGGGCGCTGAACGCCAGTTTGTTGTCGGGGGATATCGAGCTCATTCATTTGTTAGGCGCGTGTCCAACGCCGACCCGCCCTATCGTGGTGACGCTCACCGGCCACGAACTCATCGCCGTGTTCAACCAAGGGATTCAAGAGGCGACGTATGCAAGACGTGGCATCGGGTTTGGCTTTCGCGGTGGTCTAATCGGCTACCTTGTCGTGTCCGGTGCCATCATTGACGTGACGAACGGGGAAGGCGATGCGCCCACGGTTCGAGAGATCCGGATTGGCGGCAAGCCAGTGCAAGAGGATCGGGAATACCGTGTGGTCACGTGCGAATACTTATGGCTTTCACCCGTCTTTGGGGCATTTCGAAACGCGCGCGACGTGACCTATCAAAGGCCGCTCGTCCGGGAGGTGCTCCTCGCCAGGCTTCAGGACGAAGGGCGAATGGAGCGGGCGAAGACTCCACGCTATCGGTACCACAGAGCACATGTAGAAGAGGTGGTGTCAAGTGGCCCTGTTGTCTAAAAAGGAAACGGTAGAGGTGATGGATAAGCTTTCGAAACGCTATCCTGATGCCAAGTGTGCCCTCAATCACTCAAATCCGTTCGAGTTGCTCATCGCGACGATGTTGTCTGCACAGTGTACAGATGTGCGTGTCAATATCGTCACAGAGCGCCTGTTTCAAAAGTATCGCGGCCCTGAAGATTTCGCTGCCGCAACGGCGGAGGAAGTCCAGGAAGACATCCGCGAGGTCGGCCTGTTTCGGTCTAAAGCCCAGAACATTGTGGCTACCTGCCGGATCCTCATGGAGCAGTACGGCGGCGAGGTTCCTGCCGATCGGGACAAGCTCGTCAAACTGCCAGGTGTCGGGCGCAAGACGGCCAACGTCGTTTTGTCCAACGCATTTGGCATACCTGCGCTGGCGGTGGATACACATGTGTTAAGGGTGTCCAACCGGATTGGACTCGCGAAGAGCGATTCGCCGGACGACACCGAGCGGCAAATCTGCCGACGCGTCCCAAAAAGTCAGTGGTCACAAGCGCATCATTGGTTGATTCACCATGGGCGGCAGATTTGCGCCGCGCGAAAGCCAAAGTGCGAAGCGTGCCCAATTCAGGAGCATTGTCAGTACTTCCGCAGTACAGCTGGACGAAAAGGGCGCGCCGTAAAGACGTCCTGATCACAGCCTTGAACAGGCGCGAGGAGGTTCAACTACATGTGGTGGAAGCGCGGCTTTATCATTTTGTTGTCTTTGAACATCCTCGTCTTCGTCGGAGGACTCATTGTTTTGGACACCTTCCCGTCCCAGAGTTCCTCATCGGTAAAAAATATGCAGTCCACACAGGACGACAGCAAAACCGCCGCGGTACAAGTGGTGATTGGTCAGGACGCCATCAACAGCTACCTTGCGTATGAGCTCACGCAAGAAGCGGACGTCCAAAAAATTATGAGCTATGCACACATTCAGTTTGCGTCCACGTGGAATTGCGATCTCGGTGTGAAACTGCTCGATAAGGTCGTCCCATTTCACCTGGTATTCGTACCGGACGTGGAGAACGGCAATTTGAACTTACAGGTACAAAGCGCGTCGATGGGAGAGGTACCTGTTCCCAACAGCCTTTTATTCCTGCTGTTAAAACACCTCCAATGGCCGAATTGGATCAATCTCGACGCGAATCATCAAACGATTCAACTGAATTTCACCGAGCGGCCGCAGCAGCCGTTTGGTGTTCGAATCCTAAACTATTCGTCCACCACTCAACAGCTTACGCTGCAGGTCATGATGTCCCCGTCTGCCATTGCACAAGGGACCACTGCGCACTAACCCCTGTTCTCCCACACCAACCCCTCGACCGCATATTTTCAAGGAAGCATAAGCTCTGCACCGGTGTCACAGGATATATGGAGATTCTAGGACCGGGAGGAAACACTCGTGCAGAGCAGATTCACTTCCTTGTTAAAGCGCTTGGTTACAGTGGACGACACCGTCCTGGACCAACAATTTACGCTCGTTGACGACGAATCGGATACGAGTTACGAGGCCGACGGCAATAAGCAGACCCCCGAAGTCATCGACTTCGATACGGACGAAAACAAGACGGAGACAAGGCGCCCCGTGTCGATGCGCGAATTTATCCGCAGAGGGACAGACGAATATAACGAAGCAGTACGAAAATCGCACGTCGGCCAGGATGAGGATTTGCCCGTCTCGATAGACGAGATGAAGGCACGAATCGAACGGTTCTTTCATCTGCCGCAGAACAAGGACATCGTCGTCCGCGAGTTTAGCGTTGGGGTACAGACCAAGAAACCGTGGCGGGGGCTCGCGGTATTTATCGACGGGATGGCGGACAAAACCGTAATCAATCAGGACATTCTCGAGCGCTTGATGCTATTCACCGAGTTTGTCCACGACGAACCTCGTCGGAATATGGAGTACATCGCGGAGAAAATCTTGACAAGCAATCAGACGGCTATGCTGGAAAAGTGGTCGGAGGTGGTACAAACGGTGTTGTCGGGATCGACCGCCGTGTTGCTCGACGGTTGCAACCGCGCTTTATCGGTCGAGACCAAAGGATGGGAACATCGCTCTATAGGACCACCGCAGGCGGAGGCGGTGGTGCGAGGGGCGCACGACTCGTTTACGGAGAGCTTTCGGGCCAACACGGGGCTGGTCCGCGCTCGATTCCGTTCCGAGCATTTGGTCACTGAGATCTACAGCGTCGGCAACCTCGCCACCATCGACGTGGCAGTCATGTACGTGCACGGCGTGACGAATCCGAAACTCGTTCGCGAAGTGCGCCGGCGGATCAAGGCGATTGACGTGGATTATGTCTCGAGCGCGGGAATGTTAGAACAGTTCATCGAGGATCAGCCGAGTAGGCTCATCCCGCAGGTGTTGTCGACGGAGCGGCCGGACAGGGTTGCGGCATCCTTGGCAGAAGGGTACGCCGCGATATTCGTTGGCAACAACCCGTATGTCTTAATCGCACCGGTTGTCCTATATTCGATGGTTCACACCTCGGAGGACGCCAATCTTCGTTTCCAGGCGGGGACGTTTATCCGCTGTCTTCGCTGGGTGGCCCTGTTCGTGGCGTTGCTATTCCCGGCGTTGTACGTCGCGGTGACGAACTACCACCCAGAAATGCTGCCGACCGACTTGATGCTCGCCATCGCGGGAAGTCGCGAACAAGTTCCCTTTCCTGTTATCGTCGAAATTTTACTCATGGAGTTCGCCATCGAACTGATCCGCGAGGCCGGGATTCGCATCCCTTCTGTCATCGGTCCCACCATCGGTATTGTGGGGGCGCTCATTATTGGACAAGCGGCAGTTCAGGCGGGCATCGTCAGTCCCTTGTTGGTAATCGTGGTGGCGACCACGGCGTTGGCGGGATTCGCCATACCGAATTACGAACTGAGTATGGCGATTCGAATCACTCGCTTTTTATTCTTGTTGGCCGCTGCTGTTTTGGGCTTCTACGGCATCGCGATTCTCTGCTGCGTCTACGCGGTGCGCTTGTCGATGCAGAAGTCGTTTGGCGTTCCGATTCTCTCCCCTATCGCCCCGAGTAAAGGAAGTTCCAGGGACGTGTTGTTGCGCGGGCCCGTGTACACGATGAATCGTCGACCTGTATTTTTGAATCCTCTTCGCAGTTGGAGACAACAACCGATTACAAGGCCATGGAGTTCGGACACAGGCGCGCGCAAGGGCGCCGATAAGAAGGGGAGTGACAAATCGTGAAAGACCAGCAGCAGAAAGCCCGAATCACTGCCAATCAGTTGACGGCGATGCTCATCATCGTGGTCGCAACGAACGCGTTCCTCACGTATCCGCAATACGTCAGTCAATCTGCTTATGAAGCGGCGTGGATGGAGCCGATTATCTCAGGGATGATGACGCTCGTCCTATTTTTTCTGGTGGAGTGGGTGTTGCGCAAGTACTTTCACCAATTGGACATCGTCGAAGTCAGCAAGGAAATATTCGGGAGAATCGGTGCCGCGCTCATCGCCATCGTGTTTGCGGCCTACTTCCTGTGCACCACAGCAGTCGTCGTGCGCGAATTCACGGAGAACGTGATCAGCACCGTGCTGCCCTCCACACCGATATTGCTGGTCGGTGGAGTGTTTATGGCGGCCGTTGGCTATATTGCGTACGCAGGACTCGAAGGAATCTGCCGTACCGCGTATATCTTCTTGCCAATCCTCCTGATTGGGCTGATTGGCGTGTGCGTGGCCACGATGAATTGGTGGCATGTGTCCTTTCTGTTACCGATTTGGGGTACAGGAGTCAACCACGTTTTGAACGGGTCCTTTAGATACAGCGCAGTATTCTCTAACGTGCTGTTGCTGACCATTATCTACAAACACGCACATGATCCCAGACAGATGCGCCAAATCGGTTCGGTGAGCATCACGGTGTCGACGTTGCTGCTGACGTTTCTCATCGTCACCTATCACATGGTGTTCCCAGCGGTGGAGTCGGAACAAGTTTCGTTCGCCCTGTACCGATTGGCGCGGCTTATCTACCTCGGACCCTTCTTTCAGAGGATGGAGAGCGTCTTCATCTTTCTCTGGGTCACCTCTGCCACCGTCAAAATGGCCGTGACGCTGTGGTGCTCGGCGTACCTTTTGGGGAAGGCGTTCGGTTGGCCTACTTATCGGCCTGCTATCCCGGTTCTCTCCCTGCTGTCCTGGTCCATCGCCATGTGGGCCGACAACTGGGTGCAAGTGGTAAACGTGGACGGGAGGTATTTGATGAGTTGGGGTTGGGTGATTGTCTTCGCATTGCCTATCGCGGTGTTGTTCATCGGCGTGTTGCGCCGTGGTCTGCGAGGCCCACACGACGGGCCCGGAGACAGGCGAAGACGAAGGAGGAGCGTTCGCCATGCTTAGATTTATCCTGGCCATGGTCATTCCTGTGATCATCTTTATCTACACGATGTCGTTTACGCGTTGGATGAGTAGTCAAAAGCACCTCGTGGCCGCGACATCCGCAGCCCTCCTCGGGGTCGTGACGCTGTTTGCGAGCGGCGCGACGATTTGGAAGCTCTTGAACTGAATACGCCGGGGGCGGTGGGCAGATGATGGGGTTTGACCGACTCACCCCATCGTTATATGCTGGGAGCGAACGGCAAGGCGTGGAACGGTTTGTTCTTGTTCCACGGGCGATAGCCTTGTCATCGAGGAGGTTGCCAAGGCGTGAGTGACGCAGTGAAGGAAGTTGTCGTCTACACGGACGGCGCATGCTCAAAGAATCCCGGCCCCGGGGGGTGGGCAGCCGTCTTGAAATATGGGGAGCACATCAAGGAAGTGTCTGGTGGCGAGGTGCACACGACGAATCAGAGGATGGAGATCATGGCCGTGATCGGGGCGCTCCAGGTCTTGAAGCAGCCGTGTGAAGTGGTCGTCTACTCCGATTCCGCGTATGTGGTGAATTGCTTCCAGCAAAAGTGGTACGTCAACTGGCAAAAGAACGGCTGGCGGAACAGTAAGGGTGACGCCGTTCAGAATCGAGACCTGTGGGAGGCATTACTTGCGGCGATGGCACCCCATCAGGTGCAATTGAAAAAGGTCAAGGGCCACGCGGGTGTCGCGTGGAACGAGCGGTGCGACGAACTGGCGAGGGCGGCCATCCCTCGATGAGCGCTCAGTTTGACCTACTCGCGCTGCAAGCGCTGGCTAGGGAAGAGGGCATCGACGATATCGGAGTGACCGATACTTCTCCGTTTCCAGAGTTGATTCCGTGGCTTGAATCGTACGCCAGTCGCGGCCGCACGGGTTTTGAAGCGGAGGATATCCAGGCGAGGATCAATCCTCTTTTGTGGATGGACACAGCGGTATCCATCGTCGTCATCGCCCTTCCGTATCTGACCGAGGAAGGGGCGCGCACCGCCCGCTCGCACCCAAGTGGGCGCACCTACGGGCTGACGTCCCACTACACTTATGGAATCGATTATCATCGCGTTTTGGCGGACAAGCTTCGGGCTCTGCATCGACGGATGGAGGCGGCTGTCGGTCGGGACATCGACATGAAGCTGTCCGTCGACACCTCGCCGCTCGTGGATCGGCGAATAGCCGAGCGTGCGGGTCTCGGCTGGATCGGAAAAAATGCGATGTTCTACAGCCACAAACACGGCTCTTACGTGTTTCTGGGCGCCATGCTTGTCGATCTCGCCATTCCCCCCATCACCGCAAATCCCCCGAGCGTCGGTGCCCTGTGCGGCACGTGTAAGCGATGTTTGCAGGCATGTCCTACAGGAGCGATTCTCGCACCCGGCGTCATTGATGCGACTCGTTGTCTATCGTATGTTACACAGATGAAGGGCGTCATTCCCCTCGAATTTCGAGACAAATTGGGCCGTCGAGTCTGGGGGTGCGATGTATGCCAGTCGACATGTCCATTCAATCGAGATGTTGAGCCGTCCCACGTCGATGCATTTGGGCCGAGTGACGAGTTGGCGTATCCTGATCTCGTGGAACTTCTGCACATGTCGAATCGA
This sequence comes from Alicyclobacillus fastidiosus, assembly GCF_026651875.1. Classification (GTDB taxonomy): domain Bacteria; phylum Bacillota; class Bacilli; order Alicyclobacillales; family Alicyclobacillaceae; genus Alicyclobacillus; species Alicyclobacillus fastidiosus. Next base: position 5,264,620 of record NZ_CP104067.1, on the reverse strand, counting down.
CAATTCATGCGCAAGTTTGGACATACGGCGATGGCGTGGCGAGGGCTTCGCACCCTTCAACGAAACGCGCTCATCGCGCTCGGCAACACGGGAGTTCGCGGGGCGGTGCCGGAGTTGGTCCCATTTTTGGCGAGTGAGCGAACCGAGTTGCGGTCGAGTGCGGCGTGGGCACTCGGCAAACTGGGCGGCCCAGAGGCATCGCAGGCGCTCTCCACGGCGCTCGACGCCGAGGCGGATGACGTCGTTCGAGAAGAATTGCGAAATGCACTGGAGGCCTGTCATGAACACGATTGAACGCAGCATCCTCAAGATGTCTATCGGTGAAGTGTGCGGACGAACCGTGGATACCCCGTTTGGCCCGTTCTCTATCATGACTTGTGAAAGCGGATTGATGTATGCCAGTTGGGGGACACTCCATCGGTTTCAGGCACTTTTGGACAAGTGCAGAGCGGGGGATCGCGCTCGAACGTTTGCGGACCAGGCGGAAGCGGAACTACATGCGTACTTTCATCGGGGCGCGGAACAGTTTCGCGTGCCATTGGTGTACCAGGGAACCCCGTTTCAAGAGGCGGTCTGGGCTGGACTCCGCGCTATCCCGTATGGACAGACTTGGTCCTACAGCGAATTGGCGGTGCACATTGGCAACCCACTCGCGGTTCGCGCAGTTGGGCAGGCCAATCGGGCGAACCGCATTGCGGTGGTCATTCCGTGCCACCGCGTCATCGGGGCGAACGGTGCGCTAGTCGGCTACGCGGGCAGTGAGACCGATTTGAAAGCCTCTTTGCTGCATCACGAGCGGTCAGTCGTCGCCGACCGACAGACTGCGGACTTGGGCCGTAAATGACTTTAAAAACGACTGTCGACGCGCCTCTTGGTCTGCGTAAGCCAGGAGATCGTCGATTTGCGCCGGGTCTTTGAAGAAGTTGTAGCGAGTGTGGGCCAAACGCCAGGCGCGATACGGGAACTTCAACAGGGCCTCAACTAGCCGATACTCCACCTTCGGTATCGACTTGACCGTGTCAAAATGGAGAAAACACGCGTAGGCGATGTCTCCACTCCAATTGTTGACCTGCAGGCTCCGCCGCAAGAGGTGTGCCATGTCCAGAACCCTCGGGGCAAAGGTCGACAGTTCAAAGTCGATGAGGTGCACATTGTGGTCGGGCGCGTACAGACAGTTCCCGGGGATGACGTCGAGATGACAGATTCCTGGGTGCGTTTTGTCGTGGCTTAAAAAAGCGGCGCATTCGTTTTGTTGTAGCAACTGAAGGCTCTCTGCGGCGTCGTCCTGCAGAGCGGATTTCAACGATACAAATAGCTGATCGAATTCGTCCTTGTCTTTCATCGCCTCGGCGCGATAGAGCAGTTGGCGCAGATCTCGATTCCGCTGTTTCGTCATCTCCAACAGGTCAAACGCATCTTCTGGCACGAACTTTTCCGATGTAAAACCTCGCGTGGCTTCGTGAAATTGGGCAAGGGCATAGGCCGTTTGCGCAACGTGCTCGGCAGAGGCGAAGTTTGCAGGTTGTCCATCAATCCACTCCGAAGCGTAGTACACATTTCCGCCATATACCACACCAGGCGACTTCTTTTTGGTCATCAACAGTTTGCTGCATCGAGTGAATCCCTGTTTTTGTGCGTATTTCAACATTTTGTGAATAAACCACACGTGTGGCAGTGAGATCGTGGTTCGTTTGACCGCATACCGCTGTTCGTCTTCCGTGACGACGCGCAGGATGTCGGGAAGTTGTTCCCTGCGGTCCACATCAATTGGGTACCGCTCAAGCACGGTCGCTGGCACGAGTGGATCATTGGCACCGGAGGCAGTCGTACTTCGCCGAGGGCGCGTCCCTGGCGGCCGGGCTTGGCAGAGGTCCGGACCACTGTGGCGAACGTCTGATGTCGCCTCCTCGTCGCTGGTAGGTACGCCGGCTGACGCCTGACGGACTCCACCCGCGGTGGACCGCCGCTGTCCATTGCCGGAGCGCGGCTCGAAGGAGCGGGGGGGAACGTCTTGTGCGGCCTGCGCGGCGGTTGTGTTCAGGCCCGACTTCGCGTCGAATTGGGCCTGCAGAAAATAGGGTGGCTTCATAAATTCCGCAGCGATTTCCTCAAACCAGTCTGGCATCTTTTGTCGTTTTGTCATCACCATCACCTAACGAAGGATTAGATGACATCAGCCTATTCCGCGGCGCAGTAGATCGGCTGGGCAGGTGCCCGCAAACGGCCATCAAGCCAACAAAAAGAGCCCGGAGAACAAGGTCGCATTCGACTTGTCTCTCGGGCTTGCTGCACTGTTTTCACCATTACATTCCGTCGCCAAATGTGCTCCAGACTTCAAGTTTCGTCCGAATGCGGCGAATCACTTCATCGGTGAACTCGGTAGTCGTCGAACTGCCACCTAGGTCTGACGTGCGCGTGCCTTCCATAATCGCCTCGAGCGTACTCTCGTAGATGGCGCGGGAGACGGATTGCGCTTGCTTGTCATCTTGATAGCCAAGCAGTGCCGCGCCAGCCAAAATCATGGCCATCGGGTTGGCGATGTTCTTTCCGAACAGACTTGGCGCCGTACCGTGCGGGGCTTCCGCCATGATGACGTTCGGGCGGAAGTCGTCGTCGAGTGCCAACAACATCGATTCCGATCCGGCGATGGAGCCGAACATCTGAAGGACCAAGTCCGACAGACAATCCCCGTCGCGGTTGAGGGCCGGGATCACGAGCGGCTCACCTGCTTTAACGAGCAACAAGGCGTAGGTCGCGTCGATGAGCTGAGGGTCGTATTGCACGTCAGAGTACTGCTTTGCCGCAGCATCCAGCTCTTCCTTGAACATACCCTCGTAAATCGGGCTCACGGTGAATTTTGGACCACCAAACACTTTGGCGTTCAAGCGCTTTGCGTGCTGGAACGCGTATTTGGCCACGCCCTTACAAACGGCACGCGAGATTTTTTCCGTGCGGAACGCGTATTCGCCGTCCTCGGTCTCCTCCCGCCATTCTTTAGCCCCATAGGCATCGTCCACGGCCATGCGAACGACGGAGATTGGAGAGTATACGCCAACCGGGGGCGCGATTCCAGGGATGCGGCGGCCGGTACGCACAATCACCGTACCGTTGATCTCTTTTCTCAAAATCGCGTTCGGACTCCCGACGTCGCCTTTTGTCTCCGGTGTGATAGTGGCCGCTTTGAGTCCTAAGCCACTTTCCCGCATGGCAGCGGCGGCTTCATGAACCACTTGGTTGTTCGTCTTGCGCCGGTTTTCCAGGCTCAGGTCAAAACGTTGAAACGCGACGTCATAGCCGGTCACGTCTGGGGAGAGCACGCGCAAGGCCTGCTCGAGTAACTCCTGACCCGTTTGGTCGCCTTCCATCACGACGATGGTTGGTTTAGACATGCCTTTCACCTCAACTTCTTCACTTTTGCGCTGGTGTATGTGGAATTCGAATGCAGAACGGGTGGATTCGCACAAACACTTAGTGGGAGAGCCTCTTTGCGAGCCAGGCCGCCGATGCACACAGGGCGTCGACAAATTGATTCATCTTATCGACTGTAAATCGAGAAACAGGTCCGGAAATGGATAACGCAGCGATGCATTCACGATTGCGGCCAAACACAGGAGCGGCAATGGCCGCAGCGCCATTATCCCGTTCCTGGATGCTAACGGCATAACCATCTATGCGTATTTTGTCCAATTGGCGCAACAAATCCTCACGCGCGAAGTCGAGAGGGATTTGTTCCCGCAAGAAAACCTCTTCAACCACCGCTTCGTCCGCAAATGCCAACAGGACTTTCCCGGACGCGCCAATGTACAGCGGATATTTCTTTCCGATGGCGACCACGTTGCGAATCGGTTCGTTGCTCTCGACGGCTTGAACTCGAATTCGTTCGATACCTGACCGAATGTAGAGGCTCACGGTCTCGCCGGTGACATCCCGCAACTTTGCCATTTCAGGCAGCGCCAATGTCGTCAACTCGTCTGACAGGTACACATTCCCGAGGAGTTCGAGCACACTCCAGCCCAATATGTATTTGTCCGATCCCGGCTGTTTGCGAACAAACCCCTTTGTCTGTAGCGACAGCAGCAGGCGATGTGCCGTACTCTTGTGTAGCCCAACCTCGCGCGCAATTTCACTCAAGCTCAATTCACGCGGGGATTTTGCAAAATAGAGTAGGATGTCTAGCGCTCTTTCGACCGCGCGGACTGTCGTCGATGTGGTGATATTGTCCGCCAAGGATGGCTCCCCCTCTGTCTCATCATACAGAACAGCGCTCCACGGAGTAGTATAGCATAATTCATTCCGGGTTTCATGAGTCACCCCGGAGATGATGCACAAGTCACGGCGTTTGTCATAGAATACAGCATTAAACTGTGAGGTGTGGTGCGGTGAAATCATGTATTGAAGCGGTTCGTCAATATTTTGACGCACGCACGCAAAACTGGCTGAGAAAAAATGAGTCCCTATTTTTGGGGGTAATCCCAGATGGAACCCGTCCGAAATGGTTGACAAGGGCGGTTCATCAGGCGGAACGAAAACGCCAGGCGTATCTCGCCCAAGGCAAGCGATTGGGTCGGGCACACACCAATATCGACATCGTCGACATGCAGGTGGCAGAGGATAAGGAAACGGTACACGTCACCGCGGTAGAGAAAATCTGCTGGGCGTATACGGATGCGCGCACGCCTTCTGTGGAATGTCGGACGATTGTCCACCGACAGGTGTGGAGGTATGTCGACACATCTTGGCGCCTGCAGAAGGCGGAAGAGACAAGCGACGGCAAGTCGTTCTTGCACGAGGACGTCGGTCCTCGGATAGAAGAGTCGCTGCGCACACCGCAGAATCCACAGCGTAAAGCGATCTATGATCGCGTTCGTGCCACACGTTACGCCGATGTGTGGTGGGACGATTTCAACCCACGTTATCCTAGGATCGCGGACGATTGTACCAATTTTATTTCACAGTGTCTCCATGCTGGCGGGCTGCCGATGACCGGCATCGGCAAGCGGGATAGCGGGTGGTGGGTACAAAACAGGAAGGGATCGTGGAGTTACAGCTGGGCTACCTCCAACGCGCTATACCGCTACCTGCGCAGGAAGGTGGGTGCAAAACTGGTGTCCACGCCATCGGAATTAAAGATGGGGGACCTCGTGTTCTACGATTGGAATGGATCCGGCACGTACCATCACAGTACCATTGTGACTGATTTTGATGACTCGGGGAATCCGCTGGTCAATGCACATACGGACCCGAGTTACCATCGGCCGTATACGTACTATGACAGTCGAGCGTGGACAGAGCGCACAAAGTATGCGTTCGTTCACCTGCCTGATCAGCCGTCGTAAACAGGGCGGCCGGAACCTCCATCAGCATTCTGTTGCGTCGACGAACGTGCTAAACTGTTCATGGCATTAGAATGGTGGAGGTATCTACATGAACATCGTACTTGTAGAACCCGAGATCCCGGCGAACACGGGGAATATTTCCCGAACGTGCGCAGTGACAGGCAGTTCGCTGCACCTGGTTCGACCGCTCGGGTTCTCAACCGACGACCGACAATTGAAGCGTGCCGGTCTCGATTATTGGTCCTTGCTCGATCTCACCTACTACGACTCTTTACAAGAACTTTGGGACACTCATCCCGAAGGGCGGTTTTACTACGCGTCTACAAAAGGCGGACAGTGGTATACCGACGTTCAGTTTGGCATGAATGACTTCCTCGTTTTCGGCAAGGAGACAGCTGGATTGCCAAGGTATGTGCTGGATGCTCACCGTGACGACGTCATTCGCATTCCAATGCGGAACGACGCAAAGGCGAGGAGCTTGAACCTGTCGAACGCGGTCGCGATCGTCGCATTTGAAGCGTTGCGTCAGAATGGCTTCCCAGGAATGGTGTAGACATATGCTCACGACACTCCTGTTCGATCTCGACGGCACGCTCTTACCGTTCGAATTGGATTCGTTCATGAGAGGATACTTCGAACGCCTGGTGCCGCACTTGCGAGACCACGTTCACCCGCACGAAGTGGCGCCGTGGATCTTAGGTGCAATGCGGCGCGTTGTGGAGAACGAAGTTGTGCACCTGACGAACCTGGACAAGTTTCGTCGGGCGCTTTTCGACAACGAGTCCGAGAAGGAAGCGCAGATTTGGCCAATTTTCGAGGCGTTTTACGCTTCCTCGTTTCAGGAACTGCAGGATTTGACATCCCCGACGAACATTGCGCGGGAAATATGTCGAACTGCGTACGACAAAGGGTACCAGTTGGTGCTGGCGACGAATCCCATCTTTCCGGAGGTCGCAACACAGTCGAGAATGCGCTGGGCAGGGCTTGATGAATCCTGGTTCAGGCTCGTGACGACGATGGAAAACAGCCATTTTTGCAAGCCCAATCCGAAGTACTTTCTGGAGATCTTGGATGCCTTGGACCTGGCTCCGAATGAGTGCATGATGATTGGAAACGACGTACAAGAGGACGGGGCGGCTGGACACGTAGGGATTCGCACGTATCTCGTAACGGACAACTTGATTGACCGTGAACTGGGCACGTTCCACTTCGAGCATCAAGGTACTCTTGAGGAAGTATTGCGCTTTGTGAAAGGACTGCCGCCGGTACGTTCCTGACGCTAGGTTGTTGGTTAGGTGGCAAGGCTCGTTGCAGGAAGCCTGAATGGCGTAGATGAAAAAGGGCCATCCCAGTCATCTTCGATGACGTCTGGGACGGCCCTTTTTTGCGAGAGAAGCTGGTTTAGCGAGTGACGATGTGGATTGGCGATCCCAAGCCCACTTCGGCGGCCTCCATCACCATTTCTCCAAGAGTTGGGTGAGCGTGAATGGTCAACGCGATGTCCTCAAGTGTTGCACTCATCTCAATCGCAAGACCGAGTTCTGCAATCAGGTTGGATGCTTCATAGCCAACCACTTGCGCGCCTACCAGGACACCTGTTTCCTTATCCGCAATCAGTTTCACGAAGCCCTCCGTCTGATTTAGGGCTGTTGCACGGCCGTTTGCGGCGTACGGGAAACGGCCTACGGAGACACTCGTGTACTCTTTCTTCGCCTCGTCTTCGGACAGGCCGACGGATGCCATCTCAGGATCCGAGAAGACGACCGCAGGAATACAACGGTAGTCGACGACGCTCGGCATGCCTGCAATCGCTTCGGCTGCGACCTTGCCCTCGTAAGACGCCTTGTGTGCCAATGCGGCGCCAGGGACGATATCGCCGATGGCGTACACGTTCGGGTTGGTGGTGCGGCATTGGCCATCCACCTTGATGAGACCCTTGTCACCGACTTCGATGCCAGCGTCTTGCAGACCCAATTCGTCGGTGTTCGGTCGGCGTCCGACGGTGACGAGCAGATAGTCCGCCTCAATCGTCTTCTCTTCGCCAGACTTGTCCGTGTAGGTCAGCTTTACGCTATTGTCTGTCTCTTCGACTGACTTGGCCATGGCTTTGGTCTCAATCTCGACATCGTACTTCTTCAGGTTCTTTTCGACCAGGCGAACCATCTGTTTGTCAAATGCGGCGAGGATGCTATCCAAGCCTTCAATGATGGTCACTTTCGAACCGAACTTCGCGAACGTCTGACCGAGCTCCGCACCGATGTACCCACCGCCGACTACAATCAAGCGCTCTGGCACTTCGTCGAGCGAGAGTGCTTCCGTCGAAGAGAGCACGCGTTTGCCGTACGGCAGGGATTTCAGCTCGATCGGACGCGACCCGGTCGCGAGGATACACTGTTCGAATTTGATACGCTGGCCACCGTTTTCGTGCATAATGCGCACTTCATCCGGCTTCGTGAAGAAGGCTTCGCCATCGATGACCGTAATTTTGTTCCCCTTCATGAGGGACTGTACGCCGCCTGTCATCTTGTTGACGACAGATTGCTTCCACTCTTGGACCTTCTTGTAGTCCAACTTCGCCGTGGATTCGATTCCAGGGAATGCTGACTCACGCGCCGACTCATATTGATGAGCAGCCGAAATCAGTGCCTTGGATGGGATACAACCACGGTTCAAGCAGACGCCGCCGAGTTCAGCTTTGTCTACGATGGTGACCGACTTCCCGAGTTGCGCTGCGCGGATAGCGGCGACGTATCCGCCAGGGCCCGCACCGATGACTAGAACCTCAACCTCTTCCAACATCTCGCCTACGACCATGAATTACACCTCCAAGATTAAGAGACGCGGGTTCTCCAACAAACGCTTGATGTCGTTGATGAAGCGCTGGCCGAGAGCACCGTCGATAACGCGGTGATCAAAGCTCAGGGCAAGTGACATCATGTTTCCAACTGCAAACTCGCCATTGCGAATGATCGGCTTTTCGGTGATGCGTCCGACACCGAGGATGGCGACCTCTGGGTAGTTGATGATCGGTGTGAAGAACATGCCGCCCGCGGAGCCGATGTTCGTGATGGAGATGGTGCTGCCACGCATTTCGTTCGGTGCCAATTTACCAGCTCGACCACGTGTTGCCAAATCGGTGATTTCGTCCGCAATGGTCCACATGTTCTTCTTGTCCGCATGGCGTACGACCGGCACGAGAAGACCTCTGTCGGTGTCTGTTGCGATACCGATGTGGTAGTAATGTTTCAATACGAGTTCCTGTTTTTCCTCGTCGAGTGTGGAATTCAATTGTGGGCTTTGACGCAGTGCTGCGATCATCGCCTTTACGATGAACGGCAAATAGGTGATCTTGGTGCCGCGTTCCGCAGCCAAGGGCTTTATCTCCTTGCGGAGCTTGACGAGCTCTGTGACGTCTACTTCGTCCATGAGTGTCACGTGCGGAGCGGTGTAGGCGCTCTTCACCATAGCCTTGGCAATCGCTTGGCGAATCATCGGAAGCGCTACGCGTTCCTCGACTTCGTCGCCGCTGACTTGCGTGACTTTCGTCAGTGCAGCCGCCTCTTTGGTCTCGACGGCAGCTTCGACTGCCGGAGCTTGGTTGCCACCCGCCAAGAACTTGTCGATGTCTTCCTTCGTCACTTTGCCATGATTGCCAGTGCCAGTGACATTTGTGATGTCGACGCTCTTGTCGCGCGCATACTTGCGGACGCCAGGTGTGGCGAGCACGTCACGCGCCGAACTCTTGACATCTGCCGCAGCGGCAGGCGCGGTCGACTTCGTCTGCTCGGCCGACGCCTGTGCCTGTGCGGTCTCTGTCGAGGCTTGCGCGGGTTCGCCCTGTGCAGCGCCGGCGGCGTGGGCTGTTGCGCCTTCGGGGAGATCTCCCTCTACGTCGATGATCATCAGGATATCGCCGACGACGGAGGTGGTCCCTTCTTGCACTTTCAGTTCCTTTACCGTACCGGTGACGGGCGAAGGTAACTCGACCAACGATTTATCGTTCTCAACTTCGGCGATTGCGTCATCTTCTTCGATTTTGTCGCCTGGTTTTACGAGCCATTTGCTGATGCGGCCTTCATGCAGACCTTCACCTAGCTCTGGGAGCGGCAATTCAAACAATGCCATCGAGTGTTCACCTCCAGGTATTAGAGACTAACGACTTTATTCAAAGCGGCGAGAACGGATTGTTGCGTGGGCAACCACTCATCCTCGATGAGGCCATACGGATAAACCGTGTCAGGCGGGGTCACGCGCAGTACCGGTGCTTCCAGGTGGAAGATGGCTTGCTCGTTGATCTGTGCCACAATTTCCGCACCTGCGCCAGCCGAGCGTTGAGCCTCTTGGACGACGATAGCGCGTCCCGTCTTCTGAATCGATGCCGCGATGGTTTCGATATCGATTGGGCTGATGGTGCGCAGGTCGATGACCTCTGCCTGCAGGCCCTTGTCCTTCGCCCATTGGTCTGCGGCCTTTTGGGAGACGCCGACCATTGCGCCGTAGGTGACGATAGTAACGTCCTTGCCTTCGCGAACGACGTTGGCTTTGCCAAGCGGAATGGTGTATTCCTCTTCCGGCACTTCCTGACGGAAAGACCGGTACAGGCGCATGTGTTCGAGGAAGATGACCGGGTCATTATCGCGAATGGCGGAAAGCAACAAGCCCTTTGCATCGTACGGCGTGCTTGGGATGACAACTTTTATGCCAGGCGATTGCAAGAATAGCCCTTCCAAGCTGTCCGAGTGCAGCTCTGGTGTTCGAACGCCGCCGCCGAACGGGGAGCGAATGGTCACCGGTGCGTGAAAACGCCCGCCGGAACGGTAGCGCAAGCGCGCGATTTGACTTGCGATTTGGTCAAACGCTTCGAACACGAATCCGAAGAATTGAATTTCCGGTACAGGACGAAAGCCCTGAACAGCCAAGCCGTTCGCGAGACCGATGATGCCGCTCTCTGCCAGAGGCGTATCAAACACGCGGTCTTCGCCGTATTTCTTTTGCAGCCCTTCCGTCGCACGGAACACGCCGCCGTTGTTGCCCACGTCTTCTCCGAAAAGCAGTACCTTTTCGTCGCGTGCCAACTCGAGGTCAAGTGCATGGGTGATGGCTTGAATCATGGTCATTTGTGCCATCTCAGTTCGCCCCCTCGCCATTTATTTCAGCACGTTGGCGTTTTAGTGCCGTCGTAGGTTCTTCAAACATCACATCGATGAGGTCCTCAACCTTCATCTTCGCCGCGCTGTCCGCTTGCTTGAGCGCTTCGGTGATGGTGTCTTTTGCAGCTTCAATGACCTGCTGTTCCTCGTCGTCAGACCAGAGGCCCTTTTCCGTCAAGTACGTGCGGAAGCGCACCAGCGGATCCCGCTTCTCCCAAGTCGCTTCCGTTTCCTTCGTGCGGTAGCGAGTCGGGTCGTCACCAGACATGGTGTGTGGTCCATAGCGGAACGTGACGGCCTCGATGAGGGTGGGCCCTTCGCCGGCACGTGCTCGATCAGCCGCTTGTTTCACGGCAGCGTAGACGCCGAGAATGTCCATCCCGTCGACCTGTACGCCTGGGATACCCGCTGCGATTGCCTTTTGTGCCAACGTTTCCGCGGCAGTTTGCTTTTCGCGAGGGACGGAGATGGCATACTGGTTGTTTTGTACGAAGAACACAGCTGGAGCCTTGTAGGCACCCGCAAAGTTCATTCCTTCGTAGAAATCGCCCTGGGAGGTACCCCCGTCACCGGTGTACGTGATGGCGATGCGTTTCTCGCCCTTCAGTTTGTAACCAAGTGCGATACCCGCCGTTTGGACGATTTGTGCGCCGATGATGATTTGCGGCATCATGACGTTCACGTCATCAGGGACGCGGCCCCCTTCTTGATGACCACGTGAGTAGAGGAACAACTTGTACAAAGGGTACCCGTGGTACACGCACTGTGGGAGATCGCGATAGCCAGGGACGACGAAGTCCTCCTTGTCCGTCGCAAACTCACTTCCGATCATCGATGCCTCTTGACCTGCAACAGGCGCATAGAAGCCAAGACGTCCTTGCCGCGTCAATTTGATGGCACGTTGGTCGAGAATTCTCGTAAACACCATGCGTTTCATCATTTCGCGCAGTTGATCGTCAGTCAAATTCGGAAGCAATTCTTTATCGGTCACTTTACCGTTCTCGTCTAACACTTGTACGTACGGAACGGCGTGTTCGGAGACCGTTTTGCCCATATTCGTCACCTCATTCCGAAAGCTGTGTAGCGATGATAGCGTGTGTGCCTATGTATTCACCCAGCCGTCCTGTCGAAGCGAACGGCACACGCACGTAGTGATACAGTTCAACAAATATTATAATACACAATGTTGGAGTGTGCGAATCACTTTCGTGTCACGCACAATTTACTGTTATAGAATAATAGTGCAATGAGACTATAACAGTTTAGTACAGCGCTTTCTTTTACTAAAGAAGGAACGCGCCCTGTCGAAAAGCGTCTACGAAGTTCGCTGCATCCAATCCGCGCACAGGTGAGGCTTGTATTTGTACACGCGAAGAAGACGAGAAGGAGATGGTTTCTGTGAGTACTCAGCAAAGAAAGATCGAATCCCACACCCTCTATAGCCAGAACTTAAACGAAGAACGGACGATCAAGGTGTTTGTCCCACATTCCTACAAATCCGACTCGCCGTTGCCCATCGTGTACTGTCACGACGGCTTAGAGTTTTTTACGCATGGGCGCGTGGCGACCATCGCCAATGAGTTGATGACAAGTGGTGAGATTCCACCATTTCTCATCGCCGGGATCGCCGTCAATTTGGACGAGCGCCGAAACGACTACGCGATGGATGGTGCCCGTCACGAAGCCTATCAGCACTTTGTGGTCGACGAATGCATGCCCATGTTGGACGACTTGTACGCAGTCGACCCGAACGCCCGGATGATGGCCGGTATCTCGCTCGGAGCCGTGGCGTCACTCAGTTTTATGCTGGCGTATCCACAGTACTTTCATACCCTGATCTTGTTTTCTGGCGCATACTTTCCGCCTGTTCAGCGGCGCATTGATGAGGAGCCCGACTTGAGCAGGTTGGCCGCCTATATGTTTATCGGGGACGAGGAGCGAGAGGCGAAGACGCCCTCTGGCATCTACAATTTTTACGAGTACAACGAGGCAATGCGCGACATTTTAATCGATCGCGGTGCAGAAGTCGACTATCACGTAGGGCCAGGAAATCATATCTGGGGCGTCTGGCAGAAGCAGATACCGGACGCTTTGCGGTGGCTCGGTCGACACATCCGCTCCTAGATATGGTGTGTGACCCATAAACTGTGGAAGGTGGGGTTGCCGCACGCACCCGACCCTGCGAGGGTGCGACGAAGATACAGAACTGGAGAGGGAGGAGGACATTTCATGAACACCGTACATACCGCAGTGGATCATCAGTGGGCGACCTCGCGGCGGTTTCGGACGGCGGCGATTCTCGGCTCGCTGACTGCGTTGGCCCCGCTGTCCATCGACATGTACTTGCCGTCATTGCCCGTCATCGCGAAGGATTTACACGCATCGACGTCGGTCGTCCAGCTCAGTATCACTTTGTGTCTCATCGGATTGGCACTGGGACAATTAGTGGCTGGCCCACTCAGCGATGCGCGCGGGCGCCGCGGTCCGCTGCTGACTGGGCTGGCGGTCTATGTCCTGGCGTCGTTCGTCTGCGCCGTGACGCCGAACATCTGGTTGCTTGTCGCGCTGCGCTTCGTTCAGGGTTTCGCGGGTGCGGCCGGGATTGTCATCGCGCGAGCCATCGCCCGCGATTTGTACTCGGGGCCAGAACTCACGCGCTTTTTCTCGCTCCTGATGCTCGTCAACGGTGTGGCCCCCATTCTCGCGCCCGTGCTCGGCGGTCAGTTGCTGCGCGTGATGTCCTGGCGTGGCGTATTTGTCGTGCTCGGGGGCCTCGGCATTGGCATGTTCGTCACGGCGAGCTTGGCGCTTCGCGAGACGCTGCATCCTGAACACAGGCGGTCAGGCGGCGTCGCCGAGACTGTTTCGACGTTTTCGGTGCTCTTGCGCGAGCGCACATTTATCGGATATGCGCTGTCGCAGGGCCTCGTCAATGCAGCGATGTTCGGGTACATCTCCGGATCTCCATTTGTCCTCCAAAACATTTACGGATTATCTCCGCAGATGTTCAGCGTGTGTTTCGCCATCAATGGCCTCGGTATCATTTTGTTTTCGCGAACGTCTGGCGTGCTCGCGGGTCGGGTAGCGGATGTGCTGCTGTTTCGAAGTGGCATTGGCATCGCGGCATGTGGAGGACTAGCGCTGCTCGCCTCCGTACTCTTTCACTTCGGATTGGCGGGCGTGCTTCCCACTTTGTTCCTGCTCGTTTCGAGCGTCGGGGTGGTGGGGACTATCGGATCCGCCTTGGCCATGCAAAACCAAGCCCGGTCCGCCGGCAGCGCCGCCGCGCTCATCGGTGTGGCACAGTTGCTTCTCGGCGCTGTGGCATCGCCGCTCGTCGGACTTGGCGGAAGCCACACAGACGTGCCGATGGGCGTAGTCATCGCCGTTTGTGACGTCGGTGCGGTAGTGGTCTACACCCTGCTCGCGGGACGGGGGCGCAGGCAACCGGATTGACGTTTGCCGCAAAGCGAGCGGGTATATCCCGCTCACTCCTTCACATCCTCTTTCTTTACCTCAAAAACACTCCGCATATTTATCCCACTTTGAAGGTCAAACACGTATAAATATGATCACACAGAATGCCGCCGAATTCCCGTTTCGCGAGCGAGAAGAGACGGCTTTTGTGAGCACGTAGTACAGCGGTTGCCAAGCAAAGCATGGGCATGTAGTCAAGCCAGGTCCGAATAGGATGAAGAAACGCGGACGGATTTGTCTTGTCGCACGGAGAGTCCGTTGTAAGTCGGTTGTAACGGTCGCTTGTAAGACTTGCACCTGGAGGAGGATGGGACCATGAGTTTTCTTGACCGACTCAACACCTACCGCGCGGAGGAAGAGGGACTTCGTTGGGAGGGGACGTTCCATGAATATATCGAGATCGTCAGGGAGCATCCCAGCGTGGCCAAGACAGCACACGCTCGTATATACGACATGATTTCCAGCGCGGGAATCGACACCGACGCGGATGGACATCACCACTATTCGTTTTTTGAGACTGAGATGTACGGCTTGTCCAGTACACTCGAACGGCTGGTGGAAGAGTATTTCCATGCAGCGGCGCGGCGCCTAGACGTGCGCAAGCGCATTCTGTTGCTGATGGGCCCGGTCAGCGGCGGCAAATCGACCATCGTCACGATGCTCAAACGTGGGATGGAGCAGTACTCGAAAACGCCGGACGGAGCCCTCTACGCGATTAAGGGATGTCCGATGCACGAGGAGCCACTTCATCTCATTCCGCTGGAGTTGCGCAATGAGTTTGAACGCGAGTTCGGCATCCGCATCGAAGGGAACTTGTGCCCGAGTTGCCGCATGCGTCTTGACGAGAGCTACGGCGGCCATATCGAGCAAGTACCCGTCGAGCGCGTGGTGATGTCAGAAGACCGCCGAATTGGCATCGGAACGTTTAGTCCGTCTGACCCCAAGTCGCAGGATATCGCCGATTTAACCGGCAGTATCGACTTTTCTACGATCACCGAATTCGGCTCCGAATCCGACCCTCGGGCGTACCGCTTCGACGGCGAACTCAATAAAGCGAATCGCGGCATCATGGAGTTTCAGGAGATGCTCAAGTGCGACGAGAAGTTTTTGTGGCACTTGCTGAGCCTGACGCAAGAAGGAAATTTCAAGGCCGGGCGCTTTGCACTCATCTCTGCAGATGAATTGGTTGTGGCACATACGAACGAGGCTGAGTATCGCAGCTTTGTAGCGAACAAGAAGAATGAGGCACTGCAGTCGCGCATGATTGTGATGCCGATACCGTACAACCTGCGCGTCGACGACGAGGTGAAAATCTACGACAAGCTCGTGCACCAAAGCGACCTGAAAGACGTGCATATTGCGCCGCACGCACTGCGCACGGCGGCCATTTTCTCCATCCTGACGCGCCTCAAGGAATCGAAGAAGCAGGGCGTCGACTTGCTGAAAAAGCTGTATTTGTACAACGGTCAGACAGTGGAAGGGATGAAGGACGCGGACTTGAAAGAACTGCGAACGGAATATTCCGATGAGGGGATGTCTGGGCTAGATCCCCGTTATATCATCAACCGCATATCGACCGCACTCATTCGCCGTGACACGCAGTGCATCAATGCATTAGATGTCCTACGGGCGATTAAGGACGGACTCGACCAACACGCGTCCATCGGCGCGGAGGATCGGGAACGGCTGCTGAACTTTGTAGCGCTCGCTCGGAAAGAGTTTGACGAGATGGCGAAGACCGAAGTTCAGAAGGCGTTTGTCTATTCCTTTGAGGAATCCGCCAAGACGTTGCTCGACAACTACCTCGACAACGTGGAGGCGTACTGTAACTGGCAGAAATTGAAAGACCCGCTGACGGGGGAAGAGCTCGATCCCGACGAACGCCTCATGCGCTCCATCGAAGAACAAATTGGCATTTCGGAGAACGCCAAACGCACTTTCCGCGAGGAGATCCTCATTCGCATCTCCACGTACGCCCGCCGTGGCAAAAAGTTCAATTATCACTCGCATGAGCGGCTGCGGGAGGCCATTGAGAGGAAGTTGTTCGCCGATTTGAAGGATGTCGTCAAGATTACGACCTCCTCGAAGACGCCGGACGAGACACATCTGAAGAAAATCAACGAGGTGACAGCACGACTGATTGACGAACATGGATACTGCCCGTCGTGCGCCAACGAACTGTTGCGATACACGGGAAGTCTCTTAAACCGCTAAAGTGTGTTGCCGACCCGAAAGGGGAGATGAAACGTGTCGAATACCTATTTCTCACTGCAAAGGGAAGACTGGTCGCTCCATCGCAAAGGACAGCAGGATCAGGACCGACATCGCCACAAAGTAAAGCAGGCCATCAAGGACAATCTCGCCGATATCGTCAGTGACGAAAGCCTCATCATGAGCAACGGACGTCAAATTGTTAAAGTGCCAATTCGCTCGCTTGAGGAGTATCGGATTCGTTACAACTTCCAGAAGGGTCGCCATGCAGGTACGGGGCAAGGGGATTCGCAAGTCGGGGACGTTATCGCGCAGGGAAAACCGGACAAACAACAGCCGGGTAAGGGCGAGGGAGCCGGTGAACAGCCGGGTGTGGATTACACTGAGGCAGATGTGAGCTTGGAGGATATTCAGGCGCTCCTCTTCAGCGAGCTTGAACTACCTGATCTGGTAGATAAGACGCCCGACAGGATGATTACGGAGAGTATCGAGTTTCGGGACGTGCGCAAGAAGGGGTTATCCGGCAACATCGACAAAAAGCGGACACTCTTGGAGTCGATTCGGCGCAACGCTCGAGCCGGTTCAGATAAGACGCAGATTCTTCCGGATGATTTGCGGTATAAAACCTGGGAGGAAATTGAACAACCAGACTCAAATGCTGTGATTCTCGCGATGATGGACTTATCCGGCTCAATGGGGCTGTTTGAGAAATATTGTGCTCGAACGTTTTTCTTCTGGATGACTCGCTTCTTGCGGACGAAGTACGACAACGTGCACATTCGCTATATCGCGCATCACACAGAAGCGCATGAGGTCACCGAGGAACATTTCTTTACGAAAGGCGAGAGCGGTGGAACGATTTGCTCCTCGGTGTACGATTTTGCACTTCGGATGATCGAGCAAGAGTATCCACCTGATAGGTACAATATTTATCCGATCCACTTCTCGGACGGCGACAATCTAACGTCTGACAACGAGAAGTGCGTGAGACTGGTGAAGGAGCTCAGCACCAAATCGCAAATGTTGGGGTACGCCGAAGTGAATCAATACTCGCGTAACTCGACGATGATGAACGCCTTTGCCAAACTTGACATGCCGGAGTTTCGAAAGTTTATCATCCGGGACAAAACGGAAGTGTACGCCGCTCTAAAGCATTTCTTTTCGCGGCGCGATGGGGTGAAAAGCGCATGAACCACGAGGAAATGGCCGCGCTTGAAGCGAGTATTGACGAGATGACCAAACTCGCGAGGGACTTCGGGCTCGACTTTTATCCCATGCGCTACGAAGTATGTCCTTCCGACGTGATCTATACGTTTGGTGCCTATGGGATGCCGACGAGGTTCCACCATTGGAGTTTTGGAAAGACGTTCCATCGGATGAAACTCGAATACGACCTAGGCATGAGTCGCATCTACGAACTCGTCATCAACTCTGACCCGTGTTATGCGTTTTTGCTTGACGGGAACACGCTGCTTCAAAATAAGACCGTTTGCGCGCACGTCCTGGCGCACTGTGACTTCTTTAAGAATAATGCGACGTTTCGGTATACGTCTCGAGACATGGTCGAGCGGATGGCATCGAGTGCAGAACGCATTCGCCAATATGAGCTGAAACACGGCAGGGAGGCCGTGGAGGGCCTGCTTGACGCGGGGCTGGCGCTGTCGGAGCACGTGGACGCATCGACTGATGGGCGGAATGCACGGGCGAAGGTGAAGCAGCAACAATACCGGAATCGCCGAGGGGAATACGATCCGGTATTCCAGTCCGCGGACCACACCTCGTCTCCCTACGACGACCTCTGGGCGATTGGTGAAGCCGCAGAGGAACGGCGCCAGAAAAAGCCGATGGTGAAGCCGCGCGCCGCACAAAAGGACGTCATGTTGTTTATCATCGAGAACAGTCCGGTGCTCGAGGAGTGGGAGCGGGACATTCTCTCCATCCTGCGCGAGGAGATGTTGTATTTCTGGCCGCAGATGGAGACGAAAATCATGAACGAGGGCTGGGCGACATACTGGCATCTGCGCATTATGCGGGATATGAACCTCACTGATGAGGAGGCTGTGGAATTCGCGAAGATGCACTCCGGGGTCGTCTTGCCTTCGCGGACGTCCATCAACCCCTACCACATCGGGTTGGCGATTTGGGAGGACATCGAGAAGCGGTGGAATGATCCGACGTCAGAAGAGCGCGAACGGGACCATCGCGAACCGGGGCAGGGTCGCGCGAAAATGTTTGAGGTGCGGGATATGGAGAACGACGTCTCCTTCCTGAGAAATTACCTCACGAAACAGTTGGTTGAAGATCTCGACTTGTACCTGTATCAAAAGGTGGGCAACGATTGGCGGATCGTGGACACGGACTGGGAAAAGGTTCGCGATACGATTGTCGCATCTCGCGTCAACGGCGGCATTCCTGTCCTGTACGTCGAGGACGGGGATTACAACCGGAATGGCGAGCTGTATATCAAGCATGAGTACGAGGGAGTCGAGCTGGATTTAAAGCATCTCGAGAAGACGATGCCGTATCTCCATCGGGTTTGGGGTCGCAATTGTCACCTGCAGACGGTCGTCGAAGGCAGAGAAGCTATTTTTTCATACGACGGAAAGAAGACACAGCGCCGTTTTGTCAAAGAATGAACTCCATCACGACTGCAAAAAAAGACGCGGCCGCCGCCGCTCGGAGTCCCCGAGGGCGGCCGCGTCTTTTCGATTGTTCGCCTGAAAACGCCTTTAGAAGGTCGAAGATGCTCCATATTCCCGGCCAGTGGACCGTTTGAGCACGAGGTAGAGCACAAACGAGACGAGGAATCCGACGTAGAGCGCCAGGTCTAACCCGTGCCATGCGGCTGAGATTGGTCCCTGGTACAGCGCGTTGTCCATGAATGGGATGGAGACGACGATGCCAGCCAGGAAACTGACGAATCCGGCCCACTGGAACGAGCGGGACTCGATGTCACCCGCCTGCCTGTTGCGCACGTAGAAGTCGGCGAGGAGGACGCCCATCCACGGCGTGATCCAATACCCAATGAGCAGGAGGAAATTCTCGAAGTTGCTTTCAAACTGACCGCGTCCGAGCAAGCTCAGGAGCAGGCCAATAATACTTGCCAGCACGACGAGCAGCCATCTCGGGATTTTGATATCGAGTGCCCGGACCGACAGGGAATTGGAGTACAGGTTGATGGCATCTGCCGCCGTGCCGCCGAGGATGATGGCGACGGTGGCGATGGCGCCAAATCCCCCCATCGTCCTGTGCAACGCATCAATCGGATTCGCACTGTGACCTGCCGCTAAGACAGCGACGAACATGCCGACTATCTCGAGCCAAGCGGAGGCAATAAAAGATCCGATCGCTGCCGCGAACCCGACGCGCACTTTGCTCGCCTCTGGACTCAGGTATCTGCTGTAATCCGACGCGTAAGGTCCCCAGCTTCCGAGGTAGGAGAATGTCGCACCAACGACGACCATGATTCCAAGCGCCAGATTGTGATTGACCGCGTGATAGGCGCTAAGCTTCGTCCAGTGTGTCAGGCTGATGATGGTGACAATTGCGAACACAATGCCGAGTACTACAGACATGACCCGCTCGTATGCATGGATAAAATTGTGTCCCAGCATGGCCACTATGCCCTGCACGACCACCAAAATGACGGACGCAGCCGCGAAGGAGAGGCCAGGGAACAAGGCATGAAGTCCAAAGGAACCCAAAATGTTGTTGACTGTGAACCAGCCAATCGTGCTCACGAAGTTCAAGAGGCCTGGGACATAACCCCCGACGCGGCCGAAGGTCGCCCGCGTAATGATCAGTTGCGGCAGTCCGTAGGTCGGTCCCATCGCGGAACAGAGCCCGAGTACGACGGCGCCGACGATATTGCCGATGAGAATCGCGATGATTGCCCAAATCCAAGACATTCCGAGCGATACCGGAATAAAGCCCAGTGCGTAGTCGGCAATGGTCAGATTGCTGCCCAGCCACAGCGTAAATTGTCCGAAAGCGTTCCCGTGTCGCTCTTGTCGCGGCACTTTTTCAACGCTAAACGGCTCGACTTTCATCACTTTGTCGCCATATACAGCCTGTCTCTGATGAGCCAACCAAAACACCTCCCAGATTAAGAGTACACCGCTGTATATACACCTGTTTGGACACGGTTGTAAAGGATTTTTATTTGGTAGGTCGATGGCGGGCCAGCGACGCATAGGGCTGGTGGGGCGGCTGGCCGGAGAAGCGATCTCGTCAGTCGATCACCACAATTCCAGCAGACCGAAGTTGTGCGATGGCGTCCGTGAGTTGGTCGGCGTGATCGAACTCGACGAGATGATAGTGGATACCACCTGTGAGCGATGAGAGAAACGGCGCGCGCTCCGATTGAATTTTCGCGAGAAAGTGCTCGACGTCGCGCCGGGACGACAGGTATAAATTGGCGACGATTTCGCCGTACACGCGGTGCTCCACTCGCACGTCGATGACGCGCAATCCACAGTCGACAAAGATGTTGAGCTCAGTCGGGGTTTGTTCTGGCTTGTGAGATACGGCTACCAGTGCCGTCTGTACCGACTGTGTCGACTGAATCAGATACCCTTTTGGCGTCGCGAGGATGCGGTGGCCCATCGCGCGCAGCAGTGCGATATCGTGTACCACCACTTGGCGCGTCACCCCTAACTGTTTGGCCAAGGCTTGCCCGGACACAGGATGGATGCTCTGGCCGAGGGCTGCCAACAGGTCCTCCTGACGGTTCGTCATTTCGTTCATATCATCACCCGTTTTTTCGTTCAGTGGTTCACAGATCTTAAGCATGCTCTATTTGGTCGCCGCCGACAAGTGCAGAAACAGTCGAGGAAGCGCTGCCACATGCGGCCAGATTGATGGAACCTTCGGGTGCGGTGGGGTTGCACATAGGGTAACCAGGTGATTGACGGCCGATATGATACGCCACCGCCACCGCAAACGCCTGGTTACCCAAGTGGCTCAGTATGAGCCCTTGGCTTGCGACCCCTTGATGCGCTGTCGCGCAAAACTCGATTTTACTCTGGACACATAGCGTCTTTTCGCTGGCCGCGGTTGTTTCCCCAAGAGCCGTTCTGGCCAGCGGGGTTTCTTTGCGCCTGAGCTCGGTTCGCGGCGATGCGCGAGCCAACGATCACGCCGGCCAAGGACGCCGTTACACCAGCTGGGATCAGGCACCAGACCCAAGCCTTTTCACTCACTCTTGCCATCCACTTCACCTCTTCCTATACCTTGCGTATTTCCGCTCGCACATAGTCATCGACATTGTCTGTACTTGGTGTATGATTTGTGCGTCAGCTGATTACGGAAGGGAGTTTCTCATGGATACAATAGAAGCTATTGTGGGACGCCGAAACATTAAGCAGTTCAAGTCCGAGCCAATCGCCGAAGCCACCTGGAAAAAGTGGCTTGAGGCAGCGAGCTACGCTCCGAATCACCGCATGAACCAACCCTGGGAGATTCTCGTCATTGGGGAAGAGACGCGCGCAAAACTGAATCACAGGCCAAACTTTGGCGATGCACCGCTCGTGTTGGCCATTGTGTCGCAGGGATCGGAAAAGCCGGTAGAACGCGACGAGAACCTCGTTGCCACCTCCGCTTTCATCCAGAACTTCTGCTTGGCAGCGCACGCAGAAGGGGCTGGGACGCGCTGGACGTCCATTGGAAACACGCCAAACGCCCGTGAAATTCTAGGCGTGAGCGACGAGACCGCCACCATTTGGGTACTTGGCGTCGGTTACCCACTCGAGGTTCCGGAAGTGAAGGAACGTGCGCCTATTGAAACGAAAACGAGGCAGCTTTCGTAATCGCGTACAGTACTCTCCTCGACTCGTCGAAGCGACCCTTGGCCAGATGAATTGCTGGTGCAAGGGTCTTTTTCACTCTGTGGGCCAGTGTGCAATCTTTTGTGCTGGCTGGATACGAGGCCTTCCACCTTGACCGTCGAGGACAGTCCTCGCGAGAATTGATAAATTCCGGCGCGTTCTCTTGTATAATAGGGGACGAGTGCAATTTGCGGCGGATGGGAGTCGAGTATGAAACCATTCTTGAAATGGGCAGGAAGCAAATACCGGGTCCTTTCACACATTCGGCGCGCACTGCCGGATGGCGGCCGTTTAATTGAGCCGTTTTGCGGGTCCTGCGCGGTGTCGCTAAACATCGACAGGTCTGACTATGTCCTGAACGACTCCAACGCGGATTTGATTCGCCTGTATGACATGCTTCGGGCACATGGGGTAGAATTTATCTCCTATTGCCGTCAACTGTTCACACCGGAGACGAATGCGGCGGACGTGTACTATCAGTTGCGCGACGAGTACAACGCGTCGACGGACGTCGCGCATAAGTCGGCCTTGTTTTTGTATCTCAATCGCCACGGCTACAATGGGCTGTATCGGACGAACGGGCGCGGCGAGTTCAACGTTCCCTTTGGCCGTTATCGCAAGCCTTACTTCCCAGAACGTGAGATGTTGGAATTCCATGCGCGATTTCGCGCCGTCCCTTTTTACAACGTCGACTTCGAAACGATGATGCGCGAGGCGGAGCCAGGGGACGTGATCTATTGCGATCCGCCCTATATTCCCCTCAGTCGCACCTCGAACTTTACGTCCTATCAAGCGGGCGGATTTTCGGCGGAGAGTCAAATTCGGCTCGCCCGCGTGGCGCGAGATTTGGCCAGTCGCGGGGTTTTCATCCTGATTTCAAATCACGACACGCCACTCACTCGCGAAGTGTATCAAGGCGCGTCGTTCGTCGAGTTTGAAGTGCAGCGAAACATCAGTCGAGACGGAGGGAACAGAGGCCGCGCGAAAGAGCTGTTGGCCATCTATCGGCCCCAAGCCGTCGCTGTGGACAGCGGTGATCCGCATCTGTCCCTCAATTTTGAATCTATGAGGTGAATGTATGTCATCGAACCATGCGGATTTACAGGCGAGGTCGCCGTGGGCTTTGCAGGACGTCACACGTGCGTCGATGTTCCCTGCGACTAGGCCCATCGATGCAGACCTCGTCGTCCCAGGCAGCAAGAGCTTTACCAACCGAGCGCTCATCGTCGCCGCGCTCGCACGAGGCACGTCGCGTCTGTCCGGCCTCCTGCGCAGTGACGACGCGTATTGGTGCATCGAGGCGCTCAGGTCACTCGGGGTCAAGGTAGACGTCGCCGAGGACGAGGTGACGGTACACGGGATTGCGGGTTCCTGGCCCAATGCGAATGGGCGCATCTACACAGGAGCGGGAGGTACGACTGCCCGATTTTTGACGAGCGCGCTCGCCGCAGGAACCGGAGAGTGGTACGTCGAGGGCAGCAAGCGCATGAACGAGCGGCCGATGGGCGTACTGTTCAATACCTTGCGGGATTTGGGTGCGACCATCGAGCCGCTGACCAAAGGGCAAGACACGTTGCCGGTACAGTTGATTGCAAACGGCCTTCGCGGGGGCCGCGTCCAGATGTCCGGGTCCGTTTCGAGCCAGTTCATCAGCGGGGTTCTGATTGCGGCGCCGTACGCCAAGGCTCCTCTCACTGTTGAAATTACCGATACGATTGTGCAGCACGCATATGTACATATCACGCTCGACATGATGCGGGCGTTCGGAAGTGAAGTCGTTGCGAATGCCCATCTCAGCGAGATGACCGTCTCCCCCACAGGGTATCAGGGCCGGGATTACGAAATCGAGGCAGATGCCTCGACGGCCTGCTATTTCTGGGCCATCGCCGCCCTCACCGGCGGGCGCGTGCGCGTGAAAAATCTCTCCTATGACACCAGACAGCCGGACGTTCATTTTGTCGACGTCCTAAAGGACATGGGCTGTGCGGTAGACATCGGCGGGCAAGGTATCGAAGTTCGCGGCCCAGCCCGTCTGCGCGGTGGCTTGACCATCAGTATGAAGGAAATGTCCGACCAGGCCCTGACCCTCGCCTTTCTCGCTCCGTTTGCAGATGGGCCCATCGCCATCACCGATGTCGAGCATATTCGCCATCATGAGTCCGACCGGCTGGCTGCCATCTGCGAAACGCTCAGTCGCCTTGGGATTGAAGTCGAAGAGCGGCGCGACGGCGTCACGATTCACCCGGGCACACCGAGCGGCACGCTTCTGTCGTCGTACGACGACCACCGCGTGGCGATGGCCCAGGCCATCATGGGCACGCGCGTACAGGGAATTGACATCGACGATCCCGGCTGTGTCTCCAAGACGTGCCCGATGTTTTTCGATAAGCTCAAAGAGATCGGCGTCAACGTCACTTTGGCCTAGGGACAGTTCGTAAATACGTGAAAAGCGGCCTTCTACGAGGCCGCTTTTCTATAAAATAAGGGGGCTGTGCCCTCCAGGACACCAATTTTAGATGATGTAGCCGACAGAATCTTGTGCGCCCATCCGTCCTAGCGGGTGCTCTCGACCTGTCCTCTCTGCATTTAGGATAGCCCCGTTCTATTGAAATTCCCTTGAATCAGTGGGTTCTGAAACCGGTGGGTCGATTCGCGAAGCAGATGGAACCGGCGTAGAGACCTTGACCTCACCGGTCCGCAAAATGGGCATCGATGCGTGATCTGAGGCGAGAAACGTATTCGGAAAAATGACTTGGGCCTCTCGCAGCAGGGCACAGAGCGCGTCTTCGTCATAACGTGCGCTCACATGGGTGAGAATGAGCGCCTTGACCCCAGACTCGCGTGCCGCTGTGGCCGCGTCGACGGATGTTGAGTGATGATGCGCGTGCGCTTTTGCCTCGTCAGCGGATGCGTACGTCGCTTCGTGGACGAGGACGTCTGCGCCAGAGGCCAGTGTGGCGATTGCTGAACACGGTGTCGTATCTCCTAAAATGACAACTTTCCGCCCCGGAATCGGCGAAGACAGGTAGGTTTTGGCACGGAGCACTCTGCCGTTTGGCAGGGTGACATCCATCCCGGCCTTCAGTTGTCCGTAGATTGGACCTGGTGCAATGCCCTCGTCTTCTAACTTCGCCTGATTGAGTCGACCAGGTGCGGCGCGTTCTTCCATCCTGTAACCGTAGGAAGGAACGCCGTGTGCGAGCTGGTGGCAGGTGACCACGAATTGATGGTCTTCAAATATCGGGCCCTCGTCGATCTCGTGAACCTGAACTTCGTATGGCAGGTGGGTTTCACTGATGCGAAGGGATGTTTCGACAAACTCGCGCAACCCGCTCGGCCCGTAGATGTCAAGTGGAGTCAGTCCGCCCTGGAATGCACGGCTCCCGAGGAGTCCGGGAAGTCCAAATAGGTGATCGCCGTGAAGATGTGTGATAAATAGTTTCTCCAATTGACTCGGTTTCAGGGGGGATGACAGCACTTGGTGCTGGGTTCCCTCCCCGCAGTCGATCATCCAGAAGGTCCCGCGCTCCTGGTTAAGCCGTAACGAGATGGACGTGACATTTCGCCGAGTCGACGGCATGCCAGCCCCTGTGCCAAGAAAATAAAGCTCCACACCATCGCTCCTTTTTCACCTGTGTGAGGTGCGTCAATGTGATTTTCCGCCGCCGACGTGAGAAAGCGCGTTGCGCCCGATGAACAGGCAAATGATGCCGATGACTACGCCGAGCGCCCCTACGTAAAACGGGCAGGCTGCACTTACGGTATCACTCAGTTTACCCGCCAGCCAAGGCGCGATGCCACCGCCTACGAATCGGACGAAACTGTACGCGGCCGATGCCGTCGGGCGTTCGACCGGAGCCGATTCCATGACCGCTGTGGTGATCAGGGTGTTGTTGATACCGAGAAACGCACCGACGACGATGACGCAAATCGCCAAAGTTGCCTGTGAACGCACGCCAAATCCCATCACGAGCAGGGTGACGGTGATAAGCGTAAGGATGGTGTACATCGTCGGCAGGAGTCCGAACCGAGCTTCCAGCCGAGGAGCCACGAAGACCGACGTGATGGCGAGCAGGATGCCCCAGCCAAAAAAGACGAATCCGAGTTGATGGATGCCCATGTGAAGCGGGAACGGCGTGTATGCCAAGAGTGTAAAGAAACCGAAGTTGTAGAACAGCGCCGTGAGTGCGAGTGTGAGCAAACCTTTGTACTTGAGCGCTTTAAACGGTGCGCTTATCGAGGTCCGATGCGCCGGTTTCGGGACGCCGCGAAGGAACAGCAGGACGGCGATGAAGCCAATTCCCATTAAGCACGCCACGCCGTAAAACGGATCTCGCCAGCTGTGAGCACCCAGCGTTCCACCGAGCAACGGCCCCACGGAGATGCCCAGGCCCAGCGCGGCTTCGTAGAGAATGATGGCACTCGCCGTGGTGCCCCGTGCGACGCCGACGATCACGCTGAGCGCCGTAGCGATGAAGAGGGCGTTACCCAATCCCCATCCAGCGCGGAAGCCGACGATTTGACCGATGGTATTGGAATGTCCAGCGAGGAACGAGAAGCCGACAATCAGAAATAGGCCTGTGAGAAGAGTCCACTTTGGGCCAATGCGCGTACTGATGAAGCCCGTGATTAACATCGCGATCCCTGTGACAAGGTTATAACTGGTGAATAATAACTCCGTTTGAGATTTAGAGGCGTGGAGCTGCGAGCTAATGGCGGGTAGAATGGGATCGACCAGGCCAAGTCCCATGAATGCGATAATGCAGGCAAATGCCACGGCAAAGACGGGTGCCGGTTGGTGCAGGATATTCGACTGTGCACCCTCGAGTTCGAGCTCATCCTGTTGGTGAGTTGACATACATGTGCCCTCCTGTTCATGATTGTTTGCCGTGTGCTCGACGGGTGGGTCTGCACCACTTTGTACGTCGTCAACAAACAGTTGTATTATACAACTATATGGCGGCTGATAAAAGGTTTGTTGTGTAAAAAAATTTATAACAGAGTAGGAGTGCACCTTTGTGGACGATATACTACAACGACTGGAGCAGGAAGTAGCGGTGTTCGCACGCAGGGTGGAGTCTGCCCGCACGCGCACGTATGGCACCGCACAATTAGATCGGTCTGCATACCTACTGTTACTGTTCCTCCATACAAACGGAGAATGCACACCGAGGGAATACGCCACCACATTCGCGCTCGACATCTCGACGGTGAGTCGCCAAATTCCACCGCTTGTGGAGATGGGGTTAATTGAACGCCACTTGTCGCCTGCGGATAGGAGGAGCAGTGTGCTGCAACTGACCGAGCATGGCATCGAAAAGTTGCAGGAAGTGCGCAACGCGCGGCGGAACCTGTACGCAGAAGTGCTCGACGACTGGACGGAGGATGAACAGAGACAGTTCCTGTACCTCTTGGAGCGGTTCAACGAGCGCCTGAAAAAGCGCGCGGACGAGCGCGCCGCAGAGCAGAAGGACGGGCAGTAGCAAAAGGGGGTTCAGCCGCGCCAGGACATTTTGAAATCCCCCGGAAAAGGCCAGAATGGTGAAGGATTGACTCTGCCGGGGGGACCTTTCGTGAATACCATTACACTCGTCGTGGCCGTCGTTCTTTTGTGCGGCGTGTTGCTCGTCCGCGTAAATAAACAGTTGGGTTTCCCTGCGCTGATCAGTTTC
Organism: Alicyclobacillus fastidiosus; assembly: GCF_026651875.1. Taxonomy (GTDB): domain Bacteria; phylum Bacillota; class Bacilli; order Alicyclobacillales; family Alicyclobacillaceae; genus Alicyclobacillus; species Alicyclobacillus fastidiosus. The sequence goes on along the minus strand of NZ_CP104067.1, from coordinate 5,236,949 downwards.
GTCGGGATTGGTGCCGTCTACGCGGCCATTTATCCCGCGGTTTTCGAGACCATCACCCCCACGACGGCGAAGGACCTGAGCTATCTCGCACTCGCCTTCATTCTCTTTGAAGGTGGCCTCCACACGTCACTTCGTCGCGTCAAACATGCTTTCGCACCGTCCATCTCGCTGGCGACCGTCGGCGTGGTGGTGTCTGCAGCTATCATGACGGCGCTGGCGTACGAACTCCTGCACGTGTCCCTCGTCGCAGCTGCATTGCTTGGTGTCGCCGCCAGTTCGACGGACGCGGCCTCCGTGTTCAGCGTCCTCGGAGGCACCGCACTCCGGCGCCGACTGGTCGATGTGATGGAACTGGAATCCGGAACAAACGACCCCATGGCCTTTTTTTTGACGACCATCCTCATCCAGTGGCAACAGTTGACGGGCCACTCTATCTCTCAAGCCATCTGGTACACCCTCGTGCTATTTTTGCTGCAGATGGGCGTTGGGTTCTTCATCGGATTCCTCACCGGCATCTTCGGCTCATTTATCAATCGCAGCATCGATCTCGACACGGGCGGCATGTACCCCGCGTTTACGCTCGGTCTCGCGCTGTTGTCCTTCGCCCTCGCGCAGTCCCTGTACGGAAGTGGTTTTTTGGCGGTGTACGTGACGAGTGTCGTGCTATCCAATCGGCGTCTCGAGCACCGCTACAGCATCCTCCGCTTTCATGAAGGGCTCGCTTGGACCATGCACATACTCATGTTCGTGGTACTAGGGCTGTTCCTCGTGCCGCGCGACTTGGCTTATCTCGCTGGACCTGGCGTATTGCTCGCCGTTGGCGCGTTGTTTTTGGCGCGTCCGGCCGCGGTCTGGGTGTCGACGTTGTGGATGGGGTTCACCGCCAAGGAGCGGGCCTTCATGGCGTGGGCAGGGCTGCGCGGAGCCGCCCCGATTGTCCTGATTCTCTCCGCTGTCGAAGCGCAGGTCACTGGGTACATCGTGTTGATCGAAGTGGTGTTCTTCGTCGTCATCGCGTCGACGCTGGTTCAGGGATTGACCGTGAACTGGGTCGCGGAAAAACTCGATCTGCTCGAACCCACACCGTCCGAAAACATCCTCGACCTGATTTCCATCACACGCGAGAACGCCGTGATTCTCCCTGTGGAAATCGGACAGACGTCTCGCCTCGTCGACAAGCGCATGGTGGAGATCAAGTTTCCGGAAAACACGTTGTGCTACGGTATCGTGCGCGGGAACCAGGTGGTCGTCCCGCGGGGGTCGACAAAGCTGCGCTCGGGTGACCATCTGCTCATTCTGTCGGACCTTAGACACATCCCGAGTCTCAAGACCCTATTTCAGGGCGAACAGGTGGGGCCACCAGCGATGCTCCCGTAGTGACGGGTGCGGCCCCACATGGCAATTGTCATATCGGATAGGTGAAAGCATTCACTACCACATTCGTGCTACCCCTTCTATGCTGGGAACAACAGCTTCGTCGCTGTTGGGAAACGAAGGCGAGCTGGATGGAACCTCAATGCGCTTGCGCATGCTTGCGCTGGCCGCGGACGAGCGACGTCAACACGCCGATGAGGGTCGCGATGAGCATCGCAAACAACGCGGTCCGGAAGCCGACCACAATCAAGTGGACGTCGCGTTGTGGCAATGCGACGGCATTCCCTCCATAGATACTGGCCTGCAGGCGCGGCGGCAGACTTGCCGTGACGAGCATCAACGACAAGGCGGTACTCACGACTTGCCCCATGTTCTGCAACATTGACCGCAGACCGTTCGCCGTCCCTCTGTGTGCGGGGTCTATCGTCGTCATGATGGAGGACGTATTTGGCGTCATGAACAGTGCGGTCCCGGCTCCGACGAGAAACATCCCCACCGCGGCCCATGCGAACGAACTCGCCGGCCCGACTTCAAAGATGAGAACGAGTACGCCCAGCCCAGACAGCGCCAGCCCCAAACTCGACAGGAGGCGCGCGTCATAGCGGCTGGCCAGCGACCCAGCGACAGGGGACAACAAAAGCATTCCGGCGGTGACCGGGAGCACGGCCAGGCCGGCGGTGAAGGCTGAGGCGTGATCGAGTGTTTGGTAGTAGAGCGCCATCAGCAGCACCACTGCAGACCTGGCGAACGAGTTGAGAAAGGCGGACGTGTAGGCCATCGCATATCGCCGCTGCCCAAACAGCCGCAAGTCCATCAGCGGCGACTTCGCGCGCCACTCGATGTGCAGAAAAATCGGTGTCAAGATGACAAACGCAAGTAATCCCGCCACGACAATCGGGTTGCCCCACCCGAGCGTACTGCCTTCCGACAGTGCCAGAATGGCGCCGCCGAGCGCGAAGAAAATCAAGATGTTCCCCGGAAGGTCGAACGCTTCGCGCGTGCCTGTAGATGGCATCGACCGGAGCGTGATCATCGCCCAAATCACGCCGATGACCCCGAACGGCACGTTGAACCAGAACACCCATTGCCACCCGAGCACGGACGCGAAGAACCCGCCGACGACCGGGCCCACGAGTTGTGCCACAGATGCGACGAGCACATTGATGCCAAGCCCCTTGGGAAGTGATTTCTCCGGAAACGCGTCGGTCAACAGCGGCGTCGTGTTGGTTACGACAATCGCCCCGCCCGCCGCTTGGACGACCCGAAGGACGAGGAGGACCCAGATGTTTGGCGCGAAGCCAATGAGTAGGCTGACGATTGTAAACGCGGACAATCCAATGATATATAGCCTGCGGCGGCCGAACATATCGGCGAGCCGACCGAAGATGAGGATGAAGACGGTGTTAAACAACATGTATGAGAGCAAGATCCAGTTTGCCGTGATCGCGGTAGCGTGAAAATGGCGAGAGACAACAGGCAATGCCACGTTGAGCGTTCCTACATTGAGAAGGGTCAACAAAACGCCAAGGCTTGTCACGGACAGAACCATCCACGGATATCGCCTCGAGATGAGCTCTTTCTGTTGAGTGCTCATGGTTCACACCCCTTCCACATTTATTTCGACCAATGAAATATATCACAAACGTATGGGCGTCGCACGAAGGCGAGCGGCTGGTGTTCGTCCGAATAAACCGCAAAAGGTCGGATGAATTCAGCGTAGAACGACGAAGACGGTTGGCGCGCACTTGTGAAATTGAGCGGATTGCGGACGGTAGAGTCCAAAATATAGCAGTCGTAGGGTATCCTCAAGGGGAGGGATTTAACTGCAAAACCGCACATCCACCAACTCAATCTGCAGGGTGGCGATAGACATTCAGGAGGTGTACGCATGCGAGTTGCATTTATATCGGACATTCACGGAAATGCGGTGGCGTTGCGAGCGGTGTTGGACGATATCCGTTCCCTAGGCTGCGACAAAGTGTACGTGTTAGGGGACATCTGCTACCGGGGGCCGGATCCGAAGGCGTGTTTGGAACTCGTGCAATCCGCTGCCGCCGACGTCCTCAAGGGAAATGCAGACGAATGGGTTGTGACGGGCATTCAGCCTGGTCAAGTGTCAGAGGATAGGTTCGTGATGATGAGTGCGGAACGACAGTTCACCGTCTCCCAGTTGACGACGGGCGATATTCAGTATCTCGAGCAGCTTCCGATGACGCTGTCCGAGCGCGTCAACGGCGTCGAGTGGTTCGCCTTTCATGCGACACCGCACGATTTGTTTGCCGTTCTTCAGGAATTCGCGGACGAACAGACGGTCGAGCAAAAGGTCTTTTGCGGGCACGACGCAAACGTGTTTTTATATGGGCACATTCATTTGCCCTACGTCAGGCAAATTGGGGACCGGACGCTGTTGAACTTGGGCAGTGTAGGCTTGCCGTTTGACGGAATTCCACAGGCGTCGTACGCCGTGGTCGAGTTTCATCGGGCGCGGGTCGACATCAATCTTCGGCGCGTGCCCTACGATGTCGACGCGGCTATACGGCGCCTGCGGGAGGTCGATTATCCAAACGTGCCGTACCTGACGAGGCTCTTGCGCGAAGCGCGCCCGTGATACGCGGGGGAACCGCCCCTACAGACGTACGGATCGCAGGCGATGAGGGGGATACAATTTGAAGCGCATTATTGTCATTGGCTCTCCAGGTGCGGGCAAGTCCACGTTTTCCAGAGAGTTGTCGCGGCGACTTGGACTCCCACTCTACCATCTCGACAGCCTGTACTGGAAACCGGGGTGGGTGGAGCGAAGTTCCGAGGAATGGGCGGCCATCCACGAGGGCGTTCTGGCGCAGCCGACCTGGGTCGTCGACGGCAACTACGGTAGTACATTGCACTTGCGCGTGGCGGCGGCGGACACCGTGATTTGGCTCGACCTCCCGCGGACCCTCTGCCTCTATCGCTGCCTCAAACGAGTCGTCCGCCACTGGGGGCGCACCCGGCCGGACATGGGCGCCGGTTGCCCCGAGCGCCTGGACATCGATTTTCTCAAGTACGTTTGGCGCTTCAAGAGAAACGGTCGCGCGAAGATCTTCACGTGTCTGTTGAAGTATGGCGACGACAAGGTGGTATACCGGCTCTCTGCGCGCCGTCGCATTCGCAAATTTCTCGACCAAGTGTCCGAAGAGAGCGGTGGCGACGCTCGAACAAACGCCGCCTCATCTGACTGACTTCGTTCGCAAAGTGACACTAGTTTCACCGAAGTAGGGTTGCTGCCCGCTCCACCGCGCGGCGCACGGCCGCCACCTGCGCTTGGTACCGAGGTCGATCCCAACTGTTGTACGAAGGGTGGGGAACGTCGTCGATGACGACCCAGCTATCGTCGTGGACAGCTGCCAGGCGCACGTACTTTTGGGCGAAGCGCCCGCACGGGATGAGCGTCAACTGCTTCTTGCAAAAGGTCAACAGTTTCGCCCGCAAATTCCCCGTCAGCCAATCCTGAATTTGATTCTGCCGATCCGTCTGGTACTTTACCCGCTGGCTGTTCGATCGGACGTATTCCATGTCTGCAAACCAATCGTCTGGGATGGACGCAGGTGGTTTGGTTCCGTAGGCCGACTTCTGCAGTGGAACATTGCACACGTTGACGAGGCCGATGCCATTGAGGCGCGGATTCTCCCGCGTCCGGGCGTTCTCCTTGACCAGAAGGCCGAGCGGCTGCCGCGCGCATTCGGGCCCAAAGAGGTGCTTGCTCATCGTCGCACCGGAACTTCCGGCTACGGGTGCGCCGTGTTTGACCTCCTGACTGTGGGGGGATTCGAGGACGAAGATACACGAGGAAGTTGGCAATAAGATGTCCGGCACATAGTAGTCTTTTGCGAACCGGCCCACAATGTCGTAAAATGTCGTGGCATCGTGCACGAAAGGCACACCTCCTGAATGCATCTTAGCACGGTTTAAATTGGCTGGAAAAATCCAATAATGGCTTGTTGTGTAGACTAAAACACGTTCGTGCGACTGTGAAGGGGGCAATGCTAGCAACATCAAGGGGGTTTGTTGCTCTTTTGTGACGAATAGGCAAACAAGTGTTTACATAACTGTGAAGTGCTTGTGAAGCTTTTTCAAATTCTTCAACTGTGAGAGCGCCAATTGAAACCGACTCTGGTATCATCTATATGGCGTCTGAGGCGGTGCTCGTTTTATACGCGCTGAAGTCGAGGGCCGATGCGGTTCCTGTATTCATACTTGGGTTCGTCCAAGGCCATTGATTTCTCTCGTCGTTGGGCACTGTTCTACATATCTCATAGACAGAAAGGAGACGAAAGCGACGATGAAGCCAACTGGGCGTCGACTTCGCAGCCTCTTTCTCGTAGTGGGGCTGTCCATGTTTGCCCTTACCGGCTGTAACTCGGCAAAGTACATGCCTGTACTCAGTCCTCAAGGGCCGGTTGCTAGAAGCGAGTACTACCTGATCATCTGGTCATTTGCGCTGATGATGATTGTCGTGTTGGCCGTATTTGTGATCTTCTTCTACATGATCGTCAAATATCGCGCCACGCCAGAGAACAAGGATTACGTTCCACCAGAAATCGAGGGCAATGCTCGCTGGGAGTCCATCTGGACCATCATCCCGCTCATCATTGTCATCGCGCTTGCGATTCCTACCGTGGCCGTCACCTATAAACTCGTGAAGCCACCGAAGGCGGATGTCGCCACGACGCAGGGGGCGTCAAACAATCCGCTCGTGATCGACGTCATTGCAGAACGCTGGAAATGGGTGTTTAAGTACCCGGCTCAAGGCATTGAGACGGTCAACTACGTCAACATCCCAGCAGGCCAACCAGTCGACTTCGAGTTGACTTCGGACGGGCCGATGAACACGTTCTGGGTACCTGCACTCGGCGGGATGGAGTTCAACATGCCAGGTCACGACTTGAAGCTGTGGCTAGAGGCTGACCATCCTGGCACCTATCAAGGGCGAAGTGCACAGTACTCGGGTCGCGGCTTTGCTGCGATGACGTTCGATGTGAACGCAACTACCTCGGCCGACTTTGCCAAGTGGGTTCAAACCATCAAGCAAACCAAGCCAGCTTTGACGAAACAAGCGAATAATCAACTGAGCGCGCCGGGCATCGTTCCGAAGATGGCGTTCTCGTCTGCAAATCCGCAATAACAATGCAACATCAGCAAACGTGACAACTCGCTTGTCGCGTAGCAAGGGAGGAAGCGGGAGTGGATAACTTCCGGCAGTGGGCCGTGCATTTCTTTATGCTCGACGAAGGTCCGATGATCTGGACGTCCGATGTTCTCATTGCGCTGGCCACTATCGGTATCATCGTCGTCCTCAGCTACTTCAAATTGTGGAAGTGGCTCTGGGACAACTGGCTTACGACAGTGGACCACAAGAAAATCGGGATTATGTACTTGATTGCCGCCATTTTGATGCTGTTCCGCGGCGGTACAGATGGCTTGCTGATGCGTGCACAGCTATCTTGGCCAGGGCTTCACTTACTAAACGCCGATCACTATGATCAGATTTTCACCACGCACGGTACCATCATGATCTTGTTCATGGCGATGCCTGCGCTGATTGGCTTTTTCAACGTCGCCGTCCCGCTACAAATCGGTTGTCGCGACGTCGCATTCCCCTATTTGAACGCCATTAGTTTCTGGCTGTTCTTCGTAGCTGCAATGCTCTTTAACTTGTCGTTCGTCATCGGCGGTTCGCCAGATGGTGGGTGGACGAGTTATACGCCTTACGTGGAAACCATGTTTGATCCGGGCCCGGGCGAGAATTACTACTTGGTCGCCCTGCAGATCACGGGTATTGGTACCATCGCAACTGGCGTGAACTTCCTCTTGACGATTTTGCGCATGAGGGCGCCAGGTATGACGCTGATGCGCATGCCGATGTTCACGTGGTCTGTATTTATCACGTCCGTGATCATCGTCTTCGCGTTCCCAGTCCTGACGGTGGCGCTCGCACTGCTGCTCATCGACCGCGATTTTGGGGCGCACTTCTTTACGATCACCGCGGGCGGTATGCCCATGCAATACGTCAACTTGTTCTGGATTTGGGGCCATCCAGAAGTATATATCGTCATTCTGCCGGCGTTCGGCATCTTCTCGGAAGTCTTCAGCACGTTTGCGCGCAAACGGCTGTTTGGTTATTCCGCGATGGTCGTGTCGATGGTCTCCATCGCCATCCTGAGTTTCGTCGTGTGGGTTCACCACTTCTTTACGATGGGCGCGGGTCCAGGCGTCAACTCGTTCTTTGGCGTCTCGACGATGGCGATTGCAGTTCCGACTGGCGTCAAGCTGTTTAACTGGTTGTTCACGATGCACAAGGGCCGTATCGAGTATACGAGCGCGATGTTGTGGGCAGTCGGCTTTATCCCGAACTTCCTGATTGGTGGTTTGACGGGTGTCATGCTTGCCGTTCCACCAGCCGACTATCAGTACCACAACAGTTACTTCTTGGTGGCGCACTTCCACTACGTGCTCGTCGCCGGTACCGTATTTGGCGTCTTTGCCGCCCTCTACTACTGGTGGCCAAAGATGTTCGGCGTATTGTTGAACGAACGGTTGGGCAGATGGCACTTCTGGACGTTTATGATCGGCTTTAACATCTGTTTCTTCCCGATGTTCTTCCTTGGGTTCATGGGGATGACGCGCCGCGTGTACACGTACCAAGCTGGGTACGGTTGGGGCGTTATCAACTTGATTGAAACGTTTGGCGCGCTGTTGATGGGTGTCGGGTTCTTGATCTTCGTGTACAACATCCTCTGGAGCGCACGCTTTGGCGAACGGGATACGACCGGAGATCCTTGGGATGCACGGACACTCGAGTGGGCAACCACTTCGCCAGCGCCACATTACAACTTTGCTCGCATTCCGGAAGTAAAGGGTCGCGACGCGTGGTTACTCATGAAGAAGAACGGCGAGTCTATCAATGGTCCGAAGGGCGTTCCGTTTGAACCGATTCACATGCCGAACGATTCTGGTCGACCGATTATCATGAGCGTGTTCTTCTTCATCGCCGGTTGGGGATTCGTCTTTGAGTGGTGGATCCTTGCGATTATCGGTCTGGCTGGCGTACTCGTCACCTTGGCACTACGTTCGTTCGAGTATGACGACCATCACTACATTCCGGTGGAAGAAATCGAGAAGACAGAAGCTGCGGCAGGGAGGTTGTAAGGATGTCGGACGCGCATACGGCGGTTCACGGTGGTCATCACCCCGTGGATCCGTCCGTTCCCGTCGAATACCACAACGAAGAAAACAGTCTTCGCATTGCTGGGTTCTGGGTATTCCTCGGTTCTGACTTAGTCTTGTTCTCTTGTTTGTTCGCAACCTATGTCGTGATGCACGGTCGCACCGCGGGTGGACCGACATCGAGTCAACTGTTTGACGTCACGGGTTTCACCATTGAAACCATCGCACTGTTGTTCAGTTCGTTTACGTGTGGCCTTGCGACATATGAAATGCGGCGTGGTAATCGCAACGCGATGGTCATGTGGCTGCTCATCACCATTGCCCTTGGCCTCGTGTTTATCGGCTTTGAAGTCACGGAGTTCGTTCAGGACGTGTCGAGTGGAGCGCGCATGCAAACGAGTGGGTTCCTGTCGGCGTTCTTTACGCTCGTCGGAACGCACGGTTGTCACGTAAGTATGGGTATCCTCTGGATGTCTGGACTAGTCGTCCAGTTGCTGCGTCGAGGCATTACGCCCATCACTGCGCGTAAAGTGTTTATCGTGAGTATTTACTGGCACTTCCTCGATGCGGTCTGGATTTTCATCTTCACCGTAGTCTATCTGACAGGGAAGGTGTTGTGACATGGAGACCAATCACAAGTTCCATCAGGAAACCGGTTTTCCGTGGAAGCACATTTGGGGGCTTCTTATCTCCTTAGTGCTGACGGCTATCGCATTCTGGTTGGCGTTGGCCACGCACCAACCGCCTGCGCTGGTGATCACCGTCATCGTCATCTTGGGTGTCGGTCAGTTGTTGGTCCAGCTCTACATGTTCATGCACTTTACTGAAAGTGACGACAAGGCGTGGCAGGTCCCTGCGATTTTCTTTGCGATATTCATCGCATTTACCGTAGTCGCAGGTTCCATCTGGATTATGGCCTTCAAGGCGGTCGTCGCGTAGCAACTGTCTAATGATGTGAATGGAGTTGTGCTGATATGCCGCGGAATCGTGGATGGGGCATCGCTGTATTCGTCCTTGGGATTTTATCGACGATACAGACGCTCATCGTCAATACAATCGGCTTTGCAGATGCAGATACCGGTTCTGCTTTTGCTTGTGGCCATCAGTGGCTCACCTGTAACGGGCAGATCATCCCGAGTCTGACCAATTGGCGGACGCTCATCGAGTATTCGCATCGCATCAATGTACCGATTTTGACGGTGCTCCTCCTGGCCACCGCCATTATCGCCAGTTGGCGATATCGGAAGTGGCCGGAAATCCCGATTCTGTCGGGTATCAGCATTTTTTTCGTCATTCTGGAAGCAGTCCTCGGCGCCATTGCGGTCGTCTGGAATGAGCCACCCGCCGTCATCGCCACGCACTTCGGCGTGTCCTTGTTGGCGTTCAGTAGTGTGCTATTGCTTACCATCAACGTCTGGCGGATCGAACGAGTGTGGGAGGCGTCGCTCGTCAGCGGAGTGCCCTTGCCGATTCGCAAGCCGTTGCCCAACCGAAGTTACAGGTGGTGGGCCTGGTTGTCGGGGCCATACATCTACATCGCCATGTACGTAGGTGCGTACATTTCGAGTGCAAGTGTAGGTGGACTGTTCCGTGGAATTCCAATCCCAACCGAGTCGGCGAGCGCGCCGCACCATGCACTGCTCTTGGATTGGACACATCGGTCGCTGGCTGGCATTCTCGTGCTTTGGGTGCTGGTTCTCTTCGTTCTTGCTGTACAGATGCGCAACGAGCGACGGGACTTGTTTATAGGAAGCATCTTCGCGCTATCATTCGTGGTTTTACAGGCGTTCAGCGGATTTTACTTGGTTGCAAGCCACGTGTCGCTGCCGGCATTTTTGACGCACGTCACAGTGGTGACAGGATTGTTCGGTTCTCTTTGCTTCATCGCCATGCAGACGCTTCCGCCGTCCAGCGGAAGACACGTAGAGGATTCACCGTCTCTCGGCACGGGTGCTGGAAGCAAGGCGTAAATCGAAGACTGAAAAAAGAACTACCCTTTACGCATCTTCGTGATGGTAAGCGGTAGTTCTTTTTTTGCTGCATTTGACCTGTTCGCTGACAACCAAACGGTCGTTTTGCACTGCCCCCTCTAGTCAATTAGGGTGAAATACAACTATGATAAGGGGATGAATTTATCGACATTACTCGACAAGGGGCTTGGTGATTGGTGAAATGGGTCGGACGCGCAGGAGGGAAGCGCCTCTTTCAGTTGATGGGGGTGCTGGTCACAAGTGCAGCACTGCTTGTCGCATCTCCATCGAACGCCATGGCGGCTTCAAAGGCGCCCGTGCTGGATGAATCGATTCTGGGAGGGGTTCCCTACGTCAGTGGGGTGGATTCAAAGAGCTGGCCGAGTATCGTATCGCAAGCGGCAGTCGTCATGGACATGAATACGGGGGCGATTGTCTACGCGAAGAATCCTTTGGCGGAACATTATCCGGCGAGTATTACCAAAATTATGACGGCACTGTTGGCGTTAAAATACGGCAAGTTGAGCGACCGGCTCACGGCTAGCAAGAACGCGGTGAATCAGCCACCGGACAAGCTCTACATGGTGCCGGGCGAAGTGGAAGAGTTGGAGCCCCTTCTGTACGGCCTGCTACTGGACTCCGCGAACGACGCGGCCGTAGACATCGCTGAACACTACGGCGGTTCCGTATCGAAGTTCGCGACGATGATGAATGACGAGGCTAAGTCCCTTGGCGCCACCCATACGCATTTCGACAATCCGAATGGGTTACCCGACCCAAAACATCAGACGACAGCTTACGATATGGCGGTCATCGCTCGAGCTGCCATGCAGTATCCTGAGTTTCGGAAAATTGTACAGACGAAATATTACGATTGGAAGGGGAAGGCATGGCAATCTAAACTGGAGAACCTCAACACTATGCTGTTCTACTATCCAGGATGTATCGGTTTAAAGACTGGGTTTACCAGTGTTGCCCATGAGACGTTAGTGGTGGCGGCAAAGCGTGGAACGGACACCTTTCTCGCCGTGCTCATGGACAACCCCACGGATTACTCCATTCGGCACGATGCGAGCCAATTGCTCGATTATGCGTTTGCTCACTATGAGACGTGGACAATCGTCCGCAAAGGTCAGACCGTTGCAGAACTTGCCGGTCCCAAGGGAACGTCTGTAGCGGTGCAAGCGACGGAAACCGTCACGGCTACCGTACCAAAGGACGATGCACCCCAGTACCATGACTCCATCGAGTACGCGTTTTTGGGTCACCCCATGGCGAAGGGAAGCGTGATCGGGACCCTCGAAGTGGAAGGTGCGAACGGAAAGGTGCTCGCCTCGGTGCCCGCGCAAGTTGGCGCCGATTTGGACCCTATAGAGGCGATTCGTGTAGAGTACACGCTTTTCCCGCTCGCTGTGCTTCTCTCTTTGCTCTTCGTCGCGCTGGGATGGATATGGGTACGCCGCCGGAATGGTTAGCGTGCACGGCTGCGACAATCTTCACGCCGGCCATCTAGAAATGACTTTGACGCATCACAAAGAGGACTGAGTGCCATCATGCCCCTCAGTCCTCTTTTTCAATGTGCGAATCTACGTCAGGCTCTTTCTCCGACACCTTTTTGAAGCAAGTACATCTTGTGATACAGCCCGCCGTGATTCAACAATTCCTGGTGCGTTCCACGCTCGACAATCTCTCCATGCTGAAGCACGAGAATCAAATCCGCATCTTGAATCGTCGAAAGACGGTGCGCGATGGCGATGGTCGTTCGCCCCATTCGCATGCGCCGCAGCGAGGTCTGAATCGCCTCTTCCGTCTCTGTGTCAATGCTCGCGGTCGCCTCGTCCAAAATCAGGACCTTCGGGTCTCCTGCAATCGTACGGGCGAACGACAACAATTGTCGCTGCCCACTCGAAAATGCGGCACCGCGTTCCTTGATCCGGTGTTGGAAAGAGTCCGGGAGCTGGGCGATAAACGGATCAGCTTGAACGAATCGGGCCGCCCACTGCACCTTATCGTCGTCGACGCCGTTTCGGCCGAACCGGATATTGTCCGCAATCGTTCCGGTGAACAAGGTGGAGTCTTGCAAAACTAGACCAAGTTGCGAGCGAAGCTCACCGTCCTGATAGCGTTCCAGTGGTACCCCATCAATGCGGATTTGTCCCGAAGTGTAAGGATAAAATCGCATTAGCAAATTGACAATCGAACTCTTCCCGCTGCCTGTGTGCCCCACGAGCGCCACCGTTTGACCAGGTTTCACGTGAAAAGAGATTTTCGAGAGAACTGGGTGTACGCCGTCATACGAAAATGACACGTTCTCAAACACCACATCTCCGCGTGTGATCCTTGGGTGTTCGCCCCCTTTGCCCACATCCGCCAGGGACGTTTCATCGAGCAGCCGAAACACGCGATCCGCCGCCACCAAAGCCTGTTGTAAAATGTTGAGCCGCTCCATGATGGTGTTGATTGGTTCGAAGAAACGTTCTAGATAGTTGACGAACGCGTATATCACGCCGACGTCCACCACGCTCGTCAATGAGTGAAAGCCAAAAAAGGCAATCACTAAAATGAGCGTGGCGTAGTAAATGATGTCGACGAGGGGACGCAACATCATGGAGTTTATCTTGATATTGCGCACGCGCGCTTGTTTGTACGCGTTGTTGACGCTTGAGAACTGCTGGATGAGTCGCGCTTCTTGCCGCATCGCCTGAATTAAGTACATGCCTTGCAGGGACTCGTTAAGCGAGGCATTCAACTCGCTGAGGCGGTGGCGCGCCAAGTGAAACACCCGAAAACTCAATCTCCGGTACATCGCCATGATGAACAGAAAGACCGGGATGAGCAGTAGGCAAATCAGCGCCAATTGAACACTTAGTGCAAACATGGAGATGAGAATCCCGATGGTTAAGATGCCGTTCTGCAAAAACGGTGCGAGCGCACTTGTAAACAAGTCCTCAATCGCCTGCGTGTCGTTGGTGATGCGCGAGATGAGAGAACCCGCAGGCGTTCGGTCGAAGAATGAGACAGAGAGGCGCTGTACCTTCGAAAACACCTGCACCCGAAGCGTCTGGATGACGTGCTGCGACACGCGTTGGAACAGGATCATCTGCGTATAGTTGCCTGTCGCGGTGATCCACTGCAACACGAGGTAGGAAACCGCCAGCAGGATGATGTCCGTCGGCGGAAATGACTGTACCGCCAGGTATTTGTCGATGAACGTCTTCATGAGTATCGGCCCGAGTACATCTGTGACGGTGGCGAGGACCAGAATGCCCATGGCGCCGGCCACGACATTTTTGTGCGGGGAGGCATAGTGGACGAGGCGCCGGAGCACACCTTTGCCGACGGTGTATACGTATTCTTCGGCGTGTTCCATTACACAGCACCTCCTTGCTCCACCATGGCTTCGAGTTGTTGGTGTTCATACATGGTCGCGTACCAGCCGCGCTTCGCCATCAGTTCCGAATGCGTACCGCGTTCGGAAATGCGGCCGCCTTGCAGCACCAGAATCAAATCGGCGTGTTCCACTGCCGAGAGCCGGTGGGTGGCGATGAGCGTCGTCTGCCTGCCGCCGCGAGACTTGATCCCGGCGAGAATCGCCGCTTCCGTTCGGGCGTCCACGGCCGACAGACAGTCGTCGAGCATCAGGATATCGGTGTCTAAGAGCAAGGCTCGGGCGATAGAAATACGCTGTTTTTGGCCGCCTGACAACGTCACACCCCGTTCACCGACCAGCGTGTCATAGCCCTGTGGAAACCCGAGGATGTCGTCGTGGACACTAGCCAGTTTCGCCACCGATTCAATTTCGTCCCTCGTGGCACCAAATCGCCCGAACGCGATGTTGTCCGCCACTGAAGCCGAGAAGAGAAAGTGGTCTTGTGGGACGTACGCGATGTGGCGGCGGACTTCGTCGAGTGTTACACCGTAGATAGTGTGCTCGCCGATGAAAATATCTCCGTCGTCGACGTCAAATTCTCTGAGCAAGAGGCGTAACAGCGTCGTTTTCCCACTGCCGGTCTTGCCCACGACGCCAAGCGTCTGACCCGGCTTCAGCGTGAACTGGACATCGAGGAGTGCGGCGTCGTGACTGCCTGGATAGACAAATCGCTGAATCTGGTACGTCAAGTCCCCGGATTCGACGTGGTGCAGCGCATGCGGTGGATCGACGATGTCGGGAGCGATGGACAAGATGGCTTGAACTCGGTCATGCGAGGCCCGACCGCGCTCCACGATGTTAAACAGAAAGCCAAACGCGAGCATCGGCCAGATGAGTTGCCCGAGGTAAATGGAGAAACTGGTCAAATCACCGAGCGTCAGCTGATGGTGAACCACGAATACCGCGCCCACGGCGAAAGCCAGGAAGAAACTCGCGCCGACGATGACTTGAATCGTCGGGTCAAACAGCGCATCGATGCGCGCGACTGCCATGTTTTTCTGAACGACGTCCTGTGACAGCGCGCTAAATGACGCGATATCGTTGTCCTCCTGACCAAATGCTTTGATGGCGCGCACGCCGTTGACACTCTCGTGAACTTTGTCGTTCAAGTCGCTAAAGGCAGCTTGTGCCACTTCGAAGCGACGGTGCAGGATGTTTCCGTAGCGACTCGTCGTGTACGCCATAATGGGCATCGGCAAGAGCGCTGCAATCGTCAGTTTCCAGTCAATCGTCACGGCCATCGTCGCGATGACGAGCAGGCCGGTGGAAATCGAGTCGACGAGCGTCAAGATGCCATCCGTCGCCGTCGACTCGACGGCCTGAATATCGTTTGTCGCGTGCGCCATGAGGTCCCCGACGCGGTGCTTCTGATAGAATGTCGGCGACATTTTACTCAGGTGCTGGAACAGGCGCAGGCGCAGCGTCGTCGACAATTCGATGGCGGAGCCGAACAGCAGGACGCGCCAGTAGTACCGCAGCACATACATCGCGGGTGCCATGAGTCCGATGGAGACGACGGAGAGCCAGACGAATTGGGCGGTCAGCGTGTGGTGCTGGACGTGATCGACGAAGCGGCCAATGATTCTCGGTGGAAAGAGGCCGATAAAAGAAACGGATATAAGTAGTAGGATACCGATGGTATAGTGTTTTTTTCGCGTCTTAAAAAACCACATCAGATCTAGAAAGACGTGCATGGTGGGCGTCCCTTCTTATGGGGCCTAGAGTGGGCCGAGTAGAAGTGTTGAGAGTGGAATTCAGATGGTTCTGAACATGGTTGAGAGCAGGGTGCAATGGTTCACTCCTTCAAAGAGATACTTTGGGGTGTTTACTCTCTGTGAGCATACCACACTTTAACAATTTTCGACTAGAGGCAAGAAAAGCGCCCGAAGCGGGCGGATTGCCCTGTCATCGGACGCTTACACCGCGCATAAGCGCGTCTTGCTCCGTCAACCGAACGACCTTCGTCAACGATTCGTGTCTGAAACGGGGTGAACGCCATCTAGACAAAAAGGTCACTCGTATTGAGGAATGGTCAATTGCGCACCCGCGCGATTGCGAAGCCATCGTGTGCGGAGAGGATGGTGGCATCGAGTCGCGGATGCGACATCCACGTTTGGTTAAACGCGCGGACGGCCACAGGTGACGGACTTTGGTTCGACTCGTCGAGCACTCTGTCGCGCAACAGCACGTTGTCGGCTATCAGTACCGTTCCTGGGACCGACATCGACAAGGCGTATTCTAAGTACTGCGGATAGTTTGGTTTATCTGCGTCGATAAACACGACGTCAAACGTCGAGCCACCCTCTGCGAGGGTTCGAAGTGACGTCAATGCGTCCCCGAGCAGAATCTCGACGCGACTGGTCAAGCCTGCCCTTGCGATGTTTGCCTCTGCTAACCTCGCGTGTTCCTCGCGGACTTCAAGTGAAGTGACGGACCCGTCCGCGGCGAGGCCCCGTGCCAGGCAAATCGCGCTGTATCCCCCGTATGTCCCGATTTCCAACACCCTTTTGGCCCCGGTGGTCGCTACGAAAATGGTGAGAAGTTTGCCCAGTTCAGGTTTGACGGACATCGCCGGAAGTCCAGCCTGTGAAATAGATTCGACGGTTTGACATAGAATAGGATCAGCGGGAAAAAGTCGTTCGATATACTCCGCTCGATTCATCTTTGGTGCACCTCATTTGACGCTGATTTCATCTCGATATGTTAACATTTCCACCGCTGATGGTAACTCATAATCTCTACATAATTTCCAATCCCTCGACGAAATTGTAACAGATCTATCTCTAGCGATTTTTGGAGTTGCCTGATGATTTTTGTCGATTAGAATGGTATAAGGATATTCTGACTGTAATCTGTCCAAAGTATGCTCATATTCCGTAAACGGATAAAATCAAGCCAAATCAAATCGAGTAGGTGTCTGTCTATATATGAGTCGTGGAAAGCACAGTAAGTCGAAAGAAGGAGCACAGCCGAAAAAAAAGACTGGACACCCCGTCCTCCGCTGGATCGGATACGTCGTCTTTGGCGTCGTCTACTTATACGTCTCGACGTCTCTTTGGATCTTCCAAGGGCCTTTCCCAGCGCTGAAGGGGTATTTGATTGACAGCCTGGATGCCACACGGCACGGTTATTTGCTGCGTCCGCTGTCATTGTACACGCTTCCCGAATCGGTGATTCGACAGAATGCGTTGTCCGAGCAATTGGTGACGACGACGAAGCCCATCAATGACATCACGCGGGAAAATTTCGATACGCACGACGGATCGATTCAAGAGATTACGGACAAGGAGAGTCTGTTTACTGCCTACATCCTGCTCGTGAAGGACCCGAAGCGAATTAAGGTCGTCGCGACGAAATATTTGCACCAACACGGGCAAACGGTTTCGGACATGGTGAAGGAATCGGGAGCTGTAGCGGGCATCAACGGCGGCGGGTTCGTCGATACGAACCAACAGGGCACAGGGGCCTACCCGCAGGGGATCACGATGCACGACGGTCAGCTTTTGAGTAT
Organism: Alicyclobacillus fastidiosus; assembly: GCF_026651875.1. GTDB lineage: Bacteria > Bacillota > Bacilli > Alicyclobacillales > Alicyclobacillaceae > Alicyclobacillus > Alicyclobacillus fastidiosus. The sequence goes on along the minus strand of NZ_CP104067.1, from coordinate 5,219,461 downwards.
CACAGGCTCGACGACCCAACCGCAACCGGTCATCGCGTTTACGGCTGGCGGGCAGATGATAGCGGGTGCGTACTCACTGCCACAGCTGCGCGGGTTGAACACGCAGGAGGCCGTCGGTTTTGGACCTGTCCTCGTGCAGGATGGGAAAGCCGTCACGACGGAGAGCGACGAGGGGAGAAATCCGCGTACAGCCATTGGCCAGACGGCGGATGGCACAGTGATTCTCATCGTGACAAACGGCCGTGAAATCAATCAACCAGGTGCAACGTATGACGACATTAAAGCCTTGATGCTCAAATATCACGCGACTATCGCAGCGAATCTCGACGGCGGATCATCGACCACCATGGTCTACAATGGCAAACTCGTGAACACCCCGTGGGATGTGCTCGGTGAAAGAGAAGTCTCTACATCAATAGTAGTTATGCCGGAGTCGGGCAAAGGAGGCCAATGATGGCGCGCAAAATCGGGAGAAAACTGCTGGGGTTCGTAGCCATCGTCACGGTCGTTCAGTTGGGGGTGTTTTATCACTACAACCATCTGTTCAGCGTAGCCAATAAGGGAGTGCAATCCCTGCTGAACAACCAGGCCAAGCCGGAGTCCTTGTCGCAGACGGAGCAAGCAAAGGTGAAGCAATTGCGCGCTAAATACAAGTTTGTAACCGTCTCACCGGACGACCAATACGCGACGTACGTCGATGGGGCAAACGTTTTACACATCTACGATTTGGAGACGAAGCAAGAGGTCAGTGCGGCGAAGAACACGTATCCGGTGCAGTACATCTCCTGGATCTCAGACGAGAACGTGTTCGTCGGAGAACGAGTTCAGCCAGGTAACCTCGAATTGAAAACGGTGGATGTAGACGATGGTTCGCAGGTCATCGTTCAGGATTTTGCGCAACTCGCGCCAGATGCCGCGTTTGCAAAAATTGCGTTCAGTCAATACACGAACGATGTGTACATCTTGATCAACACCAGCACCACGAGCGTCATCTACCATATTGACACGATGAAACACGTCGACGAGGTGCCTATCGGCGGTCGGTATATTAAAAACATCGCCGTGTCGGACACGCAGAACCGATTGTATTTCGAGGATCGACTGAACGGATCATACAACGTTCTGTATTTTGATAACAATTATGTGGCGCATCGCGTGCAGTTGAATGCCGCATTGATATCGGTGGTCGGGAACACGGTTTACTATGGGGACATCGACAGCAATGGGGATGTCACTTCGGTGTATAGCGAAGATCCGTCCGGAAAGTCTACTCTGATTCAGACGTTGCCAACACCGACGCCGGCGTCCAACATCGACGTGACCGATGATGGTCAGCTGCGGGTGAACGAATAAGGTTTTGCATTGGGCCGATTCGACGCGTGTCGTAGTAATCGGCCCAATTTTTGTTCAAGGGAACGGGCGGTGCTCGGCATACGAATTTTGCCGGACGGCGCGCTGTAACCTGCCGATTTCCTCAGATGTGAGGGGGGCGACGTTCGCCGTGTCGATGTTTTCGGAGAGTTGTAACATGCCACTCGCCCCAGGGATGGCGGAGGCCACCACACTCGGGTGAAGGGAGTATCGCAGACTCGTTTGACCGGAGGTCCGCGATGGATTGACGAGTTCCCGGACGGCATCGCGCGCCGATTGCACCTCTGCCTTATTTCGATCCACGTACCGTTCCTCGTCGCCAAACGGTTTCTCGAGGTTGGAGAGGAGGCCGCGCGCGACCGGGCCGCGTGCGATGACAGATACACCGTGCTCCGCAAGTGTGGGAAACCACTCTTCAGGCCTCCTGTCTAGCAGGCTGTACTGCATCATTACGCTGTCGATATTCGATCCAGCGAGGTACCGCAAAATGACATTTGGTCGGATGGAAGAGATTCCGTAGGCGCGAATTTTCCCCTCTTCCCGCAGCCTTTCCATCAGCTCCACGATGTCCTCAAACGGGTCTTCCATCGTTCCACCGTGCAGTTGGTACAAGTCGATATAGTCCGTCTGCAACCGGCGAAGGCTATTATCCACCGCTTGTCGGATGTAGCGGGGCGATGGATCCCAGGTCCATCCGGGTTTTCCAGGTTCAAACCGATTGCCCACCTTCGTCGCAAGTACGACGTCATGACGCCTGTCTGCCAATGCCGCACCGATGATCTCTTCGTTTTTCCCCTGGTCATACAAGTCAGCCGTGTCGAAAAAGCGCACGCCTTGGTCAAACGCAAAGTGCAACAAAGCGGAAGCGGTAGTTTCGTTCGTGCCGATAGACATGCAGCCAAAGCCGATCTCGCTGACGTGAATCTCGCTGTGACCCAGTGGTCGACGTTGCATGAAACCGTCTCCTTCCGTTGCTAGTCACTCCGATTCTAGCGCAGAAATAGGAGCGAACCAACTACGAAGAACGCACTGACACGAGTGTCCCGAGGGAGACCATGTTATACACCGTCTGTGCGGTTGCGATAGGAATTTCCACGCAGCCCATGCTCTGCGGTGACCCATAGGACGCGCGGGGGAATCCGTGGACGGCCTCGCTTTGATAAAAGTAGTTCACATAGGGAACGCCGGGATCATCGTAGGTGGTGCCCCAAGGCGTCGTCCCTTTCATCTCCTGCGATTGATAGCGCAGATAGATGGGCCACGTACCAAGTGCGGTCGGGCTCTGGCTGATCCCGGTATTAGTGGGAGTTTCCAGGGCCACAGTACCATTCTTCCACACCTTTAGAACCTCGGTGGGGTGTTCGGTCACGGTAATGAACAGATAAGGTGCCTGTGTCGTCTGTTGTGCCTTGAGCGCGGCACTAAGGGCCTGCCAGACCTGTGGTCCGGCAACGCCGTCGACCGCGAGGTGGTGGTCGTCCTGGAAACGCATGAGCGCGCCCTCGGTGATCACATTGTCCGTGAGCGGGGACCAGAGCGTGCTCAATTGCCCGGCCGTTCCTTTATCTTTCCAAGCATATCCACCCGGAAGTGGTGCTTTTGTTTGGCTTAAGGTCTGCATGGCCACAGTTGTTGTCATCTGGCGTGCAGGCGTGAATTGCACAGGCATATAGCCAAGAAGGCTGAGGCTCTCATTGAGATAGCTCGCCATTGCCGTGTCCGATCCAAGTTTGACCATGGGTGGTGGGGTTGGCTTGGTTGTCGTTTGCTTCGCTGACGGCGTACCCGAATCTCCTTCCGAAGAATGTTCTGTGTTTTTGGATTGGTTGTTGCCTGTGGTTTGGTTTGAGATAGTTTGAGTGCGGTTTGTGGCGGGAGCGTAGTTTGTCGCACAGCCGGAAACGGCCATCAGTACGCCCACGCACAGAAGGGCTGCGCTGGCGCGCAAGAAATTCGGGATGTTCAACTGTACACCTTCTTTGCTAGCCTCTACGTCATGCCATACAACGTATTCCTAGCGAGGTGCTGATATGTCGGGCCAATGGTAGATGAGGTAAAAAAAGGACAACCCTCGAATGTGCTCTCCGGAATCAGGGGACTGAATAGGAAGCGAAGTGGCGAACACAGGCGGTTTGGGGGATCACCCCACTCGCCAATAGCGTGGGGCAGAACTGCAAAATGAATGTAGCGCGGGCCAGCTTGGGGCCCGCGCTGCACAGACGAGATAGATTGGGGATTACGCTCTCTGGCTGTTCAGCCAATCAAGCGTCTTTTTCACACCTTGCTCGAGGCTCGTCCTCGGGGTCCAACCAAGCACTTCCTTTGCCTTCGTGCAGTCGAGAACGCTGCGGCGCACGTCGCCAACGCGCTCGGAAGCGTGGTGCAGCGGCAGCGTCGAGCCTGCGATCCTAGCGATGAGATGATACACGTCCTCCGTGTGAATCTCTTCGCCACTGCCGATGTTCAGGATTTCGTCGTTGGCGCCGGTCAGGGCCAGGACGTTTGCCTCTGCGACGTCTTCCACGTAGACGTAGTCGCGCGTCGTCCCGCGCGGCTGGTCGGCGTAGGCGAACACCGTCGACGGCTTATCAGAGAGGATGTTGTTCATGAAAATCGGAATGACGCCACACTCTCCGTCTGCAATTTGGTTCGGACCATACACGTTCGCATAACGCAGTACAGTGTAATGCAGGCCATAGGTCACGCGGTAGAAGTGAAGGTATTTTTCGCCCACGTATTTGTGAATGGCATATGGGGAGATCATGACCGGATTGACGCTTTCATCCGTCGGAATCACAGGTGCGTCGCCTGCGAGCGCGCCGCCGGAGGAGATGAAGATGAACTTGCGGACTGCGTGCCTGCGGCAGCATTCGAGCAGGTTGAGTAGACCCATCACGTTAAATTCCGCGTCATACTGTGGGTCTTCGACCGATTTTGGAACGGATTTTTGCGCAGCGTGGTGGTTGACCACATCCGGCTTCTCGCGGGCAAAGACCTCCTCGAGTTCGTCGGAGCGAATGTCCATCATGTAGAATTTGGCCTTTGGATGAACGCGACTCTGCGTGCCTGACGTAAGGTTGTCGATCACGACGACCTCATGACCGGCCTCAATATATGCGTTAACGACGTGGGAGCCGATAAATCCGGCACCACCAGTGATGAGAATCTTCACAGGAGCACATCCCTTTCAAGTAACTGTCAATGCCTATTCAAGATACCACAATTCGTCCTATCCGCAATTTTACAGTCCGACCTGTCGGAACGTCTCGTCGAGAATGGTGCGATAGGCGTTTGCGTCGATGGTGCGGACGTTACTCTCTGTCGAATTGTTGGCGAGCGCCAGTTCGACGATTTTTTCGCTGTCCTCTCGGGACACGCGCGGCAGTGACGACAGCGCCGGGATCTCAAGCTCTTGTAACCAAGCTTCGATACCGGTCAACAACTTTTCCACCGCGGTCGTTGGCTCGTCCCCGTCGGAGGCCATCCCCGTCATGCGCGCGACATTGGCGTGCAATGCCACGTGCTCCTGCGCGTTGTACTTGAGAACCGGGAGCAGGAACACTGCGTTCGCCAGTCCATGCGGCGTATCGTATAAGCCGCCGAGCGCTTCTGCCAGACAGTGCACGGCCGCGACGTCCGCCGACCCAAAGCACAACCCTGCCAGCAGGCTGCCCAGCAGCATGTCAGACCTCGCCTCCAAATCGAGCGGGTCTCGATACGCTTTCGGCAGCGCTCGAACGATGAGCCCCATCGCCTGCGCGCCGAACGCCTGCGAAATGGGCTGCGTTCGCCTGCAAGTGTACCCCTCTATCGCGTGAACCAATGCATCCACGCCGGTGGCCGCCGTGATCGGGCGAGGGACGGTGATGGTGAGGGCGGGATCGAGAATGGCTAAGGTGGGTCGGAGCCACTCGTGTTTCAGCGTCATCTTGCGGTGTGTTGACTGTTCCGTGATGACGGCGCTTCGGGTGACTTCCGAGCCGGTTCCGGCCGTCGTTGGAACGCACGCAACGGGCGCCAACCCGCCATATGCGCGCTTGCCGTCGGCGTAGGCTTGTGGCGTGCCGCCGTGGCGCGCCAACAGGGCAATCGTCTTCGCGGTGTCCATCGCGCTGCCACCACCTACGGCGACGACGGCATCACACCAACGCGACTGCAGCAGTTGTGCGCCCGCCAGACAATCCGCATCGCGGGGATTCGGTTGAACCTGGTCAAACAGCGTGACGGTGTAGCCGTGCCGATGGAGCGGTTGAACCACTTTCTCGACAATTCCCGCCTCGATTAGTCCTGGGTCAGTGACGACCATCAACCTGCGGCCGAATCCAGCCGCCTGGAGTTTCTCGGGCAGGCGCTCGACCGCGCCCACACCAAAATCGATTTGGGTCGTGCACATGTATTGAAAGGACGTCATCCGGGTTTATCTCCTTTCGAACGCTATTAATCTGGTTCGTAGATCATTTTCTTCGTCATCCCGCCGTCCACGACGAAGTTTTGACCCGTGATAAACGACGATTCCTTCGACGCGAGAAATAGACATAGATTTGCGATGTCATCTGGGACACCGACGCGCCCGACAGGGTGTTGTTCGTCGTCCTCTCGACGGTGGTGGGGGATGGTTCTGTCCCGTGCTCTCTTCCAATCGCCAACTTCAATCCACCCAGGCGAAATGGCATTCACGCGAACGTCTGGTCCCAGGCTGATGGACAATGCGTGGGTGAGCGCCACGATGCCGCCCTTCGAGGCCGAGTACGGCTCTGTATTGGCCTCGGACATCAGCGCGCGGGTGGATGCCATGTTGATGATCACACCAGGAGACGCTTGGCGCAAGAAGGGTGCGGCATACTTTGCCATGAGAAAGGGGCCGCGCAAATTGACGCCGATGACCCGGTCCCAGGCCTCGACTGGAAGGCTCTCGATTGGCCCGCCGTCAAACTTCGCGGCGTTGTTGATGACGACGTCGATACGCGCTTCCTTTTGAGCGACTCCGTCAATCAGGGCCTTTACCTGCTGCGCGTCACTGACGTCTGTATGCACAAATCGACCTGTATATCCCCGTTCGTCAAACGCCTCCATCGCTTCGCGTCCAGCTTCTTCGTCGGCATCGGCGATGATGACATTTGATCCCGTGCGGGCAAACGCGTAACTGATACCCAGACCGATACCTTGTGCACCGCCAGTTACAATGACGACTCGTTTCGTCATCTAAATCACCTCTCGTCCATTTCAGCATTAGCATATTGCGGTGGGAAAGGAAAGGGGTTGTCCGACGCGCAGCGTTGCCGCGCAGTCAGACACCCCTTCGCTGGAAACTCAATGTCCGAGGTACGAGTGCCAGAGGTTTGCCGTCGGGCCGGGTGTAAACACCACGTAGAGCAGCAAGAAGACGACGAGCCCCGTCGCCGCCGTAACGAACCAAATGACGACGGTCCAAGGACCGATCTTCCGGTGCCGAGAGAAGCGTCCGCGCGCGGCATAGACGAGGGTTATCACCCCGAAAATGGCAGCGATTGTCGCGAGGACGGAGTGAGCTTGCAGAAAGACATAATAGAACGTATTTAACGATTTGGGTCCACCAAATTCCGTGTCACCGATGAAAAACGTCTTGGCCGCATATATAATGAAAAACAAGGCAGCAAACACGACGCCCGTGAGCATCCAGCGACGATGGATGCGAACGCGGTGTTTACGGATATACACCCAACCAATAGCAAAACAGATTGCACTGATAATAATGCAGGCTTCATTTAAGTAGGATACGAAGACATCCACTTGTACACCGCCTCTCAATTCACTAGCAGGAATTTTATCAGATGTAATTGTGCAAAACACGGTCTCCAAATTACAATTCGAAGTCTATACATACGTTGTTACATATTTGTTCACCGTTTATTCCCCAGATGTTCTCCATTTATAAAATTCTAAATTCACAACCCACGTAAGATTATACTGATATTTACTATCTTACGTAATTGTGTATAGTAGGAATGGACAGGTGGAGGGAGGCGCATAACCGCTCATGCAACGACTAGCCGAGTTCATTCAAGAGTCGCGAACGTGGTCGCGAGCGGTGCGCGGTACCGACCTTCTTAGGCGGGTCGCATACGCATTGCGCCATCACCTCGACATCGATGCGGGAATATTCATCTATAAGAGGCGCTTTTTGCGCAACCACCTCGGACAGCTCGATACGAGCGTCCGGGTCTATGAGTCCTGGGGAATGGCTGGTCATCGGGAGCAGTTGGAAAGCTTAGTTCAAACGAGCAAGTGGTGTTTAGGAACCCCTTCGTTTGAATGCAGTGGGGTGTGGGAGCCCATCTTTGCATTGCCACACAATTGGCAGCATCACTTTGAACGATCCGGCATCGCCCATGTTGGTGCCTGGCCGGTACTCGACGTCGACCGCGTTCCGATTGGCGCAATGGTGCTTGGGCGCCGCCAAGGGTCGGTCATCCATGACGAGGACGTCCTGTCTGTGTGTGCTGAACAGGTGTCGCTCATCGTAGAATTGCTCGTGGAGCGCCGGAAGGCTGAAGACTACAGTCGGCGCGATCCGCTTACGGGGATCTTCAACCGTCGTGGGCTGCTGCATTTTCTGCCGGACGTTCAGGCGGATGCGAAGTCATCAGGGGCCGGCATCGTCGTCGGAGTGGTCGACGTGAACTCCTTTAAGCGAATCAACGATGAATACGGACACGCGCGAGGGGACGACGTGCTTCTCGACATCGCCAGCACGTTGTCGGATGCTATTGGGCAGCACGGCCTCGCCGCCCGCTTTGGCGGCGACGAGTTCGTCTTCTTGTACAGTGCGCCGGGAGTGACGGCTGAACAGGTGCGCCAGGAGGTCATAGACCGGTTTCAGGCAAAGCCGTACGAGGTGTGCGTGGGGTGTGTCTTCTGGATCGAGGAGATGGACTGGCCCATGTGCCTCGACGCCGCGGACGCCCATCTCTACGCGCGAAAGGGCTATGCCGAACAGCGCCGCGAGCATGTTTAGCCGATGGCATTCGAGCGTGGACCGAATAAACCGCTGATTCATCATCATGCGGTTCGCCGTGGTGGAAGAAAATTTAAGCAAATATCGCTCTGATGATTCATATGTTTTGATCAGGCACACGGAGTGACACGAATCTATCGCTCCTCGTAGCTGCGAATGTATTTTTCGTTGCAATCGTGGCCACGCTGTTGCCAAGAGAGGCATTTTGATAGCGGGGAGCGGTGCAGGTTGAATAAAGTGATCACGGAGACGATGCGCTTGCGCGAAGTTTCGCAGGCAGTATGTGAAATTTGGTATTCCTACGCCGAGGGGTTCTTGCCGAAGTTGACCGGAACGGCACAGGACGACAAGTTGTACCAACTCATTGATGCGAGAATGCCGCGCGGCTGGACAGCCTCCATTCAACCCTCGGGATCTGTGTATGCAACTTGTCCCGTATTCGTGAAAAGAAAGTCGTTGGGTGTTCTCGTCGTCGAGAAACGCTCCGACGGACATCAACGAATATTTGAAATTGCGCTTTGACTGGTCATCATCTTCCACAATATAGGCTGTGTTGAGGTCTTGTGACCCTGTCAGATTGACATCGCGTGGCCGTCATACGGTGAATACGCCATCACGACCAACCGCCTGAGGGCATTGCGCCTCAGGCGGTTTATATTTTGTGCCTGTGGTAACTGGGGTTATCTGCGGCGGCTCTCAAGTCGCGTCGGCATGGTCTGGAATCCGTAGACGAGTCTGGTCGGCACCGGCTTGCAATCCGCGAGCGACGGGATCTGCACAGACGCATACCGCGCTAACAGCGCCTCCAGCGCAATCTTTGCCTCCAATCGCGCTAGCGGTGCCCCAAGGCAGTAGTGGATGCCGTGCCCGAAGGCGATGTTGCGCGCAGGTCGATGGATCTGAAATTTCTCGGCGCCTTCATAGACTTTCTCGTCGCGATTGGCGGACCCAATCCAAGCGACGAGGTGGCTCCCGGCTGGGATGGTGACCCCGGATAGCTGCACCTCGTGTTTGGAGGTGCGATACATGTGTTGGACGGGCGAGCGGAACCGCAGCACCTCTTCGATAAAGGGCGGGATGAGTCCTTTATCCTCTGCGAGTTCATCCCACAGCGCCGGCCGCTCATGTAACGTGTAGAGCGCGTTGGATAGAAGGTTTGTCGTGGTTTCGTTGCCGGCGACGAGGAGGAGGATGCAGAATCCGAGGATGTCGATTTGCGACAGCGACTCGCCGTCGACTTTCGCGTCGACGAGGCCGCTGATGAGGTCGTCTTTTGGTGCCTCTACGCGCCCTGCAATCATCTTCGAAAAGTACTTGACCATCTCTCGCTGCGCGTCGCTGAACGTCAACTCTTCGCCCGCGTCCAGCTGCCTCGAACCCGAGATAGTTGCGTCCGACCACTCTTTGAAGCGCGCACGCTCACTGGATGGGACGCCCAACAATTCGGCGATGACGATCACCGGCAACGGCGTCGTCAGCCTTTCCACGATGTCGATCTCAATATCCCCCTGTGGCAACGCATCGAGGAGATCCGCCGCAATCTGTTCGATGCGCCCGGCGAGATCGTCGATAGCGCGGGGGGTAAATGCCTGCGACACCAGTGTGCGGAGTTGGCGGTGACGGGGCGGATCAGAACTGATTAGACTGGCGCTGATAGGGTTGCTTGGGTCGTCTGTGGTACCGCGCTGCGACGAAAACGACTCGTGGTCGGATAGCACTCGCTTGACGTCGTCGTGGCGAAACACGTGCCACGCACCGCTGTCCTCCTGCCACACCGGCTGATTGGAACGCATGTACTCGTACCAAGGAAATGGGTCGCGCAAATCGTACGTTGGCCTATTGAACACGTCGCACCCTCCAGTTCGTCTCACTTTACTTTACGCAGCAAATATTTTACACCCTAAGTTACCCGTTCGCGGCTGGATCGTGGGGAAAATTTTCGGTCACTCGAGTCACCAGCGGACATCCGCCTGCTTGCAGCAACTTGTCCAACGCGAAGCCGCACGGGGATGCCGCGGCATACCCGCACCTGTTACGGCTCTACGTCCCCAAGCGCAATGTCGTATCGAGACTGAATGGCCACGATGGTCTGTGGGCCCACGACTCCATCTGGCGTCAACTGGTAGGCCCGTTGGAATGCTTGCACAGCAGCTTGTGTCAGCGTGCCATAGACTCCGTCGGTGGGTCCGGTATAGTAGCCAAGGACCCGAAGCATCTCTTGTACTTCGGCGATGTCACTCCCAGGCGTCGTCCCTCGGTAGAGCAACCTGGTCGTCGCCAGTTGACCGGTCACCGTGACGAGGGTGCCCAGCGGCACGGTGTCGAAGACGGTGGCCGCGTCGGCGTTGGCAAGTCGTACACAGCCATGGCTCACAGATTGTCCGATGGAGGTCGGATCGTCGTTGCCGTGAATGGCATATCCCCCGTTTGGTACGGATAGGCGCATCCACGCCGACCCAAAAGGGCCGCCTGGGTTCGGTTCCTTTTCAATGATGACCCAGTTGCCGATGGGCGTCGGGGTGCTTGGCTTGCCCGTGGCCACACGGTACGTGGCCGTGAGGACGTTCGTGGTATAAAGCGCCAGGAAATTGCGCTCTGTGTCGACGACGATATGATACCTTCCGCCACCCCAGTCGACTTGCCCGATGCCCAGTGCGACCCACGTATGTGGCCCCACAATCCCGTCTGGCTGCAGGCCGTTTGCGGATTGAAACGCAGTCACTGAGTTCGCCGTCGCCTGGCCATAAATGCCGTCCGAAGACCCATTGTAGAAGCCAAGGACCGTCAGTCGCCGTTGCACGGCAATCACGTCGGGACCGCTCATGGGTGGGGTCGTCAGGCGGAGAAATCGACTGGCAATTATCACGGCACACACCTTCTCCTCGTCGATAATTTCGTTCGACCAATCCGATCAATAGTCTGATCTATGAGGTGACCCCCGGTTTCGTGACAAATTGACCCGACAGTTGCGGCGGGGCGGATCGACATGCATGTCCGACAAAGAGGCGGTCGATGATAGAGCAGGAGGGCGCAGAGCGAACAGGAGCGATTCTTGTCCGTTCGAACCGCAAAGTGCAAGCTGATTTGACCCTACTTCGATAATTTGTGTTGGATCGGGCGTTAAGCTGCAGCGTTGTAGAAAAGGCGGATGGTAACCTGTGCGCGACGACAACGAAGCTAAGTACGTACAACAACATTTGGCCAATGAACGCACTTTTCTAGCGTGGATCCGCACCGCAATTGCGATTATGGGCGTCGGCTTTGTGACGACGAGCCTGCACTTTGAATTGCGCGGTGTCGCGAGTAGCAAGGCGGATGTGCTGATCAAGGCAGTTGGGTACGCGAGTTTGGTACTCGGCTGTCTCACGTTTGTCTCCGCGACCTTGGCGTATTTGCGCAAGCGTGCTGGCATCAACCGGGGCGAGTTTCGGGCATCTTCGTGGATCGTCATGTTTTTGGCCGTCGCCTTGATCCTCATCGCGGTGATCTTTGGACTGTATCTCTATAACGCGTATTAGTCTGCTCCTCGATTTACCCCGGAATTGTGCGAATTACCCCATACGTTCCATTTCATCAGATGACTCAAGTGGGCATTCCGGTCAAATTCTCGAAAGGACGGTGAGCGAGGTGACGCGCGCGAATGGTTGTACTTGTGGTTGCAAGGGAAAGTCACATGTGCGTTGTAATACTGCGAACTGGAGTCCGTTTCAACGGTCATTGAGAAGGTTCATCGGAAAAGTTGTCGTTGTCTACACTGAAAGTGGGATCGAGCGACTGGGAAGCTTGTTAAGCTCAGCGATAATCTAATGACACTCACGGATGTCCGAATTACCAATGAGGTATCGGATCATCTCCGGATTCGATTAGCGCGTTCCCTTGAATTACCTTTCAAACACAATCGTTTCAGACAGATGATCAAGGAAATCCAACTGGGCCTTCCTGGGCAGAGGAACACGGCGGAGAAATAATGGAATAAATTTGATCGGTTCTGATGCAAAAATATTTGAATACGCCACATGTAGTGTGTATTCAGTTACGATACACCACTGTATATTGTAGTTTCTTGAATTCTTGCACCAGAACCCCTCACGTACCTGTCTCTTCCATCGCAGATTTTATTAGTGACCTTTTCCACTTCGTTGCATAACCCCACATCAACGATTTAGGCTCCATCTCTATCTTTTTTGGATTTTTTCACCTAAATCCATTTATGTTCAAACGGGAGGGAGTAACAAGATAACATTTACCTATTATTAACGTTTTATTTAAATCATTTACACAAATGCATCCTAAACTGGCATGTGAAGATAGTGTGAACTCTAACAAACAAGAGATAAATGGAGGCTGAACCATTACGAAATCACTCAAAGAAACCATTTGGAGTTATCGCAAGTATAGCAGCACTTGGCACAGTGGTAGCAGCTGGTAGCAGCATGCCAACTGCATTCGCACATGCATCAGTAGCGAAATCACCATTGAAGGCGTCAGCAGGAACCAGCACGGAAACAATCACATCTTCTTGATGAATCGGTGGTCTTGTTCAACAATGTCATTCAGGTATTTCGTCTGCCGGATTAAGGTTGCTTGAGGTATGATCGTTTTGCATTTCAATTGCTGTAGTGCCGGAGGATACGCAGGGTTTTTATCCAGGGTGATAACTCGTGGCGCCTGATTGTGTGGGGAAGATAACGCCTTTTTAAAGAATCGCTTTGCGGCGAGGACATCTCGATTCGCAGACAGCATGAATTCGATCGTTTGGCCTGTAGAATCCACAGCCCTAAAGAGATACTTCCATTGTTCTTTCACTCCTGATTCCCTCTAGACTTTTTGTGATCTTTGCACCACAACCGATTAATCGCTTCGGACAAGGGAGTTTTAAGACCATTTTTACATCTTGGAGAATAATTTTTTTATAATTGTATTGAAAAGTGGAATTATCCAACGTACAATCACATTAAGATTATCGGATCGTCGTTCAGACCTGAGGATGATAGGTAGAATTTTTACATTTTTTCATTAACTAGTGGAACTATGTAGGGATCAGCCTTCACAGCGGCACTCTCAAAAATGAAAACATGTATATCGATCTCTGAGTAAAAATTCATAAAATCCATTAAATTTTTACTATTTTGAAAAGAGAGGTGTATTAATAAAATGAGGAAGCAAAGATTCGTGAAGGCAACTTCTGTTGCACTCATGGCTGTCACATCCATTTGTGGGGTCACAGCTTGCGGCAATTCAAACGGCGCGAGTCAAGCAACGGGAAAAAGCACCACTGTTGACATCACATTCTGGCATCCTTGGACTTCTGCGAGTTCGAATGCTATCAATGCAGTCATCGCCGAGTTTAATGCGACTCATAAAGACGTCCATGTTGACGCAATTGGGAATCAAACGACACAAAAACAAACCATCGCCTTGGCGGGAGGAACACCTCCTGATGTGATGCTTACCGACTCGACGAATGTTATACCATGGGCCGCCCAAGGTGCGATTGCGCCACTTAACTCTTATATGAAAACGAACAATTTCAGCGTCAACCAATTCATTCCCTCAACTATGAACCCTATGGATTATAACAATCAGGTTTATGCTTTACCTTATTCTGTAGGTATCGAAAGTGCGCTCCTATACAATAAAAAGGATTTTAAGGAAGCGGGTATATCCCAACCACCAAAAACATTAGGTGAGTTATATGCTGATGCGCAAAAATTGACTAAAAAGGGAAGCAAAGGAAATATAACTCAAGTCGGTTTCATTCCCGATTTTCCTTGGTTTGATCCGGTTTTTTGGCCACTTGTGTTCGGTGGGAAATTTTATGACGCATCGACAAATCAAGTGACACCTGACGATCCGGCGAATGTGCAGGCACTGGAATTCGAAAGGAAATTTTACGTCTTATACGGGGAGAATCAACTAAATAAGTTTAAGTCAGGATTTGGCAAGTTAGGAACTGCAGATGATCCTTTGGTCAACGGCCAACTCGCTATGGAGGCTGGATGGGATTATACCGACTCACAATATCGCGGCGCGGGTCAGCCGATAGGCGTCGCGACCTTTCCCTATCCAGACGGGCATCCTGAGTTACAAGGTGCCGGACTGATAGGGCCCGACGCCGTCTTAATCCCGGCAAAGGCCAAACACAAGCAAGCCGCCTGGGAATTTATAGAGTGGATGATGAGCAAGAAAGCACAAATTTTGTTTTCAGAAAAGGGGAATTCCATTCCATCTGTGACCGCAGACCTGACCGACCCATCACTTTTAAGCAATCCCAGCGACAAGGTGATGATTCCGTTTTACAAGATGGCAAGCAGCAAGAATCTTGGGAGCTTTCCGTCGAGCACGTATGCAGCACAATATGCCCAGGCAATGAGCGATGAAGGGGAGAAGGTCTTATTGGGACAGGAAAATGCAGAGACAGCCATGAAGAACGTCAAGCAACAAATTCAGCCACTTGTGAAACCAACCTCTAACTAGTCCGTGAGAGGTTGGCAACAGCTTTTATTAGCGAATTGCGTTCCCCAGCAGGGCAGTCAGTTTGCCCTCTGGGGAACTGAAGAAGTGAGGAGCTGCGAAAGCGATGAGCACCAGCAGAACGAATTTGCGCGGAATACGTGTTCGAGAACGTAAGGCACTCCTATTAGGACTCCTGTTTGCGAGCCCATGGATTTTGGGGTTCCTGATATTTCAACTTTACCCAATTGTTATTTCTTTTTATTATAGCCTTACGAATTTTCAGTTGTTATCATCTCCGCACTTTATCGGGTTCAAAAATTATTACAATTTGTTTCATGATCAGAAATTCTATCAATCCCTATATAACACGATATACATTACCGTTCTCGGGTTCATCCCACAACTCATATTCGCCCTGTTGATGGCATTGCTGCTAAATCTCGATGTGAAAGGGAAAGCTTTATACCGAACCGTTTTTTTCTTGCCGACCATTGTGCCACTCGTGGCTAGTTCTTTATTATGGATGTGGCTCTTGAACGGGGAGCACGGACTTGTCAATGACATTCTCGGTTTTCTTGGAATCGGGCAACCAGCTTGGTTGGCAGATCCTAAGTGGACAAAGCCAGCGTTGATTTTGATGGGGTTTTGGGGGACTGGCACAGCGACAGTCATGTATCTTGCCGCTCTCCAGGACGTGCCGAAGGAGTACTACGAAGCTGCGGCAATTGATGGTGCCGGGCCTTGGAATCGCTTTTTTAGAATTACGTTTCCGTCTATTTCGCCTATGACTTTGTTTCAATTGATCATGGGTTTAATTGGTTCATTCCAGTACTTCACTCAGGCTTACGTGTTTGCGAACGATCCTAACAGCATCGGCGGCCCTGGTGACTCGATGTTGTTTTATGCGACGTATCTCTACCAACAGGCATTTACATTTCTAGATATGGGCTATGCATCGGCGATGGCTTGGGTACTTTTCGCAATTGTCATTATTCTAACTCTGGTCATCTTTCGAACTTCGGCTCGTTGGGTTTTTTATGGGGGTGAAAAATGATGGGGCAACCGGCTTTGGAAACGGCAAGTCAGAGATCAAGAGCATGGGGAAAAGTTTTTAAGCGCACAGTTTTACCCCACCTTCCCCTGATTTTGATTGGTCTACTTTTTCTCACACCGTTTGTCTGGCTTGTGATTACCTCTCTTGAGACGAATCAAGAGATTTTTTCACCTCACCCCACAGTCATACCGAGCAAAGTGATTTGGTCAAATTATCCACGCGCAATTGAAAATTTTCCCTTTTTTAGATACACATATAACACGTTGTATATTTGTTTTTTTTCGATTGTTGGCTCATTGTTTTCTTGCCCACTTGTTGCCTATTCGTTTGCTCGAATGCGCTACAGAGGACGC
Source organism: Alicyclobacillus fastidiosus (assembly GCF_026651875.1). Taxonomy (GTDB): domain Bacteria; phylum Bacillota; class Bacilli; order Alicyclobacillales; family Alicyclobacillaceae; genus Alicyclobacillus; species Alicyclobacillus fastidiosus. Next base: position 5,203,233 of record NZ_CP104067.1, on the reverse strand, counting down.
AATATTTTGTTCTATATCATGCTAGCAACTATGATCTTGCCATCACAAGTCACAATGGTTCCGGTATATATCATGTGGAACAGATTGGGCTTCGTAAACACCTACTGGCCGCTTGTCATACCACACTTTTTTGGAAATGCTATGTATATCTTTCTCTTGAGGCAGTTTTTCATGTCGATTCCGTTTGAACTCACTGAGGCTGCAAAGATCGACGGTGCATCGGACTTCCGAATTTTTTCTCAGATTATCATTCCATTGGCCAAACCCGTGATCTATACAGTGGCTCTTTTTCAATTTCTGGGGTGTTGGAGCGATTTCATGGGACCTTTGATTTACCTAAACGACCCGAGCAAATGGACTTTGTCGATAGGTTTGCAATCGTTTATCGGCGATCACAATGTCGAGTGGGGATTGCTGATGGCCGCATCGACATTATTCACGTTACCCATCATCGTGATTTATTTCTTTGTTCAGCGCAAATTTATTCAGGGAATTACGCTAACCGGCTTAAAATAGAGTTAGACAAGTAAAAGCTGCAAAGCAGTTCTTCAGAAAAGCGCTGTCTTCTCCATACAATCAAATGCCACGAGTCATTACGTAGATAAAAACCCTATCGAATGTGGCTCGGATACGATGCTGTGATTCCTAACATCGACGGCATCATGGATTATGTAAGTAACTATGAAAAGTTCCTGGGCGAGAAATGATTTTTGGAGGATTTAACATGGTAAATAAGTGTATGATCCTTGGGCATCGAGGTTTTAGTGCGGTTTATCCAGAGAATACACGCTTAGCCTTTCGAAAAGCTTTAAATCTAGGAATAGATGGACTCGAGTTCGATGTTCAATTAACTGTAGATGAAGTACCGGTGATCATTCACGATCCTATGGTTAACAGGACAACAGATGGACACGGCCTTATATCTTCGATGAATTATTTGCAAACCCAACAACTAAACGCAGCACTGGACAAACCGGAACATGGATTTCAAACCGTACCGGCATTGCACGATGTATTGAACGATGCTTACGAGGTGTGTCCTGAAGGAATTTACAATATTGAGATTAAGGTGTACAACGACGACTGGAAAACGCTAATTGATAGAGTCGTCACAGTTACGGGACAACACCCACTGCGGAAACGGATTCTCTTTTCCTCGTTTCACCACAAATGTCTTGAGTATCTTAAAGCCTCTTATCCCAGTTTCGAAATTGGTTTGTTATTCGATCGGGAGATAGTAGAGCCTTGGTACATTGCAAAACAATTAAAAGCATATTCTGTTCACCTCGACTATCAATTTACATCTGAAGACATCATCTCAGACTGCCATGCTAAGCAAGTTCCGGTTGCTGTCTGGACAGTAGATAGACCGGAACAGATTGAAAGATTTATTCACCTAAACACAGACTTTTTAATTTCTAATGTTCCCGATGTTGCTAAGCGTATAAGAGAGAATTTTGCCAACGCTTAAGGTCCATGGTTCTTGTCTATGGTGGATCCGTATGTCAAGACACGGTTTTCGTAGTTTAAGTTAATAGACTGTATATGCTTGCGGTGAAAAAACCCATTCATGATAGTATTGTTTGAATAGGGTCGGAATGGGAAGTGACCTGATGGCTTCTCCGTTCAAATGGAAGCACTATGAGGCGAAATCATACTATTAACGGTAAGATGGTATCTTCGATCAGAGGAGATTTTATGAATCAAAATTTGGAATTCATTTTGCGTCTGTTGTTGGCTGGGGTTCTTGGAGCGGTAATTGGTGTTGAAAGGAAAGTTCAACATAAAGAAGCTGGTGTCCGAACACATTTTGTTGTTGCTGTTGGAAGCGCTTTGATGATGCTCGTATCTAAATACGCCTTTATGGATGTTGTAAACAATCATACGATTGTCTTGGACCCAAGCCGGATTGCTGCTCAGGTGGTGAGTGGTATTGGTTTTCTTGGCGCTGGTGTGATTATATTTCAGCGGAATGCAATTCGTGGTTTGACTACAGCAGCTGGTGTATGGGCAACAGCTGGAATTGGTTTAGCAATAGGTGCTGGTCAATACACCCTGGGTATAGCTTGCGCAGTTCTTGTTTTGATTGGATTTGTTGCTTTGAAACCACTAGAACGTCGGTTTATTCGAAATATACAGCATATTTTGATTACGGCAAACGATCGACCAGGACTTATTGCGAAGATTAGTGCAGCTTTAGAACAATTAGGGTTGAGCATTGAGCAAATATCGATTGACCGAACAGATGAAGAAAAAGATCTGGTTGAAATTGAGTTATATCTGCGTATACAAAAACAAATTTCGAGTACTGACAAGGTCATCATTGAAGTTGTAGCAGAAATTGACGGTATTAAACAAGTGATAATTCCATCAGAAATGTGACAGTGTATTCAACTTTGTCATGAAGTCGAAAGCCGCATTATCTGTTGTATATTTCGATTCTGAGGCGCTTTTAGAGTATTTGTATATTCGCCTTGGAGTGCAGTACAGATACTGGGCATACTGCCTACACGGTTCCCGGTAACTTAAGCTGTATCGCAAATACCACCGAACCGCCGTCAGGACGATATGAGATTCGAAGTGCTTCGATTTGAAAGCATTCATAACATGCCCAGCCTCATCCCCGGGTTTATCCGGACAATACTAGAATGCCTGGTGTTTTTGCACCAGAACCGCTTGAGTGACCTGATTTTGTTTATTTTCAGACATGATCCCCGCCTGGTATTAAATTCAAATTTAACATTTGAATCGTTCTTCTCATATCATTGTAAAGTATTTGAACTGTTTGCCAGGCTACGGTAGGGTCATCTGACCCTTGCAGAAGTGACGGGTACCTTTGCAATTCGCATCTACACATTTTCATACCTCACGTCGGTATCGTCAAATTATGGATAGCAGGCCCCCCAGCACTAGGGGAGCCATCTTCTCATCTACGATATTATCGTCAATAAAACGTGGTTTGCGTCCATTCATCGTTGACGAACGAAACCGCGTCGTCATAGGCCTTACGATAGAGAGGATTGGTACTCTCCGCAGGCTGCACCAGGCCCTTCGAGTTTAGATACCAGGTTTTCATGACGTCGCCCTCGTATCCGTACACATATCCACCGGTAAAGTAGTCATCCCATTTCTCCTGCGCTTCTGTCAGTGTCGTTGGATTGGTTGACATCATGTTGTAGGGCTGTTCCATCTCGAGGCCCATGTGGTAAAACTGCGCCATTTCCGCGACCGACTGGAGACGTTCTGCGGCATTGATACTGTAGTTGAATGCTACGCCGACTTGACTGGTAACGTTGTCGAAGCCGAGTTGCCTCCAATCTGCAACATCAACCGCTCCATCATAGGGGATCCAGTAGAAGTTGAGGTGATCCTGATGCACCATGGCAGCCGTCGTCTGAATGAGAACCTGGTCAAGCGGCAGGTTTTGATCCACGGACTCTGGCTCCCAATAGAATCCGGCCAGTTGAAGGTTCGAGAAATCCGCCTGGTTCCACATGCTCAGCACTTGTTGCATGTACCAGTGAATTGCCTTTGCCTTGTTGATGGTAGACTGCACTTGGCCGACATCGGCGGGGTTCAGATCGAGGCTTTGTCCATCAACCTCACCGAAATCGCTCGAATTACCCTCTGTGCTGGGAATCGTGATGACCACTTTCTCTTTGAAGTTGGGATCATTCAACTCCTGCTTCACTTGACCGACCGCTTGATCCAGCGCTGACAACTCGATTTTTGGCGAAAACAAATCCGTCAACCAGGTCGTCCAACCTACTTCGGTTTCAGGCGTATTGGAAGAGTAATCATCAAACAGGGTTCCGTCAAACAGCCAGCCCGTCGGCGTACCATTCGCATTTTCTTGCGAAATCATCGGCAAGAAGTCACTTTCATTCCACTCACCCGTGGAAGTGCCCGATCCAGTGTAGACGATCTGCATATTGTGGATGCCGCCAGTGCCCGGGTCATTGGCCATCAGGTAACCCGACTGGTTTTTCGGACCGGCCTGGCCAGTACTATGGAGGAAATCCCAAACGCCCGGTGCAAGCTGCTGCAATTGGGCCAGAGCGGCCAGCGATGTTGCTACACTCGGGCCAGTCGAGCCTGACGAACTGGACGTACCCGACGAAGAAGGTAGCGTTGCCAAGAGTTGCGTGAGGCTGGGGAGCCCGGGCGCATTCGGATCGTCCAAGTAGTCATCGCCCATGATGGTCGTCAAGCTAGGTCCAGGGAATGGCCCTGGATTGGTAACTAGCCCCGCAGGTGCGGCAGGCCCCACCGCTGGAGCGGCGGGCTGCCCGCCAAACACGGCGAACTGATCCACGAACGACCATATTTTGTCTGTAAATTGGGCCCGGATGTACTGGGCATCGATGTTCGTATTCACCGTGTATGCCTGCGTCTGCGGCGTATAATCTCCGCCACCCTGACCGGACCAAGCCGTTCCAATTTTGTGCCAACTGGTTCCATCATCGGAAGCGTAGTACGTCACACTGTCCGGAAAAACAATGCCAGCCCCGAGGTTTTGCAAGAAGTCGAGAGACACCTCGCGGATTGGTTGCACACTGCCAAGGTTGACAACAATACTTCGTCCTCCCTGGTAGCTCAAACCTACCCATTGCTTGTCGGTGAAGCTCAGGGACGCATACTGTCCGTCGGTTAATTGGCCCGTGTTAACGTAACTAGCCTCATTCTGCTCGAACGTCGCATCGGGCCATTGCGTACCTATCGTATAGCTCTTGCCAAGCGCGATATCCGGCAGGGTAGTCGGATCCGCTGGACTGGGCGGCGTGGTGGCAGCGTCGCTAGGAGACATGATAGAATCGGTAGAATCGGTTGCACTAGAGTCCGTGGTTCCTGTCGAATTCGCTGAGGGCGCTTTGGGGTACTGCGTCCTTGGGCCGGCTACCGGTATCGGCATGTTGGATGGCAAATACGGGTAATCATTTGGATTGTTGGGATTCGCTCCCGGCCGTAATACCTCGCTGTCAGCTCCCTGTTGTGACGCAGCGGGTCCCGACGTTGCTACATCCTGCTCTGACGTTGAAGATGCCGCTGCACCGGTGCCCGCGTAGGCGGTGCCGACCATCAGTTGGACACCTGCCAAAAGTAGGGCAGTCACTGCTGCTGTCATGACAGATTTTCGCACATAAACGCCTCCTCTAGTTTTGCGGGGTAATTCTTCTTTTCAGTATCCAGTGGTGGATATTACCTCTACGCAAAAAGAAGATAGCATATAAAACTGTCGAAATTGTCATATGCCATTGGTAATGTAGAAAATATTTATCGACATTGTTCTGAAAAACCTCATGGTATCGCCGCAGGACTGCCGTCGACACATATAAACAGCATCGTAAGCACACAATAATTGGCGTAGGGAGGCTGATGTGTAATGGAGATGACCTATTAGGGAGTCACAATACCGCAGTTGACTTACGGAGAGAGGCCGCTTCGGCGGTCTCTTCTCATTTATTCATCTAGTACCTATGCGTCCCGCCACAAGGGGCTACGTGGAATGCGGATGCCAGACCGAGGAAATAAGTGATGCAGCTTTCTCGAGAAATGTATCACCTGCAGCTGAGTATCCTTTGAGCATACCGACAAACAATTTGTCCCCGGAACCAATTTCCTTTTGAATACAATCACGAATTACGGCATGACCATAAACTGATTTAACAATCCATACACAACGCTGTATTTCAATTGCTTCCCCTTGGTACTTTATAACTTCTATGACACGGTCATGGTGTTCACGAGTCTTATCTTTATTCAATTCATAGCTGACAACAAAAATCCTCATCGTTTCCCCCTATGATTGTCCGAGTTGAAATATAGATGGACATATAAAAGGCATCTCGCAGAAGAGATGCCCGTACTTATGTTTTGGTTGCGGGAGCAGGACTTGAACCTGCGACCTTCGGGTTATGAGCCCGACGAGCTGCCAACTGCTCCATCCCGCGTTATGTGAACCTATTATAGCCATCAGCCAACGGAATGTAAAATCATGGTTCTTGGAACCCGAACAGCCACCATCCACGTTTACGTACACGTAAACAGCAACGTTCGTATCTACGTGCGTTATGCTTACCTGAACTGAAGGCATACATGGAGCAGTTAAGTGAATTGTTCGAAGCGATACTGGCGCAACCGAAGCGAACGAATACACGACGGAAACGGAGTGGAGCAAACGATGGAGATTGAATACAGGTTAACCCTGGCTAACATATTTGGTCAGGGTTTTTCACCCTCATGCGATAAGTACTCAGCAAAGTTCTCAAGTGACGTCGTTTGATAGACAGGAATTCGATGTAACGCATAGGGACCTTGCGTCAGAGAAGCAGGTTGATGCCCTTGGACGGTCGCGAGTAAGTATCCGTTCTCCTTCAACACTTTAACAGTTGTAGAGTTATATCTGCCTGAGGGATAGCAAAAGAACCGAATAGGGTGACCTGTAATTTTTTCAAGGTCGTGGGATGACTGTATAATTTCGCGGTGGGCTTCCCTTCCCGACGCTGTTGCGAGATCTGAGTGTGTAGCAGAATGCGATTCAACATCAACCAATCCGCTATTTTCCATGATTCTAAGCTCGTCTTTTGTCAACATAGGCCATTTACCATGAAGTCCAACATAGTTGCTTATCATAAATACCGTCGCTTGTTGATTAAACTTCTTTAAAATCGGAAAAATATTGCGATAAACACTTTCATATCCGTCGTCAAATGTAATAAGTATCGGTTTTTTAGGTAGTTGGTACCCGTGATACATTGCCGCATAAAGTTGACCAAAATTAATGGTGTGATAGCCGTGATCTGACAGCCATTGCGCTTCTTTGAGGAACTGTTCAGAACGGAGGCCAAGCGAATTCCCTGGAATGTAATCTGCTTGGTGATACTCTAAAATTGGAACCTGTAGCCCCACATTTAGTTTTATATCAGTTGTTTTTGAATATCGATTCGGATTAGCTACCCATATCGCAGGTCCCTTGGAGCTTGATGTGTTTTCAGTTCGACTCTTATCGATGACCGCTGCATGATCTAGATTGCTTATAAACGAAGCCAACATGAGTGTGAAATTAGTCACTGTTAGAACGAACCACTTTTTGAACCCGTGCATAACTCTTCCTCCCGATAACCATTTATCGTAGCGGTTAACGGGTGTTATTCTGTCTTACGAGGGAGAGAAATATGTTTGCTGTTCGACATAACAGGACACTAATCCCTATGCACACCGCCCATTCCACCATTTTATGGCAGCGTTGTTTTGAACTTTAGGCCAATAAATGAAGATGAAGGCGGAGCGTTGGCGAAATACGACGTGAGCATGGCTTAAATGGCTATATGTAGCGTGCACGCTTCATTAATGACCCAAAGCGACAGTGCCTATCATTGAGCATAATCAAACACTACGAGTTATCACCGTATATAAAAATCCTGCTTATCCTCCGATATTGCAGCAATAGAGATGAAAATCCGTCATCTTGCACCATCTTTCTTCTGGGTACCTACTGCTGTTTCTGAATATCAATTCTAAACAAAATATTATAAATAGAGTGGTATTATTCTTCTACAGGAACACTGTATCTTACGCCGCAAACGGAGTCTGGACGGCAAAATGGTGTGCAGTGAGAGCAAGGGATCTGCCATGCCTGGAACGAGTGGCAGGACGTGCCGGAACAATGAGGTGGCACGTTGCATCACAGAGAATCGGTACTCTGTTTCTGTTCAGATGGAGCGAATTTTCGTGGATTCAATTGGCATAAACAATCGCAATTCTCGCGTGGATAGATTAAAACTGTTTTAGCATGAAACCGGAAACAAAAGCATTGACAAGTATCCTCCATATTGATAGTATTCGGAGGAGAAAACCACCTAAATTCAGAATATAAAGACAATTTTCCACTTTGCGAGGTTTCGTTCTTTTGTACCCGTGGTGTTTGAAGAGGTTGTTTGTTGTTGGCTGCGCGTTCGGACGGAGGCAGCTATGTCAATTGCAGTACCTTCTGGGGCTGTGTCCGGTATGACCGATTCCGCGCGAGCTATCATCTGCGTTATTCCAGAATTCTCTCAAGGGGGCACATGAAGAGTGAAGAAGTACACAACGGCGCTCGCAACTGGTTTGGCAGGTGTATTGACGGTGGTGACAGGTTGTGGATCAGGAGATGTAACGACGGGGGCTGCCAGCGGCAACAGCAATTCCACGTTTTCGATGTTCTTCAATCTCGGCGATGGGCATGGATTTGACCCTGATGTGTCGTCGTGGGAAGCGTATCTCGATGACGAAGGCATTTTCGAAGGGTTGGTCATTCCGGGTTCGAATGCGGCAACGAAACCAATTCCGGGTATCGCCGTCTCGTGGAAAGTGAGTGCTAACGGGAGAGTCTACACGTTCAATTTACGGAAAAATGAGAAATTTTCAAATGGTGATCCAGTCACGGCCCAGGACTTCGTGTACAGCATGCAACGTGCTGTCAACCCGAATACGTCGGTCGCTGCTGGCGAAAGTCCCATCAGTGCGAACAACTTGCCAATTGTGAACGCGCAGCAGATTCTGCAGGGGATATCCGGATATACTCCGAGTGACCTGGGAGTCAAAGCGTTGAACAACTATACGTTACAGATTACTCTCACTCGAAATGATCCTACATTTTTGCGAGATCTGACTCTCCCCACATCCAGTTGGGTGGTTCCGTTGGACCCGAAGGTCGTGAACGCGATGAATCCCTCCGATTGGTCCAATCCGGCAAAGATTGTGTCTGACGGGCCCTACATGCTCAGTTCCTACTCGTTGAAAACGTCTGCCACGCTGGTGCCAAACCCGCATTACTACGGGAAGTCGTCGCTGAAAAAAATCACGGTGTATTATAACAGCACGACTGGGAATGACACCAGTTTGGCTTCTTTCAAAAGCGGGCAGATGCAGGAGTCGATGTTACAGCCGCAGGATCTCGCTGCAGCTAAAGCGGATTCGACCCTCAAGAAGGATCTTCATATGTTCCCAGCGTCTGCGCAGTATACGCTGGCGGTACTGCCATCAAAAAACACAGCTTTGCAAAATGCGAAGGTGCGTGAAGCGTTTGCACTCGCCATCGATCGTACGGCCATCTGCAATTCGGTCCTGCAGGGAGCTGGGCAGCCTGCATATAATTACTACTTGCCAACTTGGTTGAATCCATGGGTAGAAAAATACGCTCAGTCGTACAACCCGGCACAAGCCAAAAAGTTGTTAGCACAAGCGGGATATCCAAACGGAAAGGGCTTCCCGACTGTGGACATCATCGTCGGCAGCACTACCGATCCTGTAGCTTCGGCGATTCAGCAAATGTGGCAACAAAATCTTGGTGTCAAGGTGAATTTTGAAGGTCTTGAGTGGGGACAGTACGTGAACGCTCTAAAGACCCAACTGCCGTCCGATCAGGTGGGATTCGTCAACGAATCCACCAATGCCAATTATGCGAATCTGGCGTTGCCTCAGACGCTTGAGAGTTGGATATTCCCCGGCAATACAGCTCTCATCAATGGCTTCTTGTCACCTGACAACTATCAGGCCTGGTATAAAATTGACAGCAATTCGCAATTGTCGCCCGCGCAGAAACAAGCTGAGGAGTTTGTCATCTATCAGAAGGGGCTTCCTGCGAGCATCTTGAATAACGTGGAACTTGGTATTCGGGCGTTCCAGAGTGGAAATCAAAGTTTGCTTCAACAGTACTATGGTCAACAGGTTCAACAGAACTTTTTCATCAGCATTTATACGCCTCTGCAACCTGTGTTGCTCAGCTCGCAGGTGAAAGGCTATCAGCCAGATCAAATGCTGTTGATCGATCCGCCCTATTGGTTGAATAACATCACTGTTTGAGCGTACGGGGGACCTTCAGCTGCGCTATCTGTGTGAGTGAATTGGGGCAGCGTAATAAAGCTGCCCCAAATTGGACAATGCGCGGTGAGGAAGGGACAGTGCGGTTCTTTGGGAAGGGTGATCAACGCGAGCGTTTGTTCGCGTCTGGTCAAGTTGTTTTCCATATGACGTCTATTGGGGGTGAGTACTTGCTTTGGTATGTCGTACGGCGTGTGTTCTACGTGATTCTCGCGCTCATTGTGGTCAGTTTTGTGACCTTTCTATTGATGCGGGCCGCACCCGGAAGCTTTCTTCAAATGGGCAGTTCCGGCCTAAGCGGCATTGATCTCGGCCTCGGCAGCATTGGCGTGAACAATCCACAAGCGGTACAACAGTTCATTCACACTTTTCACCTGGATAAGCCATGGTATGTACAATATTGGGGATATATATGGGGCTTTGTGACCTTGCACATGGGTACCTCGTTTGAATATCAGTCGACACCAACCATCAAGCTCATCGGTCAGACATTTCCTTTGACGTTGATGATCGCCGCGTTTGCTATTGCGGTCGCCGTACTACTGTCCATCTTGCTGGGAACCTTGTCCGCGCTGAGGGCAAACTCGTGGGCCGACAGGAGCACGGTGCTCATCGCGACCTTGGGGGCTTCAATCCCTCAGTATGTGGTAGCGGTGTTGCTGATGCTGGTGTTTGGGGTCTGGTTACATGTGTTGCCTGTGGTCGGCCAGGCTGGTCCGGAATACTTCGTGCTTCCAGTGCTTGCGATGGCCATCCCGATGTGTGGGTCGATGTCTCGATACATGCGCAACAGTCTCGTCGAGACGTTGAATTCGGAATACATGGTCACGGTCTATGCAAAGGGTGGGGGGATGAAGGAAGCGCTGTTTGGCCATGGACTTCGCAACTCTCTGTTGCCGTTTATCACTGTCGTTGGACCACAGTTGGCAACTCTCATGATGGGGACCGTGTATATCGAGCAGATGTTTGGCATCCTGGGACTCGGCAAGATCTTTACAAGCGCTTCCTCGACGCGCGATTATCCACTCATTATGGATTCCACCTTGATGTATGCAGTGTTGATTATGGTTATGAACTTCTTGGTTGACATTTGTTACAGTCTTTTAGACCCGCGGATCCGCAAGTTGCACTATACGAGGAGGTGAGGCAGATGGTGATAATTGTGCCAGAGATGGGCAAGACAGGCCTCGCTCGACCTAAGGGAACAGCGGCAAAACGGTTTTGGAAGAGATTTTCGAGAAACCGGCTCGCGGTGGCTGGACTGGGTGTGCTTGTAGTCATAGTCGTCAGCGCCACTCTGTCGGGGGTGATAGCTCCGTATAATCCTACGCAGAGCGATTTCATGCACGTCTATAGCGATCCCAGCTGGCGGCATTGGTTGGGAACGGACGAACTGGGTCGCGATATGTTGAGCAGAATTTTGGTTGGTCTGCGCAGCGCTTGTGCCGTCGGTTTTGGCGCCGAGGTCGTCGAATTGACCATAGGCATCTTGGTGGGCGCCATCGCCGGATATCTCGGAGGTGTCGTGGACAATGTGCTGATGCGCGTTGTGGACATCGTTTATGCGTTTCCGAGCTTTTTGTTCAGCATCATCCTCGTCGTGTTGCTTGGGCATAACCTTGGCGCCATCCTAATTGCTGTTGCCGCCACCAGTTGGGTTGGCATGGCACGCGTCGTACGCAGCCAGGTGATGAAGGTTCGCCAGTCGGGATTCGTGGAGGCCAGTCTCGGGATGGGGGCGTCGTGGTGGCGAATCGTCACTCGCTACATCATTCCCAATTCGATGGGCCCGATTCTGGTGGCGGTAACGTTTGGAATTCCCGCCAACATGATGGCGGAGGCAGGATTGAGTGTGGTGGGCCTGGGGATCGAGCCGCCTACGCCAGACCTTGGTGAATTGATTATTGCAGGGCAGTCCGCGATGTTCTCGTATCCCTATCTTCTTCTCGGTCCGGTGATCGTCTTTGCCGTCACCCTGATCAGCTTCGCTTTGCTTGGTGACGGGTTGCGCGACGTATTTGACTCGAAGAGTTCTCGCAGGGGACGCTGAATGTTGGTAGATGGAGGAAGAGCAATGCATCCGCTGTTGCAAGTCAAAAAACTCAACATCCAATTTCACACGGACGAGGTGCGAGTTAACGCCATCAACGGCGTGGACTTGACGGTCCCGGCAGGGAGAGCTGTCGCCATCGTTGGAGAGAGCGGAAGCGGTAAGAGCACGGTGATGATGGCGGTACCACGGCTGCTTCCGGGGAATGCCATCGTCGACGGCGAAATCCTGTTCGACGGGCGCGACACTGTGAAGCTGTCCGAAAAGGATTTACGGGCACTTCGGGGAAGAGAGATCGGCGTCATCTTTCAGAACCCTACCGCGTATCTCAACCCAACCAAGACGATTGGCCAGCAGCTCATCGAACCGCTGCTTTATCATCATATGGCCTCTGCGAAGGCGGCGAAACAGCAGGCCATCTCGTTGCTCGATCAGGTGGGTATCGCGGATCCCGAAGCGAGATTCAATATGTACCCGTTCGAATTCAGTGGCGGCATGCTCCAACGTGTCATGATTGCCATTGCTTTGATTGCATCACCAAAACTTTTGATTGCGGATGAGCCGACGACCGCACTCGACGTCACCATTCAAGCGGATATCCTTGTTCTCTTGAAGAAATTGCAGCGGGAGCGGGGGATGTCTCTCGTCTTCGTCACGCACGACTTGGCCGTTGCCGCACAGCTTTGCGACGAGGTGTATGTCATGTACGGCGGAATGGTCATGGAACATCTTCTCGTCAAGTCACTCGTGCATGAATCTAAGCACCCTTACTTGCGCGGGCTGATGCAGTCGATTCCTCGTCTGGACGGCCCTGTCGAGCGACTGCCGTACATTCCAGGAAACCCCATCAATACAACCCAACCAATGCCTAAGGGGTGCATCTTTCAGGAGAGATGTCATGCTAGGATGCCGGTCTGTGACGAACGGCCACCACTCGTTGGCTGTGCAGAGCATCATGAAGTAGCGTGTTGGCTGGCGCAGAATGGAGGGATTTCGTGATGCCGGAAACAGTGCCGTCCGAGTCGGCGCGCGTTTTGGTGGAACTGAAGGGAATCAAGAAATCGTTCCCGACTTCCCAGGGTGAACTCGTCGCCTGTCAGGATATTGACTTGGCGATTGAAAAGGGCCGCAGTTTTGGCCTGGTCGGGGAGAGTGGGAGTGGCAAGTCGACCGTCATGCGCGTCCTTCAGCTTCTATTGCCAGCGACTGCAGGGGAAATCTGGATGAACGGTGTAAACGTGACCAAATTGCCTCAACGGCAGTTGAAGCGGTATCGACGCAACGTGCAATTTGTGGCGCAGGATCCGTTCGGTTCTCTCTTTCCCCACTACACGATTGGCAAGAACATTTCGGAACCCTTGCGCATCCACCGGATCGGGGGGATGAAGGAGCAAACGCATCGAGCGCTGGAGCTGATGGACGCTGTTGGGCTTTCCTCCGATCTCTTTTACAAATTCCCTCATGAATTGAGTGGAGGTCAGCAACAGCGCGTGGCGATCGCGCGGGCACTGGCACTGTCGCCAGCGCTGCTTGTTCTCGACGAAGCCGTGTCGAGTCTGGATGTATCCATTCAGGCACAGATTCTTAACCTGCTGCAGTCGATGAAAGAACGGATGGGGCTCACGTATGCATTTATCTCTCACAATCTGGCAGCCGTTCGCCTTCTTTGTGAAGACGTCGCAGTCATGTACCTCGGCAAAATCGTCGAATCAGCTCCGTCAGGGGTGCTGTTCAAACGGCCTATGCATCCGTACACGAGATCGCTGATTGACGCGATCCCGGCGTTCGTCGGGAACCAGGTGAAGCCGTTGCCGTCCGGCCCGGTGGCGATTGGGGAGAGACCTTCAGCGACGCGTCGCCCGTCCGGATGTGCGTACCATACACGCTGTGCGTTTGCGACCGATGTCTGTCGAACGGTGGAACCAGAGTGGACAGAGCCGCATCCCGGACACCGCGTAGCCTGTCACCACGCTGATTCTTTCAACTGATGGGTACCGGTGTAAATACTGGTAAATAGAGCCAATCCAAGACTGAGCGGAGGTGTCGTTTGTGGTCGGCCAAAGTCAGAAAAAGTTCGTCTGCAATCCAGACTTTACGCCAGGAGCGACGGGTACAAAGGCAGCCGATGGATGGTCAATCAATCCTGAAACGACGTGTGATGACTACGCCGTCGAGTTGGCCGCAGGGCCGACCGGCGAAACGGGGCATGTTCAAATTGTCCGCGGAAAGGGCAGAAGCGCCGAATACGTTTGGCAGAAGATTGACGTGCGCGGAGAGCCGTCGCTTACCGTTCGCGGTTGGGTCAAGACTGTGGGAGATACCACCGCACAGTTGCGACTGTTTTTCATGAATCGACAAGGCAAGCTTTTGAAAAGGGCAATGTCGTCGCACGTGCTTTCGGAAACTGAATGGACCCTCGTGGAGCTGCACACCCGTGTGCCCGAGGGGAGCACGGAGGGGACCTTGTTTGCTATCTCCTTCACCTCTGGGGGACTGGGAGAGAGTCGATGGTGGAGCGTAGACGTCAGGGACGGCTCGCCGACCGAAGAAGCGTGGACGGAGGATTCGCGGGCGAACGACGGCCGGAGAACGGACCTGCGCGCAAAGGTGATTCCAACACCGAAGGAGGTTAACTGGGGAACGGATCAGTTTCAGATCTCTCCAGAGAGCACTCTATGCGTCCTCGCGCGGTCAGGTCGGTCGGCGATTCGGGCGTGCGGCAATTTACAAGAGGTGCTCACCGGTCGCCTCGGCGTACCGTTGAATGTTCGTACGGATTTTGATATGCAGAGAGACAGCACTGCGGTGATTGCGACACTCGCCGAAGATCTGCAGGAACTTCGCGACCTGACTGGGTTGGATATACCCCCGGTCCCAGAGCATAAAGAAGGATACATCGTATACATTTCGAAGCATCTATGTGTATGTGCAGCGAACACGGAGCGGGGACTCTTCTACGCTACGCAGACCGTCATTCAAATGTTTCCGAGTGAAGGAGACCTTGTCCTGCCGACGTGCACCATTCGGGACTGGCCGGAGCTTCCCGAGCGCTGCGTACACATTTTCGTCGACTTTCTGTCGTTGCAACACATGCGGGAGTTGATAGGGAATGTCATCGGGCGGCTGAAATTCAATACGGTGGTACTCGAATGTTCCATGACCCGCTGGTTGTCGCATCCGGAAATATGGCAACCAGAGGCAGGAACGCGCGCAAACCTCCGGGCTGTCCAGCAAATGCTGCAAGACGCCTACGTGGACGTCATTCCCCTTATCCAATCGCTCGGACATTCTGCATGGCTTTTCTGCCATGGACGAAACATGGACATTTGCGAAGACACGAGCGTGCCGTACGCGTACAATCCACTTGCTCCAAGGACATACGAAGTCCTCTTTGAAATCTACCAGGAGGCCATTGACCTTTTGCGACCTTCGGCGTTTCACATCGGTCACGACGAAGTCCGAATGGTCGGCGAATTTCCTAAATCGAATCGCGGGAAAGGCATCGGTTTCTCATCCTTGTTTGTTGAAGACGTGCGCAAGATCGCGAAGTTCCTCACGGATCAGGGTATCCGCCCTTGGATGTGGGCGGATGTCGCGTTCAGTCCGGACGTGGCTGGCGAGATCTCAAAACTGCCGCCGGACATCGTGATGGTCGATTGGCAGTACGTCCCGTTCCGCCAGTATGTCTCGACGGAGCAGTTGATGAAGGCGGGCTTCGACGTTGTTGGAGCAACTTGGTGGAATCCGCGAAACATTTGCACGTTTGCCAAATACGCCGCGACGGTTGGGGCAAAGGGGATGATGCAGACGACGTGGATTGGTCACTTCGCCAGTGTCAAATGGCCTTTGGAAATTCACCAGTATATCGCACATGTGCACGCTGCACAGAGTTTCTGGGCGGTTCAGGCAGACGAACCAGGCGCAGAGTTTGACCAAGCAGCCGACCGTTTCATTCGGGCTGCCCTGACGACTTGGGACGAAGCCGCGATGCCAGAATGGGCAGATCATTGGTAAAATTGGCAGGGCCCTTTTCGACTTGACGTGGGGACGGGAAGCTGACGACAGGCAATCCGACCCGCCGTGGATTGTGGGGTGTCGATACCGAGCGTGTCGACAGATTTACTCTGGAAAATATCCATTGACGGATTCCAGCCCGGCCATTCGTGCACGTGCGGAAGAAGTCGTTCGTCAGATGATCCAGCTCGCGCTTGAGGTTGGCGCCGATACCGTCCTCGTTGTGCCTGGATTGGTGACGGAGGAAGTTTCCTACGAACAGGCGTATGAGCGAGCTCAACTGGCGTGCAGCCGTTTGGCCGACGAAGTGGCAGGGACTGGCGTGGCGATTGCCATTGAGAACGTCTGGAACCGGTTTTTGCTGAGTCCATTGGAAATGAGACAGTTCATCGACGAGATCAATCACAAAGAAATTCAGGTCTATTTCGACATCGGGAACGTTTTTGCCGAACGGATATCCGGAACAGTGGATCCATATCTTGGGCAATCGTATCCGCAGAGTTCACGTCAAGGATTTTCGGAACGACATTGGCAACATCCGCGGGTTCGTTTCCTTGTTCAGAGGGGACGTGAATTGGGATGTTGTGCTTCGCGCGTTGTATGACAATGGTTACAACGAATATCTGACGGCGGAGATTCCCTCGGGGACGATTTACGCATCTACAACGTGTTAGAAACCATAAGATCTCTTCATGCTTTGTGTCGCATGTATGACGAGATCGAAAAGAAGGGATAGATGAGGAGAGCATGAAACGAGATATCGAAAAGACGCAGACTACGGCGAATTCCCTGGCGATGATTTACAGTATCTTGCCATCCCTATCGAACGCGGAACAGAAAGTGGCCCAAGCTGTACTCGACAATCCGAGCAACACGGTCTATTCTTCGGTCACTGACTTGGCGGAGGCGGCAGAGGTGGGCGAGACGACGGTGATTCGTTTCTGCCGCAAGCTGGGCTACCGTGGATTTCAGGAATTCAAGATGGCGATTGCACAAGACTTGGTAAGTCCCAGTCAACAGGTGTACGGAAAAATCGAAGAAGACGACTCTATCGACGTGGTGTGTCGAAAAATGACGATGTTCAACAGACAAACTCTGGACGACACGCTCAGCCTTCTGCAAGAGTCGGAGTTGCAAAAAGCCACGGACGCGCTGATTGCTGGAAAGCGCCATTTCTTTTTTGGCGTTGGCTCCTCTGGCATCACTGCTGCCGACGCACAGTACCGCTTCATGCGCCTCGGGTTCGACTCGCACGCTGCGTCAGACGGCCATATTATCGCGATGAATTGTGCGATGACAACGGAATCGGATGTCATCCTCGGGATCTCCACATCCGGAAGTACGAAGGACTTGGTCGACGCGTTGAGAATCGCAAAGGAGAACGGTGCGTACGTCATTTGTTTGACCGGCCACGCCCGATCCCCCATCACGTCTTACGCAAATGCGATCTTACTTGCGGCCTCGAAAGAGACCCCTTTGCAAGGCGGTGCGTTCGCATCAAAACTCGCACAAATTCACGTGTTGGACATTCTGTCGACGATTGTGTCCCTAAAACAGCGGACATCCACGTTCGAGGCACTGAATAAGAGCGCCAAATCTGTCTTAGACAAGATGTATTGACCGAGCGGCTTCGGGATTGCGTTGTAAGCGTTTAAAGGTCAGTCCTACCTGTTAAATTATGGAATGAAAATTTGATAACTGTCCAACCATCGCATCGCTTTGTGATCTCGAATGCGAAACGTCGTCGACGCCGGCGCCAGTTTGATAAAGCGGCTTTGTGGTTGTCATCGAGGACACACCCTCCACCTACGTAAGGCACTCCATCCTCGAGAATGAATTGGGTCGGCTGATCCATTCGCTGGTGGGTGTGTCCGCTGATCAGAAACGTATTGGGCCGCTCCTTGAGCACGGCTCTGATTTCTTCGCTTTGAAAGCATGTATGTTGAGAGTTCGCGACCGTGTTGTCGACTGGCTGATGGAGAAACACCAGCAGTCGCGCACGGATGGCCAGGTTGTAATCGCGAACTTTGCCGTTGGTGAAATCTCCATTGATGACCAAAATGTCTGGATTTTGCTCGGAGATGTCGTGTAAGGCGTGGTAGAGTCCGGGAACAGAATTGACAGGTTCAAGTGTTTCTGCCCATGCCATGAAGTGCAGATCTGAAGTAAAGGCAACGCGCATGTGTTCATCCTCCTCAATTGAGACAATTCTTATTCTCGTATAAAAAAATATTCCACTCTTATATTTAAAATGAAGGATTACTCCGTTACAAAGTGGAATATCTCTTCTAAGGATTACAAGATGGCCAGAAAGGAGGGTTTGGTGATGTCTCATGGAATGGATAGATTGATCGAAAGGGTTCGTGGCGGGTTGATTGTCTCATGTCAGGCGCTCGACGATGAACCACTGCATGGAGCAAACATCATGCCGCGAATGGCGGTGGCGGCAGCAGCGGGCGGCGCTGTTGGCATTCGTGCGAACGGCGCCGAAGATATTCGACAAATCAAAACGGAAGTTGACCTTCCCGTCGTCGGCATTGTCAAACGTACATACGCGGACACCTTGGTGTACATTACGCCAACCATGCGCGAGGTAGCGGAGGTCGTGACAGCCGGCGCCGACGTGGTGTCCATGGATGCGACGTCACGGTTGCGTCCGAACGGACTGACGCTTCCAAAACTCGTCCAGCAGATTCGCAACCAATTTCCAGATGTGATCCTGATGGCGGACGTATCAACCCTAGAGGAGGGGATTGAAGCCGCTGGACTGGGGTTTGACCTTGTGGCCTCGACCATGTCCGGCTATACCCAATATAGTAAAAATTTTTCGAATCCGAACTTTGATTTAATCGAAAGTTTAGTCAGGCACGTCGATGTTCCTGTCATTGCGGAGGGACATATCAGCACTCCGGAAGAGGCCGCACGCTGTATCGAACTGGGGTGTATAAGCGTCGTCGTGGGTTCTGCGATTACGCGGCCACAGGTAATCACGCGAAATTTTGTCGATCGTATAAAGCAGGTTCAGGAGTCCGTGAATCAATCGGCTCCATGACGGTACACTCGCGATTGTTGGTGGTGGTGCAGAATTGCGTTATAGCGTTGGAATCGATATTGGGGCTACCAAAATCCTGGCTGGACTAGTTCGGGAGGATGGAACCGTCGTTCATCGGGTACGAAGGACGACGCCGTTTGACAGCCGGGATGGCGTCGTCGAGACAACGTGTGAGATGGTCAGAGAGGTTGTTCTGTTCGGACAGACGCAGGACTGTTGCCCCGCTGGGATTGGGGTCGGAACTGCGGGGCAGGTCAACTTCGCTGAAGGAATTGTCGTTTCCGGTACTCCCAACATCCGCGACTGGACCGGCGTCAAGTTGGGGGAGTTGTTATCAGCCTCGGCGAATTTGCCGGTTTGGGTGGACAACGACGTGAATGCCCATCTACTGGCGGAAGTATCAATTGGTGTTGCTGCTGGTAGACAGAATGTGCTGATGCTTGCGCTTGGTACGGGGGTGGGGGGAGCCGCTTGCAACGAATCCGGTATTGTTCGTGGCACTTGGGGTGGAGCCTGTGAGTTCGGTCATATTTCGGTCGATTTTCAGGGGCCTGCCTGTAATTGTGGCAGCCGCGGCTGTCTTGAACTCTATGCGTCAGGGACAGGAATTGCTCGAATGATGCGCCAGCGCTTGGGCATCGATGCGACAGACGATTCCCGATGGATCGACGCGCCGTCGGTGTTCGAGGCCGCCCGCGCAGGAGACGCAAGCGCCCGGGCGGTGATTGCGGACATGATTGGTGCCCTGTCGACGGCATGTATCAGCCTCATTCACACGTTTAACCCACAGATGATCGTGTTGGGAGGTGGCGTGATGGAACAAGGTCCCTGGCTGTTCGAATCCTTGCGGAAGCGCATTGGTCAACAGGGCATGCCGTCGCTCGTCGGGGCAACAGAAGTGGTGTGTGCGAAGTTTGGCGCCGATGCAGGTCTGATTGGCGCTGCGTTACAACCCTTTGTTTATCAATGCGGATGGATGAGGAGTGAAGGACATGACGATTAAGGTGGGGGTAATTGGCGTCGGGTCAATCGCAGAGATTGCTCATTTGCCTAATTACCAGAAGAATGAAAATGTCAGTTTGGCTGCGGTGATGGACTTTAACGAACAGCGTGCGCGTCAAGTGGCCAACCGCTTCGGGGTGCCTGCGGTCTACACCGATGTGGACCAGATGTTTGCCAATGAGCAGTTGGATGCGGTCAGCATTTGTACCCCAAACACGACCCACGTGCCGTTGGCGCTCACCGCCATCCAGCACGGTGTTGACGTGTTGTTGGAAAAACCATTGTCGACCGACTATATCGAGGCTCAGATGTTGGTTGGCGAGGTGGAGAAGGCTGGCCGAATTTGTATGATCGGTATGCCGCACAGGTTTCGCAACGAAGCTCGTGCCTTGAAACATCTCGTGGATAGCGATGCACTCGGTGACGTCTATTATGTCAAAGCAAAAATTTTGCGCCGACGCGGCACACCGACCGGATGGTTTACGGACAGCTCGAAGTCTGGCGGCGGATCACTCATGGACATCGGCGTTCACGTGCTCGATCTCGCCTGGTGGATGACGGGCATGCAACAGCCCGAGCGGGTCTCTGGACAATTGGTCCAGGGTATCGGCAAATACGGAACGATGATGACTGGGCGATGGCGGTCGGCCGACGCGGCAAATCAAGACAATTCGGTATTTGATGTCGAGGATTTTGCAACGGCTTATATTCGGTTCGCAGGTGGCATGGTGCTGAGCCTGGAAGTGAGCTGGGCACTGAACGGTCAACAGGACGAAGCGGTCAAAGTGGATGTTTATGGGACGAAAGGCGGGCTGTCGATCGATCCATTGTGCTTCTATGGAGAACAGAACCGGCTTTTCACAGAGGGCAAGATCGACATCGTCCCCAACGACTTCTACGCGGACGAAATCAACCACTTCGTCGACTGTGTCAAGAATCGTGAGACACCGTTAATTCCAGCGCTGCAAGGCGCACAGGTCGTTCAGATACTCAGCGCCATCAACCGGTCTTCCGAAATGCGGCAGGAAATTGACGTGCGGGACATGGAAACCGTAACGCCTTAAGCTAGAGGTCGTTCAGACCTTTTGCGGACAATTTCGTAAAAATCTTCTTTTCTTAAACGTTGTGCGGATCAATCGCAGGAGGTGGCATCACTCGTGGAATTATGTGTCAGCATGTGGAGCGTACACCGGAAGTTTTACAACGAGGGCTGGACGGTGATCGACTTTTTGAAATTATGTCGAGACGCCGACGTTCGGCACGTGGAACTGCTTGATTTGTTCTGGCGGGACGTCGCCACAGAATTGCCGGCTGTCCTTCGCTTTATTCAGGAGAACGACATGACGGTCGCAGCTTATGCCGTGACCAACGATTTTGTCAGTGTCGATGCGTCGCAGCGCGCTGTCGAGTTACAGTCGGTGCGCCGCGGAATCGACTTCGCCCGTGAGCTTCGCGCTCCTGTTGTTCGAGTCTTTTCCGGTGATTTAAAAGAGGGATACGATTTCGAATCCGCATTCTCGTATATTGTGGAAGGATTGAAAGCAGCGGCTCGGCAGACGGATGACGGAATCGTACTTGCGCTAGAGAACCATGGACTATTGGCCGGACGGGGCGATCAGGTGAAGCGGGTGATCCAGGAAGTCGGTTCGGACAAGTTGAGGTCGACGTTCGACGTGGGCAATTTCTATCTAGTAGGACAACAGCCGATGGAGTCTTTGGCTGAATTGTCGGGATTTCTTGGCCATGTTCACGTGAAGGACTTCGTAAAAAGCGAAGTAGGACTGCCAGCGACGACAGGCGAGTATTTCGCCGGTGTAGCCTGTGGTTCGGGCATCGTTCCTTTTCAGGATATTTTATCGATGCTCGAGGCAATCAGATATCCGGGAAAATTGTCGGTTGAGTATGAGGGTGACGGCGACGAATTGGAAGGCGTCCGCCAAAGTCTGTCGTTTTTACGTACATTGCAGGAACAGATGGGGACCGCTTGAGGCGCAGGCTTGGAATGACTGGTATGCCAGTGTTACCAACAGCGGTACGCAGATTGTCGACTGATCATCCACGATTTCGATTTCCTGCGGTGGTGCTTCGGCGAAGTCCATCGCGTGTACGATCCGTACCAATTGCAACACGAACATTTCCTCGAGTGTATAGCAACGGGCCGACAGGCGATTGTCACCGCTGACGACGCTTATGAGGCGCTGCGGACGTCGTTTGCAGCGAGAACACGAAACACGCCGAATTTGGGATTGTGGCGGCAAGGGCTAAAAAGCACATTCTCTGCGATAAGCCCATCGCAACCAATCTCGCGACGCGCATCAGATGATTAGGGCTTGCTGCGAACATGGCGTTCTTTTGCAAATCGCCTTTTCTGTACGTTTTCATCCGTCTGTTCGACGGGTAAAGGAAAGCGAGGTATTACGGCCGGATCGTAAGTCCTATGACGACGCAGTTTCGTTCGTCAATGATCAATGGACGCAAACCACGTTTTATTGACAACATTATCGTAGATGAGAAGAGGGCTCCCCTGGTGCAGGGGGGCCTACTGTCCATAATTTGTAATTACTTAGGCTATACCTACCGCGCAAAAACCGTCGAAATGCGAGATTATTACTATCTTCGCTAGACACGTAGATGTACCATTATTCTCATTTTGTAGGACTTCAAGGGAGGCTCTAAGGTGAGAAAAGTTTCGAGTAACGTTTCGTTGTGTATGGTACCAAAAGTAGCCGCTCCATTTGTACCACAGGCACAGGCTAAACCGGTAACGATTA
The DNA here is from genome assembly GCF_026651875.1 of Alicyclobacillus fastidiosus. Classification (GTDB taxonomy): domain Bacteria; phylum Bacillota; class Bacilli; order Alicyclobacillales; family Alicyclobacillaceae; genus Alicyclobacillus; species Alicyclobacillus fastidiosus. Next base: position 5,180,483 of record NZ_CP104067.1, on the reverse strand, counting down.
CATCTCCCAGTACGTCGGTTGATAAGCCTAAGTTAAGCTTCGCTGTGATTAGTGATATTCATTTACGTGCAGGTGTAGATGATGTGGGAAATCCATATTACGATCACGTAGCAGAAAACAAGTTTCAAGCTGCTCTCCAGGACCTTCACAGTATAAATCCACACACCAATGCATTAGTTATAGATGGTGACCTTACAGTAACAGGTGTGCAAACAGATTATGACAGTATGAATAAGGTCTTAAATGAAACTCCACACCCGAGACATACGTTGTTTGCTATGGGTAATCACGAATTCTATCATGCATTCTATGATGAGAATGGTTATTACAACCCGAGTGCATTTCCGAATGGGGAAACCGAACAAACGGCAATTACTCGCTACTTGAAAAATACCGGAATGCCTAGTCTCTATTATTCTATTGTAATTAAAGGGTACCACTTTATCGTATTAGGTTCGGAAAAATCTCGTATATCCAATCCTAATTATTATGATAATGCTGTGGTTTCAGATACACAGTTGCAATGGTTAGATAACGAATTGAAAAATTCACCGCACAATAAGCCGTCTTTTGTGTTTTTGCATCAACCAATTCCTAATACAGTCGCAGGAAGTACCGGAAATTACATCATTGACTCCGATAACTTCATAAAAATTCTAGATAAGTATCCACATATCATCTTATTCTCCGGTCACGGCCACTGGACATTAAAAAACCAACCAGAGACAATGTGGCAAGGCAAGTTTACGGCATTTAACGATTCTTGTGTTCGTGATCCGTGGGATCCGACCACTAACAGCTTGGTAGGGGACAGTGAAGGGCTTTATGTTCAAGTATACAAGGATAAAGTCGTAGTAAAAGGAAGGGATTTCACGAACAAGCAATGGATCGACCAATATACAGTTAACATCCCCAAAGATCCTGTATAGGGTAAGCAGTGGTAGGCATCGTCTAACTAACGTGGAACGATTGGGTATTTGTAGACCTGTTAAAAGTCAGGACGTATTTTTAACAGGTCTACACTACACCAAATTGTTTATATCGGGCTTTTCGCAGGATAGTACAGAAGCATTTGTCTGATGTGATAATCCGTAAATACGTCAATCTTTACATCGGTCTTGAATCTAGACATTTTGCGGATAGGATTGTTCTTTTCGTTGTACAGTTCCAATTCAGCTTCTGCATAGTTGAAGAAGGCTCGAATGTTGATCAGCTTGTGGTTAAGCGTCACTGCATTGTTGCCGCGTTCCGCTTGACAGTAGAGAAAGTATCTTTTGACCAAAGAGTGTGTCACATCACCAGTATCCACAACACTATTTTCCACACAGAACTGATGAAATTCGCTAAGGGTACGTTGATAACCAGAGATGGTGTGTTGGGATAGGTTCTTCAACTGGCGATCATCGATGAAGTCCTTGATAGCAAATTTGATCAACAAAAAACCACTTCCTTCCTGATTTTCGTCTCAGGAAACAAGTGGTCGTTGGTTAGTGCAACCGTGTCTCTCTACGACCACACGGTTCACTAAATGCTATAATCCCTTGCTACAACTACATTGGTCGGAATGACAGGACTCGAACCTGCGGCCTCACGGTCCCGAACCGTGCGCTCTACCACCTGAGCTACATTCCGAAGAGAAGGTCCGTCGAACGGGACAAGTGACACTATAGCAGGTAGTTGAGGGTCGCGTCAAGAATATTTTTGAATTCCTTTTACTTCCTGCTGCCATCTGACCATCGATTCGGCTTTGCTTGCTCGTCGAACGCGCGTCAATACGCGAACAGATGATCGCCTCGCGAGACGCTGGCTGTTATAATGATCTGTAGACAAGCTCTTGAAAGGTGTTGAGCGCGTGGCATTGACGGAACAGCCGAGTGCACAGTCCATTTTGCAGGGACTCAATTCTGAACAACAGCGTGCGGTCCAGACGACGGATGGGCCGCTTCTCATCATGGCCGGCGCAGGTAGTGGCAAGACCAGTGTGTTGACGCGGCGGATAGCGTATCTGATCGCAGAACGGCGGGTGCCCCCATGGGCCATTTTGGCGATTACATTCACGAACAAAGCAGCGCGCGAAATGCGTGAACGCATCCAGGTTCTCGTTGGCAATCTGGGTGCGGATATCTGGACGTCGACCTTTCACGCGCTGTGCGCCCGCATCCTGCGGCGGGACATTCAGCGGATTGGATACGCGACGTCGTTTACCGTACTGGATAGCGCAGATCAACTGTCTGTGATCAAGCGAGTGATGTCAGATTTGAACATCGACGTGAAAAAGTATGAACCCAAGGCCATCCTGCATGAGATCAGCCAGCACAAAAACGAGTTGCGCGGCGGGGCCAAGGTGCGGGATATGGCGGGATCGCCCTATGAACGGCTGGTCGGGGACGTGTATCTCGAGTACGAGCGGCGTCTGCGCCAAAACCAGTCGCTCGATTTCGATGACCTCATTTTTAAGACGGTGGAACTGTTCAGGGAGTCTCCGGAGACGCTGAATTACTACCAGAATCGGTTTACACACGTGCACGTGGACGAGTATCAGGATACGAACCACGCGCAGTACATGCTCGTCAAACTCTTGGCGCAGAAGCGCAAAAACCTCTGCGTCGTCGGCGATTCCGACCAATCCATCTACGGGTGGCGCGGTGCCAACATCCGCAACATCCTCGACTTCGAACGCGACTACCCGGATGCACAGGTGATTCGGTTAGAGCAGAATTATCGCTCGACAGGGAGAATTTTGCGCATCGCCAACGAAGTCATTCGAAACAACCGGATGCGTAAGGAGAAGAATCTATGGACCAGCGCTGGCGAGGGCGAAAAGGCGTATCTTCACCACGCGTCCGACGAGCGCGCGGAAGCGATTTTCGTGGCGAGCCAAATCGAAGCGCACGTAAAGCAGGGCCGAAAGTACCCTGATTTTAGCGTTTTGTATCGGACCAATGCCCAGTCGCGCGTCATCGAGGAAATTTTTCTGCAAAAGGGAATTCCGTACCGGATTTATGGCGGGCTGAAGTTCTATGATCGCAAAGAGATCAAGGATGTCCTCGCATATCTGCGGCTCGTGCTGAACCCGGACGACGACGTATCGTTTATCCGCGTGGTGAACGTCCCCAAGCGGGGGCTTGGACAGACGTCCATCGACAAACTGGAGGATTACGCCCGCGCGAATGCGTGTTCGCTGTTCGACGCCGCACAGCGCGCCACGTCGGCAGGCCTCAGCAAGCGGGCCGCGAGTGCGCTGCAGGGATTCGTTCAACTCATTCTCACTCTCTCGCAACAACGCGCGTTTCTCCCGCTCACGGACTTGACGGACGAACTGCTGCTGCGCTCGGGATATCGTGAGTCACTCGAGGCCGAGAAGACGCTGGAGGCGCAGAGCAGGCTTGAAAACTTGGACGAGTTCCTGTCGCTCACGCGGGAGTTTGACGAGAACGGCACCATCGACGGTGAGGTGAGCGCCCTGGAACAGTTTTTGACAGACGTCGCGCTGGTGGCCGACAGCGATTTGAACAAGGGCAAGCCTGAAATCGAGCAGGATAGCCAGGTCGTCACGATGATGACCCTCCACTCTGCGAAGGGACTAGAATTCCCGGTTGTCTTCCTGGTCGGCATGGAAGAGGGCACCTTTCCGCACAAGCGGGCCTTGGACGCGGAAGAAGAGATGGAGGAGGAGCGCCGCCTGTGCTATGTGGGCATCACGCGTGCGATGGAGCGCCTGTATCTCACGACGTGCAGCAGCCGTATGATCTTCGGCGAACGGCGCCCCTTCACGACCTCTCGGTTTCTCGCCGAGATGCCGGAGCAGGATATGGAGAAGGAAGGTTTCCAAATGCGGTCTCGGGCGGACTTTGGGGCCGCATTCCGCCCGAGTTCTACGCCTGCTTCCACCGTGTCGTCGAGCCCGGGAATTCAAGGCTCGAGGATGACGATGCCCCAATCCTTCGGTGCGGATTTATCGGTTTCGTATGAGCCTGGAGATCGCGTGGAGCACCGCAAGTGGGGCGTCGGCGAGATCGTCTCTAAGACCGGGAGTGGAGAGAGTTTGGAACTGATTGTTCGCTTTCTCGCTCCCATCGGCGAGCGCAAACTGTTTGCGAAGTTTGCGCCCATTACAAAGGTGACGGCAGACTGACCACCTGAAGAAGGGCTTTCGCCAGTGTAGACTTGGAGGAATACCAGTGGGGATGACCATCGACGAAGCGCGCCTTCGCGTCGACGCGCTGCGCAAGGAAATTGAGCACCATAATCAGCGGTACTATCAGGAGGATAACCCTTCGATTACCGACGCACAGTGGGATGCGCTGATGCGCGAACTCATCTCACTCGAGACGCAATTCCCGGAGTTACAATCACCGAGTTCACCCACCCAGAGGGTGGGCGCGAGCGTTTCCGAGGGTTTTGTCAAAGTCGAACACCAAATTCCGATGCTTTCCTTGTCGAACGCCTATTCCACAGAGGAATTATTGGAATTTGACCGCCGCGTTCGCCAAGTCGTCGGCGATGAGGTCCACTACGTTTGTGAATTGAAGATCGACGGACTCGCGGTCTCGCTTCGTTATGAACAGGGTAGGCTCGTGCGCGGAGCGACGCGCGGAGACGGCGAGATTGGAGAAGACATCACGTCCAATATCCGGACCATCCGCAACGTTCCTCTGGAGCTGACAGAACCGGTGACGTTGGAGGTGCGCGGCGAAGCGTACATGCCGAAACAGTCGTTTCTGCGCCTCAACGAGCAACGCGAGCAGCAAGGGGAGCCGCTGTTCGCGAATCCGAGAAATGCGGCGGCCGGCTCGCTTCGGCAACTGGATCCCCGCATCGCTGCAAGCCGTCGCCTGGGCGTCATCGTCTACCAATTGGCGGACGCTTCGGAGTATCCCGTGGAGCGGCATAGTGAGGCGCTCGACTACGTACGGTCGCTCGGACTCCCGGCCAATGGGGAGCGGAAGTTGTGCAGCGACATTCACGAGGTGATAAGCTACATCGACGAGTGGTCGGAAAAGCGTCGCAGTTTGTCCTACGCGACCGACGGCATGGTGATTAAGGTCGACGATATGGCCTTGCAGCAGGAACTCGGGTTTACGGCGAGGAGTCCGCGTTGGGCGATCGCATATAAGTACGCGGCGGAACAAGCGACGACGATACTTCGACGCATTGACTTGAATGTGGGCCGCACGGGCGCCGTGACGCCAACTGCCGTGTTCGATCCCGTTCAGTTGGCGGGCACGACCGTCTCTCGCGCGTCCCTGCACAACGAGGATCTCATCCGCGAAAAGGACATTCGGGTCGGCGACCGAATTGTCGTTCAAAAGGCTGGAGACATCATCCCGGAAGTGGTTCGGTCGATTCCAGAGGAGCGCGAAGGAGAGATTCCTCCCTTTTCGATGCCAGAACGATGCCCTCAGTGCGAAGAACCTCTGCTTCGCCTGCCGGAGGAGGCCGCATGGCGCTGCGTGAATCCAAACTGTCCGGCGCTGATTCGCGAGGGATTAATTCACTTCGTGTCCCGCGACGCGATGAATATCGACGGGCTCGGGGAGCAGTGGATAGCGATATTGCTCGACCGGCAGATGGTGAAGACGGTAGCTGACTTATACCGTCTGACGAAGGCGGAGTTGCTGACCCTGGAGCGGATGGGCGAGAAGCTCGCAGATAAGTTGCTTCAGTCTATCGAGGCCAGCAAGGGGAATTCCCTAGAGCGCCTGTTGTTCGGCCTCGGTATTCGGCTAGTCGGTGAGAAGGCGGCGAAGACCCTGGCTCAGTCGTTTCTCAGCATGGACGCAATCGAGCAGGCGACGCTCGACCAACTGACTGCAATTCCGGATGTCGGACCCAAGATGGCAAAGAGCATTCTCTTCTACTTTGACACGCCGGCCGCTCAATCGTTACTGGCATCGCTTCGCGAACTCGGGGTCAACATGACCTACCTGGGCGCTGTGAGTGAGCAAATCGAGAGCGTGTTCACCGGAAAGACCGTTGTCCTGACGGGAACCTTGAGCGAGGTCGACCGAAAGCAGGCCTCTGTATGGATTGAACAGCTGGGCGGGAACGTCAGCGGAAGCGTGAGCGCCAAGACCGATTTTGTGGTCGCGGGTGAAAAGGCGGGCAGCAAGTTGGAGAAGGCTGAATCGATCATCGCGTCCGGGAAGAACCCAAATTTGCGAATTCTCGACGAAGCGGCTTTCCTCGACGTCGTGCGTGAGGCAGGTTTGTACTGACCACTGGCTCGCGCGACCATGGCAGGGCCGACGTCGCCATCATCGATGTCCTAAAGCACACCAAAGGCTGCCCCTGTCAGCCCATCTTCGATGGCATGTGGGGGCAGCTCTTTTTGAGCGTTTCTTTTGGCGTCTCTGCCGTACGCCGTGTTCCTTTTGCGCCGTGCGGAGGTTATTCGCGCGAGCGCAGAAATTCTGGGACGGTCAGTTTTTCTTCTGTGTGTGCGTGAAAAAATGCAATGCGCGTCGAGTATCTGCCGACAAAGAATGCGACTGGTAACGCAATGATGAGTCCGATAATGATGTCGTGAGCCGTCATTCCTGTATGCCCTCCTTCGGATGCGGCCCGAAACGGGTCTGACCCTGATCCGGGCACGTGCTGTAGCGTGAACCTGTCTGTGCCTGTTTCAATCTATGTACATGCGTGGGCAGGCATGACAAGAAGTTTGCAACTGTCGTCGAACTCGTCAAATATCAATGTGCTTTCAATCAAGCGTGGTATAATGGTCGACGTACGGAACATTTGTCCGGTTGAATGGGAGGTCTTTTGACCCATCATGATTCCAATTTGGTACTATCTGATGTGCTTTATTGTGGCGTTTGGAATTGCCTACTCCGTCGTGCCAGCGATTCGACGCGTGGCTTTGAAAACCGGTTTTGTCGATAGACCGAACCAACGCAAAATCCACAAGGAACCGATACCCCTCTTAGGTGGCATCGCCATTTATGTGTCCTTCGTGCTCACGGCTGGAGTATTAGGACGCGCTGGATCGACATTTTGGGGAATTGCTGTCGGAGGCTTCCTGATCTTTGGCATCGGGGTTGTCGACGACTTCTACAAGACTCGCGGCCGTGATTTTAAGGCGTGGCCCAAGTTCTTGATGCAAATCGTCGCAGCGGTCGTCTTGATGTTGTTTCAAATTCGCATGACGGGTGTGAACCTTCCGTTCCACAACGAGTACTACACGTTCCCACTTTGGGTTTCCTGGCTGGCGACCGTGATTTGGGTTGTAGCCATTACCAATATGATGAACTTCCTCGACGGTGTGGATGGACTCGCTTCAGGTCTGGCAGCCATCTCGGCGTTGACGCTCGTCTTCATCGCTGTACTCAAAGGCCAGGGCGTCATCGCCATCCTCGCTGTGGTGCTGATGGGCAGTTCTGTCGGCTTCCTCAAACACAATTTCCACCCTGCTCGAATCTTCATGGGGGACGCTGGAGCCACGTTCCTCGGATACGTGTTGGCCGCCATTGCCGTGGACGGCGCATTTAAGAGCGCTACGCTGGTGTCGCTCATCGTGCCGGTCCTAGCGCTTGGCGTCCCAATTCTCGATACCGTGTGGGTCGTCTTTCGACGCTTTCGCGAGAATCGACCGATTTATGTGGCAGATAAAGGGCACACGTTTCATCTGTTGATGAAGTCCGGTCTGACACAGGTTCAGACGGTGGCGTTCATGTATCTGCTTGGCATCTGCTTTAGTTTGGCCTCCATTTTGGTCCTCTTGGCGTCGCATTGATCCAAAGATGGACAGTCGGCTGCCGCTCTTCGCAGACCATCGCGAGAACCTGGCGACGCCTCGCCGCCGCGCTCATGCGGTGGCAACCGTGGTGTGCTATAATCCCGAAAAGAACGATACCTGCGACGTTTCCTGAGGAGGGACAAGCTGTTGAAGATCACTGAAGAGACGGTCAGCCACGTCGCGCGCTTGGCTCGCTTAGCCATGCCCGAAGCTGAACGATCCCTACTCGCACCCCAATTGAGCGACATTTTGGAGTATGCGGAGTCACTCCAGCAAGTCGATTTGGATGGCGTCATCCCGACAAGCCATCCGTTTGAACAGACCAACGTCTTGCGCGAAGACGAAGTGCGCCCGAGTTTGTCTCGCGATGCAGCGCTCGCCAATGCGCCGGAAACGGAAGCCGGACAGGTTCGCGTGCCGGCCGTACTCGAAGGGGGCGGAGGCGCATGAAATTACATAGTGTAACAGAGATTTTAACGTCTATCGAAAAAGGCGAAACCACCGCTTCCGATTGGGCGAAAGCATCACTCGAAGCGGTCCGTCAAGTGGATTCCGATTTGGAGGCGTTCCTCACCGTTGACGAGGATGCCGTTCTCGATAGGGCGGCGAAAGCCGAAACTGGACTCTTAAACGGCGTGCCTTACGCGCTCAAGGACAACATCTGCACGGAAGGCGTTCGCACGACGGCCGCGTCGCGAATCCTAGAAAACTACATTCCACCGTACAGCGCGACTGTGGCAAATAAGCTGCAAGCGGCCGGCGGTGTGCTGATTGGGAAGACGAACCTGGACGAATTCGCAATGGGCTCGACGACGGAGACGTCTGCGTTCAAGAAGACAAAAAACCCATATGGCAAGGGATATGTTCCTGGTGGATCAAGCGGTGGGTCCGCGGCGGCAGTTGCTGCGGGCATTGTTCCGTTTGCACTCGGTTCCGATACGGGTGGGTCCATTCGCCAGCCTGCGGCATTTTGTGGCGTGTTTGGCCTCAAACCAACCTATGGGCGAGTATCGCGGTATGGGTTGATCGCGTTCGCGTCGTCTCTCGACCAAATTGGCCCGTTCACGAATACGGCAGAGGACGCAGCGCTCGTGATGAACGCCATCTGTGGTCACGATGAGTACGATTCGACGTCTGCCAAAGTCGAGGCCGAGGACTTCACCAGAGACCTAAAGCTCGGTGTCAAAGGCTTGCGCATCGGTATCGTTCGCAACCTGCCGGAAGCGGGACTGAACAAGGCAGTCAAACAGGCGGTTGACGAAGCGATTCGCAAGTTCGAAGGGGAGGGCGCGCAAGTTGTCGACGTCGAACTCCCGCACTCGCAGTACGCCGTCGCCACGTACTACTTAATTGCTCCGGCTGAGGCTTCGTCTAACCTGTCGCGGTACGACGGAGTGCGCTTTGGTCGGCGAGCAGAGGCGAGCAGCATGATCGACATGTTTGAGCAGAGTCGGAGTCAGGGCTTCGGCATGGAGGTCAAGCGCCGGATCATCATCGGCACGTACGCGTTGTCGTCCGGGTACTACGACGCATACTACAAGCGGGCACAGCAGATGCGCACGCTCATTCGCCAAGACTATGAGAAGGCGTTCGAACAGTGCGACGTCATCATCATGCCGACCACGCCGACTACCGCGTTCCCGTTTGGCGACAAGGCGGATGATCCACTCGCGATGTACCTCAACGACATTTACACCATCCCGGCAAACCTCGCGGGGATTCCGGGCGCGAGTGTCCCTTGTGGCTTTGTCGACGGCCTGCCGGTTGGGTTCCAAGTGCTGGCAAAGCCGTTCGCGGAGAGCACCATCTTGCGCGTCTCCCACGCGTATGAACAACTTCGCGACTTCTCGTGGCCAACGCCGGAATTGGGGGTTGCAGAATGAATTACGAGACGATTATCGGCTTGGAAGTACACGTCGAGTTAAAGACGAATTCGAAGATTTTCTGCGGCTGCAAAAACGACAGTAAGTCCGAGCCGAACACGAACGTGTGTCCAGTTTGCATGGGGCATCCCGGCGCTTTGCCGGTACTCAACCGCGAGGCGGTGGAATTGGCGCTGCGGGCTGCGACGGCGCTGAATTGCACCATCAATCAGCAATCGAAATTTGACCGAAAAAACTACTTTTACCCCGATTCTCCCAAAGGGTATCAGATTTCGCAGTTTGACAAACCTATTGGAGAACATGGCTATATCGAGATTGAAATCGGCGGTGAAAAAAGGCGAATTGGCATCACGCGTTTGCACCTCGAGGAGGATGCCGGGAAGTCGACGCACGCGCCGGATGGATCGCATACGCTGGTCGATTTCAACCGCACGGGTGTCCCCTTGATTGAAATCGTGTCAGAACCGGACATGCGTACGCCTGAGGAAGCGCGATTGTACCTCGAGGCGCTCAAGAGCATCATGCAGTACTGCGACGTGTCGGATTGTAAGATGGAAGAAGGTTCCCTTCGCTGTGACGCCAACGTGTCCCTTCGCCCGGTCGGCGAATCCAAGTTCGGGAACAAGGCGGAACTGAAAAACATGAACTCGTTCCGCAACGTACAGCGCGGACTCGAGTTCGAAGTCGAGCGCCAGACCAAGGTCTATAACGAGGGCGGTGACGTGGCCCAGGAAACGCGTCGCTTCGACGAGACGACGCAGACGACCATCTCGATGCGTTCCAAGGAAGAGGCGCATGACTACCGGTACTTCCCAGAACCTGACTTGGTCGATCTCGCCATCGACGACGCCTGGCTCACCCGCGTTCGCACCACACTGCCGGAACTACCGCTCGCGAAGCGCGCGCGGTACGAAGCTGAGTTGGGGCTCCCGGCCTACGATGCGGGCGTATTGACCGCTGATCCGCTCGTGGCGAACTACTACGAGCAGGTCCTCGCTGCGAATGTCGATGCGAAGGCGGCCAGTAACTGGGTGATGAGCGACGTGCTCGGTGGACTCAACAACGAGGGCAAGTCGCCGGCCGAGTGCCCGATTTCACCGGACCATCTCGGAGGGCTTATCGCCGAGGTCTCGAGCGGGAAGATCTCCTCGAAACAGGCCCGCGAAGTCTTCAAGACGATGTGGGAAACGGGCAAATCCGCCAAGGAGATCATCAAGGAACAGGGCATGGAGCAAATTAGCGATGTGTCCGTCTTGGGCCCAATTCTCGACGAGGTCATCGCCAACAACGAGAAGTCGGTAGCGGACTTTAAGGGCGGCAAGGATAGGGCCATCGCCGCACTCGTCGGCCAGGTGATGAAGGCGACGAAGGGCAAGGCCAATCCGACACTCGTCAACCAGTTGCTCATCGAGAAAATTCAAGCGCTGTAATCGTGTCCACGCAAGCGATAGATGCACGAGGAACCGACCGCCGCCTTTGGTGGTCGGTTCGCGCGCATTGTGAACCATCGCGAACAACTGCTTGGCACCACACAGATTCGGAGGACAAACAGATGTCAGGCTCCAACGACGGCCATCCATTAGAACAGGGTGGCACTTATGATGTGACGGCACTTCGGCTGAATGACGATGGCGACGGCGTCGCCACGGTCAACGGAATGACCGTATTCATTCCGTTCCTTTTGCCTGGGGAGCGAGGCCGTATCCGAGTGACCGAACGGCAGCGCCGTTTTGCCAGGGCAGTTTTGGTCGAGCGATCGAATGCGTCGCCCGACAGGCAGGATGCACCATGTCCCGTGTTCGGAGAGTGCGGCGGGTGTCAGGTGCAGCACTTGACCTACGAGGCCCAATTGAGCTGGAAGACAAACCGGATCAAGCGTCTCGCCTCGCAACTGGGGCTCGATTCAGACGCCGTCGTGCGCGACATCATCGCCTCGCCGAAAGACTTTCGCTATCGCAACCAGGTTCAGATGCCTGTGCGCTACGACGCAAAGAAACAAGAGGTGCGCATGGGATTCTACGGCTTCGCATCGCACCAGATGATCGAAACGGACTCCTGTCACTTGCAGAGTGAAGCGATGCAGGACACGCTCAATCGCGCCCGCGATTTCTTAAGCCAAGCGGGTGCAGAAACCGCGAGTCTCGTCCACCACGTCATCGTTCGTGAGTCGCAAACGACGGGCGACCAACTCGTGGTCTTTGCCGTAACTCAGTCGGGCGGTCGCCTCCGCCACGCGCTCAGTGCGTTTCAGGCTCCGCGTGTAACCTCTGTGTGCTTGACCGTCCAGCCAAAGGCGGTCGGGCCGGTTTGGGGACGCAAGCTGGAGACCTTGTACGGGCCCGGCACGCTCACCGAGTCGATTGCGGGGATGTCGTTTGCGATTTCGCCGAGATCGTTCTTGCAAATTCAAACTCCTGTCGCGCAGGCGATGTACGAGACGGTGTTGGCGTATGCGGATCTCACGCAGGATGACGCGGTTTTGGATGCGTATTGTGGAATCGGCACGCTGACGATGCTCCTCGCCAAACACGCGGGCCAGGCCATTGGCGTGGAGGAAGTGGAGGCGTCGGTAGAGGATGCGCGGCTGAACCAAGCGCAGCTAGGTGTGGATAACGCCGAGTTCGTCGCCGGTCGCGTAGAGACCTGGCTGCCAAGTTGGGTGCAAGAGGGCGGTCATGCTGACGTTGTGGTCTTCGATCCGCCTCGCAAAGGCATCGACCCCGCAGCCATTGCCGCCGTCCTCGAGGCGAACCCGCGCCGGGTGGTCTACGCCTCCTGTAACCCTGCCACGCTGCAGCGCGATTTGAAGCTGCTCATTGCCGGTGGATATCGTGTCGAGGCGATGCAGCCATTCGACATGTTCCCACAGACTGCGCATGTGGAGTGCTGCACTTCGCTCGTTCGGGGTGAGTAACCCGATAACACTTGCACGCGAATTTAATCTCCTGATCCAGCGGTCATAAACTCTTGATAAAGCGCAGATGAGCTTCGCGAAAAGGGTGCCTCGTCAGGTATCAAAGCCTGATGGGGCACCCTTTTTTTCTTCAGTCAAGGACGACGCGCCGAGGGGTGGTCGTCCCGGATTGTCGTCTTACTTCGCCAAGTCGCGAAACTGTTCATTTACGTGCTCGTCACAGAGTCCACCGTGATAGCAGATCGCTTTTAGGATATCGAATGACGTGAATTTCTTCTGGGACTCAAGCGCCAATGGCATATCGGGCGTCGCCTGAGGATTAGGACCGACGATTTTCCCATTTTGGCTGACGGTGGCATCACCAGTGATGAGTGTCTTGGTAGCTTGGTGATAGAGGCTGATGTGACCAGGTGTGTGACCTGGGGTGAAGATGACCTGAATCCCGCCAAAGAACGGTAGGATTTCACCGTCGGCCACGACCTTTGTCACCTTGGCGGTCGGCGGATTGAGGAAGACGGCTTCCGCTTGCTTGCGCGCGTCCTCTGGAAGGTGGGCGAGCATCGCAGAAACGCGCTCAGGGGTCATTTTGATCGGTGTTTTGTCGCCTTCGATATACGGCTTGTCCTCGGCGTGCGCATATACATCGATTGGTTTGCCCACAGCTTTCAGTACATCTTGGATGCTGCCGATATGGTCGATGTCCTGATGTGTGAGGATGACCGCGTCGATGTTTTCGAACGGAACGCCCGCTTTCTTCACCGCCGATTGAATAGCCTCGAGCTGCCCCGGCATTGCGACGTCGACGAGAACGGCATGGTGATCATCATAAAGCAGTGTCGGATGGATGGTCATCCGATTTCCCATCATATTCATTTCAAGTTCAAGCATCTCGATCCCGTGATCAACCTTCATGGTTCCCCAAATCCTGTGTATGGATTTGGGTTCACCTCCTTCGTCTCGCGAATCTCAATTGAGTAAATGTAACGTTGACGTTACATGCATATTTGTATACTATCGTGTTTCAGATGCAGACTGCAACGTGGAAGATGTAACTGGATGAAAAAGTGGGGGTACTCAATTGACCGAGAGTGAACTGAATGGTTTGACCGTGGAAGCGGTGGTTCGCCAATTGGGCGTGACGCCGCGAACGCTCCGCTATTACGAAGAGGTCGGCTTAATTACTCCGACTGCGAGAACTAGCGGAGGCCATCGTCTGTATGATCAGAGCACGATTGACCGCCTGGAACAAATTCTCCGACTCAAGGAAAACCTAGGTTTCTCCCTCCAGGGAATTCGCGAGATCTTGGATGCGGAACAGTCGTTGGAGTGTTTGCGGCAAACGTTTCGCCAGGGCGGTCAAACAGAGGACGAGCAAAGATCTGTGGTCGATAGATATATCGAAGTGCTCGGTGAGCTGATAGATAAGATGGACAAAAAAATTGAAAGTATAACCGCAATGCGCAACATGTACCAAGAGAGATTGGATCGCTCTATCCGATTCCGCGACGAAAAAATGCCTGATAGGTAAAGGGGGGGCCAGGGTGAGTTCCGTATCGACTACGGTGTACGGCCGTCATTACAAGTGGATCGCGTTATCGAATACCACGCTCGGCGTCTTGATGGCGACGATCAATCAATCCATCTTAATTATCGCGCTGCCGGTCATTTTCAATGGATTGCACGTCAATCCATTGGCGGGGAACCAAACCAGTCTATTACTGTGGGTGTTGCTCGGGTTCAATGTCGCTACAACCGTGTTGCTGGTCTTGTTTGGCCGGCTTTCAGATATGTTTGGTCGAGTCCGTCTGTACAACTTAGGATTTCTGATTTTTACGATTGGTTCAGTGGTGGCCGCGCTGACGTGGAGCAAGGGGACAGCTGGGGAGATAGAACTCATCATCTTTCGCATTGTGCAAGGTATCGGCGGCGGATTTTTGTTTTCCAACAGTGCCGCGATTTTGACCGATGCATTTCCGGCGAACCAACGAGGCATGGCTTTGGGATTGAATCAGGTGGCCGCTATTGGCGGGGGCATCATCGGCTTATTGGTCGGGGGCGCTCTAGCCGCAACCGGTCATTGGCGCTGGATTTTTCTCGTGAACGTCCCAGTAGGGTTAGTCGGGACGGTTTGGGCTTATATCGCTTTGCGAGAGGTCACCAAGCGGACGGTCAAACAGCATTTGGACATATGGGGGAACCTGACGCTGACCATCGGGCTCTTAGGGATCATGATGGGTCTGACCTACGGAATTATGCCTTACAAGCAACACAGCATGGGATGGAGCAATCCATGGGTCTTGACCGGGTTGCTCGGCGGCGTCATCGTATTAGTCCTGTTTGTCATCATCGAAATGTATACCGAACAGCCGCTGTTTAATCTGAAACTATTTAAAATTTGGCCATTTACCGCAGGGAATATCAGTGGACTCCTCGCGGCGTTAGCTCGCGGTGGACTTCAGTTCATGCTCATTATTTGGCTGCAGGGTATCTATCTCCCTCTCCACGGAGTTTCGTACGCCAACACGCCGCTCATTGCAGGGTTGTACACCTTGCCGCAAATGCTGGGCTTTCTCGTCGCAGGCCCCATCAGTGGTATTTTATCCGACCGCTTTGGCGCACGGACCTTTGCCACTCTTGGAATGGTCATTACGGCGATCGGGTTTTACTTGATGACCACTTTGCCCGTCGACTTCAATCATTGGGTGTTTTGGATGTACTTGTTCATCATCGGCGCCGGGATGGGCCTCTTCGCCTCACCAAACAGCGCGGCGATTATGAACGCACTACCCCCTCAATACCGGGGAGTCGGATCCGGTATGCGTTCTACATTTACAAATGCCGGATCGATGTTGAGTATGGGCTTGTTCTTCTCCATCATGATTGCGGGCCTCGTCCAGAAACTGCCCGAAGCCATGCAGTCTGGATTGACGCAGCACGGTGTACCACTCGCTGGAGCCATGAAAGTGTCCCAGTTGCCGCCGACATCCTCTCTGTTCGCGGCGCTTTTGGGATACAATCCCCTGCAAAATCTGCTACAGCAATTTGGTATCTTGCAGCAGATGTCCGTGTCGCAGGCGAAGTACGTCACCGGCTCCACTTTCTTTCCGTCACTCATCGGTTCGCCATTTATGCACGGTCTCAGGTTGGCGTTTACTGTGTCGCTCATCATGTCGCTCGTAGGAGCACTCGTGTCCATCTTCCGAGGCAAGCGATACGTCCACGTCGAGAAAGTGTCAGACCAAAGTTCCGAAACCGCATGATGGTGTAGAAGTCGATATGCCGCTCATCATTTGCAAAGAGGCTTCTTCACCCATCAGTCAAAACCCAAAGAGGCGGTCCCCATCGTCGATGATGATGAGGGGCGGCCTCTTTCGCACTGCCGACGGCCACGGTACATCGCTGGCGCTACGGCAGACAGAGGGGGCGCCAAGCGCCGCTGCCTAGCGCTTCTGACTTCCCCGACTTTGGAAAACCGACGGTTTTTGAGACGTTCCGACAGCTTCGCCTGACGATTGTATATGGGCATTGGGACGACTATTTTTTGCGGACCGGAATAGCCTTGAAAGGAGCGGACAACCATTCTGGGTGCAGTCTCATCCGGAGGTGTGGATTCATGAATCATGAGAAGGCGACCTTGTCGATTACAGGAATGCATTGTGCCGCTTGCGCGGCGAGGATTGAGAAGGTGATTGGGCGGCAGCCTGGCGTCGTCGACATTCATGTGAACCTGGCAATGGAGCGCGCGTCGGTCGTATTTGAATCCGGCCAGACTGGGCTTGACGACATTGTCACACGTGTAGAAAGACTGGGGTATGGGGCGTCCGTATATGACGATACTCTCCCTTCCATAGATGGGGAGGACTTTGCGTCTCTTGAAATGTTTCTGTTTTCGGCCGCATTGACCATTCCGTTTATCCTGCAGATGTTGCACATGTTCAACCTGACCGGCGTACCCCGCGTATTTCAGAACCCGTTTGTTCAGTTCGCGCTGGCGACACAGATTCAGTTTGTCGCAGGTGGGAAGTTTTATGTCGGAGCCCTCAAGTCGCTTCGCGCACGAAGCGCAAACATGGACGTGTTAGTCGTTCTTGGGACATCAAGCGCCTACTTTTACAGCGTATGGATGATGTTTAAAGGCAGCAGCGACCAGTTGTATTTCGAAACCAGTTCGATTTTGATCACATTGGTCCTCTTCGGCAAGATACTCGAGGCGAAGGCAAAGTCTCGAACGACCGACGCCCTTCGAGTGCTCGCGCAATTGCATGTGAAAAACGCCCATTTGATACACGGGGAGCACGAAACAGACGTACCCATTCAACAGGTGGTCGTCGGCGACTTGCTCATGGTCAGGCCAGGGGAGAAAATTCCGGTTGACGGTCAAGTCGTGGATGGGGAATCGAGTGTGGACGAGTCGATGTTCACTGGGGAGATCCTTCCCGTTCACAAGCGACCTGGCGACCTTGTCTACGGTGGCACGCTCAACGAACATGGGGCATTGCGAGTTCTTGCACAGAGAATTGGCGCCGACTCCGCCCTTGGTCAAATCATTCGACTGGTGGAAGAGGCACAGACTTCAAAGGCACCTGTACAGCGTTTGGCAGATACCATTTGCGGGGTGTTCGTACCTGTTGTCATCCTGCTCTCTTTCGCCACCTTTGTCTTTTGGTATGTTGTCTTGAAGGCCCCCCTTTCCGTATCCCTGCAGAACACATCTGCGGTATTGCTCGCCGCTTGTCCTTGTCCGCTCGGCCTCGCCACTCCTGCCGCACTCGTGGTCGGAACTGGGCGTGCCGCGCGACAGGGCGTCTTCTTTAAGGGTGGCGTGCAATTGGAACAACTTCACAAGACGAAGGTCGTTCTGATTGACAAGACCGGCACCATCACACACGGGAGACCGATGATTACGGACATCCTGCTTACCAGCCACCCATCGATTCAGTCTCAGAGGCAGTTACTGCATCTCGCGGGCAGTGCAGAGCTTTCCTCTGGGCACCCATTGGCGAGGGTCATCGTGGAATATGCCTCTCAGTACACACGTCCGGTCGATCCCACTGAATTTTTATCGTTTCCCGGCCAAGGTGTCAGGGCGACAGTCGCAGGACAGCAAGTGTTAGTCGGCAATCTCCGACTGCTGAAAGAACACGATGTCAACGTGAGTGGATTACCATCCTGCAAGGACGAATGGGAAAAAGGCGGGAAAACCGTCGCCCTGGTCGCCATCAATAGGCGCATCGCCGGACTAATTGCCGTGGCCGACACCATCAAGCCTTCGTCGCGGTCGGCCATCCGCCACCTCCAAGCCCTCGGCATGCGCGTCGTCATGGTGAGCGGGGACAACGTCAAGACGTCGAACGCCGTGGCGAGGGAGGTGGGCATTGGCGATGTGCTCGCAGAACTGACACCGGAAGATAAGGTACGCGTCATTCGTCACTTCCAGAGACAACGGTACTCTGTCGCGATGGTTGGAGACGGCATCAACGACGCCCCAGCCCTAGCCGCTGCGGACGTCGGGCTCGCCGTGGGCACGGGGACTGATGTCGCCCTCGAAGCCGCGGACGTCGCGCTCATCGGCGCCGATTTGGAGGGAGTCGTGCAGGCAATTTTATTATCTCGCGCCACGATGCGTTGTATTGTGCAGAGCTTTTCCTGGGCCCTCCTCTACAACGGGATCACCATCCCGTTCGCCGCTATCGGTTGGCTGAATCCCTTGCTCGCGGGCGCGGCCATGGCCTTCAGCTCAGTCACTGTCGTCCTGAACGCTCTGCGGTTGAAGCGGAGCAAGCTGCGTGTTTAAACTCGGCGAGTCAGCCGTCGCGTTGATGATCCCCACGTCGGTCGCCAATTGCACCCGAAACGACGGATTGAAAATTGGGATACAAGATTCGCCATTTTTTTCGGAAGTATTCTATAACGGCGCTGATGATGGCGCCAGAGAGGAATGGAAACTGTATGTCGACGGACTTCTTGTCCCCTATGACAGAAATGGTGGAGGGCGTTGGAAACGCGCTAAAATCGGTTTTGCCGGTACCGATTGCACTGGGCGACGCGAGCGTCGTGGATGGAGCTATCTATCAGCCGGAAATGGGCGTACTCGTCGGAGTGACCGGGGGATTTCGAGGCCGTATCATCATCCAGGCGAGTCAGGCAGTTTTTTCGGCATTCGCTGTGAATATGTATGGCATGGCCCTGGAAGGGGACATGTTGGAGTCGTTTGTGGGCGAACTCGGCAATATGATCGCTGGATCGACCTGTACGACCATCGCAACAAAGGGTATGGTGCTCGATATTACACCGCCAACCGTCCTCGTCGGCAACACCAAGCTCAGCGGGTTTCAACATGCGCTGCAAGTGTCCGTCGAGGTGGACGGCGTCGGTGACATGCAAGTCCTGCTGATTTTGGAAGAGAATTTACAATAGGCTAACAAGAGTACTTTGAGGGGGAAATGAAGTGGCACGAGTGATGGTGGTAGACGACGCGGCATTTATGCGCATGATGTTGAAGAACGTCTTAATCGAGGGTGGACACGAAGTGGTCGCTGAGGCTGCCAATGGAGTGGAAGCCGTGCAACAATATGAAGCTCATCACCCAGATCTCGTCACGATGGACATTACGATGCCAGAGATGGACGGCATTGAGGCGGTCCGCGCAATTGTGGGTACTGACCCGACGGCGAAAATCGTCATGTGCAGCGCCATGGGCCAGCAGCAGATGGTCATTGATGCCATCCACGCTGGCGCAAAGGGATTCGTCGTGAAGCCCTTCGATAAGTCAAAGGTATTGCAGGAAGTAGAAAAATTGGTATCGAAGGCCGTTTGAGTTAGCGGCCGATAGATAGCGGGCGGGCGTGCGCCAACCGCCCGCACCCCTGCAGGCTCCCCCCCAACTCCCCACTCTTCCAGTTCGGTAAAACTCGCATAGTTTGATAAAATAACCAGGGGTCGCGATGTTACGAGGCTCGCGTCACGTCGAGCGACGCCTATTCGCCCTTCAAAGATGGCGCGAAAGGAGGTTCGCAGTTAGCAATTCGAGGGAGGTTTGTCATGTCGGGCATTGTTTTTGTGGGGCCGGGCCGGGTTGGAACGGCACTGGCACTCGCTTTTCAACAGGCGGGGTACCCTGTCCTGGGTGCTGTGTCGCGGCCAGGCGGATCCGGTGGAGCAACTGCTGACCGATTTACGAACCTGACCCACTTGCCTGTTCGCGAGTTGATGGACAGCCGTTCCCTCATCGAGCAGGCAGACGTCGTGTTTCTCACAGTTCCAGACGAGGCTGTGACTGAACTAGCACAGACCATCGTCAATTTCGGCTGGGTACACGAGGGGCAAATCGTGGTTCACACCGCCGGGGCTCTCGCGAGTTCCATTCTTGAAGCGGTGGAGCCAACTGGCGCCTGGAAGCTTTCGCTGCACCCGTTGCAGACGATTGCAGATCCGGCTACTGGCCCCGCCTTACTGAAAGGTTCGACGTTTACAGCAGAGGGAGATGAACCAGCCGTCGCCGCGGCCATGCAGTGGGTGACCGCGCTCGGAGGGATTCCAGTCGAGCTACGGGCGGAGGAAAAACCGAGATATCACGCTGCAGCAGTCATGGCGTCCAACGCCGTTGTCGCATTGCTCGGTGTGGCCAGCGACGTAGCAGGGCTCTCGACTGGCGTATCCGCTTTTCTCCCATTGCTTCAAGGCGCGCTGGAGAACCTGCGCGAGTTGGGGATTCCCAACGCCTTGACCGGACCGATTGAGCGAGGTGACACAGCCACTGTGATGAAGCACCTCAGTGTTTTGAAGGACAACCCCACCGCACATGCTGTATATGTCGCCTTAGGGCGCGCAACCGTTTCGCTTGCTGTCGAGAAGGGCAGCTTGTCGGATGCACAGCGGGATGCATTTGAACGGTTGTTTGGAATCGATTGAGATGTCATCATCTCGGGGGGTATGTAAACGTGAGGAAAAAAGTAACCGTACGCACGTTGCTGAATATGAAAAAATCCGGCGAGCGCATCGCCATGATGACTGCCTATGACTTTCCCACAGCTAATCTTCTCTCAGACGCAGGACTTCACGTTCTACTGATTGGGGATTCCCTCGGCATGGTCGTTCAGGGTCATGATACGACCGTTCCCGTCACCGTCGACCACATGGTCTATCACACGAATATGGTCTCCCGCGGCGCCGACGGCCCGCTCATCGTGACGGATTTACCGTTTATGTCTTATCATGCCTCTCTCGAAGTGGCTATGCGCAACGCTGCCCGCATCATGCAGGAGGGGGGCGCTCACGCCGTCAAACTTGAGGGCGGCCGTGAAATGGCCACGACGGTCTCGCACCTCGTCGACGCCGGTGTGCCTGTGATGGCCCATATCGGCCTGACTCCACAGTCCGTTCACGCGCTTGGCGGGTTCGCTTTACAGGGTAAGACGCTCGAGTCCGCTCAGCGCATTCTCGATGACGCACTCGCACTCGAGGCTGCAGGGGCGTTCGCCATCGTCCTCGAAGCCGTACCTGCTCAGTTAGCCGCCTTGGTGACACAACGACTGACGATTCCGACCATCGGAATCGGCGCCGGGCCTGGATGTGATGGGCAGGTGCTCGTGTTCCACGACTTCATCGGCTATACGTCTGGATACATTCCCAAACACAACAAGCGGTTTGCGGATCTGGCTGACATGATTCAAGGTGCAGCGAAGGCGTACGTAGAAGAGGTCACGAACGGAACTTTCCCAGAGGACGCGCAAACCGTCCGACTGGATGCCGACGCGTGGGACGCACTATCTTTGCAACTGAAGGGTGAGCCAGATGCAGCAAATTGACACGATTGACCGTCTTCGGGAGGTTGTCCGGGCCGCGAGGGCAGAGGGCAATCGCATTGGACTCGTGCCGACGATGGGGTATTTACACGAAGGCCATTTGTCTCTGGTGGAAGCCGCCAAGCGACAGGCCGACTTTGTCGTCGTCAGTATCTTTGTGAACCCGTTGCAGTTTGGGCCATCTGAGGATTTGGATAAATACCCAAAAGATCTGGAACGCGATCTCGCGCTTCTCACGCAACAAGGGCACTGTGACGTCGTGTTCACACCGACTGTGCAGGAGATGTACCCAACGCCGATGGCCACCAGCGTCGAATTGCCGGAGTTGGCGAAATTCCTGTGTGGAAAAACGCGCCCAACGCACTTCCAGGGCGTCGCCACTGTGGTGAGCAAGTTATTCCACATCGTGCTTCCTGACGTGGCGTTTTTTGGCCAGAAGGATGGGCAACAACTCGCCGTGATTCGGCGCATGGTCAAGGACTTGAACTTCCCTATCGAAGTGGTCGGCGTACCGACTGTCCGAGAGGCGGACGGACTTGCCAAAAGCTCGCGCAACGTCTACCTGACGCCAGAGGAACGCGCGCATGCCACCATTTTGTATCGGGCCTTGTGTTGGGCGAGGGATCGGATTGCGAAAGGGCCCACTTCTGGGCGTGAGTTGTCGGACGGTATGCGAAAGATCATCGCGGAGGACGGCGTCGGCCGCCTCGATTACGCGGAAGTCGTCAGCATGGACACGTTAGCTCCGATAGAGCGCTTGGAGGGCCCCGTGATGCTCGCCATCGCGGTCTATTTTGGGAAAGCTAGGTTGATTGATAATCTGCAATTGACGATCGAAAATGGGCGCATCGCCGGTTCATGAACATAGATGATCCAACATGTATAGAGGGCGGTTTGCACGTGCGCGGGGCAAGGTCGCGCACGGCAATCGTTTCGTTTCGCAATTGGGTTACCCTGGTTGAGGGGTAACCCAATTTTTGTAATACGCAGCTATTTGCAAGATCTCGTAAAAAAAGGCCGCAGAACTGTTCGAAAAGACCCCATAAACCACTATATTTTCTGCTAATTCAAACAATATAATGAGAAGCACTAGAGTTGAGACATCATTAGAAAAGGGGGAGTCACCATGTCGCTCAAGGAAGAGGCATTGAAATTGCACCGTCTGCACGTCGGCAAGCTAGCCGTGGCACCAAAGATGAGTGTGGAAAACGAGCGCGATTTGAGTTTGGCGTACTCGCCGGGTGTGGCTGAGCCTTGCAAGGAGATTCATCGAGATGAAGCATTAAGCTACGAGTATACCGGCAAGGGGAACACGATTGCGATTGTGACAAACGGGACGGCAGTGCTCGGGCTCGGCAACATTGGCGCCGCCGCTGCCCTTCCAGTAATGGAGGGCAAGGCGCTGTTGTTCAAGCGATTCGCGGGTGTCGATGCCTTTCCGATTTGTATCAATTCCGAGGATCCCGACGAAGTGGTGCGGACCGTGAAACTGCTGGAGAGCCAGTTTGGCGGTGTCAACTTGGAAGACATCGCTGCACCCGCGTGCTTTGACATTGAGCGACGGTTGATTGAGGAGACGAATATTCCGATTTTCCACGATGATCAGCACGGTACGGCCATCGTGACCGCAGCTGCACTTTTGAATGCGCTCAAATTAGCCGGAAAATCGGTGGGAAGCGTGCGGGTGGTCGTCAACGGCGCAGGGGCGGCAGGTGTTGCAACGGTCGATCTCCTCTTGGCGATGGGCGTACAGGACATCATCCTCTGCGATACAAAAGGCGCCATCTATCGAGGCCGAACGGAGGGGATGAACGCCATGAAAGAGGCGTTCGCGCTGCGCACGAACGCATTTGAACGGCGGGGGGCGCTCGCCGACGTCATCGCAGACGCCGATGTATTCATCGGCGTGTCGAGTGCTGGGGCACTTACACCGGAGATGGTTCACGCAATGGCGCGCAGTCCTATCGTGTTTGCGATGGCCAACCCAGACCCGGAAATTTTGCCAGAAGTGGCGTTGGAACACGGGGTTTTGGTGGTTGGGACCGGGAGGTCTGACTACCCCAACCAGGTGAACAACGTCCTCGCCTTTCCCGGTGTCTTCCGCGGCGTCCTCGACGCGCGTGCGAGCCACATCACACAGCGCATGAAAGCGGCTGCAGCGCACGCGATTGCCGACCTTGTCACAGTCTCGGAATTGCGACCGGACTACGTCATTCCAAAACCGTTTGATCCACGCATCGCACCTCACGTGGCTCGGGCAGTCGCCGAAGCGGCGCTGGATGAGGGCGTCGCTCGGCGGGCCATATCGCCACAGGAGGTGTTCGACCGAACCGCGTCGCTCGTACGCAGATAAACTGGTTCCCTTGGGCGCCAGGGAGGGTTACCATGGTCAACAGAACCAGTAAATATCTGCGATGAGGAGACTACGACGCATGCACAAAGAAGGGTTCGTAGAGGTAGAAGGCGGGCGGATATGGTATCAGATTTTCGGAGAGGGTGACGGTGTACCGCTCCTGGGACTGCACGGGGGACCCGGTGGCTCGTCTGTCGGGATGGAGCGGTTGTCCGCACTGGCGGATGATCGACCGATCGTTCTATATGACCAGTTGGGTTCTGGCAAGTCGGATCGACCTTCGAATCCAGCGCTGTGGAATATTGAACGGTTTGTACGGGAACTGGCCAGTCTCCGCGCGGCACTTCATCTCGATGAGGTACACATCCTTGGACACTCTTGGGGAACGATGTTGTTGGCCGATTACTTGCTGACTTCCCCACAAGGAGTGAAAAGTGCCATTTTCTCTAGCCCCTGCCTGAGTGCGCCGCGTTGGGTCGCGGACGCCGACCGTTTGCGTCTTCAATTGCCCAGTGACGTCCAGAAGGTTCTCACAGAGTGTGAGGCGACTGGAAACACGGACTCCGCCGAGTATAAGCAGGCGACAGAAGTCTATATGAAAAAGCACGTCTGTCGGGTTGAGGTGTCCGCGGAGGAGCGCGCCCGACGAGATGCTGCGTTTGGAGCAGAGGTGTACAACACCATGTGGGGACCGTCTGAGTTCCATGCGACAGGCACGCTCAAGTCGTACGACCGGACGAACAGGTTACACGAGATATCAATACCCACGTTGTTTGCGTGCGGGCGCTACGACGAAGCGAGCCCGAGTTCCACTGAGTACTATCATTCGCTCGTTTCGGGCTCCGCATTTCACGTCTTTGAGGAGAGCTCGCATTCGGCGATGCGTGAACAACCGGAAGAATACTTGCGCGTCATTCGACAGTTTGTAGCGGCGGTGGACGAGGCAATCTAAACTTGCTACGAGCACGTTTGCGAGGCAAGCGAAGGTCGGTCGGCTCTAGCTGGCCGGCCTGTTCTGTATTTGACTTCGCTAGTGTTCCCAGGTAAACTATATCCGCATAAGTACATTTAATTAGTAACTAATTATAATTATTATAAATTGAGGAGTGTGGATGAATGTCTTTTGCGACGGAACACATGGGAGTAAAGTCCACGTGCTTCGCCGATGCAGTCACAGGGCGTCGCTCGATTCGCAAATTGAAGCGCCACGCCAGCGTCAATCAGGCACAAATCGATAAAATTGTCCGCATTGTCGTCAATGCTCCGTCCGCCTACAACATGCAAAGCGGGCGTTTGGTTGTGCTCATGGACGACGAACACGAAGCGCTCTGGGACCTTGCGAAGGAAACGTACGCAAAGCTTATACCACAGGAGAAAGTTGCATCGTTCATGGAGCGTCTGGACGGATTTCGCCGCGGAAACGGCACAGTATTGTTCTTTGAAGACGAGGAGACCATTCGCAGGATGCAAGAGAAAATTCCTGCAAACAAGGATGCATTCGTCGACTGGTCTCATCACGGATCGGGCATGTTGCAGTTTGCGATGTGGACCGCACTCTGTGCAGACGGCATCGCGGCTTCTCTACAGCACGTGAACGCCATCGAGCAACAGGTCAAGGAGAGATACCACATTTCTCCCAGTTGGAAGATGATCGCTCAGATGCCATTCGGCGCGTCGGACGAGGAACCAGTTGAAAAGTCGACGCTAGACTACGCGGATGTCGTCAAGTTTTATTGATGTGTCGCGCTGGTGAGACGAGGGGTCGTTCCAGAGCCTGCTAGGGGCCGGAGCGGCCCTTTGTGTTCACGGTTGGGCCAAAGGGATTGACACACATCCCTCCCGGTTGCCTCGCGCGCCACGGTCACAGCCCGTATGGAGGAGTATCCATGTGGGGGAGCGCCATCGGCCCGCTGTTGAGGCGGTCTGGGCGGCGCCTGCTGAGTGACTCATCGGCCTTTGTCTTCAATTCGCTAATCTCCTTGTGAAACCCGTCCAGGGAGGTACCGATTTCGCGTATCTGTTGTTGGAGGGTCGTGAGTTCCTCTAGTTTGCGGTTGGCAGATTGCAGCTCTTCCAGCAGACGCCGGTTCGCCGCCGCATTGCTGCGTGGCCTCCTGTTCGCGTTTTTCGTGACGGCCTGGGCCGGTTTTTTCGGCCTTTCCGCGCGTATCCTCACAGCACTCTTCATCGTCTTGCCCCGGTGAACGGGTGCAAAACGCGCGTTTTGACTCGTTTCCTTCGCTGGGCTTTGGACAAACGGCTCACTCACGGCCTGTTTTGACGCGCGGGCCTGGGCCTCGTAATACGCGCGAATCAACATGGGAACCCAACGCAATCTTTCGAACCGAGCCATTCAAATTCCTCCTTGTTCCTCTTTCAGGGCATGGCGCAACATGACGCGGAAGCGGATGGCCGGCACATCGGATGGGACGTGGCGTTCGTCTTGCAGTTGGAAAGGCGCGACGCGAGGCCGCAGGCTTTCCACGATGTGCTGGTCTTGTTCCATGACGCGCCACGTGTGGTCGATGTGAAAGGCGTCCATCCAGGACGCGTCGAGATCGAAATTGCGCATCACAATGCCGAAAATGTTTGTCACGTCGT
Organism: Alicyclobacillus fastidiosus; assembly: GCF_026651875.1. Classification (GTDB taxonomy): domain Bacteria; phylum Bacillota; class Bacilli; order Alicyclobacillales; family Alicyclobacillaceae; genus Alicyclobacillus; species Alicyclobacillus fastidiosus. Next base: position 5,154,190 of record NZ_CP104067.1, on the reverse strand, counting down.
CGTGAACCGGTGTGAATGTGAGAAACGTACACATGATCCCGTCATTGCCAAAGGGGGTACGAATGATCCACTGATTCGGAAAGCGCAGTTCAATTTCGGTTCGCGAACTGGCCTCCTGGACAGGGTTAATTGGCTCCATTGGGTGTGACGGCGCAAATGGGGTGGGGTGGATGACAATGCGGCTGCCGCTCACGGTGTAATCTGGGCCGGTCACGGTGGGATCGACGTCAGTACCGGTCGTTTCAGGGTGAACAAACGGCAAGTGCGACACATCGAGGGCGCTTTCGACGGCTCGCGTGAAATGTGCTTGCCACGTCTGCTGAAACGAAACGTATTGCCAGTCGTCGTGTAGTAGGTCCGCAAATGTTACAAACGGAGCGGCGGCTGTCGTGTCGAGGATTGGTTGTGTATAGAGCCACACGAGTCCAGCGCACTCCGCCACGGGATAGGTGTTCAATCGATAGGCAGACGGGATCCGTGTTCCCGACTTATTTGCGGGAATGTGTGTACATCTTCCCGTCGCGTCAAAATGCCAGCCATGAAATGGACAAATGAGGTCACCTTCGTGCAGCGAACCGAGTGATAAATCGCACCCGCGGTGTGGACAAAAGCCGTCACATGTGGCCATGCGCCCGGTCTTGTCCCGATACAATACGTAATCACGGCTATTCACCGTGACCTTTTTCGGCTCTGCGGCGACATCTGACGACGGGCACACCGCATACCACGCCTTACGCAACATATCGCATCCCTCACTTCTTAGCCACTCATATATGCGCCGTGCAGACCTTTGGTGCTTGGTGTGAGGACACTGGAACAAGATTAGGCGTGAACAGGATTGACGGGCGTGGTAAGATTTCAGCATGTGCAAAATGGGTTTTTCAAGGAAATTTCCATATACGTTTGGTACGTTGGCACAAGATGATATTTAGGAGGCAGCACATTGGTCGCAGTGAAATCGATCCTTTCGCCGGTGATTGGCGCACTTGTCGGTGCAGTCATCGTCGGCGGTGTATGGTATGGCACATCGGCATCACAGAACCGCAACTCTATCGTAGCAAAGGTTGACGGCACGCCAATTACCCGGTCCCAGTTGTTAGCTGAATCCGAGGCGTACGCAGGGTCGAGTATGCTGTCGCAGCTCATTACGAACCAATTGGTCCTCGATGCGGCGCAACAGCAGAAAATCACGGCTTCAAATTCGGAAGTCAACCAGGCCTTGCAAGGGCTCGAGGAGCAGAATGGCATCACGAGTGATAGTCAACTCAACCAGATGCTGGAGCAGAGCCACATGACCAAGGACCAACTGCTTACCCAATTGAAGGTAGAGGTCCTCGGACAGAAGCTTGCGGAGAGCCAGGTCAAGGTGACGGACAAGCAGATCCAGGATTATTACAACAAGAACAAGGCGAGCCTCACGACACCGGAACAAAGGGCAATTTCGGATATCGTCGTGTCCTCCGAGTCGAAGGCCAAAGACATAACTAGCCAGTTGAGCCAAGGTAAGACGTTTGCTTCCCTGGCGAAGTCGTCGTCTATTGACAGTGTGACCAAGTCCAAGGGTGGGGCGATGGGTACGTTCACTCAGTCGACGTTGTCGCAAGAGTACCCGGAGATCGCATCTCAGGCGTTCAAGTTGAAGCTGGGGCAGGTCAGTGCTCCAATCAAGGTCAGCAATGGTTACGAATTGATTGAAGTGACCAGTATCACGCCGGCGAAGACGCCCACGTTGGCCGAAGCGAAGAGTGAAATCACGACCGCTTTGAAGGAACAAAATGCCGAGGCGCCGCAGGAACTGTACGCGTCCTTGGCGAAGAAGGGCAACATTCAAATCCTCGACAGCAGCTATGCACAGGTCAAGGACTCGATTGAAAATCCTCAGACCTCCTCGTCGTCCAGCATGCAGTAATGATGTACGACAGATTTCCCGACTGGCTCTGCACGGGGGAAATCCGGGACTAGGAACGAATGTGGGACCTACAGGCGAATGCAAAAATGCGCCTGTAGGTCCCATGTTTGTGTTGCCGTAAGGCTGTCCCTTTGAAATCAATCCTCCAGTGATTCATTGGATACCCGCGCGCGTGAGGAACCGTTGCGGCGTAGCCACCGCGTTCCGACCCACACAAGCAAGGGCACCGCGACGGCGACCGCGAGCACTGCACTGCACCCGCGATAGGCTGCATCGGTCCCGACGCGTTCGGCCAATAAGCCGAACGACGGGAATACAACCACCATAAACAGGGAAAACGCGGTGGAGTTCCCGGACAACAATGTTGCTCGTACTTCGTTTGGGAGAATAGTGTTCAGGCGTTGGTCGATGAGCGGATCGGCGGCGCTGCCTGTCGCCTGCGCCAAGAGGAACCCTACCCCCTTGCCGACAGGCAGAAGCCAGGCGAAGAGGGCCATCCCACTCGCGGTGACCGCCGCGACGCCAGGTACTCGGAGCCACCGCGTAATCCTGGTTGACCCTGCCGATGCCACCGTCTCGAAGGTGATGGCCATGTCACTTCCGTTCGCCAGCGTCAGTTGAAGGCCGCGAAAGGCAAACGCCGCGAACGCACCAAACAGCGTTGTGCTGGGCAGCAGTGAGAACCCGCAGTACAGGCAACCTGCGAGACCGCTCAAGCTCAGGGTGTATTTCCAACCGACGCGGTCGGCCACAATCCCCATCGGGATGTCGAGAGTGAGGGAGACGAGGTGCAATAGCGCTTCCAAGAGGCCAATGACAAACAGGCTAACGCCCCTGTGCTGCCAATAGATGACCCAGAGCGCTCCGTCAAACCAAGGTGGGAGGTCGCTTGGAATACATAAAGCAGCGTGATGTTGCGACGATACAGTGTAAGCGTATGGTGAATTTGCATGGGGGTATCCTCCGTTTCGAGACAGCGCACGTCGTTGACTAGCCCTGACGCGGCGACGAAACTGGATACGCTTCTCTGAGAGGACCGTGTTTAGAAGCACGAACAGCCGGAATCGCCGAAAAAGGGCAGACTTATCCCGTTGAAGGCCACTGCAGGTCCAAATTGGCGTAGATAATACTGCCAAGAAAATGGCTTCACGCTGTTCGCACTCCCTTCACAAGTATTGCCTTCAGCATAGTGACCGAAGGGGGAGGTGTCAATCGAGATCTCGTTTTGCAAGGGGACGGAATGACCCCGGTTGTCGATGGGTGTCGTCGCACGCGAATTGATCCGGTCTGTACCTGGGTCCAGTGTTCCAAAATGGGGATGTGTCACGCATCATTTCGGCCCGAAATGGACAATATCCCAGTAAAAGGCGAGCGGAGGGTGGTTCATGGAGGATTTACAGCAAGCGATTGCCGATATACGAGCGTCGGCTACTATGATGGGGCAGTCAGAGTCGACAAAACACGCGGCAGGAATGGCACCGGACGCCGAGGTTGAAGGGTTGTTGCGCAACCTTGCGAATGACTTTTTGCGCGCCGATCAAGATCTCGAGGTCAGTGTCACAGGCGGCAAGAATCCAGGGCTCGTAGCGGGATTTTTCGACGCACATTTCAATACTCCGCGCTTTATCGTCAAAACGACGTGCAAAGCTGGCTCGGTTGAGGTGACGGTGGCAGACGGAAACTGGGAACAACTGCCGAACCAAAACGGGCTGTGGGCGGATTGGACAGATGAACGCGTGGTTTTTCAGGGGGAATTTTTAGAGCCGGCCATTCGCAGAGGGTTAGAATCATTTTTCATCGCTTGGTATCGAGCGGTGAAATTGAATGGCCGGGCAGGCATCCCGATTCAATAGAGGGCATTTCAAGCCATCGTTCACGGCCCGCAGAGGAAGGGTAAACAGTTCTTGGGTGTTGGCGGATGCAAGGCACAACTGTATACTTATCTGTTGGAGGACAGCCGCATGGCGTTCTACTGCTGGTGCGTAGTGGGATAGAACTGCGCTCCATGGAAGGACTGATTTGAACCTATGTTCAGATCGATGTTGAAGTCAAAAATCCACCGGGCAACAGTGACAGAAGCAGACCTCAATTACGTAGGCAGCATCACCATAGATCCAGATCTTCTGGAAGCTGTGGACATTTTGCCGAACGAGAAGGTACTGGTTGTAAATAACAACAACGGCGAGCGTTTTGAAACGTACGCCATCCTCGGCGAGCCAGGGAGCGGACAAATTTGCGTCAATGGTGCGGCGGCCCGTTTGGTTCAACCAGGGGACCTCGTCATCATCATGGCGTTTGCTCTGATGTCGGAGGCGGAACTGGCGGATTTTGAGCCAAAAGTAGCGTTTATGAATCGCGATAACACGATTGCGGAACTCGTCCACTCCGAAGACCCGCGCACGACGTTTGTGTGATCGGCTTGTATCCCTAACTATTACGATGATGAAATGTTGCGCGAACAGGCTGACGTACGGTGAGATCTCGAGTGGATCCTCACCGTACATCAGCCTGTTTTCGCTCGTCTGTATGACGCGCTACGCGTCGCTGCGCGTGCCGGACCTTGCGATCACGGCGACCAGTTGCCAAAGTGCGGCGAGGCCTACAATCGCGTAGATGGTCCGGCTCAAACCAGACATCGTGCCCAGCAGTGTATCGACGAGGTTGAAATTGAAGAAGCCAATCAATCCCCAGTTCAATCCCCCAATAACTAGTAAAACCCATGCAATCCAGTCTATTGCATTCCACCTCATCGGCATCCAACCTCCCTTGGGGAATCTGGCATTTTTTCGAAGTTAGCGTTCAACAAATGGGGTCTCCTTATACAGGGCTGCCCGGTGCGACTTCGTGCTGGCGCAGGCCTGTTTCACACAACCCATTTCCTCCAGCATGTCGCGCGCGTATGGGCGGCATACTACAAGACGAGCTCAAACAGACAAGGAGGAGATTTCGTGCAGGCTCAAGCTGAACAGAGTCAGGGACAGATGAAGCAAGGAAGTCAAGGCCTCCAAACCCCGCCAGCCATAATCTCAGGGAAAGACCTGGATTATTTGGCAGATCAGCTGTCGTGGTTACACGGAGCCATCAAAAAGTTTCACCACTACACCAAGGAGTGCACAGATCCGCAGGTTCGGCAGTTTATTCAACAAGCGTGCCAGACCCACCAAAAGCAGTACGATTTGCTTTTAAAACATTGTCAGAATCAGACACAAACGGCGAACGCCGGCAAGAGCCTACAATAAATTGCGCGGGAAGGGAGACTTGTGAGGATGGCGAACAACAACTCGGTTGTGCAAAATCCCGAACAGCAAGTGCCAAAGACACTTGAAATGAACGACCGCGATTACCTGAACGACGTGCTCTCCACGGAGAAGTACCTGACGGACAGCTTCAACATCGCAACTCGCGAGGCGAGTCACGACGCGCTGTTTCAAGACGTCATGCAGGTGCTGACGGAGAACCACACGTTGGCGAGGAACGCGTATAACCTGATGTTCCAAAAGGGCTGGTACAAAGTGGAGAAAGCCGATGCGCAGAAGATCCAGCAGACGGCGAGTAAGTTCCAAGGATACAAGAGCCAGTTTCCCCAAGGTCAGTTCCAGTAAGCGTAAATCTCCGCATCTCAACTTTTCCTGGGCCCGCACGCCGGGCCATTTTTTTCGCCCAACTTTTCCAGTCATCGAACCATATGCAGCTTTGTGTGCGCTGTGTTATAGTAGTGCATTAAAGAAAAGAGGTTTCTTCTGGAGCTAGCGAGGGAGCGGATAGAGATGAGGTTCGAGGAGCAAACTGCGGTCATGGTCGGTTCAGAACCGCTACAGGCGATTCAAATCGACGAAAATCACCATCTACAAATCGGAGGGTGCGATACAGTCGAACTGGCCAAATCGTATGGTACCCCTTTAATTGTCTACGATGAGCAGCTCATCCGTTCCACCATCCGCGCATTTCATGAAGTCTTTTTGCGCGAGCGCATTCCATATCAAATTTCCTATGCCAGCAAGGCGTTTTGCACGCTCGCGATGTGTCAATTGGTGCACGCGGAAGGCTGCGGCATCGACGTCGTTTCCGGAGGGGAACTGTTCACCGCGCTCGAAAGCGGCGTGCCAGCGAGTGCAATCCATCTGCACGGCAATAACAAAACGCCAGAGGAACTGCAATTTGCGGTGGATGCTGGCGTCGGCGCCATCATCGTCGACAACTTCTACGAACTCGCACTCCTTCAAGATATCGCGGCCGCAAGTCAGCGCGAAGTGGATGTGCTCATCCGCGTCGCCCCAGGTGTCGAGGCACACACGCACGAGTTCATTGCGACTGGCGGACAGGACAGCAAATTCGGGTTCGATCTCGCTAGTGACCAAGCCCACACCGCTTTGCGCCAGTTGGCGGGCGCAGAGAACTTGCGATGCGTCGGGCTGCATTCGCACATCGGATCGCAGATTTTTGACGCAGACGGCTTCGTCGTGGCGGTTGAACGGTTGGCAGAACTGTATCAGTATGGCGTCGAGCAATTGAATCTACCGCTCTCGGTGTTGAATGTGGGGGGGCTTTGGGATTCGCTACACAACGGAGGACGCCCCGGCTGTATCCGACACGCTGTCTGCCATCATCGCCGCGGCGCGCAAGGCGTTCGCAAAGCGGCACCTCGAACTGCCCGTACTCTGGATTGAACCGGGCCGGAGCATTGCGGGGCCTGCCGGGACGACACTGTATCGAGTGGGGAGCCAAAAGCGCATTCCAGGGATCCGCAACTACCTGGCAGTCGACGGCGGGATGACGGACAATCCGCGGTTGGCCCTCTACGGCGCGAAATACCACGCCCTGTACGCCAACCGGGCCGATGCACAGCCCGAGGATACCTGGTCGGTGGCCGGGAAGTGCTGTGAGAGTGGAGATATGCTCATTTGGGACGCGGCCCTGCCGAATCCGAAGCCGGGCGACATCCTGGCCGTCTTCGCGACGGGTGCATACAACTACAGCATGGCCAGTCACTACAACCGAATTCCGAAACCAGCTGTGGTGTTCGCTGCCAACGGCAAAGCGCGTTTGGTCGTAGCTCGGGAGACGTGGGCGGATTTGATTCACAGAGACAAGCCGCTTGACACCGACCAAGAATAAAATCGGATTCCTTTTCCATAGACCTTCTACGCTTCCACCAGATTGTGTGCGAACGTCCTCGAGTGTTCGGTGTGCGGGGGCGGATCGTGTTATACTATCTGGTGGTTATTGCTGTTCGCAATGGGGATTGCGAGAGGAGGAATACATGTGGCAGCAAAAGAGAGCTTGCTACAACTGATCACGGAAACGTCAACGAATCTGCCGCCAGACGTACGCCGCGCGATTAAAAAGGCGCAATTGCAGGAGGAATTTGGTACGCGTGCGGCACTGGCACTCAATACCATCGTCGACAATATCGTCTCTGCCGAAGAAGATGTACAACCTATTTGTCAGGATACGGGGATGCCGACGTTTGTCGTCCATTGTCCGGTAGGTTTTAATCAGATTCAGTTTCAACGAGATATTGAAGCGGCCATCGTCGAGGCGACAAAGTTGGGCAAACTCCGTCCCAACTCGGTTGATCCCCTGACCGGCAAAAACACCGGCAACAACCTCGGTGAAGGGGTGCCGGTCGTTCACTTCCACCAATGGGAACGAGACGATGTGGAAGTTAAGCTCATCCTCAAGGGTGGCGGATGTGAAAACAAGAACATCCAGTACGCGCTGCCCACGGAACTTCCTGGGCTCGGACGGGCTGGGCGCGATTTGGAAGGCGTGCGCAAATGTATTCTCCACGCAGTCTATCAGGCGCAAGGCCAAGGATGCAGCGCCGGGTTTATCGGTGTAGGCATCGGGGGAGACCGGACTTCCGGGTATGATCTCGCCAAGGAACAATTGTTCCGCCCCGTCGACGACGTGAATCCCAACGAGACATTGGCTGAACTCGAGAATTACATCCTCGAGACGGCAAACCGGCTCGACATCGGCACCATGGGTTTTGGCGGGAAGGTGTCGCTGCTCGGCTGTAAAGTGGGCATTCGCAACCGGATACCAGCGAGCTTTTACGTCTCTGTGGCGTACAACTGTTGGGCCTATCGACGCCTCGGCGTCGTGCTCGATGCGAATACCGGCGAGATCAAAGAATGGCTCTATCGCGACTCCGAGGAAAAAATGGAGCGCCCAGAGCACGCGTTCTCGACCGACGACGCCATCGTGCTCCAAGCCCCCATCACAGAAGAGCAGATTCGCGCGCTCAAAGTCGGCGACGTGGTCCTCATCAAGGGCGAGATGCACACGGGGCGCGACGAGATTCACAAGTACCTGATGAAGCACGACGCGCCCGTCGACCTCACGGGTGGAATCATCTATCACTGTGGCCCAGTTATGCTCCAGGACGACGACGGAACGTGGCACGTCAAAGCCGCAGGTCCTACCACGAGTTCCCGCGAGGAGCCCTATCAGGCCGACATCATCGAGAAGTTCGGCATACGTGCGGTGATTGGCAAGGGCGGCATGGGTCAAAAGACGTCGGATGGCCTCAAGAAGTCAGGGGCGGTCTACCTGAACGCCATCGGTGGTGCCGCGCAGTTTTACGCCCACTGCGTGAAGTCGGTTCGCGGGGTGGACCTCATTGACGAGTTTGGCGTTCCGGAAGCGATGTGGCATCTGGAGGTCGACGGCTTCCCAGCCATCGTCACCATGGACGCTCACGGAAACAGCCTCCACAAGGAGGTTGCGGACCATTCGTTGGTCAAGCTCGAAGACTTGAAGGATCCGGTCTTCTCCTGACAGAGATATTTAGACGAAAAGCACCTGCTGCCCATGTGTGGGCGGCAGGTGCTTTTTCAGTCGGCCTATCTTATGCCCTTGACTTCACGCGCTTCACAAAGCCGCTTGCCATCTCGATGTACGGCCGAAAATCGCTCTTTTGGACCAGCCACAAGTTGCGTCCGTTGCGCCCTGAGATCCGGCTGTACCAATACACGTACGAGGCCAGCTCGGCAAAGTAGGCGATGGTCGAGGAGATTGAGGCGCCGTACATGCCAAAGCGCGGGATCAACACGGCGCAGATGGCCGCGTTGAACGCGATCATCAGGATGGAGATGACGACCAGCGTCACAGGCTTGCCTTTCGAGTTTGTGAAGTACTGTGAAATGAGCGTCGACACGGTTTTCAGAATTAAGCCTGGCAACAGCACGTAGAACGGTCCGACTGCTCCGCCGTACTTGTGCACGCCGTAGACGACGACCAGCACGGGCATGGCCACGGCGAGGCCACAGGCGGTGATAAACGACGTAATCAGCGTTTGGCGGGAGGCGTTCTCGGTGACAACTCCCGCTTCGTCGCCGCCGGAGGCGGACATCTTTCGGAAGACGACGGTAGCGATAGACTGACTTAGCGTGATGAGAATCTCCGCAGCGGATACGGCGATACCGTACACCGAAACCATGCGGCGCGTCGCAGTGTCGTAAGGGAGAACCCAGCCAATCATCCAGAAGTCCGTCCGGAGATTTACATAGCCCAATAACAAGGCCAACGACGACCAGGTACCAAACTGGACGAAATGCTTCCACTCGGTCCGGTGCCACTTCCATTTCAAACTGTCTCCCCAGTTCAGGTGGCGATATACAGCCAACATCGTCGCGATCACGGCGATAGCCCAGGAAGCCAACCAAATTCGGTACGTCCAAAGGAGCCGATAATGCTCGCCAACATGGCGGTTGAACAGGATATACACCACATAGATGACGAGAAACGAAACAGCCTGCAAGACGTTTGCGATATTGAGCTCAGAAATTGCGTTTAACGCGTTTAGCAGGCGGCTCGCATAACCGAACAAGAAGGTCAGCGGCATGCCGATCAAGCTGAACATCACGATGGTGGAGGGGTGTCCAAACCAGATCACGGCGCCCGCGATGAGCCATACCAGGATGCTGAAGAGAAACATCATAAAGTTGCCCATTTGGACAATCTGAGTTCCTTCGTCCGGACGACGGGGTAACGACATTGAAAAGTAGTTCGAGTACCCACCTGCAAACCGCTGACCGCTCGTGGCATACGTGGTCGACGTCTGAAAGTCCCCACGGTCCCCCGTGAAGATCAGGTAACGAGCGGTAATAGCGCTTGTCGCAAATGTTAAAACCGCAGATAGACCGCGAAACAAGAAGGTCATAAATAGTGTTTTTCGTCCATTCAAAGAGGCTTCACTCCGCAATATATAGGTGCAAGATCAGGCCCATCAGCGACCCAAGCCCTTGTTAGTGTACCACGTGCAAATCAAGTGCGGATCAAAATCGAAAACGCAGGAAGATTATGCTACCATCAGATTCGCGACCAGCAACAGCCCGTCAGTAAGTTTGTACTGAAATGGTGTCCTGTTGACTTTATGACTCAGAGGAGGCGCAAACATGCGAACCGTTGACGTCATCGACAAAAAACGCCGCGGGCTTGCGTTGTCAAAGCAAGAGCTGCAAGCACTGATGGACGGGTACCTTCGGGGTGACGTGCCAGATTACCAAATGAGCGCATTTTTGATGGCGGTGGTCTGGCGAGGGATGAACACAGAGGAGATGGCCGATTTTACACAGTTGATGGCCTCGTCCGGGGACGAGTTAGACCTTCGTGGCATTCCTGGTATTAAAGTAGATAAACATAGTACGGGGGGCGTTGGAGACAAGACGACGCTGATTCTCGGACCGCTGCTCGCCTCCATCGGCGTCCCGGTAGCCAAGATGTCGGGGCGGGGACTTGGTCATACCGGAGGGACCATCGATAAGCTCGAGTCCATTCCGGGCTTCCAGACCTCACTTACGACGCAGGCCTTTGTCGACCAGGTGAAGCAAGTCGGTGTTGCCGTGGCAGGTCAATCGGGCGACTTGGCGCCGGCTGACAAACGCATCTACGCCTTGCGCGACGTGACGGCGACGGTCGAGTCCATCCCACTGATTGCAAGCTCGATTATGAGCAAGAAGCTGGCTAGCGGAGCGAATGCCATCGTCCTGGACGTCAAGGTGGGCAGTGGTGCCTTTATGAAGACTGAGGCCGACGCTCGGCGGTTGGCGAGGACGATGGTGGGGATTGGGAATCACGCTGGCCGCCAGACGGTTGCGGTCCTATCGAGTATGGAGGAGCCGCTTGGGCGCGCCATCGGCAATGCGCTCGAGGTCAAAGAGGCGATTGCCACCCTCATGCATCGAGGGCCGGACGATTTGACAGAAGTGTGTCTCACGTTGGGCGCCGAGATGGCGGTCTTGGCTGGAGTGGCGAAAAGTCCAGACGAGGCGAGAGGGATGTTGATTCAGGCGCTTGACGACGGATCGGCACTGGCGAAGTTCAAACAGTTTGTCGCGGCGCAAGGTGGCGATGCATCTATCGTAGACGAGCCAGACAAACTTCCGAAGGCGCCGGTCGTTAAACAACTTCGGGCGACCAAGGGCGGCTACGTGTCGTCGCTGGAAGCGTTGCCGTTCGGCGAAGCCGCCATGCGCTTGGGCGCCGGTCGGGCGACGAAGGAAGACGTCATCAATCCGGCCGTGGGCGTCGTCGTCCAAGTGCGCGTCGGTCAGCGGGTAGAAACTGGTGATGTACTGGTTGAAGTCCACGCGGACGGCGAGTCCGCAGCCGATGCGTGCCTCGTGGAACTCGCGGACGCGGTGGTGGTCAGTGAAGCGCCGGTCGAACGGCCGAAGCTCATTCTCGGGTACGTTCGAAGCGGGGACGACGACGGCCACCAGGAGTTGCTGCACGCCGCCTTACAGGCCCGTGAAAACGCGTACGTTCCGTATTCGGGATTTGCCGTCGGGGCAGCCCTACGCACCGCCGATGGGCACATCGTAACCGGGGCGAACATCGAAAATGCCTCCTTCGGATTAACCAACTGCGCCGAGCGAAGTGCGGTGTTTTCTCTGATGAGTGCACGTAACTTGCCGAACGTGGCGATTACGGGCGTCGCCGTCGTCGCGGATTCACCAGATCCGGTGGCACCGTGTGGGGCATGCCGACAAGTGTTGGCCGAGTTCTGCTCGCCAAACACGCCCGTGCTGCTGGCGAACCTGCACAATGACATCAAGAAGACGACGGTCGGGGAACTTTTGCCAGGTGCGTTTACACCGGAGCAGATGGCGTACGCCAAAACGGATTCAGAGAGATGAACGAAGCATAGGAGGTACACACATGTCCAGCGTGAAAAGGGCTCTGCCTCTGCCATTCTTCAAAGCGGAGGCAGAACACTCGAAGAAGGTACGCACTCGCAGCGAAATCGAAGATAAGTATAAGTGGGATCTCAGCGCGATTTACGCGAGTGACCAGGACTGGGAGAAGGACGCCCAAAAACTAGAGCAGTTACTTACGCAGTTCGCCGCCAAGCAAGGTACCTTGAACGAATCCAGCGGCCAGTTGCTCTCGGCGTTTCGGCTGCAAGATGAAATCGGTCAGGTCTCCGGAAAACTGTACGTATACGCAAAAATGCATCTCGATGAGGATACGTCGAATGGTGCGGCGCAGGCCTTACAGGACAGGGCGTATGGATTGCTCGTCAAAGCGCAGTCCGCTATGGCGTTTTTCGTCCCCGAGATCCTCTCCATCGACTCCAACCGGTTAGAGGAGATGCTGCAAGAAAATCGGGATCTACAGCTGTACCGCTTTGCCTTGAAGGAGATCACGCGGGAAAAGGAACACGTCTTGAGCCCTGAGCAGGAGCAACTGCTCGCTTCCTTCGGCGAGGTGTTAAACGCGCCAAGCGACATCTTTTCCATGTTCAACAACGCCGATATGGTGTTTCCGAGCATTCGCGACGAAGATGGCGAAGAAGTCGAAATTACGCACGGACTCTACATTCAGTTGTTGGAGAGCAAAAATCGGGAAGTCCGCAAAAACGCGTTTGAAGCGGTGTACGCCACGTACGCCAAGCACCGGAACACGGTTAGCGCCATCTATTCGGCCAACGTGAAGCGAGGGGTCGTCAATGCGCGCGTTCGCAAATTTGAATCGGCACGCGCTGCCTCGTTGAACTCCGACAACGTCCCGGTTGCCGTCTACGACAACTTGGTCAACACCGTTCACGAGTTCCTGCCTTCTTTGCACAAATACTTGAAGCTGCGCGCGAAGGTGCTCGGCCTGAACGACCTTCAAATGTACGATCTCTACACGCCCATGGTCCAAGACATCGACTGGCGCGTCAAGTACGACGATGCGAAGCAGACGGTGCTCACCGCCGTGCAGGTGCTTGGCGAGGATTACCGCCAGATTGCAGAGAAGGGGCTCAACAGCCGGTGGGTGGACGTGTATGAGAACAAAGGCAAGCGAAGCGGTGCCTATTCTTGGGGTACATACGGCACCCATCCGTACATGCTGCTCAATTACCACGACTCGCTGGACAACATGTTCACGCTTGCGCACGAACTGGGTCACTCGATGCACAGTTACTTTTCGAGAAAGACCCAGCCGTACGTGTACTCCGATTACACCATATTCGTCGCGGAAGTCGCGTCCACTTGTAACGAGGCGTTGCTCCTGGACCATCTGCTCAAGACCACCGACGACAAGGCAAAGCGAGCCTATTTGCTGAATCACCAGTTGGAGACGATTCGGGGAACGCTGTACCGCCAGACGATGTTCGCCGAATTTGAAAAGTTGACGCACGAACACGTCGAAGAGGGTGGAGCGCTGACGACCGAGTGGCTCGATGAAACGTACTACGGCCTGAATCAGGAGTTTTTTGGTCCGGCCTGCAACGTCAACGAGCAGATTGCGTACGAGTGGATGCGCATTCCACACTTTTACACGCCGTTTTACGTTTACAAATACGCCACTGGCATATCGGCGGCCATCGCGCTGTCGCGCCGGATTCTCAGCGAGGGAGAAGCGGCGCGCAACGACTACCTGGCGTTTCTCTCCTCGGGAAGCTCCGATTATTCGATAGAGCTTCTACGCAAGGCGGGTGTGGACATGGAGTCGCCAGAGCCGGTTCGCGAGGCGCTTCGTGAGTTCGACCGCCTGGTCGATGAGTTGGCGACATTAGTCGAGTAATCGGGGAAGGGCGAAAGGATGGGCTCCAAAGTCAATCTTTGTGATTCGGGGCCCCACTTTAGCTCATCATCAATCAGCATAAAAAGCCTCCATCTCCACTTGAACAGTGGATTTGGAGGCTTTTTATTAAAATTTTGGACTCTTCTTTTCGCCATCGACCATCGCCGATTGGGGTGGATCGCGTTTGAACCAGGGTAACGAGTTGGCCTAGCCCCGGGGTAAGTAGACGGTTACAGTGGTTCCCTCACCGACGGTCGAATCCACCTGAAGATGTCCGCGGTGCGCTTCGATAATGTGCTTACTCACAAACATGCCAAGTCCTGTCCCGTTCGACTTCGTCGTTTGAAACGGGCGAAAGAGCTGGTGCATATCCGAAATCCCGCAGCCATTGTCGCGAATCGTGATGGTGGCGTGATCGGAAAAGTCGCGCAGGGTTACGTGTACCTCTCCGTCTTTGTCACACGCGTGGACTGCGTTTTGCAACAAGTTGATCAGCACCTGCTTTATCCGGTCCGCCTGCACCGACATGAGCACGCAGGAAGATGGTACATCGTAGTTGAGCAGCACGCCGCACAGCGTCGCTTCAGGGCGCAAAAACTGATACACCGAGTGGGTCAGTTCCCGGATGTCCACCAATTGCGTGGATTCGTCGTCTGGGCGCGCCAGGCCCATAAAATCCTGGAGCAACGCATGAATTCTGTCTAATTCTCGAATGGTCAGCTCGACAAACTTTTTATCGGCGGGCTCACAGCGCTGTTCAAACAGCTGGAGAAATCCGCGGGCGGTGGTGAGTGGATTTCGGATTTCGTGGGCGATGCCGGCGCTGAGTGACGCGAGCGACCGATTTTTCTCGAATTCTGTCAGCTTACTTTCTATTTTTTCGCCCTTTTCGACCGCCGGACGCACTGAACCGCCCCCGTGATGTTCCAGCGGCGCCGTCGAGAGGGAACACACTTGTTGAAGCGCGTATACGGACGTCACCAAACTGCTCTGAAGCTGAACCCAGGTCAGTGAGGACGGGATGGAAAGAACCACCTTGCACTTTGCGAGCGCCATCGGTTCACTGAGTTCAGCTATCGCACTGCGCCAATCCCCGCCGAGTTCGGCTAGACGAAGCGGTTGTGCCTCTCCGGGCGGGTAGAGATGTCCGCCAGCACCGTCGTGCATCGCGTGTAACCCCATACCAGGCAACCTCTGCGCTAAGTCAGCGGATAAAGCGTTTGTCGGACCAATCACGTCGAGGATCACGTCGTTGGCGTCGAGAAAAAAGACGAGAAATGGAAACGACCACGGCATCCCTGTAAAGAAGTTGTAGATCATCTGGCGGAGCGGCTCTGCGGCGTGGCGCGATGGACACGCTTCCAGTGTATGAACTTGGACGTCATGGGCCGAAATCTCCAGTTGGCTCGGTTCAACTCTTCGACGGATGGTTGGTTTTGAAGCCGTCAAGCTAGATTGATTCATCGCAAGGCTCAATGTTCAAAGCCACCTTTAAGAGGTTGTCCAACGGAATGACCTCTTCGCAAAGGGACAGTCGACCCTTTACTAAGAGGCGGGTGGGCGCTTTGTGCCGTGTTTTATGCTCCCCATTATGCTGTTCCAACCAGAATCAGACAAGTGAAATTAGCAAACATTCTCAGAGTTCGACAAAGGTTGTCATGATTCGCGTCGAGCCGCGTCGTTTTATCCCCCAGAGGACGGGAGCGGGGCGGGGATGGACGTACGCTGACCGACTTGGGCGTATCTGGCCGTTTCTGCGTGCAGTCTAGTAAATAGACGTAAAGGAACGTCCTCCATGGAGACAATTCCTCTATCTGTTACGCCATTTGGAACGCGAATCTTCTCCACGACGTCGTCGAACTGCATGCCAGAGTCGAGCAGAGCAGCGAGTCCAATCAGCATTTCCTTGAGAATCATCTCGGCCGTGCTACGCTCCAAAGAGCCGGTCTGCGCCGCGGCTTGCGCCCACGACTGGCAAATGGCCACGAGGAACGCTGGGCCGCAACTGGCTAAGTCAGAACAGACGCGCACCTGGCCCTCGTCGACGATGAGTGGTTTGCCGATTTGGCAGAGCCGGTTCTCGAGTTCGGTCTTCTGCGGACCCGGGACATCGCGAGGGTAGGAGAGCAACATGACCCCCCGATGGATGGTCTGAGTCAGGCTCGGGATGAGTTTTACTGGTGTGGCGGGGGTGAGTTCTTGCCAGCGGTCGAGATCGATATTGCTGATGGTCGTGACGAGCAGTTGGTCAGATTTGAGCAGAGGGCCGAGCTTCTTGATGAGGCTCAACCCGTCTTTCCCTTTCGTACACAAAAACACCGCATCTACCCGTTCAATGAGGGTCTCCCAATCGTCACAGACGATCACGTTTGTCAAATCGGCTGCGACGGACTCCGCTTTCGCGCGAGAGCGGTTGAAGACGTACACGTTCTCCGGCGCTGTTTCGGCGAACGCGCGTGCGAGCATGCCGCCCATTTGTCCCGTTCCCACTATTCCAATCTGCAAGGGTCGTCACCTCCGCAAAGTATCCGCTTTTGTCATGTCTATTCAAAAGGGACTCGTCTGTAGACACGTAGGACACGACTTCAGCTTTGACTTTTTTCGCCTTGTATTGGTCTGGTACAATAATGTAGGTGGTCCAATCGGAGAAGTATTTGGTCGTTTGATGAAAGACCATTAGAGAACAGAACACCCTAGGAACTATCAGGTGAGAGACTGGAGGCGCTCGGAGTGGCTAAGAAGACCATTGAAGACGTACAGTGGCAAGGAAAGCGCGCACTCGTTCGGGTGGATTTTAACGTTCCGATGAACGATGCTGGTGAGATTACAGACGATACTCGCGTCCGCGCCGCTATCCCGACGATTACATACCTATCGCAGCATGGCGCACGGGTCATCCTGATGAGTCACCTCGGACGCCCGAAGGGGGAGCGCAACGAAAAGTACTCCCTGCGCCCTGTGGCAAACCACCTGCAAGAGCTGCTCAAAGGCATCCACGTCTCGTTTGCCGACGACTGTATCGGTGACACCGCGAAAGAGGCGGTCGGGGCGCTGAAGGACGGCGAAGTGCTCGTACTCGAGAACGTGCGGTTCTACGCAGGGGAAGAAAAGAATGACCAAGAGCTCGCCAAGGCGTTTGCAGAGCTCGGCGACGTGTTTGTCGGCGATGCTTTTGGTACGGCCCACCGGGCCCATGCCTCCACGGCTGGCGTTGCGGCGTATCTGCCGAGTGTGGCTGGTTTCCTCATGGAGAAGGAAGTCGGCATCATGGGGGAAGCGCTCGCTAGTCCGAAGCGCCCGTTCGTCGCAATTATCGGCGGCGCAAAGGTGTCGGACAAGATCAACGTCATCGAGAACTTGTTGCCGAAGGTCGACGCCCTGCTCATCGGCGGCGGCATGGCGAACACGTTCCTCGCCGTGCAGGGGAACGACATGGCCAAGTCCCTCGTCGAGTCGGATGCGCTTGAGACGGCCAAGCGGTTGCTCGCCGTCGCGAAAGAGCACAATAGTCGACTTTTGTTGCCGACCGACGTTATCGCGGCCAAGGCGTTTGCGGCGGACGCAGAGTACACCGCACGCAAGGTGAACGAGCTGAAGGCGGACGAGATGGCGCTCGATATCGGTCCCGACAGCATCGCCGTGTTCCAGGCTGAAATCAAAGCTGCAAAGACGGTGATTTGGAACGGACCGATGGGTGTGTTTGAAATGCCGGCGTTTGCCAAAGGGACATTCGCTATTGCTGAGGCGATGGTCGAGGCGGATGCCACCACGATTGTCGGCGGCGGCGACTCGGTCGCGGCGGTGGAACAAGCTGGCGTGGCCGACAAGATGACGCATGTGTCCACTGGTGGTGGAGCCTCCCTCGAATTTCTCGAAGGAAAGACGTTACCTGGCGTTGCGGTACTCGAGGACAAGTAAGCGCGCCGAATCGTGACTTGTGAGATGAAAGGCGGGAACTGCTGTGGCGAGAACACCTTTATTGATGGGAAACTGGAAAATGTATAAGACGGTCGCCGAAGCGAGGGCGTTCGCTGAGGCGCTCGGTCAACAGTCGTCTGCACTTCGCGATGGCGTGGAATACGCCATCTGCGCTCCTTTCACCACGCTCCACGTACTACGCGTAATGCTGCCCGCGCAAGTAAAAATCGGCGCGCAAAACGTATACCCCGAGAAAGAAGGGGCGTACACGGGCGAGATCGCGCCGGTCATGCTTGCAGAATTCGGGACGCAATATGTCCTGGTTGGACATTCTGAGCGCCGCACACTTTTCGGTGAATCGGATCAGATGGTCAACCACAAGGTTCGTGCCATTATCGAGAACAACATGGTTCCCGTTCTCTGCGTTGGGGAAAACCTATCGCAAAAGGAGAGCGGTCAAACACAGGCCATCGTGTCAGGTCAAGTCGTCCAGGGCTTAGCGGGACTTTCTGCGTCTGACGTGGCTCAAGTCGTTATCGCCTACGAGCCAGTCTGGGCTATCGGATCCGGTAAGACGGCGACCGCACAGGACGCGGAAGTCGTGGCTAAGGAGATCCGCAACCTCGTGGCGGAACAGATTGACGCATCCGCCGCTTCGAGCGTCCGCATTTTGTACGGCGGCAGCGTCAAGCCAAACAACATCGCATCTTTCCTTCAGCAACCGAACATCGACGGCGCATTGGTGGGCGGCGCAAGCTTGGACGCTTCGTCGTTTGCGGACATGGCGTCGGCAATCGGAGGTGCGCTCTGATGAGCGAACAGTCGTTTGAACGCAAGTCGCGTCCCAGTAAAATTGGTCCGGTGGCCCTGATTATCCTCGACGGCTTTGGGTTGAATCCGGAGCGAGAGGGCAACGCAGTCGCACAGGCGAACACCCCCACCCTCGACAAGCTGTGGGAAACGTACCCGCACACCACGCTGTTGGCGAGTGGAGAGGCAGTAGGTTTGCCAGAAGGACAGTTCGGAAACTCTGAGGTTGGGCACTCCAATATCGGAGCCGGCCGTATCTTGTACCAAGAGTTGACAAAGATTAACAAAGCGATACGCGAAGGGGACTTCTTTCAGAACGAGGTGCTCAAGCGTGTGATGAATGCGGCGATACGCAATGACAAGACGTTGCACTTGTGCGGCTTGGTGTCGGACGGCGGGGTGCACAGTCACATCGAGCACGCGCTGGCTCTGCTTCGGATGGCAGCTGGCCTCGACGTAAAAAAAGTCGTCCTGCACGCGTTTCTCGACGGCCGCGATACCTCACCGAAAACAGGGGCCGAGTTTATTGAGCGCGTCCAGGCGACGATGGCCGATCTCGGCACGGGCACCATTGGCACCGTCGTTGGCCGTTACTACGCCATGGACCGCGACAAGCGTTGGGAGCGCGTCAGCAAGGCGTACAACGCGATGGTCTACGGCGAGGGTGAACGGGTGCGCGACGTCGTCGCGGCGATTCGCGCCAGCTACGACAAAGACGTGACTGACGAATTCGTGCTGCCGATCATCCAAGTCGACGACAGCGGGGCTCCGGTCGGCAACATTCAGGAGGGAGACTCACTCGTCTTCTTCAACTTCCGCCCAGACCGCGCGATTCAGTTGTCGCAGGCGTTTACCAACGACAACTTCGACGGGTTTGACCGAGGCAGTAACCACCCTCACGTCGACTTTGTGTCGATGGTGAAGTTCAGCGATACGGTGGGGGGGCAAATTGCGTACCCGCCGAACAGCCCGCGCAATACATACGGCGAAGTCGTGTCGAATGTGGGACTCAGGCAGTTGCGCATTGCGGAAACGGAGAAGTTCCCGCACGTGACGTTCTTCTTCTCCGGTGGACGCGAGCAAGAGTTCCCGGGCGAAGAGCGGGTTCTCATCAACTCGCCAAAGGTCGCCACGTACGACTTGAAGCCGGAGATGAGCGCCTACGAAGTGGCGGATGCAGCGGCCAAACGGTTGCGAAGCGGTGAAATAGACACGATGATCCTCAATTTCGCAAACCCGGATATGGTCGGTCACACTGGCGTGCTAGACGCGGCCATCAAGGCGTGTGAAGCGGTCGACACGTGTCTCCATACGGTGCTGCAGGCGCTCTCTGAGGTGGACGGAGTCGCACTGGTGACAGCCGATCACGGCAACGCCGACATCATGGTTTTTCCAGACACGCAGGAAGTGTGCACGACGCATACGACCAATCCAGTTCCGTTTGTGATTACAAAGCCAGGTGTGGAGCTTCGCGAAGACGGCGTCCTCGCCGACTTGGCGCCGACTATGCTTCAACTCCTCGGTGTCAAACAGCCTGCTGAAATGACAGGCAAGAGTTTGATTACAAACGGTTGACCCTATGTCGAATACCACGGGCACTCGTGTGCGCGAAGGCTAGGCCTGACATTCGGGCTCTCAAACCAGCGCCACGAGCGACTCGCGGTTTGACCATTTCATAAATACTCGACGACGAAATTAACTAAGGAGTGACGACAATGTCCGAGATTTTTGACGTACATGCACGCGAAGTATTAGATTCCCGCGGGAACCCGACTGTGGAAGTAGAGGTGGAACTCGAAAGTGGGGCGTTTGGCCGCGCTATCGTTCCATCTGGCGCGTCTACTGGGGCACACGAAGCGGTTGAATTGCGCGACGGTGACAAGAGCCGCTACCTCGGTAAAGGCGTCCTTCAAGCCGTGCAGAACGTAAACGAGATCATCACCCCAGAACTCATCGGCGAAGAGGCGTTGGACCAAGTGGGCATCGACCAGTTGCTCATCGGTCTCGACGGTACCCCAAACAAGGGGAAACTCGGCGCAAACGCGATTCTCACCGTGTCCATGGCGGTGGCAAAGGCTGCGGCGGAGGAAGTCGGGTTGCCGTTGTACCGCTACCTCGGCGGCGTGTATGCGCACACCCTGCCGACGCCGATGATGAACATCTTGAACGGTGGTAAGCACGCCGACAACACCGTGGACATCCAGGAGTTTATGGTCGTTCCACACGGTGCTACGACATTCCGCGAAGCGCTTCGCATGGGTGCTGAGATCTTCCACAACTTGAAGAGCGTCCTCACAAGCCGCGGCTTGACGACCACCGTCGGCGACGAAGGCGGGTTTGCACCGAACCTGAAGACGAACGAAGAAGCGATTCAAATCATTGTCGAGGCTATCGAGAAGGCCGGTTACAAGCCAGGCGAACAAGCGTCTATCGCCCTCGACGTCGCATCGACCGAGCTGTTCAAAGACGGTCAGTACCACTTTGAAGGCGAAGGCGTAACGCGCACGGCTGACGAACTTATCGCGTACTACGAGAGCCTCGTCGGCAAGTATCCGATCATCTCCATCGAAGACGGCCTCTCCGAAGATGACTGGGCTGGCTGGCAAAAACTCACGACCGCTATCGGCAACCGCGTGCAACTCGTCGGCGACGACTTGTTTGTCACGAACACCGATCGCCTCAAGCAAGGCATCGAGCAAAACGTCGGCAACTCGATTCTCGTAAAGGTCAACCAAATCGGCACCCTGACCGAGACGTTCGCCGCTATCGAGCTCGCCAAGCGCGCTCGTTACACCTCCATCATTTCGCACCGTTCGGGCGAGAGCGAAGATACCACTATCGCGGACATCGCAGTGGCTACCAACGCAGGTCAAATTAAGACCGGTGCGCCGAGCCGGACGGATCGCGTAGCAAAGTACAACCAATTGCTGCGAATTGAGGAAGAACTCGGCGGTGCCGCGCACTATGCCGGAAAATCCGCGTTTGTCGTACGTTGAGTTTCGTGATAGACTAGGGCACAAGAATGGATGTGGAGTGGAGGTGACAAGCGGATGATTTTTGCAACCGAGATTGTTCTCGTCATCTTGTGCGCAGTGCTCATCCTGGTCATCCTGCTCCAATCGGGTCGAAGTGCAGGATTGTCCGGCGTCATTGCCGGCGGTTCAAACCAGGTAACCAATCG
Source organism: Alicyclobacillus fastidiosus (assembly GCF_026651875.1). Taxonomy (GTDB): domain Bacteria; phylum Bacillota; class Bacilli; order Alicyclobacillales; family Alicyclobacillaceae; genus Alicyclobacillus; species Alicyclobacillus fastidiosus. The sequence continues at coordinate 5,132,351 of NZ_CP104067.1, read as the reverse complement.
CCGTGCGAAGGGGCTGGACCCTTTCCTCGGCAAGGTCACGGTGGTGCTCGCGATACTCTTGTTCTTGCTGACGTTGACTATCGCATTTTTATTCCACCACTTACAGTGACGATGATTTTTTGCGAAGAAGGTGTCGCCAGCTCGGCGGCACCTTTTTTGTACTTCGACCAGATGCAAAATGTTCCTCCTGCCTATGTGCCGCGAGTGGGTTTTTGTGTCCATACTACATAACAGACAAAAGTGCGTTTCCGAACAGGATCAACCGCTTAAACTGAATGAGGTGATCCAGATATGCAGCGGGAAGATGTATTGGAGTACATGCAGAGTGACATTTACAAGCCATTGACGGCACAGGAACTGAGTGAGGTGTTCCACCAGACGTCCGCGTCTGAGTTTCGGGACCTCGTGCGGCTGCTCAACCAGCTCGAGGACGAAGGGGACATCGTCCGAACGAAGAACAATCGCTACGGCTTGCCAGATACAGCGGGCTTCGTTGTTGGAAAGTTGCAGATGAAGGCGCGCGGCTTCGGGTTTGTCATCCCCGAGCGCGAAGGCGATGCGGACGTATATATCCCTGCGACTGAGATGAATGGCGCTATGAGCGGTGACAAGGTGATGGCGCGCGTCCTCAACGACGGCAAGGGTGGACCGCATCGGGAGGGCGTCATCGTCCGCGTAGTGGAGCGGGCAAATGAGCGCATTGTCGGCAAAATCACCATTTACGCACACCATGCTTTTGTCGATCCCATCGACAAGCGCTTCACCCAGGACATCTTCATCCCGAAAGAGGAGATTCACGACGCTCACGATGGGTACATTGTCGTCGTCGAATTGACGTCCTTCCCGTCGGCGACACACGGGCCGGTCGGCAAAATTGTCGAAGTGCTGGGCCACCCGGATGAACCTGGTATCGACATTTTGGCGGTGATTCGCAAATACGGGTTGCCGGAGCAATTCCCAGACAAGGTGCTCCAGGCGACGGAGGCGATTCCCCTCGACATCCATCCAGATGAGATCAAGAATCGCCGCGACATCCGCGACGAACCGATGGTCACCATCGACAGCGAGTCGGCGAAGGACTTGGACGACGCCGTGCACGTGAAGTTCCTCGACAACGGGAACTACGTACTCGGCGTGCACATCGCGGACGTCGGGTATTACGTGAAAGAGGGCAGCGCGATAGACCAGGAAGCGTTCCGTCGAGGAACGAGTGTGTACCTCGTCGACAGGGTCATCCCAATGCTTCCGCCGCGGCTGTCGAACAATATCTGTTCGCTGAACCCACAAGTCGACAGGCTGGCGTTCTCCTGCGAAATGGAAATCGACCCAGAGGGTCGCACGGTGCGGCACGACGTCTTCCCGAGCGTGATTAAGACGGCCGCTCGGATGACTTACAACAACGTGCGCAAGATCCTTGAGGACGACGACGAGGCCTTGATTGAGGAGTACAAGGAACTCGTGCCAATGTTTCGCCATATGGAGCAACTCGCTCTGATTTTGCGGCAGAAGCGGATGCGCCGCGGCGCCGTGGACTTTGACTTCGACGAAATCTACGTGAAGGTGAACGATCTCGGCGAGCCGGTGGAAATTGTTCCACGCCAGCGATCTATCGCGGAGCGACTCATCGAAGAATTCATGCTCGCGGCCAACGAGACGGTGGCGGAACACTTTCATTGGCTCGGCGTGCCGTTCGTCTACCGCGTTCACGACGAACCGGACGCCGACAAGATGATCGATCTCAAGGCGTTCCTGCACAATTTCGGGCACCATCTGAAAGGCGTCGGGGGCAGCAAGGTTCACCCGCGGGCGTTACAGGAGGTTCTGACGGCGGTCGAAGGGACCCGGGAAGCGCGGATGATTTCGACCGTGATGTTGCGCTCGATGCAACAGGCGAAATACAAACCGGAATGCACGGGGCACTTTGGACTCGCGGCCGACTATTATACGCACTTCACGTCGCCGATTCGCCGTTACCCGGATTTGACCATCCACCGCATCATGCGCGAGGTTATAGCCGGGCCGCTATCGCCAGAGCGCGAGGCGACCTTGCGGCAGTTCGTGGAAGACGCCAGCCGTCAGTCCAGCGAGCGCGAGCGACTGGCCCAGGACGCAGAGCGCGAAGTAGACCAATTGAAGATGGTCGAGTACATGCACGCACACCTCGGCGAAGAGTTCGACGGTATCATCTCGAGTGTCACCCAGTTCGGCCTCTTCGTCCAACTCGACAACGGCGTCGAGGGCTTGATTCATATCAGCTCCCTCGCCGACGATTACTACGTCTTTAACGAACGGCAGATGGCGCTCATCGGAGAGCGCAACCGCCGCGTGTTCCGCCTCGGAGACCCGGTTCGCATCGAGGTGGTGAGTGCCAACAAGGAAGAGCTGCAGATCAACTTTGCGTTGGTCGAACACCGCCGGGAGGCGACGTTTGTCAGTGGGCACGGCGGGGGAGCGATTGTGTACGACGAGGACCTCTCACCAAAAGAGCGTCGGCGCAGCATCGAACGCCGCGAAGGCCTGTCCAGTGCCCCTCCCGTTCGCGGTGGGGACCGCACAGGCGGCGGCCACAAAGGTCGATCCCGCCGAGACCGCCTCGGCGGCCGCACCATCGAAGGCGGCTACGCGCGAAATGGCCGCACGAGGGACGCAGAACTGCCCGTCGATATGCCGTACGACGAGTGGGATGACGCCTACCCGGATCCACGTGAGGCGCGTGAGCAGGCGCAGTTAGCACGGACCGGGCGCGAGGGTGGCAGTGGCCGGCGCGACTTCGAGCACGGTCGCGCGGACGCTCGCGATGGATCACGTCGAGGAGGGCGAACGGATCGCCGGGAGAATGAACGCGGCCGGCGCGGCAACGTATCTCGCGCGGACCGCCCGCGCTACGGAGACCGGGATCGCCAAGACGAACGCCATGGTACAGCGGATGATCACGCGGAAAATGGCCGCTCGCCAGACGGCCGCACAGGCGGCTATCGAACCTGGGCAGCTCGCGGCGAGTCGAGTGGAGGCCGCGATGGCGGATCTTGGTCGCGCGAAAAGCGCCGGGCAGGCAACGCGGACCGCGGTGCCGTGAACTATGGGGACGGCGGCAAGCCCCGCAAGAAGCACCGAGGGAGCGCCAAAGTTGGCGCCAAGGTCGCAGCCCGCAAGGCAGGCGGTCGCGGTGTGACATCCGGCGGCCGCTCCACCAGCAAGCGGCGCAAAGGCCGCTGACTCCGCCGGCGCTCGAACGTCGGGAAGCAGGGCGCGGGTGACACCGCGCCCCACCCTTGCCAGCAATGGGGAGTCAGAGTTGAACGACTGAACTCTTGTCGCATCTTTCAGACTGTGCTATGATCTAGGCTACGCCTCCGGGCAAATACGATTGGATGTTGGAGTGAAGGCACCATGGCGAAGGGGAACGGGAACGGCAAAGTCCTCGCCCAAAACCGAAAAGCGTTTCACGATTATTTCATCGAGGAGACGTTTGAGGCAGGCCTGGTCCTCACGGGTACGGAGATCAAGTCCATGCGCAAAGGCTCCGTGAGCATGCGTGACGCATACGCGCGCGTAGAACACGGTGAAGTGTATCTGCACAACATGCACGTGGCACCCTACGAGCAGGGGAATCGCTTCAATCATGATCCACTGCGGACCCGCAAATGCCTTCTACACAAGAAGGAAATCAACTACCTGTACGGAGCCGTCCGCGAACAGGGCTTTACGTTGGTTCCCACCAAAGTGTATCTGAAAAACGGCTTTGCAAAAGTGGAGCTCGGCCTCGCCAAAGGGAAAAAGCTGCACGACAAGCGCGAGTCCATGAAGAAGCGAGACGCCAGTCGCGAGATTCAGCGCGCACTCCGAGAGCGACAAAAAGGCTGATTGTGATGGTCGGAGACACTATCGTGTCACCAATGAGACCAGCGCGGATTCGTCTCTTCTTGTCTCGGACTATGTCTCAATTGGTAGCACTGTAAATTGTTGTCCAGTTGTGGTATGAACATCTGGTTGATGTCCACAGTGCGCCGTGATAAAGTTATGGATGTCGGGCGGTGGTATCACTTGCCGAACCGACTTGGATGTAAGGAACCTTGAAACATCACATACATGAGGGATTGCTGGCAATAGTGCTGTAGAGTATGACCGTCCATGCGAAAGCTAGCGCTGGACCCAAAACGCGGGGGCGTTTTGGATTCGACGGGGGTTGTTCGAGCATGTACGGCGGGCCGTGGGGCTGCGCACACGTTAATCACGCGGAACTTCTTTAACTGGCAAAGCTAATCGCTTTACCTCAAACAGCAATCTCGCTCTCGCTGCCTAATTAGGTACGAGACCGTTACATCGTGTGTCGCCTGTGCACACCCTGTAACGTCAACTTAGCAGGCTAGTCGATGGTCATGTTCGTGGACCACCGGCGAAACTTAAACGAACTTGCCTGTACATCAGCGTGATCGTCCGCGGATGGCAGGGACTTTCGTAGACGGTCTACGCCCGTAGATGTACATGTAGCGAGATCTTCGGACGCGGGTTCGATTCCCGTCGCCTCCACCAAGTAAAACCACGACCAACCCGTCGTGGAGGATGTCATTTGAAGCATAACTTTGCCGTTTCGGCAAGGTTATGCTTCAAAACTTTTGCGGCAAACTTATGCTTCAATCTTAAATTAACTGCTCGTTGTTGAATTCAGCGGTGGTACTTGAGCGCGCGTCTTTTAGAACCACGCGGCACTCCAAGTTGGCTAGAATCCCGGGACGAGTCCGCTTTATGACTCTCCTATTTGTCGGTATACCCTCTTTATAAAGTTGATTTACTACTTCACATCAGTGCGCAGTCTCGTTCAACTTTTTTGTCCTATAATCTGAATAATGTTTCCTGATTTCAACATAGTGTTCCGGAAATTTCTCTAACATTTTGATTAAATAACCGATGTCCTTGCTTATTTGAGTGAGGGAGACTGGTATCTCAGAAGTTAAAGATTGTTCCGTATTTTTTGGATATCTGTATATTTAATGTTTTATAGTCTTTAACAATAAATGATCTTGTGATGATGACTCCTTTCTATATTCTAGGTATAAATGGGAAATCCGATGTGCTTTTTCGGGAAAATGCTTATAATAGTGTCTCGGGTTAACGTTATATATCGACGCAATTTTTTCAAGAGGCAGTGGAGCCTCATTCGATTCCAAATGATGTTCAAGTTGTGAGCGAAGTTTTTCAAGGTTTAATTGTCTCTGTTGGACAATATACGTTTTATACCGAGTCACAATCTGTTTACTTATATCCGGAAAATGATTTCGTAGATTGTTGCTGGATATTTCGAGCGATTGTGCTATATGCTCAAGTGGTATGGGGGAGGGTTTCTTTAAAGTGGACAATAACTCATACTCCATAGTTTCCTTTGAAATTTTTAATTTTCTACTGGCAGTCCCGAATTTTTTCTGTAGTGACTGATGCTTCTCAAGTGGATGACCTTTAATTAATTGTTCTTTCTTTTCTAAGTGCTGTTCACGATAGCGATTAACAATTTGTTTGCAAAGCTCTGGGAAATGGCCTTTTAGTGTCGTTGGATGTCTTCCTAGGTTGCGTGCTATTTCAGCCAAACATTTTGGTTCTTTGGATTCAAGTTCTAAAAGCAAAGTTTTATGGATTTCACTCTTACTTAAATTTACAGGTCGGTTAGCGGTTTTCTTTAGATATTCTGAGTCTGTTTTCTTTCGGGCCTCATCCAGAAGTTGGTTTGCGTTTGGTACATACTTTCGCAAGGTGGACCGGGCACAGCCTACACGTTTCGCAAGTTGTTCGATAGTTGACGGTATGTCTTTATCTGCTTTCAGAATATCAAGGAGTTTTTGTTGAATCTCTACGGGTCCGTACGCTGTACCGCTTCTCCGTCTTCGATTAGAGTCTCCTTTCTTCTTAGACAAGAACATTTGTTCTAAGGATATACGGAGATTGAACGATATTTTAAGCAGTATTTCTAATGATGGTCGGTCATGTCCGTTACAGAATTGGGACATACGAGTCGGGTGAATTCCCAGTTTTCGGGCGAACGCAAACATTTCCAGTTCGTCCGGGAGTACATCGTTAAGGCATACCCGTAGTTTATTATCAAAGGCCCAATCCTTATCAATTTGACTACTACCTTCCAGTAGCCCCATACAATTTTCATTTACCCAAGAAACCCACTCGTCATTCCTATTATCATTAATGTCGTTAGAGTAAACACTACTGGCGACACCAAGCCATTGTTCACAATACGGACATATGCCAGGTAACCCGTATTTACGAATCTGTTTGTGACAGTCTGGGTTTGGGCACATGTAATTTAATGGTTGCTTGTGTACAGGGCAATGGGAAACGACATTCAGCGACCATAATAATGGATCATAAATTGGTCGCTTCGTGTTCGCCCATTCTTGATAACATAATGGGCACCATACCCGAATTTTCTTAAATAAATCTTGCTGAGCTAGAATATGCATCATAGGGAGCATAGTGAGCCTACTGAGACCACTAACCATCGTCTCTGTTTCAGTCCGAGTAACCAAATCAGGAGTAATACTCCTGTTACCATTTAAAGTACATTGGCAGCTCTTTAACTCAAGATTCAGGTACTTAATTCCAAGCCTTCTAATGCTAACGAGATGTGCGTTGGCGAGTCGGCCAAGATAACTGGTCAGGCTCTCCACGTATCCTGTACCTAACGCGCTGGGCTCAAAATGGTATAGGTTTGACCGCTTTATTGTTATATGCTCAGAAATCTCGTTGGTCACTCTTGATACCTCCCCGATAACCATTGAATTACCACTTGGTATACATCACATCTTCTCGCATAATCAGACAGCAAGCAGTAAGAACTTTTGTAATATGCCGTGTATATTTGTCGATAAACGTCGACGTAGGTGAAAAACGTTGTGCTGAGCCACTGCGGGCGCCACATGAAATTTTCAACGGCGACTAGTTAGGATGGGGCTTCGGTGTTCTGGAATCTGCAATGGCGGTGCGTTTCCATCAGGTTCTACTGCGAAGATACATGCGTGAATACCAACTTTTAATGGGAAAGCAATCGACACGATATTTGGAAGTTGGCAGTGGGATAAAAATATGTATGAAAGATTTGGATAAACAGTGGGTTAGAAGCTTGCGGGTGTCTGGGGAGCAGTGAAAGTGTTGTTCTGAATTGGAGAGACCTTACCTCGTAACTATGGACATTTTGCGTTAAACCCGAAGAGTAAAGTGGTAAGTGGCGGTGAGGGAGTCAGAGGGTCCATGTATTGGTGAAGAAGGACAGCACAACCTCGCTGAGGTAGGCGCCTTAGACAAGTGGGGAGTTCAATGAACCAAGTGTTCGAACTGCGAGGGTCAATTTGGTAATGCCTTTAAAAATGTCTTCAGTTAATCCCGTTAACCGAAGAACGTATTACCCAGTGGAATTTCAATTATTGACCGCCAGAGGCGATTTCGTTGATCTGTCGAATGGTGAACTCCTTGCATCAATCATCAAAATGTGGTCCTCTATCTAGTCTTGATTTATGATACGGTTCACCAAGTCCAATCCGACGATTGGTGAGAGATCGGTAAAGATATGACTCACATTGTTGCAATGCCTTGTGGAGTGATTTCGACGCGTCCTAAGATTGCGCTCAAACTACCTCGACTCAATGCCTACCGAAAACTCAAACAGAATCGCTATTCGATTAACCTGCCCGAGAGTTCAACAAGAATCATTGGATTCAAGTACATATTCATACGGTTGGTTAATCAACCGATTGTTCAGATTTTGCCCCTTTCAATACAATAGCCTCTCGGCATTCGGTTTTCGCTGACTCCTCAATGGTTCTGTCCTTCAGGAAGTGTGCATTTGCCCCCATGTTCGTCTAGTCCACTTGACAAATTAAAATTGGAAATGCGGCGCCGTTGTGCGAAGAAAACATGGTGTTTACACCAAAAATACTTGACTTTTCAAAATCACCCCAACAATCCCCGAGAAGAGCTTTTCCGCTCTATCTCATCGGAATTGGGGTTGCGTTATGTTACCAATGATCAGGTCTCATGAGCAGTATCAATCGTTCGTTCAGCAACAACTTCGTATTCACTACACCAATGGGTCACTTCTGTTTGTCGCCAAAGACTGGTCCCTTGTGAAGAAGTTCTGGATTACTGACCTCTCTGACACGTTTAACTTACTGCGAGACACTTTCTCGTGTCGTGGTCCAAAATCCATTGACCCTGCCGACTTACTCCGTTCATACCTGCTCATGGTCCAGGTCGGAGAACCATCTATCACAGAATGGGTAAATCAATTGCGGCGCTGCCCGCTGTATGCCATCCTCAGCGGCTTTGAGTACGGTCAAACGCCAGGTGTCGGTACATTCTACGGCTTTTTCCACCGACTGTGGTCTCACGGTTCTGTAAACCTTTCACCCAAGCGCAGACTCAACCGAAAGAAGATCAAAGGTGGTAAGAAAGGACAAAAGGCACCAACCAAAGCGTACAGCAAAATCGCGAACCTAATGGCTCAGCTGCAGAAGCGTTCCAGCGCCAAAGCCCAACCTTTCGACGTTCTGCTCAGATTGTTTCAGCACCAATTTCTTGCTATCTCTGCAAAGTCGGGCTTGTTAGGTAACACCCATGCGCTGTCTATTGCCAGCGATGGAATGCCACTTCAAACAGCAGCCCAAGTTCGCAGTAAACGACTTTGCAACTGTCGAGAGCTCGGTATTGAGCCATGCAGGTGCTATCGTATCTACTCCCAACCCGACTGTGACATGGGCTGGGATAGTTATCGAAACAAATACTTCTTTGGCTATCATCTCTATACGTTTGTTGCTGCGGATAGTCCCTACGACCTGCCACTGTACCCTCGGCTTCAACGAGCGTCACGCCATGATGCGACCTCCTGGGTGGTCAGTACCCGCGAGTTCCTTGAACGCTTTCGTGAGTACACCTGGGACAAAGCCATTTTAGACGCGGCTCATGATGCATTGCCGATCTACGAATATCTTCATGCACGACAGATTAAGCCGTTCATTGATTTAAATCTACGGAGTACGGGAAGCAAGGGTGTTCGAAAGGATGACATCACGTTTTCCCCAGCTGGGGTTCCGTTCTGCAAGAAGGGGCTGGAGATGAAAGATCGTGGCTACGACTATACACGCGGACGCCGTAAATACTACTGCCCACTTGTTGTCAAAGGCGTGGTGACTTGTGATACGCCCTGTTCCGATTCACCTTACGGAAGATGCGTACACACCTATACCAAGCACAATCCTCGCTTGTTTCCACCCGTCGCCCGCAACAGCGACGAGTGGAACAATGTCTACAAACGCAGAACCACCTGCGAACGCAGCAACAAGCGAGTCAAAGAGGATTTTCTCCTCGAAGCTGCCAAGCACCGCAGTACCATGATGTGGACCGTCCGCATCTATGGCATCGCCATGTGCCAACACATGGACGCCTGGTACCAAGAGAGTAATCTCGACCCGAGATCGATGCTCTTGTCAGCTTAAGAATATCCCAATCATACCATCTTCAGTGATGACTTTTTTAAAACCGAATCGTCATCGCTCTGTTTGCTATACCCTTCTTCAAGAAACATGCATGATGCCGCATGGATTCTGCCGTTTTCCAGTTGATTACTGGGAGAATTCCTGGTTCATCCCACTTTTCTGTACTGCAATACCGAGAGTCTATTACAACAAGGAGTCCAAACGGACCCCTTGGCGCAAATAACTTCATTTTACAGTTGTGATACTGACAGGCTGTATTGTTTTTTTGATTTTTAGTCGTATTGGGTCGGCAAGTGCCTTTAACATATCTGCCAGTCGGTCAAAATCCATAAGATCGCCCTGGGTGTAGAACGTGAATATAGTTGGTATCTGGAGAATAAAGTCGGTAACCCGTGAATAAAGTTGGTAACCGGTAAATAAAGTCGGTAACAAGAAAGGCATCCGTCGAGACACGGATGCCTTTCTTGTTACGGCGAAGTTAGGAAGAATAAGGGAAGGGTTGTTGAATAGATATGCAGAACTTAGGAGTTGGGCTTATTGAACAAACGGGTTGCGACTTGCAAGTTGTCGATAATCATATGGCGAGAACCCATCCGGTCTGAACTGCGACCGCGAACCTACCGTGACGTGGGATGGTGGTAACGCCGTCTTTCGAAGCTCACGGGACAATGTAGCCGAGGTTGATAGGGATATTCGGTCCGGAGCTAGGTTGCAGATGCATGGTGAACGTAAGTGAACCCCTTATAAACCGCGTTATTCAAGACAAGCGAAATCCCCTGATACGCTTGAGCCAAAAGGCAAGTAGTCGGGATCAGTACTCCCGTTTTACTGATTCGCAGTTCCGAGCACTACCGCGGGAGTCGGGGCACCTAAACATCTGATTAAGGGGTTGTCGGCAAAACAAGGTAAGCCCCATGGGGTCTATCTAAATGTGGATAGTAAGCAAAGCGTAAGCGCAGCCGAATTCCCCAGGAGGTAAAAGAGCGGGCAAAAAGCGAATGCTGTCTTGTAATGAGGCGGATAGGGACCGTAGAAATACCATGTCCTGACGTGAAAGCGTGCAGACTTGCCCGAGGTGACCAAACTGGGAATCTTGTAGCACGAGGCGTATGAAGTGACCTGTTATGAACCCCTTTATCCGTCCAAGAGACGAGTCAACAGGTCACGCTCGAAAGAGAATGCGAGGAGTCGCACACCGCGTCACGGGTTACCAAGCGTACCAGCAAGGTGGCTTGAGCCGTGTGACTCGAAAGGGTCATGCACGGTTCTGAGGGGGCGAGGGCACCGCAAGGTGCCCAAGCTACCCGGTCAGTTTGGTCCCATAGCAACTAAATCAAGAATACATGTATAATTTTGGTCGTGGGTTTAAATTCGAATTCTCAGAACAAAACAACAATTTGGATGCGGGGTGTGCTGATCCAATCCATGTTCATCTTACTACCAGCAGTTGGCCATTCTGTTGGTGCCTTCCCACGAATCACTGCACAGGCACGTGATTTAGATATAACAACAAAATCGTAATGGGAATGGAAAGTATGTATGTGAGCATCGGTCTAGCTAAATGAAGCCTAACCATGGGAAAAGCGAGTATGTCGAACAAAGTAGACTTCAGCAGCGTCCAGCCATGAAAGTACGTAAAGACACCAAACCTTAACATTACCCATTCAAGAATAGAGTACAAAAGTACCCAAAACCCAATCCAGAGAACGGATTTCAATGGTTCTTTGGGATAACGACCAAGATAGATTAGTGTCGTGCAAATGAAAATGACAAGCTCAATTAGGAGTGCTACGGTTCGAGTTGAAACAATCCCTTTTGGCTCAAGCCTCCAAAGAGGGTAATGACAGGTTAAGTAAAAGTACAGCACATCACAAAAGCATAAATAGAAAATGGTTGTATGATATCGCCGCCAATTTCTCCAATCTCCCCAACGCCACGCTGCGAAAATCCAACCAGCCATCGCCAGAATATAAATCATGGGTTATACCACAGTCGCATACTTTTCACACCCTCACAAAATGAACAAGCACCATTACAGTCCCCAATTTTAAATAAAAAATTCAAATTTATGGAATACTCGCCATGGAGTTTCACCGATTGTGATATTGATATAGACTCTCGGTATTGCAGTACAGAAAAGTGGGATGAACCAGGAATTCTCCCAGTAATCAACTGGAAAACGGCAGAATCCATGCGGCATCATGCATGTTTCTTGAAGAAGGGTATAGCAAACAGAGCGATGACGATTCGGTTTTAAAAAAGTCATCACTGAAGATGGTATGATTGGGATATTCTTAAGCTGACAAGAGCATCGATCTCGGGTCGAGATTACTCTCTTGGTACCAGGCGTCCATGTGTTGGCACATGGCGATGCCATAGATGCGGACGGTCCACATCATGGTACTGCGGTGCTTGGCAGCTTCGAGGAGAAAATCCTCTTTGACTCGCTTGTTGCTGCGTTCGCAGGTGGTTCTGCGTTTGTAGACATTGTTCCACTCGTCGCTGTTGCGGGCGACGGGTGGAAACAAGCGAGGATTGTGCTTGGTATAGGTGTGTACGCATCTTCCGTAAGGTGAATCGGAACAGGGCGTATCACAAGTCACCACGCCTTTGACAACAAGTGGGCAGTAGTATTTACGGCGTCCGCGTGTATAGTCGTAGCCACGATCTTTCATCTCCAGCCCCTTCTTGCAGAACGGAACCCCAGCTGGGGAAAACGTGATGTCATCCTTTCGAACACCCTTGCTTCCCGTACTCCGTAGATTTAAATCAATGAACGGCTTAATCTGTCGTGCATGAAGATATTCGTAGATCGGCAATGCATCATGAGCCGCGTCTAAAATGGCTTTGTCCCAGGTGTACTCACGAAAGCGTTCAAGGAACTCGCGGGTACTGACCACCCAGGAGGTCGCATCATGGCGTGACGCTCGTTGAAGCCGAGGGTACAGTGGCAGGTCGTAGGGACTATCCGCAGCAACAAACGTATAGAGATGATAGCCAAAGAAGTATTTGTTTCGATAACTATCCCAGCCCATGTCACAGTCGGGTTGGGAGTAGATACGATAGCACCTGCATGGCTCAATACCGAGCTCTCGACAGTTGCAAAGTCGTTTACTGCGAACTTGGGCTGCTGTTTGAAGTGGCATTCCATCGCTGGCAATAGACAGCGCATGGGTGTTACCTAACAAGCCCGACTTTGCAGAGATAGCAAGAAATTGGTGCTGAAACAATCTGAGCAGAACGTCGAAAGGTTGGGCTTTGGCGCTGGAACGCTTCTGCAGCTGAGCCATTAGGTTCGCGATTTTGCTGTACGCTTTGGTTGGTGCCTTTTGTCCTTTCTTACCACCTTTGATCTTCTTTCGGTTGAGTCTGCGCTTGGGTGAAAGGTTTACAGAACCGTGAGACCACAGTCGGTGGAAAAAGCCGTAGAATGTACCGACACCTGGCGTTTGACCGTACTCAAAGCCGCTGAGGATGGCATACAGCGGGCAGCGCCGTAATTGATTTACCCATTCTGTGATAGATGGTTCTCCGACCTGGACCATGAGCAGGTATGAACGGAGTAAGTCGGCAGGGTCAATGGATTTTGGACCACGACACGAGAAAGTGTCTCGCAGTAAGTTAAACGTGTCAGAGAGGTCAGTAATCCAGAACTTCTTCACAAGGGACCAGTCTTTGGCGACAAACAGAAGTGACCCATTGGTGTAGTGAATACGAAGTTGTTGCTGAACGAACGATTGATACTGCTCATGAGACCTGATCATTGGTAACATAACGCAACCCCAATTCCGATGAGATAGAGCGGAAAAGCTCTTCTCGGGGATTGTTGGGGTGATTTTGAAAAGTCAAGTATTTTTGGTGTAAACACCATGTTTTCTTCGCACAACGGCGCCGCATTTCCAATTTTAATTTGTCAAGTGGACTAGACGAACATGGGGGCAAATGCACACTTCCTGAAGGACAGAACCATTGAGGAGTCAGCGAAAACCGAATGCCGAGAGGCTATTGATCAAACGGGGGCTTATACGATAGATGGCATCGGCTCCCTTCTTCAGCTATCGGGCAGATACCCACGCCCCAATGCGGTAACACTTCTGCCACTCTGAAGCAGACATAAATAACACAGCAATGCAGTCATCGATTGGAAATCTTGGGACACCTTACTTGTATAAGTGAGGTGTTCGAGAATGCGATTCAATCGGGTCTTTTTGAAGATATCACTCGCTGGGGTGCTGGTATTGTCAGCTACGGCAATTAACCGTGGAAAGGATTAGCTGCCACAGTCCCATCTCCAGCCCCATCGCAAGCAACTACATATGTGCATGCTGGGATATACCGATACCTTGCAGCAGTTTATAGCCGCAGACATAAACAAGTGGATGATGTCCAAGTTGTGCGTTGGTGCGACAGTGACCATGTAATTTTCACTTATACCCTTGACCAAAAGCCCAGTTACGGTCTCGCAAGTATTTCTGAACCAGCCAACGACGCAAAATCTGTACATGTGGAAGTAACAGTTCCGCTTGTTCACGACCAAAAACTTACTTGTATCATGGGGTGGGATGAACACAAAACACGGTTACTTGGCGTTGTCAACGGTCAATCCATTGTCCAAATACGAGTCAAGCTAGGGTGGGTTACTCTTTATCAGCAGCCTGTAGACAGCCGTTTTTATCTGATTGACATGCCCTATGCATTCAAGGACATGATTGATTACCAATACATGTATGTACAAGGTGTCGACAACAATGGACGAGTGGTCGCAGATACCAAGCAGACAAATCTGAAATATGACAATCTATTCCTTCGCTCAAGGGCCATATTACACGGGTTGCTGGCTAGGGCACATCACTAAGGATAGAATATGATCAACCAAAATTCACCTAATGGGCAGGCTAGTCCCACATCAATAGTAGCGAAAAGTTGAGGATTTTTGGTCATGATTTGTTCAAGTGTTTATTATTGTTATTAATTAGAAGTAAGACAAGTCAATGGGCGGTGTTGTGAATGAAGCGCAAACTTATCATTGCATTGTTCGGGTTACTCGTCGGCATCACCTTGTTTTATATGCCCCCTCAACTAAGGCTGCTGCCATTTTCACAATCCGAAAGACTGATTGTTTTGGCTATTTGTGTGGCTCTTGTGACATGTTGGACTGCTTTATTAACGAAGACTACTGGAAGAGCAGTGAACGCAAGCATATTGTTTTCAGTTATGAGTTGTATTGGCTATCAAGTCGTGGTGCCTTTATACAGGTTTAGAGTGGGAATGACGTTTCGTCTTGTTAGTTGGGATAGATTTTTACCCGAAGTGTGTATTTCCATCCTTGCCGCAGGTGCGTTGGGATTCGTTTTGGGCAAAGCCACTTTGAAACTCAAAGCGTGAGATATGTCGTCAGCCTGATGCATACATACGACACTGTCTTATTGAACCATCGGGGGCGAATTCGAAGAAGGGCTTGGACTGTCCAATACATAAATATACAGTATTGGTTGTGAACTGTTACTGAGTTAGCGGGCAGAAGTGTGAAATAGCGCTTGTACTATAATGATTTACAGATTATTGGAATTGTCCGTCGGGAATTTCGGAATGGAGGCGATGAAGATTTCTCAGTTTTCACTACCCAAATTCACAATCGTTCCGTTGTCTTTATTAGCTATTGTGACTTTAAGTGGGTGTGCAAAATCCCCACAAGATTTGAATGTGGTAACCCATAACGCTTCAAATACACTGGAACCTCCTTCCACATCAACTGCGTCAGATGAAATCTTTAGCATAATGCACATTCCAAAAGCGGTATTACAGGAATATCAGAAAAAGGCGGTCAAAGAGCCCAATAACTATCAAGCTCAGATTAAGGCGGCAATCAGCTACCATGAGCAAGGAAACGATGAACAAGCCATTGCTTATTATAAAAAGGCTATACAAATTAACCCAGAATCAGGCGAGGCGTATAACAATATCGGAAACATTTATTTTCGTGATAAGCATGAACCTCAAATTTCCATTCCCTATTACGAAAAAGCAACCAAGGTACAACCAGGTTACGGGTATGGATGGCTAAATTTGGTTATTGCTCAAAAACAGGTTGGTAATGTGTCGGATGCAATATCAGCGATTCAGAACGGGCTAAAAAAGGTAAGCAATCAATCGGGAACGGTTTACCAGATGCTCAAGACATATGAAATGCGGCTTCAGGCATCAAGTTAGGCGTGAGCGAGTTCCGAGAATTTTAATTTAAAGGAGTGATAGTATTTGTGAAGAGTATAAAAAGTAACTTTATCGCTTTATTCGCTCATCTTTGTATAGCGGCCACTTTGAGTTTTGTTGTATATTTAGAGAATTTCCAACAGTTAATCCGCAACAATTTCGTGACGGATTTAATTGTCTTAACCACGATTGTCGGTCTTCTGATGTACATCCTAATTGGATATGGTCAACTTCATATTCAACGCTCATTACTGCGGGATTTGTATCAGTCATTAGTCCTGGTATATTTGGATTAGCAATAGCAACAGCAATACTCATTGAGTTTCACCGTGTCCCTTTTGAAAAAAATTGAACATCTATTGTGGACGTTAGGCTGGAATTTCTCTGATGTTATGGGTATTACGTGGGAGATGCGGAGTTTAAATAATTGGACGGTAAAGGGTCAGATAATTTTGTTTTCTGTTGCTTCGTTTATCCCTTCGCTCCTCATATGGTTCGGAATGTTGCTTAAACGAATAAGACTCTTGGACTAACGTGGGCTTATGCGACAGATCATGCATGAGTCCTTATTGCATTGAAATGGGCAGTTTAACGACAAAACATTGGAGGTGTTGTCATTGGGCAGTAGTTGGACGATTCGAAAGGCGGTTCTAGAAGACGCCATGGGTGTTGCGAAAGTTCACGTTGACAGTTGGAGAACCACGTACAGCGGAATCGTAAACGACGAGTTTTTAGCGAGTCTATCCTATGAAAAATGTGAAGAACGATTGCGAAACCGTATTGCAAAAAATTCTAATGAATACGCCATGTTCGTTGCCGAAGATGAGGAAGGACAGATTATTGGTTTTGCAGATGGAGGCAGAGAACGTTCTGGAGACTCTACATACGACGGGGAATTGTATGCAATTTATTTGCTAAAGGAGCATCAACGGAAGGGAGTTGGCAAACTACTTTTCCGTCACGTTGTGTCGCATCTTGCCTCTAGCCACTTTCATACAATGCTGATATGGGTATTAAACGATAACCCATCGCGTTATTTTTATGAATCTATGGGCGGGCGGTTAGTACGCGAGCAAAGTATTCAAATTGGAGAACAACAGCTACAGGAGTCTGCTTATGGATGGCGTAACCTCATGTCGCTTCGAGAACAGTTGTGAACCAATTGCGAAGTTTCATACTGTCGTTATCGGGGGTATAAATCCCATAAGTTCTGTTGCTTGAAGTTGCATGAACATGCAGCGATTGAGGATCGGGCGTTGTTGTACTATTGGGCAGATTAGTTCAGTGCGCCATGAGGCGCTATGTATTGAAGCCGCAACAGTGCGGTTGGCGGGTACCTCATCCCGCCAAGGCTAGGATGGCATGCGTTGGGTTTGAGCAAGCCCAGGGTGTGAAGCCCATCTAACAATGTACCCGTGAGGGAGAATCGACCTCCCAAGATGCGGGGCTAGCCTCGAAGAACTGCTATGGTCAGCGAAAGCGAAGCCATGTTGTGTTTTGTCAAGAAGATTTCCCTGGTTTTATCATCACTTTTTCCTTGGTGTAATCATCGATTTTTCCCTGGTGTGATCAACTAAAATCCCCTGGTATTATCACGAGAATTCCCTGGTGTATTTCCAGTTCTGTTTGGGTCATTTTTGCCGCATCAATGCGTGTTTTAGTCGGTAGCTTTCTCCCTCAAACACAACAAGTTGTCCATGGTGCGCCAGACGGTCAATCATTGCAGCAGCCATCTGGTCATCCGTGAAAATACCGCCCCATTTGGAGAACTCCAGATTCGTGGTGATCACCAAACTTCGTCTCTCGTAACTAGCTGCAACCACTTGAAATAATAGCTGCGCCTCTTCACGGTCCATCGGAAGGTAACCCCACTCATCAATGACCACAAGCTGAGCCTTTTCTAGTTCCTTCATTATGCGTTCTAAAGATCCAGCGCGTTTGCTCTCGCTCAGTCGTGTCACCAGGGATGCTGCGGTGAAAAACCTCGTAACAATTCCCATCTCACACGCTTTCGTTCCTAAGGCAATGGCAAGGTGTGTCTTACCAGTGCCGACAGGACCATACAGAACGAGGTTCTTTTTCTCCTGGACAAACTGACACGAAGTCAGTTCATCCAGGGACAAGGTAGAGGGCAGGCGAAGTGAACTGAATTCGTACCCCTCCAGCGTTTTTCGTACAGGGAACGCAGCTCGTTGAAATAAACGAATTCTCCGCTGACGCTCGCGGTGCTCCAATTCCTCCCGGAACACCTTATGTAGAAACTCCTCCTGTCTTGGCGTAGCTTCTAAATCGCATAACCGTACCGCATTCTGACTCAGGATTAATTGTCGGCAGTATTGTGAGATTTCTAGTCGTATCTCACTGCGGTCCATGCACTTCACCTCCGAATGCGGGTAGTAAAACATCATACTGGCTCATGTCGGGTCCAGGCTCCCCTGGCGTATCCAGACCGTAGTGAGCAATCCGAGCCGCAACAACTGCTGCATTGACCTCAATGCCTTGTGTGCGTTTGCGAACAATTGCTTCCTGTATCGAAGTCACCGCAACGTCCAAGCCATATTGGTTAGACAAATCCTTCATGAGGCGTAACGCTTGCCGTAACCCACTCTTGTCCTGCTCATCCATGTAATCACGAACCTCGTAGGACATTTGGCTACGCATCAGGCTGTTTCGCCATGCTCCTGGTTTTACAATCAATTGATCTAGCATCGTTAACCAGTCGACTGTGTCTGTCCGCTCTGTACCGAACTCCCTTTCGTGGCGAGAGATAACGTCACCCGCTTCATCAAGTGGTTCAATGAAATGTGCGCCGATCCGGACAATAATCTCCCGGTCTGCATACAGCGGCGAGGAAGAATAAGTGTGCTTGCCATCAAGTATGAACTTGCCATAGCCGTTGGTCTTTACATGCCCATATCGGCAAGATTCAAACGGCGCGTTTGGGAGTGCTCGCATGGCTTCCTTGTCCTTCTCAAACAACTCGCAGATAGGTACTCCTTTCTTGTAGTGCTCGCGGCTATTATCCAAATCGCATAGTTCGAATAATTCAGTGTTCCACTCATGCAATGACACTTTGGATGGTAGGGGAACCATGTAATTTCTCCGAGCGTAACCAACCTTGTTCTCCACATTTCCTTTTTCATGACCGCTATTCGGATTGCAGAATGTAATCTCAAATCCGAAATGGGCTTGGAATCGCTTAAACAACTGTGTAAGGCGAACTAGCTCTCCAATTCGCCTGCCGGCTGCTGTGGCATTGTCAATCACAAGTCGTGACGGAACACCCTCAATATGATAAAAGACGTCCATTAATCCTTGGCATAAGCATTCAGCAGTTTCACCGAGAAAGCACTGAACAAATCCTGCATTGCTATGCGGGAAAGATACCACCAGATACTTCGTAACGCGTCGCACGCCGTTTACAATCACATCACATTCACCAAAATCAGCCTGAGCCTCTCCAGGATGCCACTGAAGTTCAAGATAGCCCTTCTTACTAAGGTGCTGGCGTTGACGAAATGCGGTCACGTATCGGTTCACGGTCGGGTACGAACAGTTGAACTCCGGAAACTTTTTCACGAGTCGGTCATATACTCGCTTCCCCGTATGACGTTGCTTGTACCGATTTTTAGCATCTTGAAGAAGCCATGCATCAATGGTTGGTTTGTAGGGATCCAACTTGGATGGCTTAGACACTGGCACAGGCAGCCTTGGGGAGAAGTCCTCCTGCTTCATGTATTTCCGAACGGTCTTGGGATCTAGCCCCAATTCCTTTGCAATCTGATACGCTCCTTTCTCTTGGAGTTGCAGTTCCTTGATCCGGTGAATCTGCTCCATACTCATCGTCATCCTTTCTCCTCCTCGCATTTCTACAAAGAGGATTGTAAGAAGCAAATGACACAATTAGGAGAGATACACCAGGGAAATTTCCAGATCAGATCAGGGATTTCCTGATGACATCAGCAAGGATTTCTTAATGATTAGATCAGGGAATTTCTGATGATCGAAACCTCCATTTTTATTTGACCATACACACCATGTCTGAAGCGTGGTCAACTGCAACACTCGAAATCGTCGGATGATACGAGTGGTTGGAATGAGCGTGGCACCCTTGAACTTGGTGTCCCGACCCGGACTCTCCGGTGGTCAGGGTCAGTATAGAGGTGCAACTCCCTGAATCTTCCCCGCGTATAGTGGCGACCTAAGGCAGCGAGACAACGCATAGCGAACATGGGAACCGTTACATTCGTCCCAAACAGGATGGACAGCTACGTTGAAGTGAATGCAACGGGACGGAGGAATCGTAGTAGTCCGAGATGGATAATGACCATTACATGGCGAAGGGTTCCAGTTTGAAGTAGGTGCGCGTGAGTAAAGTAGGGCTCCCCCATAAGGGAGTGATTGCGATTTCTACCATCACTCAATCCTCCGCACAGGAGAGAAAGAGATTCGAAACACAAGCGCGCCTTGCACGCAGGTCTTTGGCACAACGACCATTCTCAAGACTGCATCACTTACTGAGATGGAATGTCTGGATTGATCTCTCCATTGCGAGAGTACTGAGAAACTCGGGTGCACAAACAGCCGGCGTAGACCACAAGACAAAATGGGATTATGCCACACAAGAGGCTTGGCAAAAGCTTCGGGAAGATGTGAAACAAGCACTCCGACTGTACGCATCGAGTCCAGTCCGGAGGGTGTACATCCCGAAGAGCCACAAGCCGCATGAAAAGAGGCCGCTTGGCATTCCAACCATTGTCGATCGCGTGGCCCAAGATGTTGTCCGCAGCATTCTAGAGCCGATTTACGAAGGCAAACAGCACCCACACAGTTATGGGTTCCGACCATACCGTTGCACCCACCATGCCATTGAACGCATTCGCTTTCTCATCGGTCGGCACCGCTACTGCTGGGTGATTGAACTCGACATTAAAGGATTCTTCGACAACGTAGACCATGAAATCCTGCTAAGTATCTTACGACGGAACGTTCACGACCGCCGTCTGATACGGGTCATCCGCAACATGCTCAAAGCAGGCCTCGTCTACGAGGGAGAATTTGAAGAGACAGAGCTCGGCACACCGCAGGGCGGCATTGTGAGCCCGTTGCTTGGGAATGTGTATCTGAATGAACTGGACGAATTCATTGCAAACAAATACGAATACCTGTCGCCTCGCGAACGACGAAAAGCGCAAATTCCCTGCTACATCGTGAGATACGCAGACGATGCAGTGATTCTCTGCAGGAGCAAAGAACACGCCGAGATACTGAAAGAAGAAGTTGCTCAGTTCTTAAATGAAAAACTTCGGCTTCAGCTGTCTGCAGAAAAGACACTGATAACTCATGCAGATGCCGGTCTTGATTTCCTCGGATTCAACATCCGACGATGGAAACGGCAGGGGCAAGAGCGAGTACTCGTTAAACCGAGCCGTAAGTCAATTCAGCGATTCAAGCGAATGATGGCCAAAGATTCGCGGGCATTCTGGATGGCCCCAGGTCCGGCAGTTGTCGCCACGTTGAACCGAAAAATCCGAGGCTTCGCGGAGTACTTCCGACGAGGGAATTCAAAAGATACCTTTCTGACCCTCGACTCTTATCTGTGGTGGTTAGTGTTCCAACGACTCAAACAAAGAACAAGAGAGCCGCCGGGCGTTGTGGCTAGACGGAACCAACACCGCTACAACGAAGCCGCCAACCTTCCATACCACAGAAAATCCACAGCGAAACACTTTGGGTTCAAGGACAGCGATGGAAATGTACACATGCTCGATAAGTTTGGGTTCTACAAGATAGAGTATCCGGATAAATGCTCTCAAAGGAATCCATATGTTTCTGAAGACCGAGAATGGCTTGATGGGAACCGTAAACTTCGAGCAACGATGAAAGTCCAGCGAGCCAGATACATAGCGAGATTGTACGGACTACCGGAAAATTGGGTGTATTACCGGCAATCTGTGATGAATCGGCAGAATGAGCGATGCGCGGTGTGTGCTTGTAAACTGACGGCACGCAACGTATACGTTGATTATTGGCCCGGAATTGCAGGAGATGTGTGGGGTAATAAGGAATCCATACCAGACTACTTCGTAGCCTTATGTCTGCCCTGCCATAGGCGACAACAGCGGCGGCGAAACAGAATTGTCACGGGTCAGACCGAACCATGTGCAACCTAAGACTACTTCAAATGGAGAGCCGGATGCGTTTAAAGATGCAAGTCCGGTTCGGGGAAGGGCTCGGGCGTCCAACTGCCTCTTCGCGGAGGTGGGTCGGCCCGGGCCTATTCTGCATAAGACGGTAGTGTGATGGTTTATGAGATGAAAGATGAAACGTGTTCAAGTGTAAGAGTTCGGAGTTCCTGACAACGTCTTGTTGCCACGTGTTTGTGGCTATTTATAAACGTATTGCGTCACCGACTACCATAGCATCCGAGATCAGTTGAAAATCATCCTTATCAATCTCAAAGTGCCCTCTTCTGAATAGCAATCCAAGCCGGGGATTCTCCTTGCAAAAATGAAGTCTCTCTTTGAGCAGGCACAGTTTCACATTCCGAGTTTGGACATAGTCCACATTTATACGGTTTGGTATAAATCCAGGACTTATTTCAACTTGGTATACAATGCCGTCCTTCACACGGGCTATCGCGGTAAATGATTGAAGGGGCGCACCTTCGGGATAGATCGTTTTAGGGGAATAATACACGAGCCAATCCCCACCCTTCATGCGTGATAATGGAACACGTTTTCCGTGGCATACTTGTGCAAATCCTGCCTGCTCGGCAGCTCGTACATGATTTTCAGATACCACGCCTACCCAATACCTAACGATGTCGTCATCCTTATTCACGATGACCACCCCTTTACGCTTGTTTGTTATTTTCGTGCATGGTTAGTACGTAACCATCGGGATCCTCAAAGGAAAAGGTTCGTCCGAAGGGACCATCAAACGGCTGCTGTGTTATTTTGATCCCGTTCCTCTCAAGTGTGTCGTGAAGCTCATCGGCATGGACACAGGAGAACCAGAGTACAGTACCCCATCCTCGGTGAGTCGTTGCGTTTAAATCGATTAACGGTGTCCTAATCGCAAATGGAATGGGTTCAGACTTAAAGAGAATTGCCCCCGGAGGACATTGCGGTGCCTCTTCAAAGCCCAAAAGTTCTGTGTAAAATATTCTTGATTTCTCGAGGTCTTTAACCTGCAAAGCAACAAAGTCAGGACCTATTACATGTGCCATTTACCGTGTCTCCTTCGTGACAAAGTATCAGTATGATGATACAGTATCAGTATACTGATACTAATTCAAGTGTTTGGAGTGGAAATTTTGGACGACCGGATCGGCTACTTATTAAAACGTGTACAACATTCGCTCCGATTAAACATGGATCATGAACTTCGCGAGTTTGGAATCACTTCGCCTCAATATGCTGCTTTATGCGCGATTGAACAGAAACCTGGACTGTCGGGGAATAGGATGGCAAAATGGTGCTTTGTAACTCCCCAAACGATGCATTCCATTGTAAATAAGCTGGAAACAGCAGGACTAATCGCACGAAGTATCAATGATGAAAACAGTTCAGCCTTAAGCATTTATTTAACTGAATCAGGCGTCACGACTCTAAAGAAGTCCCATCAAGTTGTCTCCAATATCGAAAACAAATTATTGTCGAATCTAAACGCAGATGACATTGAAACATTGCGGATACTATTATCTAAGTGTGCGACTTCTTTGGATGAGGATGATTGATAGTTTGACATGACTCCCAACGAAATTCCAGTATTTACAACACTGACATAAACGGTGGCGAATTTCTGAAAAGGACTCGGACATACCGATACATAAATATACATTATTGGTTTGGTACTGTTAACTGCGCTAGTCATAATGAACGACACCGGCTCCGTTTCGTACACTCTTGGATTACACTGAATCTTGAGAAACCAGTGCAGAGCCATATACGAAGGGAGCCGTTACTATGAAGACTATCACAACGTTTGTAGGTTTGGATGTATCGAAAGAGAAAATTGCGGTTGCAGTGGCTGAGGAAGGAAGACAGGAGCCACGATTTGTCGGAATGATTCCGAACACGGTAGAAGCGATCCGGAATCTGGTTCGTCAATTACAGACCGAGGATGCTCACTTGGAATTCTGCTATGAAGCGGGTCCAACGGGGTACGGGTTGTACCGTTTGTTACGGGCAATGGAGTTGTCCTGCACAGTTATCGCACCTTCTCTTATACCGACTAAACAAGGCGATAGGGTAAAAACGGACAAGCGTGACGCCTTACGGTTGGCGAAGCTATTCCGGGCCGGAGAGTTACCGCCTGTGTTTGTACCGAATGAAGAGAATGAGGCATTACGGGACTTGGTACGAGCTCGGGAGGATGCGATTGAAGACAGACTCAGGGCAAGGCACCAATTGTCAAAGTTTCTGCTAAGACACGATCGACGACCGCAAACAAAGCTTCGAGCTTGGGGAAAGATGCATGAGCGATGGTTAGATGGACTGAGTTGGACGGATCGCCGGGAGCAAATCGTGTTCCAGGAGTATCGCCATCACTTACAGGAAATCGAGGGGCGAATCAGTCGTTTAGAGGCTGCCATTCATTTGGAAGCAACTGAAAGTGAGCGTGCTCCGGTTATTCAGGCACTGCAAACTCTGCGTGGTGTGGCTGAAGTTGTAGCCACTTCGTTGGTTGCTGAGGTTGGAGAGTTTAAGCGATTCCGCAATCCAAAGCAGTTAATGGCGTATGCAGGCTTGGTACCAAGAGAGTATTCAAGTGGATCATCCAGGTGGCAGGGTGGGATCACAAAGACGGGGAATTCACACTTGCGCCGAGTGCTTGGAGAGGCTTCCTGGTGCTATAGATATAAGCCAGCAGTCAAGAGAGCGATTAAGAAGCGCCAGGAGGGACAAAGTCCGAAGGTGCAGGACATCGCTTGGCGGGCACAGGATAGGTTACATCGAAAGTATACGAGAATGGTGTCTAGAGGAAAGCATCACAATGTGGCAGTGACATCGGTATCCAGAGAATTACTTGGATTTATCTGGGCCATTGCATGTGAGGTAGAGAATGAAATGGAAGTATCGAGGAAGGCCTAGGTATTTATGGAACACGATAATGGCATAAATCATGAAAAGGTTAAAGGTTAGGCCTGAAGGCAGAGGAATCCGGTACAGGGAAACCTCGTTGCCCGTTTGTGCAAGGTCTATTACCTGACGCACGTGACTAGTCCGAGGCAGCCCTTTGACGGAGGTACGAAATGCGGTAACCAACCCGCGCATATCAGTGTGCCAACCGTCGACGAACCTTGCCTTCGGGCCGAGCTTTTAACCCCATCG
The DNA here is from genome assembly GCF_026651875.1 of Alicyclobacillus fastidiosus. GTDB lineage: Bacteria > Bacillota > Bacilli > Alicyclobacillales > Alicyclobacillaceae > Alicyclobacillus > Alicyclobacillus fastidiosus. Next base: position 5,107,312 of record NZ_CP104067.1, on the reverse strand, counting down.
CGACACGGGGCTTGACAGGTGTCGTTCATATCAACGGGCAGCTTAGTTCAATATCGGTTCTTTGGTTAAATATGATATAAAGACTATATGTCTGCTAAGTGAACAAGGAGTGATCCATCCTCTGTATTGCACTTCCGACGTTTGCCATGATGTTTGAACCACGCTGCGTGGTGAATCGGATTCGATGTAGTAGCCGAACTCTATACTTCGCCTGTCGTATGGGTGACCCACAATTTTGCACCACTTAAAGGGTTTGTGCTTTCCCATCATCTATTCCCCCTTAGGAGTTGCTTTCCCAAATAGGTGTGATTTGACGATCACGCGGTTTAACACCAAAGCTTCTCCGATGTATGCCTGTGATTCTTGGCTTCCCAAACCTGATCACTGTGGCTCCATTTCTAGACCATGGAGTTGTAACAGTTTTCACATCGATTTTGACATTATTCCGCTCGTGGTTCCTTTCTTAATTCCAAATATAGACGTAAAGATATATTGACATTCACATTGTTGTCTGTGTATGATCAATGTAAATAAAACTTTACATCGAAAGGGGGGCAGTACATGGTCAAAAACATCATAAAGGAGCTTCGGAATGAGTTTGGAATTACGCAGTCTCAATTTGCTAAGGATCTACAAATCACTCGTCAAACCGTGATCGCTATTGAAAATGGGAAATACAATCCAAGTCTGGAGTTATCTTTAAAGATCAGTAGATATTTTGGGCGAAGAATTGAGGACATTTTTGAATTAGTGGAGGGGATTAAAGAATGAGTAATGCTTTAATTACTTTAGGAGTCGCGGTACTGGCAGGATTGACTGGATATGTAGTCATCGGAAGAAAACCGAACGCACGATTTATGGATGAACGGACTCTATCCATATGGCGTCAGAGGGCGGTATGGTTGCTTCAGCTATACCTCGGCATATCGTTGGTTTTGTGCATGATTTTTTTGTTCATTCACATCAATCAAATACCTGTTTGGGATATCATGCAATATTTATTATGGACCACCGTCTTTAGTTATATTGTGTTATTTGTCAGTCGGAGGAACTGAGTATAAGTCAAAAACACCAGATTGAGGTCACAACTTTTCGGACACTCGCAAAACCAAAAAATGGTTTTGTGTCCATATTGAACGGAGGAACTTATACGCTAAGCGGAACAGAACAAGGGCAATCGTATACGTGGAAATACAGCAGTGGTGCAAGAAGTGATATTTTTGTTCTTCATGAAGGAAGTATATGGGGTGGAATTATACCTAATCCAGCAAAGTACACGATACCTTCACTGGTTCAGACAGTAGCACAGACTCTGCGCCCCATCTCTTAAACTCCATATTCTAGGATTACAAATCAAATCCGCCCCCAAAACTGGTTGGTGACCACGGGGGTGGTTTGATGATTGTTATGGGACAAAGGGGGCGACATAAGCCCCTTCAACGATCAGTGCATTAAAATACTCAACGCTGTGTAATTAGGGCCTGCTGAACGATTTAATACACAGGCCCCATGATGCAAAAATCAACCTCAAAGAGTTCTCCAAACAAGAGCCAGAAAAGAAGCCGCAGCCTCTTTTCGAGGTTCATGACCAACAGTTGCAGGGCGATCACAGTCTCGCTCGTCTGACGAAGCCGTGCTCGAATCAAGCCAAGCCCATAGTTTCGCTTGGCTTCGCCAAATTTCCCTTCCACCGCGTTACGCTCACCCACGTCCTCGCGCTCTTGTTGCTTTTCTCCTGACTCCACATGCTTTGGCGGACGACCAAGTTTCGGCCCGCTCAACCGGATTCCGTGTTCCTTGCAGTACCTGAGGTTCTCTCGCGTTCGATAGATTTTGTCCGCCAGAACGGCTTCCGGATAGCAACCGAAGCGCTCAACATACCGCTCTACGGATTCAATCAGGGTCGTTCCCTCATTGAAGCTATCCCAGCTTGTCTTCTCCATCATGGCGTATCCGTCCACAACACTGATGGCGACCTTTGAACCGAACTCCACATTCGCTTTTGCTTTTCCACGTACAATGGGTCGAACGTCTGGCTGTGCGATGCTGACGATTCTGTCGTCAACCCGGTGGCTTCGCGTGCGATACATCTCTCGTTGTTGGCGATGCAACTCGCCAATAACCAAGAGATCGCGGTATTGTTTCCGCGAGAGGGTAGTAAGCGGTGTATGTTCTGCCAGTTGTTCAATGAATCTCAAGTCCCTTGCCACATAGCGCAACTGTCGCCCAATAGCCTTACGAATCTCTGACCGGCTTGGCTTTCGGTTCTTTGCCGTTCGCAAGTAGTCACGACGCGCTTGGCGCCGCCGGTCTCTAGGTTTCTTCATGTAGCCGACATGTGACGCATGGAGTGTGTCGATGATGTCCTCCAACTTCTCACGCGCTGTGTTCAACAGTGTCAGGTCTGTCGGATACGCAATATCTGCAGGCGCGCAGGTTGCATCCAGAATAAGCTTCCCTTGATGCGCGCGTGGTTCTTGAGATTCTGCTTGTGGACGACCGTTTGCATCTTCCCCGGAGGAGGTTGGAGGATTGTCTTTGGGACCGTTGTCGTCTCCATCCTCTTCTTCCTCACGTGCTGCCTGCACAATCCACTCATTCACTTGGTTAATAGCATCAGGGCCAAGCCGCTTACGAAAGTATGTCAGCAGAGAAGGATCAAAAGGCGGTTCTTCCTGATATGCCTCAAGACCGAGGAAGTACTGCAGGTACGGGTTTTCCGTGATGTGTTGAACCAAGTGGCGGTCTGAAAAGCCTTCACGTTCCTGAATGATGAGCGCACCAAGCGCCATTCTAACGGACATTGCGCGCCCGGCTCGAAGGTCCTTGCTAAAGTGTTTGCTGTATTCTTGTTCCACGCGTCGCCACGGGATGAGATAGGAGAGCTCAACCCAACGATTATCTTCTCTGAGTCGACCACCGAACGGTAGAAAGAAGTCGCCGGGGAGTATCTGTTGATCTTGATGATTCGCGTACATTGTCCGTCCTCCAAGTGCACGGTTTTTCGCACGTCACAGATTCCGAACACAACGTTTATTGTGCTTCCTTTGATGGCTTTGTTTTCCCTGATTCTCTCGTTCATCAAGCCTAACAAGAGACGAAGGAAGTTTCGCTCACAACCACAGTTAAATGAGATTGATAGGATGACCGGCGAGGACTTCGAGGACGCGTTGCAATATACACTCCGTAAAAAAGGGTGGAGGCTTGAGACCACCAAAAAATCCGGCGACTTTGGAGCGGACTTGATAGGTACCGACCCGCAAGGCAGACGTGTTGTGATCCAGGCCAAACGATGGAAACAAAAAGTGGGGGTAGAAGCCGTCAATCAGGTTATTGCTGCAAGAGTGTACTATGAGGCAGAGCGAGCTTTAATCATCACCAACCATTACCTTACGAATTCGGCTTGGGACCTTGCTAAAAAAGCCAATATTGAAGCTTGGACACGAAAGCGCCTTTCAAACGAAATCCAAACTCATGAGTAATCTATATGAATAGGAGCAGTCACATGAATCTAAAGGACATGACCAACGCATCCACCATACAATACTTAAAAAACACGAGCGAATGGGAGGAATTTAGGGAAGCACTAGACGGACAAGATGACGAGACTGTGGCGCGGATATTTCTGCAGCTCCTAGAAGCCGTAAAAGTGATGGAAGGTAATTATGAAAAAACAACAATAGAGATACGAAAGGATATAATGCAGAAAGTGCGCTTGTACTGCGCCAGATCGCCTTACAATATAAAAACATTCACCAATGCAGCGCTTGAGGCAATGGTAAACATACTTGGAGATGGCAGAGAACAGTAAGTGTATCGAATACCGAGGAGTTAGGACAAACTACATAGGTATCACGAGACTAAAGAGCCAGAAGGTAAGCCGCTTTCTGGCTCTTTTGATGAACAAGTTTGTGGAATAGGGAAGCCTAGGGAGCTTCCCATCCACTCTTGGACTGCATGGCAAACTGAGGGTATGAAAGTCTCGTTAAACAATGTGCAAGCGTGGTCCTTTATCCATGTCTGGAATGCCTAAGTTGTGTACTGCAAGCTGCACTACAGCGGCTTGCGTTTCTTCCTGAGATAGCCCTGTGAACTCCCGCAAATTACGACATCCTTACAATATTGTGCACGCAAATCATCCGAAATCTGGACTTTCATTTCAGAATCCGCGCTCTAAGTGACATTTAACGTCTTCCTCACCAAGGGGGTCCGTCAGGGAGGGGCGATAGTCGCTTGTCTAAATTCGCGAAGGTAACACTTTCATGGACAATCGGCACTACGTTCTTGTTTATAGATATGGATCACGGTATTCCATGGCCAATTGTCACGGCGCAAATTTGTATGGCATAACGTGATGCGTGAGGCCTTGGGATAGCAACCACGAGATTTGCGTATTCTGATGCAGATGAAGGACCGGATCATCAGCATCTCGCCAGTCGGATGTACGACCCATTTGTAGAGGCAAAGTGAAGGCCAACGTGGAATGGGTGTAAGGTGTCCATCTCAATGTTCAACAGAAAGAACCAAACGAGCTATCTGGGAGTATCGAAATTTGATACATCGGGCTACATATTCAATTATTAATTGGTTATAGAACTATTTCAGGCTGAATATCATCATATTGTATCCGATATTGTTGCGTGAAAACTGATGTCATAATTAAGTTAAATATGATAAATTTACTTGTTCTGGGTGTTCAGCATACTAATTTTAATAGCAGACACATGCGCAACTGATCCGCAGTGCCCGGCGTAAAACAATAGTTAAGTCCATATGATTGTGTAAAAACGGGTATGGTCTACAAACGTAGATGAGCCACCCGCCCCCTCTTCGGTAGAATGAGTTTGCGGACAAAATTCACCAGGAGGGATACGTTGTGGCTCAGTACCAGATTACCGTGGATGAGGAGATTTTGCACGGCTTGTTTCATGGAGATGAGGGGGTTGGCCTCTTATTAGAGCAGGTGGTCAATCAGATCCTACAGGCTCAGGTATCGGAGCAACTCCAAGCAACACCCTATCAGCGTACAGGAGAGCGTCAGGGATACCGGAATGGGACTTATCCGCATACCTTAACCACCCGTGTGGGTCGTCTCACATTACGAGTACCCCGTGTACGTAACGGCCAGTTCTCCACAGAACTCTTTCTTCGCTATCAGAGAAGTGAACAGGCGTTGGTACTGGCTCTCATGGAGATGGTGGTGAACGGTGTATCTACACGCAAAGTCACACGGATTACGGAAGAACTATGCGGGACTTCCTTCTCTAAATCCACCATTTCAACGCTGTGTAAACGCCTAGACCCCACTGTGCATGGTTGGAATCAACGATCGCTGAGCAAGAAGCAGTATCCCTTCCTGCTGGTGGATGCGCTCGTGATCAAGATTCGGGAAGACGGTCGTGTTCGTTCCCGCAGCGCCATGATTGCAACCGGCGTGAATGAAGAAGGATACCGTGAGATCCTCGGTCTTATGCTTGGAGACGGTGAGTCCGAAGCTGGCTGGAGCAAGTTTTTCTCATGGCTCAAGGAACGAGGCCTAAACGGCGTAGACCTAGTGGTATCGGACAGCCATGCTGGGTTGGTCAAAGCGTTGCTTTCACATTTTACAGGCTGTACCTGGCAACGGTGCCAAACACACTTTATGCGAAACCTGCTGGATGCAGCACCAAAGTCATTGCAGGGTGAGATTTACCGGAAAGCCCGAGCGATACTGGATGGATGCACCTGATTTGGATACAGATACAGCACGGTTTCTGCTAGACCAGGTACTCAGTGAATATGCAGACAAAGCGCCAAAAGCGATGCAGGTGTTAGAGGATGGCTTTGACGACGCAACAGCGGTGCTCTCATTGCCCGAGCGATACCGGCAACGGCTACGCACAACCAATGGCGTAGAACGGTTAAACGAGGAGATTCGTCGACGTGAACGAGTGATACGCATCTTCCCAAACCGAACATCCGCCATGCGTCTGCTGGGAGCTTTGTTGATGGAGATGGATGAGAAGTGGACGACCGGTCACCGTTATCTGACGATGGACGATTACTGGGCCTGGAGAAGGACCCAGACCCAGATTACTAGGCAACCGGCCTAAGAAATAACCGAAGAGGGAAAGTACACACAAATTCGGACTTGATCGTAACAATCTCGCTAACTGGCTTTCAGGTTATCAACCGGGTGATATTGCGGTGAAATATACAATTTACTGGATTATGACCGAAGATAGAGAACCTCAAAAATTAATTTACTTCTTGATGCTCAATAATCCTAATGTTCAAAGAAAATAATCTTGTTTATCAAATAATAATGGATATTATAACGAATATTTTTTGAAAACGCTTCCTATATCGATCAGAAAGAAGGGAAGAACTACTATGAAACGTCTGTTCTTGGGGGGTGATGGCAGTCTTTCGAGATCAATTGACAGTACTAGGGCGTCGCCGCATGTCCATAAATCGAAGCAAGGAAAACAATACGAATTCGCTTTCTGTATCAGAGGACGAATTAAATTATGTGAATATTCCGGCAAATTGCAGGGCAGATGGCCTGAACATCAAAAATGAAGTTTTTGGTTTCTTTAATTTTGTTACCTGACATAAGGGAGGAAACAAAATGAGAATTAGATTTAAAACCCTGGGAGTCTCAGTTGGCGTAGTAGCACTATTCTTATCAGGGTGTGGAACTAACACAAGTGGGAGTAATTCAAATACTTCCAACACTAAGGGGCCCATTACGTGGTGGGTACCTAGTCCGGACCCGACTCCCGGCACACTTGCTGGTGCCGCCAAGGCGTTTACTAAACAGACAGGAATTGTAGTTAATGTAGAGAGCGTGCCGTGGTCTACGTACCTGACGAAGATCACTACAGCAATCACTAGTGGTCAAGGTCCAGATGTGATGGAAATTGGAAATACGTGGGCTGCCTCGCTTGCTGAATCGGGCGGACTCGTTCCGTGGACCTCAGCCATGTTTCAGGATATCGGTGGGGAGAACAAGTTCCTGAAAACGAGCATGTCGGTCACTGGCGTTCCAGGTCAGCCACCAATTTCGGTGCCATTCCTAGGGCAAACATGGCTACTGGAGTACAATAAACAGTTATTCCGTGAGGCAAACATTAGTTCGCCACCTACAACATGGAGTGCTTTCTATGCTGATGCCAAGAAACTTACTAATCCTGCGAAGGGTGTATGGGGAGTAGCAGCACCAATCGGTGCTCCGACAGCTGATGGAACCTGGGACTGGATACTATTTCGACAAGAGGGAGGTAACTATTACAACTCTGCAGGTAATCCAAACCTGACGTCAGCAGCAGACGTGCAGACGTTGACTACGTACATCAAATGGGTCTATCCTGATCGAATCATCGATCCGGCGCTAGTTTCTGACAGCACCGGAACGCAGGATACGACAGAATTTGAACGTGGCCAGGCAGCGATGCTGTTTACACAAGATCCTCAACAGGCCGTTACAGACCCTAGTAAATATGGGATTGGGCTTATTCCGCTCCCTTCTCCCATTCCGCCAGGTGGTACTTCAATCATGTCACATGTAGCTGGTGAAAATTTGGCGATCTTTAAAAACAGTAAGCACATGGCTGCTGACCTGGAGTTCGTCAAATTTCTAACAAGTCCACAAGAACAAGAGACGATTAATAAGGCAATGTTTGAATTGCCAGTGACCACAGCAGGGTTAAACACTCCATATTTTCAAACGCCAGCGGAGAAGACCTTTGGTGAAATACTTGACAACCATGCAGCCCCAGCACCAACAGAGCCATCAAGCAATGATCTAGGGACTGGAATCGGTAATGCGACGGTTTCCTTGTTTCGCGATGATATAAGTGCACAAGGAATTACTTCACAACAGGTGAAGTCTTCGCTTTCTTCTGTTCAACAAACGGTTATTGCAAGTGGGAATTAATTGATTTGAGAATAATCGGAGTGCGTAGTTATAGAGGGAGATCCTAGACGTGTACGGAAAGGGACCTCCAGTTTTACTCTCGATAGTTTCTGAATTTCTTATTCAGTAGTTGGATTGCTATGGACAGGTTACAGGGGGAATAGCACTATGGCAAATCAATTTCGCCCAAACGAAATTGAATTGAATACCAAAAAGCGAGCGCGAACTAGTAAACATTCTGTTCATGCACATCGGCGTATATTACCCTATTTAGCCCTGTTACCTGCTGTCATTGCGATTGCTTTCGTGCAAGTGATTCCAACTTTCTTTGGCGTGATCATAAGTATGCTTAAATTAACACAATTTACGATCGGAAACTGGATCCAAGCACCTTTCGCAGCGTTACAAAACTTCTGGCTAGCAGTCAATGTGGGTCAGCCAATCGGTCGCGAACTATTCGTTTCGCTGGGTGTTACTTGTGCATATACTGTCGTCGTGGTTGGGGTATCTTGGATACTAGGGATGGCTGCTGCAGTATTTCTGACGGATCAGTTTCGAGGACGCGGGTGGCTCCGAAGTCTATTTATATTACCCTATGCCTTACCGGCTTACGTTGGAGTAATGGTTTGGACGTTTATGTTTCAACCTAACGGGTCAGTAAATAGCCTTTTAGGGAAAGATTTACACTTAATTTCTCCGGGAACATTTTGGTTGGCGGGTATTCGGGCATTCGTCGCAATAGCGATCACAGCCATTTGGCGTACATGGCCCTTTGCATTTTTGATGCTTTTAGCGGGAATGCAGGATATTCCACAAGAGTTGTATGAAGCAGCGCGTGTTGACGGTGCAAGCCGATGGAAAGAATTTTGGGGGATCACTCTTCCGTCAGTTCGTAACGTAAGCTTACTTTTAGTTCTAATTACTGGTTTTTGGACATTCACTGACTTTACGACTCCGTTCGTTATGTTTAGTACTTCTCCCCCTGTAGCAGCACGGTTAATGTCCCTTCAGATCTACGTAGATTCCTTTGTAAATTTAAACTTTGGGTTGGGTGCGGCAATGTCTGTGATTATGGTTCTGTTTTTACTGATTATTGCAACTGTTTATATTCGTGTATTCCGTATGAGAATCGGGGAGATGCACAATGGCTGAGAGTAAATCGTATCGTGTAGTTCGAGCTACAGTTTTGCTCATATTGGTGCTCTTTACACTCTATCCAATGTGGACATTGGTGACGATATCGATTTCAACGCCTTCGGAAGCAGGTTCAGTATTCCGTTTGATTCCAAAAGTGATCAACTTCCATTCGTACGTTGGGATGTGGAAGACAGCACCATTACTACGTTATCTTATCAACAGTCTGATAGTCTCAGGAGTCTCGGCTCTGGCATCGGTACCAATTGCCATTCTCACAGCCTATGCATTGACTCATTACCGCCTTTTTGGCGGAAAGGCGTTTCTTCGGGTTGTTCTATCGACTCAAGCCTTCCCTGGAGTTTTTTTCTTACTACCTCTTTTTGTACTGTATGTGATCATTCAAAACGCTTTAGGGATAACTTTAGATGGAAGTTATCTGGGGGTGATTTTGACCTATCTAACATTTGCGCTTCCCTTTTCAATTTGGATGCTGACCGGGTATGTGGAATCTATTCCTCGTGATGTTGAAGAGGCAGCAGTTGTGGATGGAGCAAGGGGGTTTCAGGCATTTATCATCACGACGTTACGAATTGCTTTGCCTGGAGTGACTGCCGTTGGAGTTTTTTCATTTATGACAGGATGGGGAGAGGTGCTTTTTGCATCGGTCCTCACGAATAGTGCAACACGTACATTGCCAATCGGACTTCAACTCTATGAAAATGCCCAGGCTGGTGTAATCTACTGGAACCAGCTTATGGCTGCTTCTCTGACGGTAAGTTTGCCGGTCGTAGTGGGCTTTCTTTTACTTCAGAGATATTTTGTTCGAGGTCTCGGAGCGGGTGCTATTAAATGACGATGACACCGATGAATGTTTATGTCGAATATGGTGTAGTCGATACGAGGAAAATTGACATTGAAATTATTGTTCAGAAAATAAAAAGTCCTCTAGAGAGGATTAAGCTTTTACATGATCATCCTATTAACTCAGCAAGGGTGAGGCTTTTGGGAGAACAGAAGCGTACAAGTGTCTTGTAAACTACCCGCTTGGAAATTCCGATTGTAGTATTGATGCCAATAGAAATTCGGAATATTACGATGAGGAGCAACGCCATGAAAAAAGCCGCGGTTTTAGGAAAAAACAGAGTGGGATTGGTAGAGGCGTCAATGCCAGAGTCTATTGGAGATATGGTAGTAGTAAAAGTAAATGTAGCACCGATGTGTAGTGAGTACAAAACTTTTCTATCTGGTAAAGAAACAGATTGTCTTGGACACGAGGCTGTAGGGGAGGTTGTTCAGGCTTCGAGTTTGAGTCACGTTCAAGTTGGGGATCGTGTGGTCGTAATGCCCCTCAATGGATGTGGCAAGTGTGGGTATTGTCTAGCAGGGGACTACATTCACTGTCATAGTAATACGATGCAAGATGCGACTATGGCACAGTATGTCTTAAAACCTGCGTTTATTCTACAGCAAGTTCCTGATGATATATCTGATGAAATGGCTTCATTAGCGTGTTGTGCGCTAGGTCCTTCGTTTGGTGCATTTCAGCGCATGTCTCTTGGCAGTTACGATACCATTCTTGTCACTGGACTAGGTCCAGTAGGGCTCGGTGCGGTTGTCAATGCAAAATTTCGAGGTGCAAGGGTTATAGCTGTTGACTCAAATCAATACCGTGCCAACGTCGCACGAGAAATAGGAGCAGAAGTCGTATTCGATCCTCGTGAATCTGATTTGGTTGAACAAATTTTAAATCGTTTGGGAGAGCCTGGCGTAGACTATGCAATTGATTGCTCGGGAACAGTGGCTGCGCATAGAACTTGTATTGACGCCGTACGTCGTAAAGGTCAGGTTGCATTAGTGGGAGAATGTTATAACGAGACCCCTATCATAGCTAGTAAAGACTTCATTAGAAAGGGGCTCACTTTATTCGGCTCATGGCACTATAATCTGAATGATTTTCCAAAACTCATGCATATGATTCGGACATTTCCACCTGTAAAAGAGCTAATTTCACACGTATATCCAATGACGCAGATACAACAAGCGTTTGAAACATCCGCTTCCCAACAATGCGCGAAAATTCTCATCAAACCCTGGGAGTAAAACTTCGTTCAGAGTGCAAAGCGTTAAGAGACAATCAATGCAACTAATACTCTTTTTAACCAGTTTACAATCCATAAAGAAGTGAGTTTCATTCATTTTGACTCCCCAAGAACTACCACCGAATGCGTAGGTCAACCATTCATCGAAGCTCTTTGCTGGCGTGCCATCTGATTTTGTATTGTTTGCTGCCCAAGAATAATAGTCCTTAGTTGCAGCATCCGGTTCTGGTGCAAAAATATTTGAATACGCCACATGTAGTGTGGATTCAGTTACGATACACCACTGTATATTGTGGTTTCGTGAATTTTTGCACCAGAACCCTCAGAATTGCTTTCTAAACGACTGCCCTGGAATCATTTTCGTCTGATATTACTCATTACAAATCTGCTTTCAGGCAATGTCGGCATTTTTGCCAGACTGTAGCTTAAATCCTGATCTGGGACTTTAAACTCAATTCTGTTGACGAGGAAATCCACGCTTGCCTTCATGACCTCGACGGTAATACCCTCGCCTGGGCAGCGGTGTCCTTTGGCAGGGTCACCCCCACCTTGGGGAATGAAATCAAATAGGCTTCCCTTCCATTCCTTAAACCGCTCTGGCTGAAATTCATTTGGGTTGTCCCATAGCCGAGGATCGTGATTCGTACCGTACATATCAAGCAGTACAAGCATTCCCTCTTTGAATTCGCATTGATTCCAAATAAAATCCTTTCGTACCCTTGCACCTAGAAAAGGGCCAAACGGGTAGTAACGCCGAACTTCCTGCGCGAACATTTCAAGATAATTGCTGTTACCTGACTGCACCTTCTCTTTACACTCTGGATGCTCATGCAACGCTAAAGCTGCAAAGGTAATGAAGGTTGCAATCGCAACAATCGGCCGTAATACATTAATGAGTTCTACCGCAGCCATTTGGGTATCGAGCTGGCTGCCATCGAGATTAGTGTGAAAAGCCATCGCATACAGTGCTGAATCTGCCTCAGCCTTCAGACCACCAGCTCGGACATCTTTTATGACCCCTCTAATCCACTCTTCGGCTCTGGTTCTTGCTCTTCTTCCTTTCCAGTGCCGCGGTCCAACCGCTCCAAAGGCATCAACCATTGCACTGAAGTCGTCTGCCCGCTCTTTTACTTCTGATTCCTGCAGCGGAACCCCAGCCCAATCGCATGCTATCCGGCATAAAATATCGTTTGCTTCATCAAAAAGTACAACCTTCTCGGAACCTTCCCATTTGCTAATAGAAGCCTGCCACTGCTCCGTAGCAAGCTCAGCTAACCGCTTTTGATGCGGCGGAGTCATCAGTGACATAAAAAGAAGCTTCCGGAGAATATGTGCATCACCATCTAAAGTCTGGATTCCATTTTCACCAAACAATGTTTTTTGCACGCGTTTTGGTGCGGCACCGTGTCGCTGAAAACGGTCTGAATCATAAAACAACTTCGCCGCTTCTTCCCCGCTTATACAAATTACCTTTTGCAGCAGCAACCGCGCTTCAAAGAGATCAGACCGATACCGGTCGACCCTATTTTTGATAAACAGATACCCTTCTTGCATCAGAGCGATACTGTTATCGAGGCTTTTATCATGAGGGACTTGCTCGTTCATTAAACTTATCTTCTCCTTTACTCCTAACTAGTGGTGACCTCACGAAACGAAAAAAATCGTTGACGCCTCTAGTGGTCTTCCTGACGTCAGTTTGAGGTATAGCTCACTATGACAAAATAGCCTGTAGGTAGTATCCCAGTACCTGTGTACGCTCATGCGATGATTTTGGAACTCGGAATAAAATGACGGCGAAGATGTAGGGACGATGATTAGTTAGCTGCGTAGATACATAATCTATATAGATACAAATTGTCACATTAAGAGGGCGTTAAGAGTGGAGCAGGCGTATTGCATGAAATGCGACTGTCTAAAGGACATTAGGGACATGGCGCACATTTTTGAGACAGGATTTAGGCGAATTGAACAAATGGATTATCCGCTGGGGAGTTGTAAGGATCATGCGCCGAAAAGCGCGATAGACGATTTGGACGAGCCTAAATAGATCATACGTTGTTTGAAACACTCTCATGGCGGCAGTCAAGTAGTTATCTCCAAAAACACCGTTTACGGGACCTTTTGAGTATCCGGTTCTGGTGCAAAAATATTTGAATACACCATATGTAGTGTGGATTCAGTTACGATACACCACTGTATATTGTGGTTTCGTGAATTTTTGCACCAGAACCCATTATACTTTATATGATTTGCAAGCGTTTACGATTTTGGCTGAACTTGGGGAGCGCGTGGGGTACAATCTTTGGGATTACAAAACACCAGATGGTCGAAGCCTGAAGAAGGCCTATGAATTTGTCGTTCCGTATTTGAATGGGGAAAAATGGCCATACCCAGAAATCGAACAAGAGGATCTGACGAACTATGCTCCGTATTTGCGGGTTGCGGCTTCGCAATATGGTGAAAAAAGTTTTAGTGAAGCAGCTGACAACGTACTAGGAAGCGAAATCCAAACCAACCGAGTTAATTTGACTACCCCAAAACCAATTTTTAAATGCTCTTTGTCTATTGGCATCAAATGAGTTGCTCCAGCAAGAAGAAGTCTCCTCTGGTTGTTCGGAGGAGACTTCTTTTGGATGACTTGAGTTTCGGGATAATCCATTTCTTGGAGAGCGCGTTTGGTTCAGCTTATTTTTCAAATAAACCACCGTCCGGGTGGCAAGACCCATGACAGTCCTGGTTATGAATCATGTTTTAGTTTGTGAATCCCCTTACATAGTTTGCTAAAATATATTTCAGGACTATACATTTAGTCTCACGAAATAGTCTCACGAAAATTTTTTCAGAATCCATAAAAGGATGTGACAATTTCGATGTGCGGTATCACAGGATGGGTTGATTGGCAGAGAGACTTGACACAGCAAAAAGAGGTTCTGCAAGCAATGACAGACACCATGGAATGTCGAGGGCCGGACGCGGAAGGGACTTGGTTATCTTCCCGGGTCGCTTTCGGACACAGACGTCTGGCTGTCATCGACATCGAAGGTGGTAGCCAACCGATGGTCAAAAAAGTTTCCGATCAGAAAACGTATGTGATCACATACAGCGGAGAGATTTACAACTTTATCGAGTTGCGCCGCGAACTGCAAGCGCGCGGCCACATCTTTACCACGCGCTCCGACACAGAAGTGCTCCTTACTTCATACATCGAGTGGGGGCCGTCATGTGTCGAACACTTAAACGGTATTTTCGCCTTCGGTATTTGGGACGAGGAAAACCAGGAACTGTTCTTGGCGAGAGACCGACTGGGTGTAAAACCACTGTTTTATGCGGAACGCGGGAGTGCCATCCTCTTTGGATCCGAGCCGAAAGCGTTGCTTGCAAACCCCCTCGTGCAACCGGAGGTTGACATGGAAGGCCTTACTGAAATCTTTGCGATGTTCCCTCTGCGTACGCCGGGCCATGGGATATACAAAGATGTGCATGAAATTAGGCCGGGATATACTCTGAGCTTCAACCGTTCCGGTCGCCATATCACGCAGTATTGGAAACTGGAAAGTCGACTTCATACAGAGGACGTCGACACGACGGCGAAACACATTAGGGAGCTTCTTTACGATACTATCGAGCGTCAACTGATTTCCGACGTCCCTTACTGCACGCTCTTATCCGGTGGTTTGGATTCCAGTGCGATGACCGCCATCGCGACGGACATCCTCAACCGAAAAGGGAAGGAGACATTGCGGACTTTCGCGGTCGATTTCAGAGACAGTGACAAACATTTTAAACCGAGCACGATTCGACCGGACCGGGACGCTCCGTATGTCCATCAAGTCGCAGAATATGTCAAATCACATCATCGCGATATCATTCTTGACACCCCTGATCTTGTCGACCATTCATTCGCTCCGTTGCGGGCGCGAGACCTCCCTGGTATGGGCGAGATGGACACCTCGTTGTACTTAATGTTCAAGGCGCTGAAACAGGAAGCGACGGTCGCGCTATCGGGAGAGTCCGCGGACGAAGTGTTCGGAGGCTACCCTTGGTTCTATTCGGAAGAGAGCATCAAAGCGGAGACTTTTCCTTTCCTAATGAATGTCTCCGATGCCTTATCGGCGGAATTTAGAGCGAAGATCAAACCGGAGGAATATCGACGAGCACGTTACCAGCAAGCTATCGCGGAAGTACCTCGGCTTGATGGGGAAACTGGATTGGATAAGCGTATGCGAGAGATATTCTATCTACACCTGGTGTGGGGGTCTTTGCCCACGTTACTGGACCGCAAAGATCGAATGAGCATGGCAGTGGGGTTGGAAGTCCGCGTCCCCTTCTGCGATCACCGACTTGTACAATATGTGTGGAATATCCCTTGGGACATGAAGACAGTTGGCAACCGCGAAAAAGGGGTTCTGCGCGAGGCTGTGAAAGGTTTACTCCCGCATGAGGTCCTATATCGAAAAAAGAGTGGCTATCCAGGAACACAGAACCCGTCCTACGAGAACGCGATGCGTTCCGCTGTGCTGGACATTTTGGCCGATTCGAACTCACCTTTGCTGTCGTTCGTCGACAAGGATAGGGTGAATGAACTTCTAAATCTGAAAAAATCGGCTCATTCAGTGATGACTTCAGCACAGGAAAGAACACATCAGTTGGCGTTCTTGGTCCAGGTCAATAAATGGTTGACGGATTACCACATTTCGATCCGTTGATGATACGTGACTACCGCTTCTATATGTGTAATTTGAATATTTAAAATTGAATCCCTTTAGGAGGTAGCTCTCATGAGTCTCGTATCAGCCATGAAAGACCATGAACCGTTCCCTTGGTACCAGTCGATGCGCGAACACGCTCCGGTGCACTACAACTCGGAAGAAGATTACTGGGAAGTCTTTCGTTTTGAGGACGTGAACAAGGTTTTGTCCGACCATAAAAATTTCTCTTCGGACCTAAAATACTTAAACCTACCAAACGAGGATAACGTCATTCTCCCGTTTTTCAAGCAAAGTCTGATCCAAATGGATCCACCTCAACACAAGACATTTCGAAACCTAGTCAATCAACCATTTTGGCCAAAGTCGGTCGCGGAGTTGACTCCCAGGATTCAAAAAATCACTTATGAACTGCTCAATGGCGTAGCCGGGAAAGAACAAATGGATGTCATCGACGATTTTGCTTATCCCCTGCCCGTCACCGTCATTGCCGAATTACTGGGTGTCCCTCACGAGGACCGGGATTTATTTAAACATTGGGCGGACGTTCAAGTCGCCACCGGCGTTGGCGTTATTGGTCAACGGATCGACGACCCGGAAACTCTCCGAGCTCGCCAACAGGTTCAAGATGAAATGAGCCGATACTTTAAAACCATCCTGGAGGCACGACGAAAAGAGCCTCAATCCGATTTAATCACTCATCTATTAGCTTCGGAAATTCAAGGAGAAAGGTTATCAGAAGAGCAATTGCTGGGCTTTTGCAGTTTGCTCTTGATCGCGGGTCACATTACCACAACGAACCTCATTGCGAACGCGTTTCTCTGCTTGGCGGAGTATCCGGAAGCACTTACGTCCTTACGCAACCGTCCGGAACTCATCCCCAGTTTCGTGGAAGAAGTCCTTCGTTACCGGTCCCCAGTGCAGCGAATTACCCGATTCACGGCGACCGACACGAAAATTGGAGGTCAAACGATCCGGGCCGGTCAACGAGTCTTGGCGTGGATTGGATCCGCGAATCGAGATGAATTGAATTTCCCAAATGCCAATCAATTCGATCTCGAACGGAACCCGAATCCTCATCTTGCGTTTGGACATGGCATCCACATTTGCTTAGGCGCCCCTCTCGCTCGACTGGAGGGTAAAGTTGCCTTCGACGTATTATTGCAGAGATTGTCGGACATGAATTGTTTAGATGACACTGTATTTGAGCCTATTGAGAGTTCTGTTATTTACGGTGTAAAACAACTCCCAATACGAATCCAATCGACGGCTGTAGTGTAATGTCATCACGAACGAAGACGACTTTGTCATAGGGTTAAAGTCCCGGTAGGCTTCGAATCTCTTGAGCACCATTACTTCTTCTAGGCCGCTGCAGAAATGCAGCGGTCACTTTGTTGCGGCCAGGCAATACCCTCCAGATGAAAGGTGGCTCACCACACAAGAGTAGTCCTTTATTGTGCAGCGTTTGTCCGTCATCGGGCCAACGAGACCACGTTATCGCAGAACGTCGGACGACCAAATCTAGGTAGATCATTTTGTCCAGAAAGTCCTCATTTTCTGAACACCTGACTTCACGAAGTTTTTAATCTATAATTTGGGTGATTTCACGTTCAGAAAGTCTGTTCTATTTTCTATGTTCATTAACCATATAAAATACATCTTATGAAACAGTGGGAATACCTTAATTTGTAAAGGGTGTGCTACAAATTGTTGATTGGATATGCGCGTGTCTCAACTGGACTACAAAATTTGGATTTACAGCTAGATGCTTTACAGCAATATGGTTGCGAAGAAATTTTTCATGACAAAATCAGTGGGGCACAAAGTAAACGACCAGGATTGGATCAGGTGCTTCAATATGCTCGGAAGGGAGACATGGTTGTTGTTTGGCGTTTAGATAGATTGGGACGGAACATGCAAGATTTAATTCAATTGGTGAACACGCTGAATGAACGGGGAATTGGTTTTCATAGTCTTCAAGAGAATTTGACCATGAATCGAGGAAGCGCAACGGGGCAGTTGATGTTTCATTTATTTGCAGCATTCGCAGAATTCGAGCGTAACTTAATTCAGGAACGTTCCGCAGCTGGTCGTGCTTCCGCAAGAGCACGAGGTCGCCTAGGTGGACGTCCTGAAAAATTCCATACCAAAGACATTGAAATGATGAAGTCTCTAATTAGTAATGGTACTCCGATTAAGGATGTCGCCGAAAAGTGGGGCGTTTCACGGACCACAATTTATCGCTATCTAGAAAAGTCGCAGTGATGTTCATATATACACCATTTTGTATGTTCATGCGTAATTGAGGGGGCTTCCTTTTTGAACTAACGCACCCTTTAGCGCAATAAGCACGCTACTAAATATTCAACCAAGATACATAAATCCAGACCTCCTATTAAGCTGGATTAGGGCAATAAGGGTGACCATAATCTTCTGTCGTATAAGCACCGGTTAGGTCATGAAAGCTCTCCACCATACGATGTCCCACGTCGTTCGAAGAATCTTAATCCTAAAGGTAAACAGTTATAACACCGAACAATGTCCTCAAAGGCATTAACTGTTAAACACCTCTCCTGTCGAAAGTGGCATTGTACTCACAATATTAGTCCCCAGTACCATGTGAAATCTGCGAGGTTTATAAAGGAGCAATGTGGGAAAAATGTCTAGTTCAATAAACATTAGTGTCTATGATTTCAGTGAGAAGGAGTACCGGCCGTGAAACAAATCTTATCTTGGTTTCAGGTAATTGCACTTACATCCACCTGTTACTTGGCATTGATGCTCTGGTTCTTCCCTCGCATTGCCGTAGAGCATGCAGGTTTGGATGCCTTGTGGGCGGTCCTCGGAGTGACTGTTATAGGGGTATTGACTGGTTGGGTGCTAGGTTTGACTACTGAGCGATTTCCAAACCTCACGGGAGCAGAGATAGGAAAGTTGGTTTGGGGAAAATGGATTGGTACCGTAGTCGAAGTGTTATACATCCCAATTTATATATATTTCAGTGCTTTGTGCATTTACTTTTTCGTCGTCGTGTTAAATAGTTTCTTACCAAATACACCATTATTGGTGTTGATGGTTACCATGTGTCTCGTTGCGGCTAGGGGAGCTTGGCTTGGGGTTGAGTCCTTGGGACGTGTCGCCAGCATTGTGTTTCCAATTACTTTTCTTGGGACAATAGTTATATTTCTGTCTCTCCTCTTTCAGGCACATCGCTTTTGGATTCCACATACAGTAACCAGTTGGTCAAATACCATTGAAGGTATTTATTATCTTTATCCACTGTATTTTGGGTTTACTATCGCCCGCATGTTGAGCCCGTATTATGAGCATAAAAAACTGCGCTCGATTTGGTACCCCATCATCAGTGCTGCCGCTGGAGGAGTTGCGATTATCATTGTAGCTCTTGCAGTGATCTTAAATTTGGGATGGGAAGGCACAAGAGACATCTCTTTCTCACTTCCATTTGCCATTCAATTAGTTCGCTTGACGAACTCGCCGATTGAACGCGTGGGAATTGTTATCATCATTCTCACAACGGCTTTTACGGTGTTGTTTGTCAGTAACGTCACATGGGCTCTGTCATCACTGGGTGCGCGAATCTTCAATATGCCAGAGGACAAACACAAATGGTTTATTTGTCCAATAATCATTCTCACTATTGTAGTCGCTGCTTCGTTCCGCAGTGAACAACAAGCCTTTCAGTTCCTGGATAAATACTTAGTTCCATTAGGGTGGGTAGAAGTATTTGTTATACCTCTTCTGCAATGGATCACCGCGGTACTGCGTGGTCTTCGGACGGAGCCTGTACCAAATCAAAAAAAGAAAACCTAATGGGAGTAAACACACCCCTAAGGACAGATCCATACACCCTAGACAACGGTATGTAAGGTGAGCTTGTGGTATATTTTGCAGTTGTAATATGCACAAGCCACGCCCCACTCTTGAACTGCCCAAGAACGACAGAGGACACCTGCTGTGATCAACGTATAATCATGCAAGTGTCCAGGTACTGTTATTCGGTTAATGCCATGATTGTTTAATACCTGATGTTGTGTTCATGGATTTAATGGGGGCAACTGTACATCAATTTTATCAGCAACAAGAGTATAAAACTCAGGAAGCTTTGGGTTTTGAACACTCCTTATCTCCTCAAATGCACGAATAAATAACCCTTGAGACGCCAGAGAAGTTACAATTTCACCTACAGTCCAACTACGTGTTAACACCTTAGCTAAACCAGAGCGTTCTTCTTCTGGAAGCAACTTGGCAAACGCCACTTCACCTTCCTTGATGGTATCGTCAAAGTAAACTCCAGATGGGTTCGGTAGATTGTAGGTGCTCATCACCACTTTGGTAAATGGATGGAAATCGGTGAGGAGATAACGCCCGTTTATGCCCAATCTTCGATTAACTACAGAAAAAATAGCATTGAGGTCTGTGAAATAGTGAAGGATACCAAACTCCATTAACACGATATCGAAATTCCCCAACGTGTCCTCGGTGGGGATATTTAAGGCATCAGAACAAATGTAATTTAACTGTACACCAGCGGCTTTTGCCACCTGTGTAGCGTATGCTCGATTTTCCTCGGATATATCGACTACAGTTAGATCAGCTCCCATCAGGGCTAAAGAAATAGCTTTACGACCATGGGAACCTAGGAGATTCAGCACTCGTTTTCCTGCTGGATCACCAATGTACTTCAGCCAATAACGCAGATGATGTGTATGGTTTTGCTTAAGTTCTTCGGCAAGCTGATTGGGCGTTCCAAATTCATGAACCCAAGCCTGATACGCCTTCGTTTCCCATGCAGTCTTGTTTGCACGAGACAGTTGCTGTTGCATACACATACCTCCCAAAAAACGGTCCCGCAGATCATGTTAAGCTACCATTCGGCATTAAATTGTCGAAACCTTCTTGAACATTACTGCCCAATTGTCCCATAAGCCTGTGACTGTCAGGCTGGATATTCATGCAATACCAGTGAAGATGGTTATTGTGCTTACGGGGATAAGTTCCATACCAGCGTCTGTCAGTCCAATCTTCATAATGATTTTTGAATCACATTTCGATATCTTGCTTCTCTCCATGCGTGGTAAAACTCAGCGACTGATGAAAACCTCTTCGTCCTCCCCTCATCAACCGCACGCAATGCAACCTCGTACAAAGCCTCACTTGCTTCCCACTTTGATAATGATCTATCGGATTCGCCACCGAACAGTACGAAAGCGGTAGCCCCCATGTTAAACACGTTCGTCTGTTCATCAATTACCGCACCCATTTCAAATTCCTCAGGTGACATGAACCTTGATGAACCCCAGAGTCTTCCCATGTTGTTGATGAACGGCTTCTTCGCATAGAGATCGATATCACAAATTCTTGTGGAGTTTGTTGAAAAGTCATATAGAATACTCCCGTCATAGAAGTCAATGGCTACGCAATCCATTGCTTCAACATGAACATGGAACTGAAAAATTGCGTCCAATGATGTCAATCGTAGGTCAACAGGTAACTGCCTAAAGCGGAAGTATGGAGAATCTGGATGAGTATATTTTTGCGGTGGTGGGAATGACCAGTGAGGATGAAGACATTCCCCATCGAACCATTCGAAGACTCCGGCATACCCGTTGCCCACTTCAAAGTGATTTACCAGGTTTATCAAACTGGGATGTTTTAAATCTTGATACACAGGTATGGCACGCTTTAAACGCTCGACGGCATCCTCCGGATTTCCCGAATAATCCATTGTCTTGGCACCCGCGTATTTAACAAACAGCTTGTTCCGCCCTTCTTGGATACCAAATGACAGATTCCCGGAATCCTGTTCATCGAAAACACAAAATACCTTACCAAGAGTTTTCAACCAGTCGAAATTTTGATACTCTTTCAGTCGGAAGGACACACCGTTGACATCAATTGTTATAACGGGAATAACCCCCTATCCTTTTCAATGTTCCGCTTAATACATTTTACATGAGAGTAATCCGCTTATTGCGCATTCCTGCCCGATAACGACACAAGACGAGTTATTCACGAAGTGCATATCCATGCACACATTAACGGACTTTCTTGTGGGATTAATCCCTATAGCGCAATATCATTTCCGAGAAATCTAGCTGAAATATTGATACAGGAACCTGACCAACATGGGTCAAGTTCTCACAGAGAAGCTAACATGTTTAATCAACGGTTCTGTATATGCTAGCTATAACCTGTCGACGATACTGACCACGATTGAAGTAGTGAATGTCACAACCGCACTTGGGTAACCCCCAACCGTATGCTTTTAGTCCGTGTGTCACCATCGCCATTGGGGGTAGTTCAATATTCAAATTGGGGTATTACCTGATTAACTTTGAGCAGTTGCCATAACTTTTCCGTAATCTCTTTTGCAGAACAGGACATCGCGTACATAAACCACCATTCAATCACTCCAACAATCGCCGAACTCAAAAATTGTACTAAAATATCGTTGCTCATATCATCTTGCTTTAAATTGTTTTTAATAATTTGATTCCGTATCCCCTTTTTCATCATTTCTTGTAAGTGATTTCTGAAAGAAGGAATACCTTTGTTCGTCAGTAAAGTCCTATAAGAGGGAGCGTTCCTCTCCATTTGTTCAAGCGTACGGAGTAATGAATCCCTAGAGGGATAAGTTACTGCTTCGTCCTCTGGCAAACAGCTTGTGATTAATTGTTCTAGTTGAGCCTCTATGCATTTATCCAACAAATCATATTTATCCACATAATGCGAGTAGATAGTGCCTCGGTTTACATCAGCACGCTCTGCAATTTCATACATCGATATTTTCTCAAAATCTTTCTCATCCATCAGACAAATTAATGCGTCCATAATGGCTGCTTGGCTCTTTTTGATTCTTCTGTCCATAGAAATTTCCCCCGTTTTAGACAGTCGATTGTATTTTGTTGAAAAACCAACAGTACCGATAAATCTGGCGATTGATACATGTTGTCGAAGCTGATAATTTGACTATATCGTACAAATGGTCAATAACCAACAATCGTCAGAAATCAGAGGGGGCTATGACTTGAGAATATTGGTTTTCGGCGTGGGAGTATTAGGCAGTTATCTTGTTCATGCGCTACTGCGCGGAGGTAACGAAGTAACAATACTTGCCAGAGGAAAGCGAGCAGAACAACTGAACAAAGATGGACTGGTCATCCGCCATTATTTTCAACGTAAAACGACTGTCGATGCAGTAAAAGTGATCAATTTTCTCCAGCCAGACGATATCTATGATCTCATTTTTGTTGTTATGAAATCACTAGCGTTGCATAAAGGAATTTATGGTTTGTCAAGTGCTTCGAGTTGTCAGAATGTATAGATGAAATGTTTGGAAGTTTCATGATTTAGACAACACCAACATGAAAAAATCTCCTTAGAATGAGAAGTACAGGTAGTCCTGTCCAACTCTCTCTAAGGAGACCCACCATGGACAAGGATACCACGAAATCGGCGTTCCGGGAGTATGTTACCCCGCTGAATGTCAGTACCATATTGCAGGAATTAAACCGTCTCAAGATGGAGCGGTACGTTAAGAAGCTCGGTGTCATCTCATTCATCCGGCTCGTCGTCTTCGCCCAGGTCAATCAAATCCCGTCACTGAAGGACATCAGTTTGGAGTTGGAAGCCAATGAATCCCTCCAGAAAGAACTGGCGCTAGACTCTATTAGTGCTTCCCAGTTGTCCAGGAAGTTGCGAGAAACGCCGTCATACTTTCTGGATTTCGTGTTCCGTGAATGTGTCGAGCAAATCACTCGCCAGGTCGGTGCAAAACGAGCGAACGAGAAAATGCGACGGATTAATCTGGTGGACTCATCGACCATTTCAATGTGTGTTTCACAGTATCCTTGGGCAGAGTTTCGCAGTACTAAAGCTGGTGTGAAACTGCACCTGCGTCTGGTATTTCTAGACGATCAAGTTGCGCCAGATAAGGCGATCCTCACGCCCGCCAAACCTGCGGACAAGACACAGATGGATGCGTTAGTGGTCGTAGAACCGAATGCGTTGAACGTCTTTGACCGTGGCTATGTGGATTACCGTAAGTTCGATACGTACTGTGCAAACGGAACGAAGTTTGTCACTCGGCTCAAAGATAATGCGGTCATTCACGAAGTCATTGAAGAGCGACAGGTACCGTCCGATTCACCGGTTACGAGAGAAGCATTGGTACGCTTGGGGAGTTATCCAAATTACGTGATGGAGCACACCCTGCGGTTGCTTGAAACCACGGACAATGAAGGCAAGCGCGTCGTGATACTGACGAATGACATGACGATGGATGCAGAGCAAATCTGTGACGTGTACCGAAAGCGTTGGCAAATAGAGTTGTTCTTTAAATGGGTCAAGCAGCACCTGGTACTCAAGCGCCTATACGGTCATAGTGAAAATGGCGTGTATAACCAACTGCTCATTGCACTGATTACGTACTGCCTGTTGATTCTCTTGCAAGCGAAGGTGTCCCACAGCGGCAAGCTACTTGAGGTTTACAAATGTCTACGTCTCTATTGGGACCGAGCCTTTTCTGAGTTTGTGAAGGCGTTGTACAAGAAACCAGGTCGAACATCCAAGGGACGACGACGATGCAAGGTGGAAGACATCTTTGAGCAAACGGTGCAGCAGTACATAGAGCGTGAAACGGAGCATCTTGAGACCGTTATCTACGACCTAATCTAACATTCCTGATTATGGATATTCGAACTACCTGACATAGGGGTATTGACCTTTTAGACCATAAGCCACGGAAACAAAAAATCCGAGTATTCAGTCCGTAACTTTGAACGGCAATTCACCCTCTCTTGACAGGCTCAGAGAAGTTTTATGCAACGTTAGTGTTATGAAATATAACGATTTCCCAGCAGTACTGCCTATTTTGGCAAATAATCAGAGTAGTAATATTGTTCTTGTGGGTAATAATGCGGATGCCCATGGCATGCAAAATTTCCTAGAGGAAAAGAGTCTTGTTAAAAAAAACGTCGTCTTCGGTTTTCAGCTTAGCGGAGGACGCAAAGAAGAAAATGGTCGCATCATCTGCGTACGTGGAGTCGGAAAAATGGTGCTTGGCAGCCTCAATGGAAACATACCATTTAAACCGCTACTAGAAAATGCATTTGAGCATACCAAGTATCAATTAGCTTATCATGACGATATTGACGCATGGTTAAAAAGTCATATCATCCTTATTGTTCCTCTGAACGCTGCTAGCTTTATTCAAAATGGTAATTTGAAAGAAGTAGCTAAGAACAACGAGCTTTTGAAGCAAATTATCTCAGCAATGGACGAGGGATTTACGGTATTGGAACAGTTAGGATATTCGGTTACCCCTGCAAGCCTAGTCAATTTTATACGTAAACACAGACTTGGGAGATACATTGTATTTAAAATTTACCATAACTCGCCGTTCGTAAAATTGGTAGATGGATCTTTTGGTGAGATAGTAGCCTTATATGATTCATTCGATAAGTTGAAACAAAAATCAACCCTCCTGACCGCCAATTGGGATAAACTTAAAAAACAATCTACTTCCAAGTTTATCGGAGAGAAGTAACAATTGTAACGCCACCATACGCCTGTCCACGTCTGGGCAACTGCTACCCTGTCTGTTTGACCGCCAGTTCAACGGACTCGTGGTCGCTAGTTTCCTGATTACCGTAGGACTAACCATTGCCTTGTCGGCATCTATCAGAGGCAACCCATGGTCCCCTCTGATGGATGCCACCCTAGATCCTGGGCAAATCGTGAGTTGGCGTACTTAGATGAAAAACTGCATGAGACTCCTCTACTCCATCACTGCCCGTGGGTTCCTCACTGGAAAAACAAACATGTCGTTAGCGGTTGTACGGTTCACAGCGTCGGATCCCCGCGTGCTGATTAAGAATTTTACAGTGGTATCGCCTCGTTCGATCTATCTCATGAATGGCATCCGTTTTGGTAGAGTCTTCTTGCACATAGCTGTCCCTAAGTGACACAACGGTACGGGAACCCATATTGAATATTCATTCATTTTTCGTTGCTCTGGCTTCTTCAGTTATTGCCCCCGTTGCAATAAGCGATAGGGGTTATGCGCTTGTATATCTTCTTCTATTTTCCGATGCGACTCCGACCAGTCACTCTGAGGATTATCGATTTGAAGGACGCTAATCGGGAGATTCTCCAATATTTCTAGTTCAAGTGACCGCCTTGCCGCTAAAACCTCGACATACCCATCTGTACCTTTCAATCCACGTGAACGTCCGTACCCTTGTTGGGTATGATACCAAACGACAAAATCTAACCACTCATTTGACCGTTCCTTGCTTACCTTGTTTATCGTTTCGTTTACGTCTAATGGATTGAGATAAACCAGAATCGGGTCAAGTTTTTCAATTGCTCGGCTTAACTTGAGGATGTGACGTAAAACGTATTCTTTATCCTCGCCATTTCTAACGAATAGCTGAGTTAAAGCATTTTGTAGATAACAACATTCGAAAATTACAACAGTGTTTCTTTCGGCTTGATATGCAGAAAATGCTTCCCATCTCTGCAGAATCACATTACAATATTTGTCTGAGGGGAGTTCGTAAACATCAAACTTACTGATGGCTGTTATGATCTCTTCAGGCAGGTCAGATTCTTTTGCTAATTTCCCGTAGGATAAAAAAAGATTTCCTCCATTCTCTAAAACTGCGGAACGAAGAATGTTTTCGTACTTAAAATATGTCATAACTAGCTCATCAAATTGTTCACGAGTAAGGCAAGCGATTGACTCGCAGTCAGCAGGGTGATCGAGATTCCCCTCATAAAACAATTCGCATGGAATCACTTGACTCTGAAGATATTCTGCAATGAAACTAGCCGTTGAGCTTTTCCCCGAACCTGGAATACCTTCAACAATGATTAACTTTGTATTCATACTACCTCCATAAACTCGAAATATGATTCAGTGGTGGTCATCAAGCCATAAAAACTGATGCAATAAATTACGGTTCTCTTCTTGCACCTTCCTCTCTCAATGATCTAAGATTTTCCCAGTCATTTAGCGGTTTCCTTCTTGGTCTAAACTAGACGTTTGGCTTGGAATGCCGTGATTTCATGGGCTTTTCAGCCGTAAGGGCACATTCAAATAAGGGTTGGCCCCTTTCTTGAATTTTATGGTCGCGCTTTTGGATCTCCACTTCTACCTTCGCGGCCTACCCTCTCATGCCTCACGGGGTCCATTTCTGGCCCTTACATTCCATCATTCCGCCTATCGAAGGGTGGAGGCCAGCTTTGCTGCCCGCCAGGGTCGTTGCCCTCAAGGAATGTTTAGTACCGGCTGCTCCGCGCTTCGTTTGTCCGGTCTTGCCTCAACAAAAACTGCTAAATCACGTGGCGTAAATTAGACTCTCAAGCGGCATTCTGTAACCGTTCTGATGGATTGGCCCCAGCATTTGAATCGGATCGTATGGAACTTTTCGCTTCCACAGTACAAACATAATGCGAATCAACTTACAGCATAAGGCCACAATCGACTGCACTTTCTTGAGCGGGTTTTCTGACCGTTGGGTGTAGTATCTGTGCAGGCTCTGAAACTCCGCGTTCTTTGCAATCAACGGGATCACACATCGGAATAACAAGGCGCGCAATTTCGGCCTTCCGCGTTTCGTGATCTGTTTACGTCCATTGTGACTCCCAGAACTATTCTCCTTCAGGTTCAATCCCGCCAGCTTTTGAATCTGTCTGGGATGTTCGTAAGACGAGATGTCGCCCACTTCCGCAATAAAGCCAGCGGCTGTCACGAGCCCAATTCCGGGTACACTCATCAGTTGTGATGCCCCAGGAATCTGCCTTACCAATTGTTCAATCTCTGCTAGCAATTGTTCCAGTTGCTCGTGTAGCAAGTCGTACTGTCCCAACAGGATCTGCAGTTCCCGTCGAGCCATTTGTAGCCCTTCGGTAATCCCTATCGACGTGCTTGCCGCACTCAACAACTGCCTCGCACGGCTGACTCCGACACCGCGAGAGATGCCTCCATCACGCCAGGCACGAACAATTTCTGCTTCGGTCTCGCTGCCTACGTCTTCTGGTAGCGGAAAGGCGTGCAAACACACCAGAGCGGCCTGACCTTCCCAGTCCTTGAACACGCTCGTGAACTCCGGGAAGAACCGATCCAACCAATTGTGAACCCGCCCTTGCACTCGCTTTAGGTCCTCGCTCAAACGCTCTCTTTAATTCATTCCCACGCGCAATTCCGCGTAGATACCCTCGGGAATGTGGGGTACGGAGTAGCGTCCGTCTTTAACCAACTGCGAGATCACTCGAGCGTCTTTTCGGTCGTTCTTCGTTGGATTGTTGTCATCCAACTCCTTGCTCTTCTTCACGTGCATTGGATTCACTAGAACAACACCGATGCCGTGATGACGCAGAAACTGTGCGAGATTCATCCAGTAGTGGCCTGTTGGCTCGACGCCTAGAATGACGTTGTCAAAGCCATGCTCCACCTTGAGCGTCTCAATCCAAGAGAGCAACCTCTCGAATCCATCTCTCGTATTGTCGAAGCTAGTGGCTTGACCAACTCAATACCGCGCGCATCGCTGGCACGCGCGACATGAACCTTCTTAGCAATATCTGCTCCGACGACCAAGGTCGAATCTGTGACACGACGAATCTTCGCATTTTGCGTTATACTCACTGCTGAGCAACCTCCTGGTTCTGTGTTGTGATTGGCCAATCCAAACACTACCAAGGGGTTGTTTTCTATTCAATCCTCAAGAACTTTCATAATAGGAATGCTGCCCGCTAACGCAGTAACAGTTCCAAACCATGATTGTATATTTATGTATTAGCGAGTCCGAGTTTTTCTCAGACATTCGCCCCCTTTACCTGAAGAAGCGACGCTCCGTTCCGTTGTGAAAACAAGAGACAGTGGTTTTAAGATTTTTACAATAGGCTAGACAGCTCTTGTTCTGACACGGGACTGTAGAGCACGTTTTCACCAGTCATTACCGCCCAATACCTGTCACCGTACGACCTGTGAGTGCCAACACCCCCTCCAGTCGCGCAATTCATATCAGCTTTCTTCACCTTTAGCGATCAGACGAACGGCTTTGGCGATTGCATCCCTTGTATCGCTCGGAATTTTCACGGCATCTGGATCGTGCGACGGCCCGAATGGATGTGTTGGCGTCCAGGCGGTGGCCAAAGCCATGATCGCAGTCATAAGAAAGCCAGGAGTGAACGTCGTTCCTACCAGACCATCTTTTTGCGCATCCATTATCGCTTTAATTTTCTTGTCGCGGACAGAGGTACGCTCGGTTATATTGTCTACCTTCTGCTCCAAACTGTACCATGTCATTAACCGTACTATATGTGGATGTGTCATAGCCCAATCGAATACTTTTGCCGCATAACCAGGAAGATCCTCAGGTGTGAAGGAAATTTCCTCATAAACTCGCGTTAAGTGTTTCTCGAGGACAGTTTTAAAAAGCGTTTCTTTATTCTCAAAGTAAATGTAGATAAGATTCTTGTTGCATCCAGCATTCTTAGCAATGCGGTCAACGCGCGCACCCGCAATGCCGTAGTAGGAGAACTCCTCCATAGCCGCCTCTAAAATCCGTTCTTTTGTTGCCTCAGCGTTTCTCAAAGGATGCCCCACCTTTTCCAAGCGTTCATTTAGTGTTTTCAATATATCATACGGACAACGCCTTGACTAACTGGTTAGTTGTTAGTATGATGTAAACAACCAGTTAGTTATATTCGAGTTACAGCGACCCGCGTTGGTTAGACTATCTGGTGACTCTTATGAAGAATGGAGAATACACGGTGACACAATCCAACGTCGTGTTCAAAGCGCAGACTCATGCTGGAGGCGAACTTCGATGAAACTTTCAGGAAATACAATACTCATTACGGGTGGCAGTGCGGGCATTGGACTTGCTTTTGCAGAACGCTTTATCAAGGCTGGAAATACAGTCATCGTCTGTGGGCGACGTGAAAGTGTCCTTCAGGATGCCAAGGAGAAGTTTCCAAATCTCGTTACTCGCGTCAGTGACGTTGGAGTTGAATCCGACCGTACAGCGTTGTTTGACTGGGTGACAACGAACTATCCAGACGTCAACGTATTAGTGAACAATGCAGGGATTCAACAGCGTTTTCATGTGTTGAAGGCAAATGCGAAGGATAATTGGAGCTATTACAACAATGAAATCATGGTCAATCTTGAAGCTCCTGTTCATCTATCCATGATGTTCGCCCCATTTTTTGCAAGAAAAGAAGATGCGGCCATTGTGAATGTGACGTCTGGGTTGGCTTTCACACCCCTAGCGATTGCCCCCGTTTATTCGGCGACCAAAGCGGCGCTACACTCATTTACGATGAGTCTCAGACACCAACTGGCTAATACATCTGTAGAAGTCATTGAAGTGGCTCCACCGGCAGTGAACACCGATTTGGGTGGATCGGGTCTACATACGGTCGGAGAACCATTAGACGCTTTCGCAGATGGAATTTTCCAAGGGTTCGCAGAGGGTAAAGAGGAGATTGGCTATGGCTCGTCCGTGGATCGCCTGCGCATGTCACGTGACGAAATCGACGTATACGTACATAAAATGTATCAAGCTATGAAAAGCACCATTGAGTAATTTTTGATGAGCATAGGGACTGCTTCCGTAGTGGCTTTCACCGCTCTCGGGACAGTCCCTTCGTCGTTTCATTCTTTGATTAACAGACTCACTATTCAGCTGCCCGATTGCGACGGAACATTGATCGCATTGCCATTGTATATCCATGCGGTGTGACGGGGGATCCTCTGTTCCAGAATCGCCCCGGTTGATATAAACCACACGGTCAAGCCCCGTATCGTGATAAGGTTGTTGTCCGGTCACGGACGTTATATACATTACAGGGTAAATGGGCAGTAACCTGCTAACCCATAACGAGCGAAAGTGCAACTTAACCCCTTGGCTAAGTTTCGAAGATGAATAATCGTTGAAACGAAGTCGTGATCATTCGTTTGAGAATGAGCGAAAGACTGCAGTACTCTATGTAGTGGACCTATCCGAGGAGTCATCTCAAACAACCATGAGTTATGCAGTTGCTCTCAATAATTGGGTATTGGCAGGTTCGAACCACCTCAATTCTAGCGTTGTTGGCCAAAATTTGCGGATGAGTCTTGCACAATGTTATTGAAGATTCTGGTTTACGCATATTGCACAGGCATGTACTCTTCCAGAAAGATCGCGAAGTATGTATGGTGTATTCGCATTTGTTGGTTTGCCGAGCATCCCGACTATTGCTCAGTCCACAACTTTATTTAGTTTTCACGACATCCTCCAAGGTGAAACCGCCTTTCGCCAATACCGCCTTGAGGTTCGTCAATACCTGATGGGTTTGAGCAACGATGCCTTCCTCCAAATTGCCTTCGGTATCAATCGGAAGCATCCCCGATGTGTAGATGGCGTCTCCGAATGCGATGGCTTGCGAATAAGGTCCGATAGCGGCAGGGGCTTTTGCTGTTGATATTGAAGTATGACTCATTGGAAAAATTCCCCATATTCTTCATAAGATTTGTTTAAAATAGGGACCTGCGGCGACATACCGCAGGCCTCCGTTTAGGTAACGGATATTTAAAAACCTTGGCATTGCAACAACCTTATTTCGCGGGTACGTACGATTCATCCAGGAAGCCGCGGATTGCTTGGAAAGCTTGCATCCTGTTTTTCTCCAGCAGAACCATATGTGTTCCTTCTCCAATCTCTACCCAGCGACGGTAAGTGGCGCCAGTCAGTGACGTGAAGAAGTTCTGAGCCAAATCAAGGGGCACATCGATGTCCCATTCCGCGTGAACAAGAAGGACAGGCACAGTGATTTCCTTGGGATTATAAAAAGCTCTGTTAACCGTCCAGTATTCACGGATGTCCAGGATAGGTCCATTGGTCGCCCGAATATGCCCCGGATGGGCGTTTTGGCTCCCCGGATCGGCAGCTAATGTCGCTTCGACCCATTTTTCGAACCAACCTTCCGGAATCAGATCGACGCGTTTATCTTCGGGAGCGGCGCTTAACCAACGTTCCTTCGTACTACCGACCGGGACGAGGCGATAGGAGCCAAGCGGACCTCCGGTATCGATGGGAATCGGTTTCGTGCTTAGCCATTGAGGTGCAATAAGCGAAAGTTTATTTACTTTATCGTTGTTTCGGCTGGTATAGGCCCCGGCAACCGTTCCTCCCCAAGACATTCCAAGAACGTTTACTTTCGATAAATTCCGCCGTTTTAGAACGAAGTCCACCGCTGAGCTCAAGTCCCGAACTCCCGTTTCCGTACGAACAAGCGGAGGGTTAGAGTCAGCGGGCTGCTCCATCTCGGGCGGCCTCGTCGAACCGCCGTAGCCGCGCACATCCACGGCATAGACGTCGTAACCATGACTTGCTAGGTAGTCCAAGAAAGAGAAGCCATCCAACTCAACGTCATACAGACTGCCAATCGGATATGTGGCGCCGTGAACCATGACAATCGTTTTCTCGTTAGTGAAGGTTTTCATGGAAGCTGGGCGTTTGTTGCGTACAAAAAGTTCGATGCCGGACGTATCGCTTGCGATACGGAGGTCTTCGGTCAAGATAGGCATATGAAGTAGAGAATCGCTTGTTGTCATTTTGTCAACACCTTTCGTAGCTAAATGCTAGCTTCTTAAATGAATTCCCATTTGAATCCGTTACCGCTGCGAGTCACATACCCCGCCGCACTCTCTGGAAAATGCGT
Source organism: Alicyclobacillus fastidiosus (assembly GCF_026651875.1). Taxonomy (GTDB): domain Bacteria; phylum Bacillota; class Bacilli; order Alicyclobacillales; family Alicyclobacillaceae; genus Alicyclobacillus; species Alicyclobacillus fastidiosus. The sequence goes on along the minus strand of NZ_CP104067.1, from coordinate 5,074,739 downwards.
GCTAAAATAAATGATTGGCCGATCCGCTACATAATTTAGCGCCCAGCGCCGAGAAATGCGCGCTTGTTCCGCGAATTCACAATACATGGAATTCCATTCGGGGTTATACACCTGGAACGGATGGTGCATCACATCTGCGCCAAACAAAGCTTCTTCTCCGCCGGACGTAAGGCTGATCGACATTTGACCGATACTATGGCCCGGAGACGGAATGAATTTGAAAATATCAAGAAACTCTCCTCCCTCGGGACCGATGGTTTGCGTCAGTCCAGCTTCGACAACAGGCAAAACGCTCTCTTCGTAAGCGTTAAAGTTGGCTTCGTTTGCTTTATTATGGCTGGCTGTGCTGGAGTAATATTGTTGTTCCGAAAGTGGCAATACATATTTGGCATTCGGGAATGTCGGTACCCATTTTCCATCTACAAGTCTAGTATTCCAACCGACATGATCCACATGCAAATGCGTCAACAGGACATAGTCCACGTCTTCCGGCGTAACTCCCGCATCCTTGAGACGTTCGAGATAGGGGAGTTGGAGATTGGATAAATCCGGATTATATGGAAGGTTCTTATCATTTCCCGTTGCCGTATCAATAAGAATCGTATGGTTGGGAGTCTTCACAACCCAAGTTCCTATACTAACGATAAGCTGAGAATTACTGTCGATGACACCGGAAGGAAGGGTGTCTCTATTCTCCTTCAGGAATGCGGGGCTCCACGAGCCCGGAAAATAAATTTCTGGCTGAATGCCGCTTATCGTCATTTCTGTGACACGGGTTACAGTAACATCACCTACTTTATAGACCTTGGTCATTTGTTCCCCCCCGGTATTCTCTCAAATGGACAGTTGGAACAACTTCAATATTTCGATGAGAGATAGTAGCTCTCAAAAATTTCGCCCAAAATGAAAATATACTAAAGGGATGTGTAAATACTCGGGTATGAAATTGCACATCAACCTTGATTTAATAGTAATTCTTAAATTGCGATAAATCAACGTTTTAACACCGTAATTCGCTCTTCGTTAGAGTGCTTGATATCGCTATAAACATCCGATATGATAAAGTTGAATATTTCGCTGAAAGCGAAATAAATTGAGGTGTAGGGGGACAACAGATGAATTCAATCGGCGATGTCATTCGAAATACGCGAAAAAAACAAAAATTGACGCTTAAAGAGGTCTCAAGAGCGGCTTCTATTTCTTTGTCTTTTCTAAGCGAAATTGAACGCGACAAGGTGAATCCATCCCTAAGCGTTCTGAAACGTATAGCCAACGCTCTCAACGTGAATTTTACTGATCTATTCGGCGAGGAGAAGCGAAGTATTGTTGTGAGGAAAAACGAACGAGAACCTTTGGTCCATTCCGAGGGGTCTAGAATTACTTGGTATTCTTTTAGTCATGGAAGCAGCAACAAGATGGGACCGATATGGGGAGTTCTCGAAAAAGGCGCTACTTCAGGGAACGTCAGCGTAGGCCATCCGGAAGGGGAGGAGTTTCTCTTTATTCATTCTGGACGTTTGGAGTTTACCCTTGGAAATGAACGGTTCACACTCGAAGAAGGCGACAGCATTTACTACGATGCCAGAACACCGCATAGCTACAAGAATATTGCTGAGGGAGAGACGTTGCTGATTGCCGTTTCCTCTCCACCGTCCTTCTAAATTGACATTTCCAATCAAGGATGCCTTGTTCTTGAACTCGGGGGCGAATGTCTGAGAAGGACTCGGACTCCTCGATACATAAATATACAATATTGGTTCAGAACTGTTACTGCGTTAGCGGGAAGTAATGTGCAATATGACCACTTATTGTAATTAAAGAGATTAAGGATGTTAGGGGTTGCAGTATCTGAATGACCAATAGCCCCGTCTGAAAGAACCTTTCGTTACATCAAGACCGTTATGGAACGACAAAGACCCCTTATAAGAGGGGCCTTTTCAATGTCGCTTATCGACTGTATCTTAATGTTCTTTACGTGTTAGCAGTGTTCGAAGATGTCGGATCGGAGCCATCCGTATTGACACCGGATGGGGCTCCCGTCAAATTCAGGTCGCTCAAGTTATGAAGCTGTCGCACCTTTAAGTTGACCAATGTTTGAAGATCATATTTCGCGTCTTTTAGGTCTGTAACGTACTTTGCCCATTGATCTTTGATACGAGCTGCGTGAGTATTTTTCACGTCGGTCTCCAGGCGCGTGCGTACGGCTACGATCTCAGCGTGGGTAGTTTTAACCGCATTCCAAGTCGTTGGCTTATGTTTCTTCGCCATTGTTGCCTTTGATTGCTTGAACAACGCAGTCAGTTCCTGATTGTCTGTCTTGCGTGTTGCTTCAAGTGTTTTCAGACTATCTTTCAACTGCGTGATTTCCGTTTTGTAATGACTGTATGAATTGTTTGTACTCGTAGCAGCCCAGACCGTTGCCGGTGCGAAACCTGCAACTCCAACTACCATTGTTCCAGCAATAGATACTACTTTTGTTTTCCAATTCATGTGTACAACCTCCTTGGATTGATTTCATAAAAAAACCATTTTAATTTCAAAGCCACATCAAGAGGTCTGACCTTCGCTTTGAGTGTGGTGCCAAAATACTGTACGAGTGATCAGTCATGCGGAAGAGGCATTTATATAACCCATATACTCCCCCTCGTATGAACCCCATAGTAGAGTGTCTCGAGGGAATTGTATAAACTCAATGTGTCACGAATATGTCAAAGTACTCCCTTAAGAATGGAATTCGCTTGCGCTTATGAGGGCATATCTGTAGGAATTTGGACTGTGTAACGTTTGAATAAACATTCGTCGGTGATAATCTGCTCTTGTGTAGCTTTTGGGTAGTTCAACAAGGTTGTGTAACATCTATAATTGGATACGTTGCCTACATTCCGGAGAGGGCGCACGTGGATCATTACCGGCGAGCAAAACAATCCCCTTTAAGAACTATAGTGGACTTTCGCCACAGTTACTTAAAGGGGACCGTATCAATCTCTGTTCAGGATTTTCTTTGCTGAAGGGAAATTCTCACTTCACTGATAAAGGTTGACCCCAGCAACAGGACAGCACCTATAATTTGAAATGCAGCCATCCTTTCGCGGAAAACAAAGGCTGAAATCAATAACGAAGTTAGGGGGTCTATATAACTTAATACAGCAATACTTTGACCTTTTAATCCTTTCATTCCAGAAAAGAATAGGTAAAAGCCGACTCCTGTATGCAGTACCCCTAACACTACAATGAGGACAACAGAATACACAGATATCCGAAATAACTGTAACCCTGTTGTTAGTAAAACGTAAGGTATAAGCAATGCCGCCGATAATAAAAGTTGTAAGAGTGTGTTTTCTAGTCCATTCAAGTCTCGGATAAATTTGTTGCTCAAGGTCAAGGTTGCATAAAAAGCTGCCGCAACAAGCCCATAGAAGATACCGAGCAGATGATGGCTGGATCCGTCATTTCCACCGCTCAGTACAATACAGATCAATCCTAGAAGTCCTGTACAAACACATACAACTTTTTTAAGCGAAAGCCGTTCTTTCAGCACAACAGGCGACATCACGATTACCAATACGGGAGCAAAATAGTAACTTAAAGCCGCGTTCGCAATCGTGGTTTCCTTATAGGACTGAAAGAGAAATATCCAATTCCCACTGAGGGCGATACTCGATACCAACAATGCAGATGTATTTTTCTTAATGTTTCCCCTCGAAATTGGGTGCTTGGAACAGATGAAAATGGTTAGCAGAAAAAAACTGCCAATCAAACTCATGAATAGAGCAATTTCACTTGAATCTAGATCGATAAACTTAGCAAAAACCCCAATTGCACCGAAGATAATCATCGACAAGATGAAATATATTCTATCTCTCACTCACAGTTCCCACTTTCTACCGGTATGATGTTGCGGACATGGAATGCCAGCTACAACATGCACACAGTAGAATCTACGGGAAGTATTACCAACATTCATGGAAACACCTTGACAGTAGATCCTACTGTTAAGGCTTTACTGGCGGGGCAATAAAGTTAAACATGATATTTGTCCTCCGTTCCACGTACATTCTTGGATTCAAAAATTACACCTCATGAATCCATCGAATTTATTATATAACATGGTTACGAAAAAATTCGAATAATGGAACGCGCTCCATCTTGCATTAACAGGGGGAAGAATTGAACAAATCCTGCCCGCTCGGTCTTGCATCAAAATGCATTTTCTTATGGGACTCGTTGTGTAGCTTAAGGGCAGATTAATCCAATAGCACATCTATCTAAATATTCCGTTGTCATGGTATGATACATTTGGAGATGTTTTGGAAGGGGACTTTAATTTATGCCAGTATCCATGTAATGGTTGGAACTAAATAGTGCGTAATTCCTGTTTTTTTGATGTTCAAATAAACAACGGGATTAGTATGCCTATTTTTAACCATTACAAAGGAACGCTGGGTGGATTATAAATGCATTTCACCATGCGGCTAACCTTTGAGGTTACGCCGCTTTTTTGAGATTAGAGAGGTTAAATACACATCTCGACTCCTTGTGTTTTGGTTAGAAAAGGCGCTAATCTCCGTTATCATGGAGGGCTACATGTTTATGTCGTATCAAACACAGTTACCGAATTTGTGGGAAACAGAGAGATTGAGCATAGCTATTTCGACTGTTGAAGAAGTTCCAGTGCTACAGGCGATCCATGATGCATGTTCGTATTTGTCAAAATGGGACGGATCGTATATTTATGGAGACCCTGATTATTTGAATACGCTTGTCACCAATCCCCCTCTTCCTCCTCAAGGAGGGGAGAGAGAACGCTTTAAAATACTGACCATTCGAGAGCGTGGAACATCGACAATCATAGGATTTTTCGCGGTGTACGAGGGAGAACCACCCCCTGATTCTTTGTATATCTTTACGTTCTTCGTTCATCCCGATTATCAAGGGAAGGGGTATGGTAGGGAAACTATGGGGTCATTCTTGAATTTTGCAAGAGAAACGACGTTCAACAAGTTGACCCTGTGCACGGCCCTTAAAAATTTTCCTGCTGTACGTTTTTGGACAGGTCTCGGTGTCAACAAGATTATTAAAGTGCATGGAGATAAAGTCTGTAGTGAGAACACACATGCACAGATAGACCTCCAAATGGAACTGTAATTTGCTACGACAGCACGGAGTTCTCCAAAAGGAACTCCGTGCTGGCATTATAATGAGGGTTTGTTGAAAGTTAAAGGGTGCATTACCTGAAGATTTACTCGTTCGATGGATTGCATGATTATACGAACCAGATTATTAACACTTCTGGCGCTCTCGGGCAGGAGTACGCAATAGCGATTCTATCGGAATAAATGAGTTGTTACATATGGGGTGAAACTGTGGCTGACAATGTTGACACGTTAATAAGAGCCATTCTGAATCGGTACCATGATGACCGCCTCATTATTGGTGTCGATGGGTTGAGTCGAGCTGGTAAAACCACGGTTGTAGATGAAATACAGCAGAGGATTATCGAGAAGAAGAAAAACGTTTGCGTTTTCCATATTGACGATCATATTGTGGAACGCAAGAAGCGATACGACACGGGATTTGACCAGTGGCATGAGTATTACAATTTGCAATGGGATGTCGGGTATTTACGGCAGGAGTTTTTTGAAAAGCTACGAGATGCTCCAGAAATAAATCTCCCGTTTTACGACTCTGAACGTGACGAAGCGGTCAGCAAAACGGTTGTAATACCAGGCGGTTGCATCGTGATTATCGAAGGTGTATTCCTTCAACGCGAAGAGTGGCGGCAGTTCTTTGATTTCGTTGTGTATCTGGATTGTCCAAGAGAAACACGTTTTAAACGTGAATCAGCAAGCACCAGGGAACAAATTGAGAAGTTTAAAACAAGGTATTGGAAAGCGGAAGACCACTATTTAGAGATAGTACGTCCTCTGTCCAATGCAGACATGATTATTAGTTCTTGATACATTTGAGCGAGACCCGAACATGGCACGGTCGAGCCTTAATTGAATGAATATTCATTACGGAAAAACCGTTACTTGTTGAACAACTGGGCAGTTAAATTCAACAGTGGAGGTGTCACAAATGCAGCGCATTAACCTTAAATGTTCTTTAGCTCCCGAGCAAATTGAAGACCGTTTGAAGTACCGCCCACACGTTGTCGAACTTCAACTATTTGAGAAAGATATCTATGAACCTCAGCGCATTGGCGAGGCGATTCAGAAACTCAGGGACAATGGTGTTAAGGTGTTCCTGCATCACCCGATGAAGGTTAGTGGCAAGTTCTTGGACATTCTGAGTTGTGATCCTGAGGTTTACGATTTTTATCGCTCTTCTTGTGATTTATTGGATCAAATTTGCAATTCGGAGGATCTATTTTGCGTGGTACATCCACACTACGAGAAGTGCGAGAGTGGTATGGCGGATTCTTCTGATACTGTCCGGATTCTTGAGAGGTCGCATGCTTTGAAGGAGGCTATTCAGGAAGTTCGCTCAACCACACATGACCGATTTTTATGGGAAAATGCACCAAAAGGTATCTTTTCCAGTGTAAATCGATACTGGATAAGTCACATTATAAGACCAGCACAACTACCTGTTTGTTACGACATCAGTCACTCGTTCATGTCCTGCCGTGGTGACAACCTGAAATTGGAACAGGATCTCAGTGAGGCGTTTCCCTTTACCCATTACTACCATGTGGTGGACAGTGCAGGAACCGAAGTCCATGATGCGATGTGTCTGGGGGCAGGTGGGATAGATTGGTCTAAATTGAAACCGTACATCCTGCAACGAGACTTTATATTCGAGATTGATTTACCTGACTACAACGACTGCACCCCCATGGTTCAAAGCTCCGCTTTTTTTGAAGCAATCTAATGAATCCTTATTGCGCTATTGGGTGCGAGAACTGAACAACACAGCCCTGTATAGATTGCATGAGTATGCAAGTCGACTGCTTTGGGCTTATTGCACATCAGGGCAGTAATGCGCGATAGCAACACTTCTAGACACTTGAATAGAGCATCGAGTCTTAAATAATTGAGAGAGTTTAGCGACAGAGGGTTCCAATCTGATCGCTGTTGTCATTGGTGACCTAACACAATACAACATAAGGCCTAAGGTGTTGTATACTCATAATTTTCACGAGTGCCAGAAAGGCTGATGGTTCTTTTCATTTTAAATCCCAGAAACGCAGGGAGAGCCCTGCGTTTCTGGGATTATAATAAGGTCGTTCTTTGTACATGCGTGCCACAGAGACCCAGTTAGTGCTAATTACAGGTTCCGATCTAACAGCATCCCCGTTTGTTCTGCCATGACACGAGGTGGAAGAGGCATTCCATTCTTGAACCACCATTCAACTGCCCCCACAACAGCAGCCCCAAAGAATTGAAGAAGCATTTCTTCATTTAATCCTTGATTTATTCCTTCGGATACATCGAATTCGACTCGATACTCCTGGACAACTAGATCGAGGAACCGACTACGAAAATAAGCAGCACTTTTCGTGGTTAACATAGTTGAAAAGAATAGATAATTACTCGCAAAGTATTCGAACCAAACATAGTTTCCTTCTTTAAAGGTCATCTCAGATGCAGATTGGCAAAGCTCTCGGAGCTTGCTGATATGTTCTTCGACAATCCTATCAAGCAAGTCAAACTTATCGGTGTAATGGAGATAAATCGTTCCACGATTAACATTTGCCCGATCGGCAATATCTTGAATTGTAATGTCATCAAAGCTTTTTTCAGCCATCAATTCAAGAACGGATTTTTTTATCGCTTCTTGTGATTTAAGTATTCTTCTATCCACTTTTGCCATTGTGAAAGTCACCAAACTTTCTTGGATAATCAACAAATTTTGATGATTTGTTTAATAATCCACACATCGCGTTAATTTGACTATTGCAGCCATCCTGTTTCTGCTTAGGATTATAAATGGATGTTGATTAATCAATCAACGTTGATTTAGTTGCGGACGCTAATGAGGGAGAAAACATCGGAAGCTCAGCAATCAGCACAATCCATACTGCGTACGTTTCTAGGAGGGTTCATGATGGACACATGGTCGAAAGACGAACTGAGCAAAATCGCCGAATCCGATGACTTGCACATCTCTCCGTTTCGCGAGGACGGGGTAACCTATGGCACCCCGACTTGGATTTGGTCGGTCGTGGTCGGCGAAGATCTTTACGTTCGTGCGTACTACGGTCAAGACTCTCGTTGGTACCAAGCGGCGGTACGGCAGAAGGCGGGGCGGATCACTGTCGCTGGTATGACAAGGGAAGTCGCTTTCGTGCCGGTCGACGGTCCAATCAACGACCTCATCGACAACGCGTACCGGGCGAAGTACAGTAGTAGCCCATATCTCAGCTCAATGATCAGCACCCGCTCCCGCTCTGCAACAGTCAAGGTCATGCCGTGCGAACCAACACTCGATAGAGCATCTGTTTAGTAATCAACAAAAGTCGAGGACAGGGAGGACAACTCAATGGACTATGTGAAACTTGGGAATACCGGCATGGATGTATCTCGGATTTGTCTCGGTTGTATGAGCTTTGGTGTAGCAGGGCAGTGGCATGCTCCGTGGGTACTGGATGAGGAGCGCGCTCGTCCGATTATTAAAAAGGCTCTTGAGCTCGGTATCAATTTTTTCGATACAGCGAATGTATATTCGAGGGGAACAAGCGAGGAAATTATTGGGCGAATTTTAAAAGATTATGCCAGTCGTGATGAAATCGTTATTGCCACGAAGGTACATGGACAAATGCATGAAGGTCCAAATGGTGCCGGGCTTTCACGAAAGGCAATCATGAGTGAAATTGATAAAAGCCTTAAGAGATTGGGAACAGATTACGTAGACCTTTATCAAATCCATCGCTGGGATTATGGCACTCCGATTGAAGAAACGATGGAAGCGTTGCATGATATTGTAAAGGTGGGGAAGGCAAGATACATTGGTGCTTCCGCCATGTACGCATGGCAGTTTCAGAAGGCGTTGCATGTGGCTGAGAAGCATGGATGGACCCGGTTTGTATCGATGCAGAATCATTACAATCTCATGTACCGTGAAGAGGAGCGGGAGATGCTGCCGCTTTGTAAGGAAGAAAAAATCGGTGTAATTCCATATAGCCCGCTTGCATCAGGAAGATTGATACGTGATTGGTCGGAAACAACCCATCGTTCGGAAACCGATCAAATTCAAAAATCTAAATACGATGCGACTGCCGATACTGATCGATTCGTCATAGAGCGCGTTGCAACAATCGCTGAGAAACGTGGCGTTCCCCGTATTTATATCGCCCTTGCCTGGTTGCTGCAGAAAGAACCAGTAACAGCCCCTATTATCGGTGCTACAAAAATTTCTCATCTGGAAGATGCCGTAGGTGCTATTTCCATCAAGTTATCCGCCGAAGAAATTGTCTATTTGGAAGAGACCTATGTACCGCATCACATCGTTGGTCACAAATAATTGTTATAAGGAGCAGTGTTAACGCACTGCTCCTGATGACACCCGAGGAGTAGTGAAGTGTGGAACGTCTATGGACGAAGCCGTTTATTCTCACGACCTTAGGAACGCTGTTCCTATACACCGGATTTTATGCGCTGTATCCAACCCTGCCACTGTTTATCAAACATATTGGCGGTAACGAAGCGCAGGTCGGTCTATCGATGGGTGTATTTATGCTGTCTTCCGTTATTTTTCGCCCGATGGTAGGCGGGCTTATGGAGCGGTTCGGCAGGCGTCCATTTATCGCCTTAGGGCTGATTCTGTTCATCCTAACAATGTATCTGTATAACTGGATTGGTGGAATCGTCGCCTTGATGGGGCTCAGAGTATTGCACGGGATGAGCTGGGCGGTTTCCACCACCGCCAATAGCACGGCAGTTGCTGATATGGTCCCCTCCAGCCGTCGCGGAGAAGGCATGGGGTGGTTTGGCATATCCATGACTCTGGCTATGGCAATCGGACCGATTTTCGGACTCTGGGTTATACAGAACCAATCATACCATGCTCTATTTCTTTTCGGCGTCGGTCTTTCCGTCGTAGCGCTGCTCTTGATGCTTGGCGCAAAAATGCCTTTCCAGCCGCAATCGGATACTAGGAAAATTGAGTTGTTTGAAAAATCAGTCCTGTGGGTCGCAGCTTCGAACTTTTTTCTGTTTATCGCTTATGGCAGTATTACCACTTTTGTTCCGTTGTTCACTAACTCGATCAAGGTGAATTCTGGCGCGTTCTTTCTTGTCTATGCCGCAACGCTTGCACTGAGCCGTCCTATCGCGGGGAAACTGTCGGACCGGTACGGCGAGACGCTTGTCATTGTACCGGCACTCGCGATCACGATGTTGGCATTGATCGTATTGAGCTTCTCGACCGGATTGTTCAGTTTGCTCGCTTCGGCGGTCCTGTATGGTATTGGTTTCGGTTCCGCACAGCCGTCTCTACAAGCCGTAACGATACATCTTGCCCGTCCGGACCGTATAGGGGTTGCCAATGCGTCTTTATCGACTGCTACCGATCTGGGCATTGGGTTAGGTGCAATCATGCTGGGCTGGGTTTCCCAGTACACGAGCTACAAGGTATTGTTTCTCGTCAGTGCCGTGTCGGTCGCGTTTTCCTTGGCGCTGTTCACTTTCTTTGTGAAACGTTTGTTGAAAGGTAAAGGGCTTCGCCCTCTGAACTCCGGTTCTCTTCCTTCCGAAACGAGTTGATTCTGTTTCACTATGAGATTCGGCCCATTGGAAAATTTGCAACAGGAAGGGGAGAGTGGATTTTCGTCAACGGTCTCATTTAGTCGCAGTCAAACAGGGGGTATTTTTGAATCGAGTTAAAAAGAGCAAGGAAAAGTACAAACAGCTGTTCGGCGATGGCGTACCTGCCGAATATGTCACCGATCCTGATTTTCAGGATATCCTGATCCACTTCATTTTTGGTGAAGTTTTCCACCAAGGTAACCTGGGGGACAAAGAGCGAGAGCTTATCACTCTGGTAGTGCTTGTCACTAATCAGACATTACCCCAACTTAAGGCACATGTTCACGCCGCATTGAATGTTGGGCTGACGTCGGTCGAAATCAGAGAGGCAGTTTACCAGTGCGCGCCATACATTGGATTCCCAAAAACGCTTAATGCCATTCCAGAGGTAAATGAGGTTTTCAAAGCCAGGAATATTACGTTGCCAGTTGAAAGCCAAAAGCGGGTTGAGATAATCGGTTTGACAAGGGGCTTTCGGTGCAGGTCGAGATTTTCGGGGGTGTCATCGCGAAAAATCGGGAGCACGCTCCAGCCAATCAAAAGCACATCCAAGACTATTTTTCGACTTTCTGCTTTGGCGATTTCTACACCCGTAGCGGTCTTGATTTGAAAATGCGGGAGCTTTTGACACTCTGCATCGTAAGCAGCCTCGGCGGTTGCGAAAACCAAGTAAAGGCACATGTCCAAGGCAACCTCAATGTAGGGAATAGCACGGAAACCATGATCACCGCTATCACGCACTGTCTTCCGTATATGGGTTTATATGGGTTTCCCGAGAACACTAAACGCGTTAAGTTGTGTCAATGAAGTAATTCCGGAAAACGAAGAGCAGGAGGGTTTATGGTGAAATACAGCACAGTAGGTAAAACAGGGGTTCAGGTATCATCTTTATGTTTTGGCACGATGTCCTTTGGCGGTAACGCCGATGAAGAAATATCAAAAGACATGTTTAAGCGATGCCGTGAAGCTGGTATCAACTTCTTTGATACTGCCAATGTGTATAGCGCCGGTCGCTCGGAAGAAATCCTCGGGGAGTGCATTGCCGATTGTCGAGATGAAATTGTACTCACGACGAAAGTCTTTTTCCCAACTGGAACAGACGTGAATGCGAAAGGACTCTCCCGCCGCCATATCATGCTTGAAGTCGAGAAGAGTTTGCGACGCCTAAAGACGGATCGTATTGATTTTTACTTTGTGCATATGTTTGACGAAAACACGTCGATGGAAGAAACGCTTCGAGCACTGGATGATTTGCAAGCACAAGGGAAGATTCTCTATCCGGCAGTGAGTAATTGGGCGGCGTGGCAAATTGCCAAGGCACACGGGATTTCTGCCAAAGAAGAACTGGCTCGTTTCGAACTGATACAACCGATGTACAACTTGGTGAAACGTCAAGCTGAGGTCGAAATTTTACCTCTTGCGGTCTCCGAACAAATCGGCGTGGTTCCATATAGTCCTTTAGGAGGCGGGCTCCTTACAGGAAAGTATGGTGTGAATAAGCGCCCCGTGCATGGACGGTTGGTTGACGACGCGAGATACACCGCTCGGTACGGTGACGATATGAATTTTGTTGTGGCTGATCGGTTTACTGAATATGCGGAAAAACACGGCATGAATCCGGCGACCCTTGCTGTCGCTTGGGTGATGTCCCATCCGGCAATCACGGCACCAATTATCGGTTCAAGAAATGTGGAGCAGCTTGAGAATTCGCTGGCTGCCATCGATGTGGACATGACTCCTGAATGGCGTGATGAAATCTCGGCACTCTCTGTTACTCCAGCGCCTGCTACGGACCGGGGTGAAACGCTGTTGCCGAATTGGACATGACCCACATATGGTTTGTACGGCGGACACCAAAACGGTGTCCGCTTGTCTGTTGGAGAGTTGGAGTACTTATAATGCGAGACATGCTATTTTTCGGGGAATCTATTTCAAACTCTACTTGCGCATACGGGTGCGTTAATCCCACAAGCTTGTGCATTCATTTGTGCATGGATATACACAACCTCGCACCGATGTCTTGTATCGCTAGCGGGCAGGTATGCGCAATAAGCCCGCTACTTGTAAGCTGAGGAGACTAAGGATTTTAGGTTGATTCGATTGTCGAACTGGTGTTTCATTCGTTACATAAAAGAGGTTATGGGACCACAAAGGACACTTCTCATCTGAAGTGTCCTTTTGTTACACCGCCCCGCCGAGCAACCTACTCGTGCTTGCGCAAAAAAGCTTCCACCGTCCGGAAGTACGCTTCTGGTTCCTCCACGATTGGTGAGTGGGAGCTGTTTGGATAGACGTGAAACTCAGAGCCTGCTATGAGGCTGTGATAATACTCAGTTGAAGCGGGTGACGCTTCGTCGTAAAAGCCACAGGTAAACAGAGATGGAACAGTGATCTCATGCAGCCTGTCAGTCTGGTCATAGTCGCGCAACGTTCCGGTTGCATGGAACTCGGAGGGGCCCCACATGTAGTTGTAGACAGCTTCACCAAATGCAGCTTTGCGGCGTGCCTTTTCTTCTTCTGATCGCTCGACGCGGCAGAGGTACTTCTGCATATAGACTTTTTCCGCATTTTGATAAGCTTCCGAATCTGTCGTTCCGTTTGCCTCACACTCACTCAGAACAACCTGAACATCTTCTGGCAGTTCCTTTCGATACCGATCCGCATCTTCAATCCAACGGGTTACACTGAGGCAAGGACTGGAGAAGATCGCACTGGCGACACCTTCTGGTTGCGTCAAAAGATAGTCTGCGAGCAGCATCGTTCCCCAGGAGTGGCCGAGAATGTGGACTTTCTTAAGTCCTAATGCGTCGCGGAGCGCGGCTAGTTCACGAACGAACCGTTCAATCGTCCAAAGCGAGGCATCATCAGGACGATCCGATTGGCCGCAACCCAATTGATCATACATAATCACAGGGCGTTTCGAACCAAGTGCCTCTGCAAGTGGTTCCATACCCAGATGTGAACTACCCGGGCCACCATGGAGGGTGATCAGTGGAATTGCATCGCGGTTGTCGCCAACAATCTGATACCAGATGCGGCCACCTTCGACATTGATAAATCCTTCGTTGCTCAAACTTTCTCACTCCCTGTCAATTCTGTCCATAGTTTAGCATTAATTCATCGGCACGTTGATTGGTAGCATCGATGGCTTGTTTAAGAACCGTACCGAAATCAGCTTTATCCAACACAGATAGACCAGCTGCTGTGGCACCACCAGGTGATGTGACTTCATCCTCAAGCTGGCGCGACTCCTCTTCGTTCAAGAGCATGCACGCACTGCCATACAGCATTTGCGCAACCATGGCCCACCCGCAAAGGAGGGCAGTGTATGATTATATACATCTCGACAAGCCCCTCGTTGCTTAACGGGGGCAAATGTCCCAGAAGCGATTCGTTAAGGTAATGCATGAACATACAATCAGCAAAACCGGTCCTAATGGGACTCTCGGGCAGGAAAACTCAAGATGAAATCAGGAGGAATGGTCATGAATATAGAACAAAAATTGTACGATTCAGCGGTTGAATTAATTCAACAAAGATACCCTATCGGTTGGGGCGGTGCTGCAGCTATGTATACAAAGAGTGGACGTATTTTAACCAGTGTCGCACCCGAAGTGCTCGTTGATGCGACCAATGTATGTATTGAGACTGGAGCAATCCTGGAGGCCCATAAATTCAATGATCCAGTGACTCACTCCATTTGTGTGGTTCGTGACGATGAGAATTCCAACTTCAAGATTTTAACTCCATGCGGCATTTGCCAAGAGAGGTTGATCTACTGGGGGAAGATGTGAAGGCGGCGGTGTACACCGAAAATGGTGAATTGGATTACAAGACGCTAAAGGAAATTCAACCATATCATTGGGCAAAGGCATATGCAGGTGAGACTTAATTGAACTCATCGGGCAGAAGTGTGCAATAGCAAGCATATTAAATAATTTGGTACAATTTGATAACAGGGGTTGTGGTGTCGGGGAGAAGTGATAGTAATGCTATGGCTCAACGAAAAGGACATTTCGAAATGCGTAAACGAGAAGAGTCTAATTGGCTCAATAAAGTGTGGTTTTCAATCACTTGATGCTGATCGTACAGAACCCAAACGTATTAAAGCAGACTTAACATCGATACATGATGCTCCAAAAGATGCCCAAGCAATGATTTTGGTGCCAGGAACAGTGCCAGGAATTCCTGCTTATACAGTTAAAGTACATGCAAAATATCCGAACAACCCGTCCAATGGTCTTCCAGCAATCCAAGGCGTAATACAGCTTTTTAATTCAATGACAGGCGAATTACTCGCCATCCTTGATTC
Organism: Alicyclobacillus fastidiosus; assembly: GCF_026651875.1. Lineage (GTDB taxonomy): Bacteria > Bacillota > Bacilli > Alicyclobacillales > Alicyclobacillaceae > Alicyclobacillus > Alicyclobacillus fastidiosus. The sequence continues at coordinate 5,059,679 of NZ_CP104067.1, read as the reverse complement.
TCCGTTGGTTACGGGTCACAGAACTGCAGCTGCAGGAGCCGTTGCTGCGGATGCCTTAGCAAAGGAGAACGCTTCGACAGTTGCGATAATTGGGGCTGGATTTCAAGGCGAGATACAATTTAGGTATTTAAAGCATGTACGGCAGATCAATGTAGTCCATGTATACGACTTAAGGGAATCAGTAGCAACTGAATATGCCAAGCGCAGAAGGAAAGAGGGCATCACATGCAATGTTGTCTCGTCCGTAGAAGAAGCAGTCAAAGCCGCTGACATCGTCGTGTGTGCAACATGGGCGAAAGAACCATTTTTATTGTCACGCATGATTAAACCAGGAACACATATTACGACTTTAGGCCCCGATACGGCTGGAAAAGTTGAAGTAGCTGAAGAGGTAATTCTGAACAGTACGTTTGTTTGTGACAATCAACAGATGGCGTTTACGATGGGAGCACTCAACACCTTTAATGTGGATGTTGGGTTTCAATCTGTGCCCACTTTAACTGATGTCTTAAACGGTAAATCAAATGGACGACTTACCAGCGAAGAGATTACTGTTTTTGGTTCAGTCGGATTGCCTTTTCAAGATCTGGTTGCCTCTTGGAACATCTACAATACTGCAATCTCACTCGGAATAGGTCAGCGGTTAATTTGATTTAGTGTATTGGGCTGTGTCGCTAACGAAGACGAATGTCTGAGAAGGATTCGAAATCGCCAGTTAAAAATGCAGTGTTGGTTCGGAACTGTTACTGCGTTAGCGGGTAGGAATGTGCAATAAGTTTCACTTAACTCGAAAACGACACTCCTAAAAGGACTGCCGTTTTATACTTAAATCGAATTGTAGAATTTTATGTACTTACATTCCAGTTTCTACGTACCACTGATTAATATCATTTTGTCCTGCCTTGTCATGAACTCCATGACCAGCACCAGGAACCAAGATTAGGTGGGTATTTTTATTTGTATGCTTTAGCTCATTGTAAAAGAACTGAACTGATTGCCAAGGAACTGTAGGGTCTGCTGTACCTTGTAGTAGAAGAGTTGGTGCGTGAATTTTTGTATAGTCAATTGATACGGCCTGATATTTTGGTGAAGATGGCTTAAAAGGACCGTATACTGTAGTCATATCGTTGTACCATTTAGATGCTGCGGGATTCTTCAAGTTGTTCTTTGCCCATTCTCCCATACTATCCCAGCCGACAAATGGACTAACTGCTAGGACAGAATGAATATCGGTTCTCTCTGAGGCAAGTTTTAATACAACGGCACCACCCATCGATGTGCCCAAAAGGTCAATATGGTCTGGCTTCACGTGATAGTGACTTTCAACAGCCTTTATTGCATTGTTCGTATCAAGCGTTTCCCCGTCAAGACCTGGCACAGTGCCGTCACTATCATCGTAACCTCTGTACTCTGGAACTACTTGAATAAATGTGCTTGAAGCGCCTTCCAAAGTGTCTTGATTTGCAGGGCTTGGTACATGTGTTTCTTGCATAGCAAAACTAAAACCACCGTGGCAGTTGACCAATAGTGGGTAACTGCCTGATTTGATCGGAACCGACATGTACGCTACTGTCCGTGTATTGTCACTCCAATACATCATCTTAAAGGTTTTTACATTAGGACTCGTATCGGGAACTTTAATTGGCGTGATTGAAATAACTGTACCGTTCACATGGCCGTTTGTTGGTTTTGTGTCAGCAACTTTTGATGAATTAACCGCACATCCTGTTACCAGTGAAATGACACATAGAGATGTTGTGATATTACCAATTAGCTTTCTGGTCATGCTGTCACCGTCCCTATGGTAGCCATTATACTATGATTTCCAGAAGTTAATTATAATCTTAACTGTGGCTGTTATTTATGGTTGTGAAAGAATGTTGAAAAGTGTGGAAACGTAACAGTTTTCTCGGGACCCTTATTGCGCTAGTCATAATGAACGACACCGGCTCCGTTTCGCACATCGTGGTTTACACTGAAGTTAGGAGACCAGTGCAGAGCCACATACGAAGGGAGCCGATACTATGAAGACTATCACAAAGTTTGTAGGTTTGGATGTGTCTAAGGAAGGCATCGCAGTTGCGGTAGCAGACGAGGGCCGTGGTGAACCGAGATATATCGGAATGTTCCCTCATACGGTGGAAGCTGTAAGGAGCCTGGTACATAGATTGGCTTCAGATGGCGTCGAACTGGAGTTTTGTTACGAAGCAGGTCCGACAGGCTATGGACTGTATCGACTACTGCGCGCAATGGACATGCCGTGTACCGTTGTCGCACCATCCCTCATTCCAGTTCGCCAAGGAGACCGAGTGAAGACAGACAAGCGAGATGCGTTGAGATTGGCACAGTTGTTCCGTGCTGGTGAATTGGTTGCAGTCTTTGTCCCGAATGAGGAAAACGAGTCATTACGGGATTTAGTGCGGGCACGGGAAGATGCGGTGGAAGACCGTACACGGGCAAGGCATCGGCTATCCAAGTTCCTACTGAGACACAATCGGCGTCCTGAAACTAAACTTAGTGCTTGGGGAGCTATGCATCGTCGGTGGTTGGACGGTCTCAAATGGGCGGATCGCCGAGAACAAGTGGTGTACCAGGAGTATTTGCATCACTTAGACGAGATTGAGGGACGTCTCAAACGTCTTGAGGCAGCTATACACTTGGAGGCAACGGAAAGCGAGAGAGCTCCAGTGATTCAGGCTTTGCAAACACTGAAGGGTGTTGCAGAGGTCATCGCAACCTCTTTGGTCGCTGAGGTTGGGGAGTTTCGTCGTTTCCGGAATCCAAAGCAGTTAATGGCATATGCCGGACTGGTACCATCCGAGTATTCGAGTGGTGTATCTCGAAAGCAAGGTAGAATCACGAAGTCTGGGAATGCACATCTCAGACGGGTTCTTGGTGAGGCTGCCTGGTGTTACCGATATAAACCCGCCATTAAAGGAAAGATTCGTAAGCGGCAAGAAGGTCAGAGTCCCAAGATCCAGGACATTGCTTGGCGAGCACAGGACAGGCTCCATCGAAAGTATATGAAGATGGTATCTAGAGGTAAGCATCACAATGTAGCCGTCACTTCAGTAGCAAGAGAATTGTTGGGATTTATATGGGCCATCGCATGTGAGGCAGAGCGACAGATGGAGACATCGACTGCAGTATAAGTTTTGGAAAAGAACTGTAGTAAAGAATAATTGTAATTAGGGTTGAAGGTCGGGACTGAAGGCACAGGAATCCGGTACGGGGAAACCTCGTCCCCCGATTGTGCAAGGTCCAGAACCTGACGCACGAAGCTAGTCCGAGGCAGCCCCATGACGGAGGTACGAAATGTGGTAACCAACCCACGGATATCAGTGTGCCAACCGTCGACGAACCTTGCCTTCGGTCCGGGCTTTCAACCCCATCACGACACGGGGCTTGACGGTGTCGTTCATATCATTGGGGGCGAATCTGCGACAAAGGCTCGCACGCCTCGTCGCATGAATATGTATCGGTTATGATACCCATGTTCTGTCACAATCGGGCAGCATAGTTCAACAGTACGCCTGGATATGCGTGTTGTGTGAGGCACTTACCTGAGTCTTACATCGATAGTTGGTAATGTTAGAGGGAGTGTTAGGTTGGCTTTCATAAGTCCGTATTTGACTGGCAAGGAGTTATTCCAACAAACGACATCGCTTGACAAGATTGTCGAGATACTGAGGCGACGCGTCCAACCTGCAGCTATGTTTTTGATTCTGTCACAACTTGGATCATCGAATCAAGAAAACTCCGATGTTTTCAGAAGTGACTTTATTAAGCACATGGATGCCCTTTTGGGTCAGGTAGTAATTGAACGTTCCGAAGATGCCGATACAGTTGCATGCGTACGTCAACACGTTCACCAGTTGGTGCATAATCGACCAATATACTTCCCTCAAGGGCTATTTGCAATGTGGAAATACATTTTGGTTCATTGCGAGTCTCCAACCCCACCATCTAGTCAGGAAGTTTACGAACAGTACAAAATGGTATTCCCATTGTGTATGCGATTTGGTGACGTGTTGTCAGAGCAGTCTCGTGGCGGACCTGTAGACCTGTTTCAGGCCTTTGTATTTGGCGAACGCCCAAACTTCGAACAATCACTCATGCGGACGCTTGTGCTGTATTGTGTCATCGCTCGGCAAGCGGAGCGCTACAAGCAGGACTTCTTTGACTTCCAAACTGTTTTTCAAGATAAATACGGTGTAAGTCTTCTGGATTACATCACAGCCCTATTTGGACTCTATGCCATGTGGAAGCAAAAAACCGGGGATGTAGGCGGGAAAATCCGCGAAGATTGGTATCAAAGCATTTCCACTGCATTTGAAAAGACAGCCATCGCGCACATCGTCGCCGATGTAATCCAACCGCTTTGCTTTACGTTTGAAGAGGGTAAGGGAGCCTTTACGAACAATGTTTCGGAGCCTTGGGATTTTAAGTTCTTTCACGATCATCCACTTTATTTGTTTCCTGGCGATTCTGTAATCCCAGTAAATCTGCCTGTTCTTGAATACGCGCTGACGGAGGGGCTATTTTGGAAGATACGGGCATGTTTTTCTCAGGATGATCTTCGGTTTCAGAATTTTTTCGGTAAGCCATTAGAGCTCTATGTCTTTGATACGGTTTCAGGAGCTTGTAAGCAAAGTTCATCGACCTACGTCATCTATCCAGAGATAAAATTTGGTCCTAAGAAATCAAGACATGATTCACCGGACGTCATTGTTCGTGCTGGGAATAAGGTAATCGCTATTGAGGTTAAGGCAAAACGCTTACGGTATGAAGCGTCCGTCGTCAAAGGAGACTTGGCTTCCATTCAGTCAGATCAACGTCTGATGACAATTGAGCCGATGCAGCAACTGTACGGTCGGATGAGACAGATACTCAATCATGAGTGCGCAGAAATTAATTTGGACGGTGTTACGGAACTTCACTTGGTGTCCGCAACATTGGGGGAGTTTCCGCACATACCCCCCTTTGAAGATGAGACTCGCAGATCATGGAGCGAGTTACATGGCATCCACCAAACAGTCTACCTCCACCGGATGTCCATCGAAGACGTTGAAGTTTTGTCTGGACTCCTGACTAGACGCAGTAAGAGTGTATTTGCTGTACTAAGAGAAGCTTCCAAGAATCCTTACATATCCTTCCGTCGATACGTTTTTGATCGTGGCATTGCGGCGCGTAATCCACAAGTTTTCCAGAAAGAAATGGCTGAATTACTTAAAGCGGCGGCAGCTGATATATTTCGTGTTCAGAGTATCTAAATAAATATAGCGGACGGCTAGGGTCCCAAGATTTGCGGCACGAGCAATGGAACTGTATTCTCATTCCAACGAGAGAGTATCTCTTCGAAGCAGAACGGGGGAAATAACTGAAGAAACAACGCATGGCCAATACTGCATGAATATTCATTTCGAATATTTTGGTCTTATTGCACTCTCGGGCAGAAGTGTGCAATAGCGATTTTCTCACGAAAGGTGACAGATAAAATTCAGTGGAAAATTACGACTGCAAATTTGTAAGTGATTGTATGATATTTACGACCGTGGGAAATTGAATCAAAAAAATCAATTGTCGTTGGGAACAGTACAGTGTGCAAACTTATTTGCAAGCCGTGACATAGATGATTCAACAATGCGTAGAGGAGAAGTACCTAAGAATGAGTGATGAATCATGAAAAACGTGCCGACATGGGATGATGTGGTGAAGGCACGCACAGTACTTGCGAAGACCAACTACGAATATTGGGTTCATCACAACTTGTTCTCGTTCGGTTGGTGGATTCTCGTTGTAGCATGCATCATAACAGCTGGAATCTGGTGGAAGCTTGTAGACAAAAAACGTATATTTGAGGTGATGGGTTTTGGATTAATAATTGCCGCGATTGCATCCCTTCTTGATGAACTTGGAGCCCAGAACATGTTATGGGGTTATCCAAATATGATATTGCCACTGGTTCCACCTTTAGTATCGGTAAATTACTTTGCTTTCCCAACGATTTACTCCCTCATTTATCAGTACTGCCCAAGGTGGAAAACATTTGTCTGTGCTATGGTAATTATGTCAGCCGTCTTCTCTTTCTTAACAGAGCCACTTCTCATTTGGTTGAGATTGTACGAACTGAATAATTGGAAGTCCATCTATTCGTTTCCGATTTACATCCTTATCGGAATTTGTGTAAAGGCGATAGTTGACCAGTTAATCCAAATAAGAGGTGCGAAGACTACCTAATCCGTCGCTCAAAGTAAGCGAGTGGGTCGTTTATAAAGGCATTTGTCGTCATGTTGACGTTGGAGCATGAAACAATTCTCGTGTTTGTCTTGAACTATAGGGGGCGAGAACTGAACAGGCTGCATGCCACTGTTTTTGTATGAATATTCGTTCTTGTTGTTGACGTCGAAATGTCGCTCTCGGGCAGGTTAATTGAATAAGGGTTTTGATTTGGCAATTTTATACTCAATTCCATTATTTACATTCCACTCTGGCGACTCCTAAAGCCAAGAAATGCCACAGAATGTCTTCTACAGCATCCGCCTGTTTTTCGGTGCATTCCACAACTAAAATAACTTGAGGATTCTTACCACGTAGTAGCCGTTGGCGCTTTTTAATCACCTTAAGTCACTAACGTTGCATAAAACTTCTCTGAGCCTGTCAAGAGAGGGTGAATTGCCGTTCAAAGTTACGGACTGAATACTCGGATTTTTTGTTTCCGTGGCTTATGGTCTAAAAGGTCAATACCCCTATGTCAGGTAGTCCGAATATCCATAATCAGGAATGTTAGATTAGGTCGTAGATAACGGTCTCAAGATGCTCCGTTTCACGCTCTATGTACTGCTGCACCGTTTGCTCAAAGATGTCTTCCACCTTGCATCGTCGTCGTCCCTTGGATGTTCGACCTGGTTTCTTGTACAACGCCTTCACAAACTCAGAAAAGGCTCGGTCCCAATAGAGACGTAGACATTTGTAAACCTCAAGTAGCTTGCCGCTGTGGGACACCTTCGCTTGCAAGAGAATCAACAGGCAGTACGTAATCAGTGCAATGAGCAGTTGGTTATACACGCCATTTTCACTATGACCGTATAGGCGCTTGAGTACCAGGTGCTGCTTGACCCATTTAAAGAACAACTCTATTTGCCAACGCTTTCGGTACACGTCACAGATTTGCTCTGCATCCATCGTCATGTCATTCGTCAGTATCACGACGCGCTTGCCTTCATTGTCCGTGGTTTCAAGCAACCGCAGGGTGTGCTCCATCACGTAATTTGGATAACTCCCCAAGCGTACCAATGCTTCTCTCGTAACCGGTGAATCGGACGGTACCTGTCGCTCTTCAATGACTTCGTGAATGACCGCATTATCTTTGAGCCGAGTGACAAACTTCGTTCCGTTTGCACAGTACGTATCGAACTTACGGTAATCCACATAGCCACGGTCAAAGACGTTCAACGCATTCGGTTCTACGACCACTAACGCATCCATCTGTGTCTTGTCCGCAGGTTTGGCGGGCGTGAGGATCGCCTTATCTGGCGCAACTTGATCGTCTAGAAATACCAGACGCAGGTGCAGTTTCACACCAGCTTTAGTACTGCGAAACTCTGCCCAAGGATACTGTGAAACACACATTGAAATGGTCGATGAGTCCACCAGATTAATCCGTCGCATTTTCTCGTTCGCTCGTTTTGCACCGACCTGGCGAGTGATTTGCTCGACACATTCACGGAACACGAAATCCAGAAAGTATGACGGCGTTTCTCGCAACTTCCTGGACAACTGGGAAGCACTAATAGAGTCTAGCGCCAGTTCTTTCTGGAGGGATTCATTGGCTTCCAACTCCAAACTGATGTCCTTCAGTGACGGGATTTGATTGACCTGGGCGAAGACGACGAGCCGGATGAATGAGATGACACCGAGCTTCTTAACGTACCGCTCCATCTTGAGACGGTTTAATTCCTGCAATATGGTACTGACATTCAGCGGGGTAACATACTCCCGGAACGCCGATTTCGTGGTATCCTTGTCCATGGTGGGTCTCCTTAGAGAGAGTTGGACAGGACTACCTGTACTTCTCATTCTAAGGAGATTTTTTCATGTTGGTGTTGTCTAAATCATGAAACTTCCAAACATTTCATCTATACATTCTGACAACTCGAAGCACTTGACAAACCATAAATTCCTTTATGCAACGCTAGTGACCTTAAGTATAAACAGATCAATCAGAAATCCAAGTAAGAATCCGCTCGCAACGCCGATGAGCCCCCAATAAATCGGTCCCAAGTTTAATGAAAAGCCGACACTGGCTCCAATCACTGAAAACGCAGTCCCAAGCGCTGATCCTGTACTGACGAGAGAGACTCCATCGGAATTGTGCATGGTATCGAATAGTTTCCGTTCCACTTTACGATTGGTTAATGGAACCGCAAAAATGCTTTCTTTTGATATTCCCTCTTGTTCAAGTGCGCTGATCGCTAATTCCAATTTTACGGAGTGTTCAAGGGTGGAAAAAATCTGTATCATTGATCCACCACTTTCCCTCTTTTAATCCTAAATCCAGGGCTCTGGTAATTCCTTATTAGAAACTCCTTTTGTTCGGCTTCGTACAATTTGTTGTTTTCGACCGTGTTCACGTAGGAATCATAAACGGCAAAGCCCCACATGGAAGGCATATACAACAACCATTGTTTATCCAGCACTTGCGTCGCCTTTGAGATTTCCCCAAAGAATAGAAGTTGGATTGCTTCAAGGAGATGTGAGGCATATAAGAAGACAATCGTCCAGATCAGGGCAAAAAATGCGGTCAAAATGCGATGGATGTGTAACTGCCCGAGTCCAGGCATAAATAGTGACCAAATGACTGACATGATGGGGTTTCTCTTGTCCAAATAATTGATTTCAACCGCACCAATACTATAGGAAATAGCCTCTCGGCATTGGAGCGCAGAACAGTAAGATATATCGGAATGCCTTCCAAGAATCCACTGGAAAATCTGCGAGCAATGGTTTAAACCACCGTGTTCCTTGAAAAAGGGTATAACAAACAGAGCGATGACGATCCGATTTTCAAAAAGTCATCGCTGGAGATGGTATGATTGGGGTATTTTCAGGCTGACAAGAGTATCGACGATAGGTCTAGATTACTCTCTTGGTACCAAGCGTCCATGTGTTGGCACATGGCAATGCCATAGATGCGGACGGTCCACATCATGGTGCTGCGATGCTTGGCAGCTTCGAGGAGAAAATCTTCCTTTGCTCGCTTGTTGCTACGCTCGCAGGTGGTTCTGCGTTTGTAGACATCGTTCCACTCGTTGCTGTTGCGGGCGACTGGTGGGAACAAGCGAGGATTGTGTTTGGTATATGTGTGTACGCATCTTCCGTAAGGTGAATCAGAACAGGGCGTATCACAAGTCACCACACCTTTGACGACGAGTGGACAATAGTACTTTCGGCGACCGCGTGTGTAGTCGTAGCCACGATCTTTCATCTCTAGCCCCTTTTTACAAAACGGAACCCCAGTAGGGGAAAACGTGATGTCATCCTTGCGAACCCCCTTGCTCCCCGTACTGCGCAGGTTTAAATCGATAAATGGCTTTACTTTCCGTGATAGAAGGTACTGGTAGATTGGCAGTGCGTCGTGCGCGGCATCTAAAATGGCTTTGTCCCAGGTATATTCACGAAAGCGTTCGACGAACTCACGCGCACTGACTACCCAAGAGGTCGCATCATGGCGCGAAGCTCGTTGAAGTCTGGGGTAAAGTGGCAGGTCGTAAGGACTATCCGCAGCAACAAACGTGTAAAGGTGATAACCGAAGAAGTACCTGTTTCGATAACTGTCCCAGCCCATATCACAGTCGGGTTGGGAATAGATACGATAGCATCTGCTCGGCTTCGACAGTCGTAGATACACGAAATCCCGAAACCCGTTGGTGCTTCTAGGGTTTCGGGACTGTGGATAACTTCGTGTGGTGCCTACAGCGTATCTGTGGATATGTCCGAGAACAACGGTGGATGTTCGTAACCCAGCGCTTTCAGGATTTGTGCCTGCTCCGGGGTTACTTCTGTTCGCTGCCGGACTCTGCCGCTACCAGCTTTGTAGGTTACAAGGTGCATCTCGTTCATGACAGAACGGATCTCTCGCCATGTGTGGCTAGTTCGGTTCTCTGCCACCCGAACCAAAAGTAACGAGAGCCAGCACAGTAGTACATGTGCCCGAATCCGCTCATTCTTCCTGTGGTACATCGGGCGCAATTCCATGGTCTGTTTCAGAGAACGGAATGCCGCCTCAACCTGCCAGAGCTGCTTGTATCCAAGGGCCACATCTTCCGCGGACAGTGTGTCGTCTGAGGTTCGGATCAGATACTTTCCGTCCAGTCGTTCCATCGCCTTAACCGCCTGGTGGTCAACTGTGAGATTGCCACGCTTGTCCGACTTCAAGTAACGCTTGAAGGTCGGGTGACTTTGCAATCGACAGTGCGCCTTGGTGTGTGCGTCGTTATCCAACTCCTTGAGTCGTGCGAGCTCTGCTTCCAGGGCCTTGAGGTGTGCCTCGCGCCGAAACGCATCTCGGCGAGCTTCATCTGGGTTGCGAACGAGCACATATCGGACCCGTGCCTCACCGTCTCCTACGACGATTTCCTTTATTTCAAGGTTATCCCGTATCGTTTTAAATCGCCCAGGACGAGACATGGCATCTTCGACTGTCTGCTTCCCAGAGGTCATCTTCTCTCCAGCAATGTAATGCCCTCCGGCTTTCTGGAGTTCACGTAAATTGTCCCCCGAGCTGAACCCACGGTCGACGACCGTAACGACGCGTCCGAGACGCCAGCCAATGAGGTCCTTCTTCACTTCTGGAATGACGGTCATGTCTGACGTGTTCCTGGCCATACCCAACACCGCACAGGGATGCCGTCTCGGGTCACTGCAAAACCAATTACGACCTGCGGTAAGTCCGGCCGGTGGTCCTTGGAGTAGCCGGGTTGCTTCAGACTGTCTTCTTCCGGCTCGTCATCCATTTCAAAGTAGCTTGAAGTGGTGTCAAAGAACAGTAAGTCGACTTCCAGGTTCAACAAGTCGGCGACAGTCTCGAACACTTCTCTCTGGATGTCTACGTCCGATTCAATCAGGAAATCCATTGCACGGTACCCCTGGTGGACCTCAAAGTTCTCAACACCGGGGAGTGCGATGTCTCGCTTCACACAGTCCTCCATGCCAAGCTTGCTCGAGGGGTCCAAGGCTCGATTGGCGACCATCGCAAAGATGGCCCGCTCTATCGGGGCTTCATATTTGCGCTGTGCCAGACGCTTGGATATGGCTTGACCCACGCCAAGTTCATGCCACAACGAGTCGACGATATAAGCGGTGCCAAACGTTTTGCTATCGAGCAGACTCAACTGCACGCTATCCTTGGGCTCCGACGCAACGGGTTCATCACCAAGGAATCGTGAGATGCTCGCGGCAAGCCTCTTCAATCCATCCATGTCCACTTCATCTTCACGCCCGAAGTGGTAGAGGACTTTCGCTTGGGGATTGCCGGTCTTGGGATTGCGTTCATTATGGGCAAGCTGCACGTAGGACGTGACAGAACCGTTTTTATTTTTTCGTGATATCCGCCGTATGTACATGTCTACATTTTAAAATCATATGTTCTACGAAGTCAACTACTGTGGATAACAATACTAGTTATCCACAGAAATTCGCATGTCTACAACTTTTCGTAAAAATGCCTACATAAAATAACCGGAATTCCGCGCCGTTACGGGATTCCGGTTATCCACAAATGCTTATAAACGGGTTGTAACTGTCGAACCCGAGATCTGCATGGCTTGATACCGAGTTCACGACAGTTGCAAAGTCGTCGGCTACGAACTTGGGTAGCTGTTTGAAGCGGCATTCCATCACCTGCGATTGACAGTGCGTTCGTGTCGCCCAGTAAGCCTAGAGTGGCAGATACGGTAAGGAACTGCTGTTGAAAGAGCACAAGCAATCTGTCAAATGGCTGTGGCTTGGTGGCTGAGCGCTTTTGTAGCTGAGCCATGAGATTTGCGATTTTGCTATACGCTTTGGTTGGTGCCTTTTCTCCCTTTTTGCCACCTTTGACTTTCTTTCGATTGAGTCTGAGCTTGGGCGAAAGATTCGCGGAGGTATGAGACCACAGCCGCTTAAAGAAATGGTAGAAGGTACCGACACCAGGCGTTTTCCCGTACTCAAAGCCACTCAGGATGGCATACAGTGGGCAACGATGCAACTGATTGACCCACTCTGTAATCGATGGTTCTCCGACTTGCAACATGAGTAGATAGGAACGAAGTAAGTCGGCAGGGTCAATGGACCTTGGACCACGACACGAAAAAGCTCCTTCGAGTAAGCGAAACGTGCAAGAGAGGTCGGTAATCCAGAACTTCTTAACAAGCGACCAGTCCTTTGCGACAAAGAGAAGCGACCCATTCCCGTAGTGAATACGAAGTTGTTGCTCAACGAACGACTGATACTGCTGATGAGACCGCACCATGGGTAACATAAAGCAACCCCAATTCCGATGAGATAGAGCGGTTAAGCCCTTCTCGGCGATTGTTGGGGTGATTCTAAAAAGTCAAGTATTATTTGGCGCACAGCGTATTTTCTTTTCATGGTGGCGCTGAATTTCCAATTTTGAATTGTCAAGTGGAACTGACGAACATGGGGGCAAACGAAGATCCTCCAGGCACAGAACCGTTGAGGGTTCAGCGACAATCCAATACCGAGAGGCTATGGAATTGTAGGGGGCATCTTCGCGCTCCGCGAGCAAGTACACGTTATTGATGTCGACAGCGGGTTGATAACTATCCCAAATACCAAACAAATAAACAGGAATATACATGAGCATCCATCTGGGGTGAAGATCATGTTTCGCAAGTTCGATATGTCCACTAAATGTATCCACCATCGCTAATGGACTCTGCCCTTCTTGCCGCTTACGAATCTTTCCTTTAATGGCCGGTTTGTATCGGTAACACCATGCAGCCTCACCGAGTACTCGTCTGAGATGGGCATTCCCAGACTTCGTGATTCTACCCTGCTTTCGAGACACACCACTTGAGTACTCGGATGGTACCAATCCAGCATACGCCATCAATTGCTTTGGATTCCGGAAACGACGAAACTCCCCAACCTCAGCGACCAATGATGTTGCGATGACCTCTGCAACACCCTTCAGTGTTTGCAAAGCCTGAATCACTGGAGTTCTCTCGCTTTCCGTTGCCTCCAAATGTATAGCTGCCTCAAGAGGTTTGAGACGTCCCTCAATCTCGTCTAAATGATGCAAATACTCCTGGTACACCACTTGCTCTCGACGATCCGTCCATTTGAGACCGTCCAGCCACCGACGATACATAGCCCCCCAAGCACTAAGCTTAGTTTCAGGGCGCCGATTGTGTCTCAATCTATGTACCAGGCTCCTTACAGCTTCCACCGTATGAGGGAACATTCCGATATATCTCGGTTCACCACGACCTTCGTCTGCTACCGCAACTGCGATATTTTCCTTAGATACATCCAAACCTACAAATTTTGTGATAGTCTTCATAGTAAGGCTTTCGTATGTGGCTCTGCACTGTTCCTAAGTCTCAGTGTAATCCACGATGTGCGAAACGGAGCCGGTGTCGTTCATTATGACTAGTCCCAGAAGATTATCGTTCATTTTGTAAATTCTCTGAGCCCATAAATGCCCTATCAGAGAATATCAGCACCTCATGTAAAAGGGTTGAACTAGGAATTATATTGACTTCGAACACTTGCGTATGCAATCACAAGTCGTATCGCAAACCCCGCTGTTCCGTCGTGTTGTCACGTTCCGGTCATACCGCTGATTATTGCAAAGCTTTATCTTTCGTTTATTATTAACTTATGGACATCATCAAAATAATCAGATACCTTGCGTCAATTTATCCAATTGATCTACCGGCCTATGGTGAGTTGCTCCGCTCCTACACGAATGACGTATTTCTCATTTCAACACCAAGCAAGCAATACGTCCTTAAAGCATACAAGGAAACATGGCGAAAGGAGCAAGAAATCGAGTACGAAGTTGCACTGCTCAATCATCTCGTTCGGAAAGGCTTACGAGTATCAAATCCGATAATGGGAAACGATGGGCGCTACGTCCATCCGCTAGAGATGTTAAATGGCAAGTGCAATGTAGTGCTATTTGAGTATGCTGAAGGCAAAAAACCAACGCCACCGTTTTCACTTGAACTCTATCGTGAGTTTGGCGTGGCAATCGCTCGTATGCATACAATGTCAAGCGATTTCGAGTCTGACTTCCAAAGAAGTCCGCTAAATCTGAAATACCTCGTAGATACCCCTGTAAGTCTTGTTTTGTCATTATTTGATGAAAATGAAGACCGATTATTTTTATGTGAACTTGCTAAACAAATTACCGTTAAAATGAATGAGCTAGACAGATACGGGCTTGACTGGGGACCCATTCACGGGGATGCTACCTTGGACAATCTGCATGTAACGGACGATGGTCAGATCATCCTTTATGATTTTGATTCTGGTGGACCCGGCTGGCGAGCTTCAGATCTGCAGGGTTGGGCAAAAAACGACAACGAGTATGCGGACAAATGGAGAATGTTCCAAGACGGATATCGTAGCATACGGCAGTTGAAAGAGGTAGAGCTTCAAGCCGCACCGTATTTACATCTTTCATGGGAAATATGGGGTATAAAGGTAGACTTGGAGCAACGGATTCTGAAACAGGGAACAGAGAAGACTGCTTCCTATATTCAGAAGCAGTTACGTTCACTTCGGGAGAATCGAGAAATTTTACTTTCCTAATAACTGTGTCCATAATCCCCTTCTGCATCCGCCTTTTTGCACAACGCTTTAAAATCTGTACTGTTAAACTGCCCATTAGCGCAATAGCGCCACTATACTGACCTTGAAAACCGTCTCTCTCAACAAAGTATTTATGAACTCCGATCGCTTGTGACCGCTTCTCTCGGCTAACTCGTCTATGCATTTAACCCTTTGGTACGATGTCATGTTTCCACGCACCTAGTAGCCATTCGTCTAATGCCTCAGATTTAAGCCGCGTCCTCCTTGTACTGTCAGTATATTGAAAGTCGATATACCCTTTAGCGGATTTGCAAGTTGTAGAGTTTCCGTTTGTAATACAGTTTGTTGCTGGTTGTATCCAAGCTTCCTGTCCATTGTTCAATTTCAGAATTAGAGTAGTAGGTCCTTCCGATGGCATTGGTTGATGTTGATCTTCGAGTTTGGAATACGGAGCCGTTTGAAGCCAATGCAACACTTTTTGAAGAACAGCTTTATCATGTGGGTCCTTCAGATTCAATTGGATGTTAGCTTTGGGGTTTGGTGTCATCTCGCTTACTTCCGCAAATTTTACTTCTCCCATTTTGGGTGTGGCGATATATATAACAGGCAGACTTGTACGTGTTTGGGCATCGCTACAACCCGAAAGCATCAATATAGGCAAAACCAGTACGGTCAAAAGTAATCGTTTCATTCACTCACCTCTGTATCACAAGACGTGTAGAAACAACGATTAGTTACAAGATCATGCCCTTTCGATCCTAAGACACGCTGACTATATGGCTATGCTCCGTTCTTCAGTTAAACTGCCCAAGAGTCCCATAAGTTCAGGTTTATTCAGATTGTATGTTCATGCATTCCCTGGACAGATGCTTGTCGGACATCTTTCCCAAAATTGCAAAAGTGATTTAAAAGCCCGAACAAACCTGCATGAATCGGATTATTTTATATCAAGTAAAGTGACAAACAAACCTTCCAGTTCCACTTTCAAACTTGAAAGGAGGGTACAGATGTCTAAGCATTGTGACAACAATACTGGTGTTGTGATTTTAAATTACGATAGTACAGATTTCCACATCAATGCCGTTGACACTGCGGGAGACATCCCCAGTTCTTGTTTATCCATTTTAGTTGCAGGACCAACCACGAATCGAGCAGCAGCAGCCATTGCTTGCCTCATAAGTCATGGTTTTAAAATTGAGGCATTTGATGCTGCAAATGGCTCTAATCAAGAAGTCACTCTTGTTAGACATAAACACGAATAATAAAAAACCAAGGGAATCAATAGATTCCCTTGGTTTTTGTATGATGGTTTGACGCACAAGATACCCTTATTCAGTTAAACTGCCCGCTAACGCAATAACAGTTCCGAACGAATACTGTATATTTATGTATTGACGAGTCCAAGTCCTTCTTCGACATTCGCCCCCTTTCGTGCAAAAAGGAGATCGCTCTTTCTTGCATCATAATCCCCTTTGTCAATGATCAATTGACTTAACTCAACTCCTTTTAAAACCACCACGTTGCTTAGTACTAGTGCCCCTTCAGGCAACCTTGATCTTCTTTTGTTCTTCCAGAATGCGTCTGTCCCGCTTGTATCTGTTTCGCCAGCGAATATGTTCTTGAATTGCTTGAGCTAACTTCTTGTGGTTTTCATAATCGCTGCCATCCAGTACAAATTTGCGAAGGGGCCCAAAGTGACATTCAATTCGGTTCATCCATGAAGCGTTTGTTGCCGTGAAGACCAACTCCACGTTGTGGTCATCGGCCCACATAGTTACAGCTCGATGTTTGTGCGGTGAGAAATTGTCAAGAACCATGTACAACCGTTCTGAGCGATGGTACCGACGTCGCAACACCTTCAGAAAACGCAGGAAATCCTGGTGCTTCTTATGGTCAGAGATGTGCCCATATAACTTATCCGCTTTTAGATCCAAGGCTGTCAATAGATGTCGAACACCATGACTTCTGTGATAGGTTGCAGGCAGTCGGTCAGGGTGCTCTTTTTTGAACCAACCCTTGCCTGGGAAAGGCTGAATTGATAAAGGACCGAACTCATCCAGACAGATTATCGTCCGTCTGTAGGGGGATTATGGTACAGCGATTCTATTCGTTTTTTTAGACTCAAACTCTGGATCATTTGATTCTTTCCAGGTCTTCGTATGCTGATATGTAATGTCCGCTTCATCCAGGATGACACGGATGGTTTCAATACTAATGGACTTCAAGATACCCTTTTGTTCAGCGGTTTCCTTGAGCTTAGATAATGACCACTGAGTAAACGGCAACCCCAGTGCTTTAGGTGGAATCTGGGCCAGTTCCGTGATATCTGCACGTTGCTCCTCGGTGAAGGTACGTGGTCTCCCGCCGCCGTAGCGTGGCTTGAGTGATTGAAAACCATCCTCATCGAACGCACGGATGATGTGCCTGATATGCTCTTTTGAGAGATGATACAGATCAGAGATTTCTGGAACTTTCATCTTTTGCGCGGACGCCAGTATAACGAGTGCACGTCGAACTTCTACAGAATCCGAGCTTTTACGGGCAATGCGTACTAATTTGTTGCCCTCTTGCGCTGTTAGTTCACGAACAAATATGCACACGATCATCACCACCCACGGTGACCATTCGCTATCGGGTGGATATCCCTTCCTGTTTGTCAAACTATGTTACCTGAAGGGGCACTAGTCGCGCACACAGCAAGCAGGCAAACGGGAAGTCGATTCACGTTTGTTTATGTGGATATTTCAAACGCACAAAGGAAAAACTCCCGTTAAGTTTAGAAATTTCTAAAAAGGTGGCTCTGCAATGCTGTTTGCCAAACTCAAAAAAACAGTATATTGGGGACTTAGTGCTGCCATGCTCTGGACGCTCTCAGGGTGTCAAATTCCAACAGGACAGAGCCAAAACAAAATTTCCGCACAAGTTCCGATTGCACAGAACGTGCAGTCGCACGATTTGGTGAAAGTCGTTCGTTCCGAATATCAGAAGAATCAACAACAAGTTGTCGTAAGCGTAAGTCCTGTCAAAGGTTCTGAACATGGCGAAGACATTATCGACCTATCCAGTCTTGAGAGTGTTGTCAATTTTGCGACCACGCTGTATCCGAAAGCGACCATCAAACACGTTCAGGTCGTAAACGCAAACACGCATCAATCCAATACGTTCAACGTGCCAACCGAACTCACCACACCTGAAATCGATCATCAGACCGCTCTGTCGCAAACGGGCGATGATGCGGTAGCCGCAATGGCGAGCATTCATTTGCCGCCAAGAGGCGTGACGATCGATTCAAGTATACGTCCTGTAGCAGGACTGACAGCAAGTCATCAGGCTAAAGTGAATGCCGTACTGTCTGTTGCACGAAGCAAGTTGGGCACACCCTACATTTGGGGGCATAACGAAGATCGCGGTCAGTACGGTTTCGACTGCAGCAACTTTACTGAATATGTTTATCATCACGCGCTCGGCTATCACTTCACCACCGCAAGCCGTGGTCAGTATTCGAGTGTTGGCGACCCTGTTCCCGTTTCACAAATAAGTCCTGGGGACTTGATTATTTTTGAACAAGGGGCGCATGTTGGAATTTACGTTGGCAACAACCAGTTTATTAACTGCGGTGGTGGACTTGGGAAAGTGGGGTATCTGAGTCTCTCTCCTGGAAGTTATTGGGGAAATCACATTTCAGCCGTTCGACGCATGTTTTAAAAAGACTCCGTTTTTCTGTAACGGGTTCCATTTCGGAGTAGAAGACAGAAAAACGCGTCGTTCAGTTGTACAGCATTATATTTTATTATGCAGGTTGCATACGGCTGGCTCGTGTATCTAAAGCCCCCGTTGATATGAACGACACCGTCAAGCCCCGTGTCGTGATGGGGTTGAAAGCCCGGACCGAAGGCAAGGTTCGTCGACGGTTGGCACACTGATATCCGTGGGTTGGTTACCACATTTCGTACCTCCGTCATGGGGCTGCCTCGGACTAGCTTCGTGCGTCAGGTTCTGGACCTTGCACAAACGGGGGACGAGGTTTCCCCGTACCGGATTCCTGTGCCTTCAGTCCCGACCTTCAACCCTAATTACAATTATTCTTTACTACAGTTCTTTTCCAAAACTTATACTGCAGTCGATGTCTCCATCTGCTGCTTTACCTCACAAGCAATGGCCCATATAAATCCCAGCAATTCTCTTGCCACTGAAGTGACGGCTACATTGTGATGCTTACCTCGAGTCATCCGTTCTTGCGGGACTAAGGGGCAGGAATGCTCCATAAGCTTCCCACCAAGAAATAAGGTGCATAATGCAATGGTTGGAAGAGGGTTACGATGTGACACGTTTATCCTGAGCCTATTTGTCGGGCGACACATGCAATCTTCTCGGGGTAGCCGTCATGTGCCTGCTCAATGGTGTGGATTTCACGTACGCGTCGGCCCAAGCGGGTGCCAAACTTTCGCAATGTCTCTCTCAGGGGCGGATTTCTTGGTATGATCTTTGTGGAAGAAGTCCGGCTGTAACACTATTTTCCACAATCTCCTTTCCGCCATCTTCAATCTTTTACTGTCGATGCTGCAACACTTATTTTCATTTGCAACTCAGGGAGGTTCACCGATGCCAAAACTTGTATTCGTCATGAACGTTGCGGAGGAGCACCTTGCAAAGGTCCGAGATGTGGCCCCTGATTGGGAGATTATTTCGGGGAAGGACAAGGATATTTGGCTCCATCATCTAAAAGACGCCGAAGTTGTCGTGGGATGGAACAAGGACGTCTTTAAGGAAGCTGTCGAATCTTCGAATGCGACTTTACGCTGGGTTCACAATTGGGGAGCCGGCGTCGATAAATTCCCGTTTACAGCCCTCAAAGAACGAGGAATTATGCTGACTAACTCGAGTGGCGTCCACGCGTATCCTATATCTGAGACGATTCTCGGGATGATGCTAGCACTTACGCGTCAGCTCCATATCTGCATACAGAATCAACAAACGAACACATGGCATCATGCAAACGCACAGCTTGAAATGCACGGCAAGACTGTTGTGATTCTCGGTACAGGGGCTATCGGCTCAGAAACCGCGAGACTTTGCAAAGCCTTCGGAATGCAGGTACTGGGTGTTCGTCGGTCCGATAAGCAGGCGGACTACTTTGATGAAATGTACACCTTCCATAGCCTCAAACAAGCGTTGGAACAGAGCGACTACGTGGTCAATACTTTGCCGCTGACTGAGGCAACCCGCCATATGATGGGCGAGTCTCAGTTCGCCTCCATGAAATCGTCCGCGTTCTACATCAACATTGGCCGAGGGGGCACCACCGATGAAGAGTCGCTGATTACGGCGATTCAAAACAAATCCATCGCTGGAGCCGGACTTGATGTCTTCTCCACGGAACCTCTTCCGGATGGCAGTCCCCTTTGGGAGATGTCAAACGTCATTATTACGCCGCATACATCGGGATCGACTGAGCATTACGACGCGCGAGTGATGGAAATCTTTCTGCCGAATCTGAAGGCGTACGTAGAGGGGAAAGATCCGGAAATCAATCGGGTAAATCTTGACCTTCAATACTAGACTCTCACGATTCAGCTTAACCTCACCTGAAGGTGAACGGAGGCGCCGTTGGGAAATTATCTATATGCGGTACGATAAAACAAAGGTACATGTTCTACCGTGTTAAGCGCTTGTCTCGCTGGCTTGGGAAGGATGTGTTATTCGTGTCAACTGCAAGCAACCACCACCTACGACTGTTAAACTGGTGGACCGATGATCCTGCTGATCCTGGTCATATGTTATTGGATGACCACGATGTCCAAGCTTTAGTGCAGCAGATTTCCCCGTGTGTTAAAGCCACCGATTTGGGCGGCACAATGAGCCTCAACGTAAGAATAGAACCTGAAGATCTCGTACTACGTGTTCATCAGCCATTCGTGTCTAGGCAACGTTTGATCTCTGTTCAAGCGCTTCGGTTGGGGTGTATGAAGCAAGGTTTAGTTGTCCCGATCCCTCTCAGTGTAAACGGTTTACCACTGTTACGGTGTAGGAATCGTTGGGCATAATTGGAGGAATATATCCAGCACAAAAGGCTCAAGCCGACGTTAGATTCGTATATTTGGCTTTTTCATCAAATGGGAGAACTCCACCGTACCACTCGATGTAACGGTGCCGCGTCCCTTGGTTGCCACGTACGCAACTCCATCCACTTTGTCTCGATGGCAGCGGATGACTGAGACCGCTGTACAAAGTGATTCACAAGCAACAAAGATCGCTCAGTTACTTGAACTCCTCGTTAGACGCCTCCGTCGTCAACGGGTTTCTTCGTCTGAGATTCCAGTTCAACTCGTACACGGCGATGTCCGACTCTCGAATGTGTGTCCAGGCGTTGACGGTACGACTGTGTTTTTCGATTTTGGATTTTCCGCTCAAAGACCGCGTGTCCATGATCTAGCGTACGCTTTGGCGTTTATGATTAATGTATGTTCGAATCGCCAACATCCGAAATGAGGGGCTATTGATGTCTAATGTAAAGCCGAATCTGGGTATGGAATCTACGAGTGCCTTTTTAGAGTCATATTTCGGTACCAAGGTGACTGAGCTGCAACTCATCACCAAAGGTGAGACAAGTCAAGCCTACACATTTCGCCATCAAGATGACGATTACGTGATACGGTTTAACCACTTTGAGGATGGTTTTCTTCGGGATAGTTATGCATTTGAAACACTTACGGCCTATGGTATACCCGTTCCACGCATCATCGATATCAACGAGTTCAACAACATGTTCTTTGCCATATCGGAACGCGTTCACGGCAACACACTTGATGCGTACAAGCCTGACCAAATCGAATTCGTGATACCGAGTTTAGTCGACGTGTTGATGAAGCTTCGCTCTGCGAATGTGGATTCGACGAGAGGCTACGGACCCATCGGTCATTCTGGTGACGGACTCTACCAGAGTTGGACTGAACACCTTGAAGCCTTTTTTTGCGAAAAGCAATCTGGCTTTTGGTACGGGTGGACAGAGCTGTTTGAAGACACTTTTCTAGAGAAAAGAGTGTTTGACGTCATTCAACCTCGCATGATGAAATACGCAACGTATTGTAATTCGGTTCGGGAGTTTGTTCACGGGGATTTGTCTTTAGACAACGCCCTTTCTGATGGTCAGTCTTTGACGGGTATTATCGACTGGGGAAATGCCAGGTATGGGGATGGTCTCTATGATGTTTCGTGGTTTCATTTTTGGACTCCCAGGTTTAACTTGCCGAAGAGATTTTTGCAGTGCTGCGAAGCACAAGGAATTGAAGTACCTCATTTTGAAGAGAGGATTCTGTGCCACACATATTCTCAAGGGCTCGATGCTTTGAGATTTTATGCGAAAACAGGGAGATTGGATGCGTATACACAAGTCCGTGACCATCTCTTATCTCTTTGAAATTAGAGGAAGGGGTGTATCATGATTGAAAACCCTTACTTGTTGTCATGAATATGACTAGTCCGTCCCGCTTTTATCGTTTAGCAGGCATCCCTAATGTTGCGTTTTGAACAAACGGGCAGGCTGATCCATTCACCTGTGCATGGATATACGCTGCGTCGCCCCAAGCGGGCAGTATAGTTCGATAAAAAAGGAGTGAGGAAACGTGCCTTCCGATAGTGAGCGGATAACATTGAGGCAGAGTTTTGATCGAGCTGCGGAACTGTACCAGAAAGCTCGTCCTGACTATCCCAACGAATTGTTTGACAGCTTAATCAATATCGCGAATTTGGAAGTTAGGGATCGTCTTTTGGAAGGCGGGTGTGCGACTGGCAAAGCAACGCTTACGCTAGGAAAGCGTGGATTTCCATTACTTGCCTGGAACTTGGTTCAGCGCTTGCGGCAGTTGCCCGCAGGAATCTTGTTGGAATGAACGTAGACGTTATAGAGGGCAACTTCGAGGAGTGGGAACCTCAAACGGCCAAATGCTTTGATTTGGTATTCACTGCAACCGCTTGGAATTGGATCGACCCTGAAGTTAAGTACGTCAAGGCATGGCAAGTCCTTCGGCGTGGCGGACACCTCACCTTCTGGAACGCGACCCACGTATTTCCTGAACACGAGGACCCATTCTTTCGTGAGATTCAAGACGTTTACGACGAGTTAGGAGTAGGGAGACCAAAAGACATTAATTATCCCCGCCCAGTCAACTGCAGGAGCACAGAAGTGAAATTGAAGCGAGTGGTCTATTTGACGTAGTTTGTATTCGGCACTTTGATTGGGAAAGAATCTATCATGTTGAGGAATACATCGATCTTCTAAACACGTTCTCTGGTCACATCCTCATGGACGACTCCAAACGAGACGTACTTTACAACGAAATCCGCGTTCGACTGAACAAGCGCCCTGCTAAGTCTGTTCGCCGCCACTGGGGGGCTGTGCTCCATGTCGCTCGTCGGCGAGATTAGCGTTTTGATATCAGTAATGTCTACTTGGACAATTGGAGGCGAAGACCCTACAATTCTGTGCATTGATTTTTGCATGAATATTCAGTTCCATCGGGTGACGGTTATTCAGTTCTCGGGCAGGAATACGCAATAAGGAATAGAATTTTTTCGTAATGCGGAGGTGCCATTATGAAACCTATTATTCTCGATGTACCAGAGCAGTTTGAAACAGAACGTCTTGTACTAAGGGCACCCAAATGTGGAGATGGAGTTATCCTCAATGAGGCAATCAGGGAATCATTCACATATCTAAGTGAATGGATATTTGACCATATCCCAGAAATTGAAGAAGCTGAAGAAACCGCTCGTAAGAGTTACGCAAATTTCTTTCTGCGTGAAAGATTTGAATTCTATATGATAAACAAGACTTCTGGAGAATTTATTGGAACTTGTATACTTTTGGGTATTCGTTGGGATGTACGTCGATTTGAAATTGGTTTTTGGATTAAGGAATCTGCCTCTGGAAATGGATATATGACCGAAGCAGTAAACGGAGTGACCAATTTTGCCTTCGAGCACTTTAATGCCAATCGAATTGAGATACGGTGTGATACCAAAAACATTGCTAGTCGTAGGGTTGCAGAACGATGTGGGTACCATCTTGAAGGCATCCTTATAAAAGACTACATGAAACCGTTCAACGGCTCTGACGAGCTTGTTGACACCTGTATTTATACGAAAGTTAGGTTGGAAGACGGTACGTGTGGATATCCAACTGTGTAATTTTATGAATCGACATATGAAGTAACAAATTGCAAAAAATGAGTTAGCCCTTGTTCTGTCAACGGGGGCGTTCGTATTATGAGGTCAGCCAGTCATCATTTCTGGTTGACCTCTCTTTGTGTAGAGGTTTTCATTGCGGTAGCCGGGTAGAACGTCCGGGGGCGTGGGTCGATGAACCCGTGAGCTAATCCGTTCACCCCCTACTTGTAGAAGCATGTTTGAGGCTGGTTGAGACATCGATCTCGTATCACAAGCGAAGCTATGAACTGCAAGATGGATAGGGGTTACCGGTATTACACATCAAAGGAGATGTTCACTTGAATCCAGTCATTGGTCTGGATGTGGCTAAAGGAGAAAGCATCGCTCAAGCATTCTTAGATAAAGGGACGCCTCACGGTAAACAGTTCACTGTCGTTCACACTCATGACGGTCTTGAAGACTTCCATCAGGTTTTACGGGAAGTCGAAGCAAAGTCAGGTCTGCAACCAACAATTATCCTTGAAGCGACTGGGCACTATCATGCACCGATCATTCGATTCCTAGATGACCAGAATTATGTGTATATCATGGTAAATCCATTGATCGCGTACTCAGCCAAGAAATCCAGTCTGCGTAAGGTAAAGACCGACGCGGTAGACGCTTACAGCTTATGCGAGCTCTTCTACAAAGAGGATTTTGAGCCCTTCAAGAAGAGGGGATTGCAACTGTTAAACCTACGTAGCCTAACCCGGCAGCACGCTGCGATAACCCGACTATCCGTTCAGACCAAACTACAATTCCAGGCTGTTTTAGACCAAGTGTTTCCCGAATACAAAGGAGTGTTTGGGGACTTATATTCCAAAGTCTCATTACGGACGTTACTGGAGTTCCCGACCGCTGACTCAGTGCTGAATGTAACGGAAGCAAAGCTGACCAAAAGAGTTTCAGAGTTATGTAAGAGTAGGTCGGAACGTTGGTCGAGAGAAAAGGCACGCGAAATCATTGCTGCCGCTACGCGTAACCCGTTCCGAAATGTTTTATTAGAGGGGTATCTGCTTAGTCTGAAGATGTACATCCAAATGATTCTTCAGTACCAAGAGCATCTATCCCACCTTGAAAAAACGATAGATGCCCTTGCCGAAGAGATTGAAGAATATAAGATTATCCAATCTATCCCCGGTGTCGGTGAAAAAATCGCGGCAACGATTATTTCAGAAATCGGAGAGATAGACCGGTTTAATCACCCAAAGAAACTCGTCGCTTTTGCAGGCATAGATCCAAGCGTGCACTCGTCTGGTAAGTTCACTGCAACCATCAATCGGATTACAAAGCGAGGTTCGAGCCGGTTACGACACACCTTGTATTGTGCAGTCGAATGCGGTTTACGGAAAACTCGCAACAAAAGGCTTAAAACGTTCTACGACAAGAAACGTGCAGAAGGTAAGCCTTATAAGCAAGCAGTGATCGCCTGCGTCAACAAACTGATTCACTGGATCTATGTGTTGCTAAAACGAAAGGAGCTTTTTGTAGATCTGAATTAGCATCCAAATTAAAGATATTAAAGTAAAACCTTCCATCAAGATAAGGAAGGTTCTTTGCCCTGCTCATTTTAATCTAACACATGTACACAAATTTTTTAATCGGTAATCTTGACAAGCTATTAGCTGGATTAGTTGAATAAGAGACCCATTGAAAAACTGTATAAACATGCACCTCCAATGAGTGCTTATCCAGTTTCTTAATCTATTGTCCTTGTCCATTCCACCACAAAATCCGATTACCCAAAAAAACACGGTTGGACGAGTTGCATCGTCGTAAAATCAATATGGCAGATTGCGTATGTCATCCACCTCGGCGACTAGATCGGCGGGAGATCGAGTACTCTAGGCAAAAGCAGAAGCCTATCTGGTTTTGGTCGAAGCTGCACGCAGGGGTTGATGAATCTGCGTGGAAAAAGATAGGATGTGTAGTTAGAACGAGTAACACCGTTCGTTGAAACATAACATGAGAGGTATCAGAAGAGCCTTCTCGGGAATTGCAGATCGAACGAAGTGAGGTATCACTAGATGGTGTAGGAATAGGACTCTGCAACAACCTTGGCTCTGCTATGGTGATGGCGAGACAGTCAAGGGTGTTTACCAAAGGGCATGGCCCCATGCTCGAAATCTGCTGAAATAATTTCTTGTCAACTATGAACGTAACACAACAAAGGAGAGATATATCAGCTTCAAGATTATGTTGCGAAGCAGTTGCCTTCAATTCCACTTGTAGAACGTGCAACATGGAATTGAACATAACGATTTGAATTACATTAGCTGGCCAACAGCCAAGAATCCGTACGTCGCTCCCTTTGCTGAACGCCCAATGAGGGAGATGCAAGCGTGCCATGCCTCACGCCAGTTAAGTAAGCGTGTCCATGAGGAGTTGTGTGGAGATTTTCCGATGCAAGATATCCTCGCTAAATAGAAGTTGGATTGACATTTATGTTGCTATACAGTATTCGCTAATTACCATACTAGAGTGTCTGCTCGTATGGTGCGCCCTATGTCAGCAGACCGAAGATATTACCGAATGAGGAGACTCGATATGGAGATAAATTACGTAAATAGTGTCTTTGAACAAATGACGCTTGAGGAAAAAATAGCGCAATTAATCCAATTGACGAGGGATTTTTATCAAGCAGATTCGAAAAAAGTTAGTCTCACTGGACCAATGGATGAAATGGGAATTAACAAGGCAGTAGTGCATAACAGTGGATCCGTTATAAATGCAATCGGAGCAAGAGACGTGATCAAAATACAACGAGAGCACCTAAAGAATAATCGCTTAGGTATTCCACTGTTGTTTATGGGAGATATCGTTCATGGATATAGGACCATTTTCCCGGTTCCACTAGCAATTGGTTGTTCGTGGGATATGGACTTAGCAGAAGCAAGTGCTGCTATTGCAGCGAGGGAAGCATCAGCTGCTGGGCTGCACGTTACGTTTGCGCCCATGGTGGACCTAGTGCGTGATCCTCGTTGGGGGAGAGTTATGGAGTCGACGGGTGAAGACCCATATCTGAATAGTTTATTTGCACGTGCATTTGTCCGTGGATTTCAAGGTTCTCAATTGAACGACAACACTCGAGTCGTTGCTTGCGTAAAGCACTTTGCAGCTTACGGGGCTCCGGAAGGTGGCCGTGATTATAACACGGTTGATATGTCGGAGCGACAGTTGCGTGAATCCTATTTGCCGGCTTATAAGGCTGCATTGGATGAGGGTTGTGAAATGGTTATGACGTCATTCAATACAGTAGATGGTATTCCGGTTACGGGAAATACACATTTACTGCGTGATATTCTTCGGGGCGAGTGGGGGTTTGACGGCGTTCTTATTTCAGACTGGGGATCTGTCAAAGAATTGATTCCGCACGGTGTTGCTGTTGATGAGTCAGAAGCTGCGAACAAGGCAATGCAGGCAGGGGTTGACATTGAAATGATGACACCGTGCTATGTAAATAACTTAAAAGAACTTGTCGAGAATGGTGCACTTGATGAAACCTTGATTGATGAAGCAGTACTTAGAATTTTGAACCTAAAGCACAAATTGGGGTTGTTCGAGAATCCATATCGAGGCGCAGATGAGAAGCTTGAACAAGAAATATTACTCTGTGAACCACATAGACAGGCAGCGCGTGAGTTGGCGGCGAAATCCTGTGTTCTGTTGAAAAACGAAAACGTATTGCCGTTACAAAAGCATCAAAAAATCGCGTTGATTGGCCCTTTCGCACAGAATAGTGATATTTTGGGTCCTTGGTCTATTTACGGTTCCCAAACAGAGGCAGTACAACTATACGACGGTTTAAAAGGCAAGGTTGATCCATCCCAACTTTTCGCCGCTAAGGGTTGTGATATTCAAACCGGGACACATGAACAGGTGGAGGAAGCTGTTCAAACCGCACGTGAAGCTGATGTGATTGTTCTTGCGTTGGGAGAGAATTCAGAAATGAGTGGGGAAGCTGGCAGTCGCGCGGATATTCGTTTGCCTAATGTACAACTTGAGCTGATTGCCAAATTGAAACAACTGAACAAGCCGATGGTGGCCGTATTATTTAATGGTCGTCCACTTGATTTGCACGGGGTGATTGAAAACGTAGACTCCATTTTGGAAGCATGGTTTCCTGGTACAGAGGGCGGGTCAGCAATTGCCGACATATTGTTTGGAGATACGAATCCATCTGGACGTTTAACAATGTCTTTTCCGTATTCGGTAGGACAAATCCCAGTTTATTACAATCATTTTAATACAGGACGTCCTAAGAATGCTCCTCAAGCTCAAGAACGCTATGTATCCCAGTATTTAGATATTCCTAACGAACCACTTTTCCCGTTCGGATTCGGCTTAAGCTACACAACGTTTTCTTACGGTGAAGTAAATTTATCCGCAGAATATGTAACCGAGGAAGAACCATTGATCGTTTCTGTCGAAGTGACGAATACGGGACGGGTTGAAGGTGAGGAGGTTATACAACTTTACATACGCGACATGGTGGGAAGTGTGGTTCGACCTTTAAAAGAACTAAAAGGTTTTCAAAAGATTTCGTTGCGACCGGGGGAAACCAAGAATATCGAGTTTCGAATCACGGTAGATCAACTTAGCTACTACCACCCAGACCTACAGTATAAGAGCGATTTGGGGGCATTTTCAGTATTCGTCGGCCCAAACAGCCGAGATGTAAGTGCTCTCCGCTTCGAACTTAGAAACTCCTCTAGTGACTGTAGTGCAAAATAGACTGTACAGTTCGCCGTGATTCGCTTGCGATACAAAAATAACGGCGCCGCCTAACAAAGGTAGTCGTTAGTCTAGCACTTTATCGGAGTGTATTCGTAGTTTCTGAGACAGATTCAAAGTGCTGATGAACTTGTGGATCGTGAAGATGTTTTTGAAATATACAATGGTTACAAATTGTGCAGGAGATTCTGCCGCGTATGGAGTTCTCTCTTGCTTGACAGGACTATCGCTATAGAATATATGTATACCATATTGAAACGTTTCGGAACGGAGAATACGATGGCTACGCTGAAGGACGTTGCGAAATTGGCTGGCGTATCCATAGGTACGGCGTCAAGCGCATTGAATAGACACAGTGGGGTCAAAGAGTCCACGCGGAAAAAGGTGCTGGAGGCAGCTTCACTGCTGAATTATAGGCCGAATGGAGCTGCAAGGGATCTCAAGACCCAAAAGACCGATACGATTGGGGTCTTCCTGCATGATTTGGCAGGGCCATTTTATTCAGAGTTAATTAGAGGAATTCAAGATGTTGCAGATGAGTACGAGTATGCCACTATTGCAAGTAGAGGAGGGAAAGGGAGAAATACTTCATGGACTCGACTCTTCGTAGAGGGGAGGGTGGATGGAGCGATTGTCTTGGATCCAACTGTACCGGATGAAGTAATTCGGTCAACGGTCGGTCCGACTCTTCCGATCGTTTTGTTGGACCGTATCCTTGATGTGCCTTATTGTCTACATGTCGCAGCCGACCATGAGGGTGGGGCTTATGAGGTGACCAAGCATCTTCTGGAGAGTGGGATACGCAGGATTGCCTTTGTGTCAGGTCCTTCGGATTCCCATGACAGTAATTTGAGATTCCGAGGGTATAAGAGGTCTCTCGAGGAATTTGGAATTGAGTTGGATCACAGCCTGATATACCGAGGTGATTTTACAGAAGGAAGCGGTGCGTTAGTTGCGAGAGCCATGTTGTCACGAGACGATTTACCCGGAGGCGTGTTTGCGGCGAACGACGAGATGGCTTTGGGGTTCATACATGGTTGTGAGTCGAGTGATATTATTGTGCCAGACCAGATTGCAGTTGTCGGCTTTGACGACATTATCGTCGCTTCATATGTAAATCCTGCATTAACAACGGTCAGACAACCAATGTACGAACTCGGGGTGGTAGCCGCTCGAAATCTGTTTCGAACGATACGAGGAGAAAAGGATATCTCCCCCGTCATATTGCCGACACAAGTGATTATACGTGACTCGTCAAAGGGGCACGTCCGAACATTTGGGAGTGTACATGTCTAGGAGCTTCGTGATCGCTCATCATGTTTCCCTCATCTTAGCAATTCCGACGGAGTAATGTGAAAGCTGATTTGGCGTGTAATCTACTTTGTCATTGATATATTTCAATGACAAGTGTTAGAATGACAAGCGTCAACTGAATCGTTTCAATTTTGGCTGTGTAAGCGGTGTCTGTTCAATGAGGTTTAAGAACGTTTCGGGTGACAGAGTTGTCCGCTCTCGTGGATGTGTAAGCGCTCCCTGGCCAATTTGAGTTAAGCGTTTCGGGTGATAGAGTTCCTCAGTTCACAGTGCCTTGTAAACCTCGAGTTTAGCATGATAGCTGAGTGCGTGGAGAGAAGGTTGGATAGGTAGCTGTTTGGACGGTTGCGATTTTTCATGAACGGCGAGGGTTATCTGTTGAAACTTTCCGAAACGTTTCAAAATAGTAAACGCCTCGACGATTAAGCATTCGTTTTCTGGGTTAGTAAGACTGGAGTTAAGAAGGTTCCTTCATTGACAAGGAGGTGGTGTTCCGTAGTTGGGTAGCAAAGTGCAATCGCCCTATCATTGGTACTTATTAATCTGGAGTATAGGAAAAACAGGGGGTTAATAAAATATGACGATGAAACGAGCGCTACTCGGTATCGGGGCAGTTGCTGTAGCCTTGGGCGTCGCGGGATGTTCGACTGCGGTTGCGAATAATTCTTCGACATCTTCGGCGACAGCAAATACGGGTGCAGCTTCGACGACCACCTCAAATTCTGTTCTGACTATCGGCGGAGCTATTCAAGGCTCATACACCAGCAAAAACTTTAACCCATTTGTCAGCACGAGCATTGATACAAAGGGCCTAATTTATGAACCGCTGTTTTACGTTGATATGGTGAACAACAAAACGTGGTCCTTGCTGGGTGAAAAATACGCATGGTCGAAGGGGTCAACGGTGCTGACAGTTCAACTTCGTCATGGAGTAAAGTGGTCTGACGGTAAACCGTTTACGGCGAATGACGTCGCATTCTCCTTCAATATTATTAAGAAGTATCCGGCGGCGGATCAAAACGGCGTGTGGGGTATTCTGAAGTCTGTTCAAGTCGTTAATCCATACACCGTCCGGTTTACGCTCCAACGTCCAGATGTTCCGGATGCGGTCCATATTCTGGAGCAGCCCATTGTTCCGCAACACATCTGGTCAAAGGTAAAAGGCGATGTCACAAAGACGCTGAATTCCAACCCAGTAGGTACGGGCCCCTATGTACTCGGCCAGTTTAGCCCACAGGCGGTGTTCTTCCGTGCAAATCCCAATTACTGGGGCGGTAAGCCTGCAGTAAGTGAAGTTAAAGTTCCTGTGTACAGCACTAACGAGGTAGGCATCATGGCGATTGAGCAAGGAGAGGTGGATTGGGGCGGCACACCAATTCCGGGTATTCAAAAACAATTCGTCAGCAGAGATCCCGCCCACAATCATTACTGGTATCCCACAACGAGCAATGTGTTGCTGTATACCAATCTCTCCGATCCGACGCTCAAGGATCTGGCGGTTCGCAAAGCCATTAGTGCAGCGATAAACCGTGAACAGTTGTCCATGCTGGCTGAGAATGGATTTGAGCCTGTGGCAACGCCGACGGGTCTGTTGTCCAGTCAAAAGAGCTTCCAAGATCCGAGTCTTCCAAAATCCGATAATGCCCTTACGTTCAGTCCGTCCCAAGCGGAGAAAGACCTAACCGCGGATGGATACAAAAAGGATGGTTCTGGGTTCTTTGCAAAGGATGGGAAGGAAATCAATCTGACAATCACCACGGTTGCGGGTTGGACGGATTATGATCAAATTGCGTCGATGATCGCGCAAAATTTAAAGTCTGTTGGAATCAATGCGAGTGTCCAGGAGGGCCAATATAATTCAGTATCCTCCGAGCTGTCGGCACACAAATATCAATTGGCTGTATTATTCTCGAACTCAGGTCCCGGGCCTTACTTCTTCTACGACGGTCTGTTGAACCCGAGTAGCTCGATGGACTATGAGGGCTATCAAAATTCTTCTACCACTGCCCTCTTACAACAATATGCAGCTGCGACGACTATGGCAGGACAAAAGAAAATCGCCTACAAGCTGGAAAGTATTGTTGCAAATGACTTGCCTTCTATCCCATTGCTCCAAGCCGCTTCGTGGTACGAGTACAACACTACGCGATTTACGGGCTGGCCAAGCCAAACGAATCCGTATGCTGACCCAATGCCAGGAGGAATGGACGAGGGGATTATCCTGACCCATCTCAAGCCGGTGAAGTAACTTTCTTCCGCAAGGGAATGAGACTTGGTTTCCTTACGAAGTAGGGTGGTTGTTCACGAACACCCTACTTCGTGAACTTTACTGAATCATAGATCACGACGCGTTGAGGATAAATTTACCAAAATTCATGAAAGAAGGTGAGGTGAATGGTTATAAACACAAGAGATACCTATTGCAACCCCATCGTTTTACCTGACTACCCGAAACTTCGTGCTATATCGCGTGCTGATCGACAAGACGTGTGGGGACGTTCCGGAAAGGTGATGCTCTCCGAAGCGGATATCATGCGGGAGGCCGGTCTTGAGATCAGCGATGTTCAATTGCTGTACGCGGATGTTCGCAGTCACGAGTATGGACGTATTGCCGAAAATGATGTGCGCGCAACTGCTGATCCCACCGTGTGCTATTTTGATGGACGTTGGTATTTATATACGACGAGCGGCGGTATATACGACTCGGACGACATGGTTCATTGGACTGCGCACTTTGATGATACGTGGATGCCTATCTCTGCGCCCATGGCTCCCACAGTGGAGAGATTTCGGGGAGGGTATTATGCAACAGCAAATTCAACTCCACTCCACATCGCCGACAATCCGTTGGGCCCGTGGCGTCTGGTGGGCGAGTGGACGCTCCAGGATGGACGGGAAGTATTATGCAACGATCCGATGATTTTTGCAGATGACGACGATCGACTCTATCTATACTGGGGACTCGGTATTTCTATCATGGGAGCCGAATTAGACCCTGAACGGCCCAACATGTTTCTGACGGAACCAAAAGTTTTATTTCAATTTGACCCAGAAAACTGGTGGGAACGTTTTGGAGCGGGCAATGAGGACTGGTTTCGCGGTTTTATAGAAGGTTCTTGGATGGTCAAACTGAACGGAACCTACTATCTCACCTATTCCGCAGCGGGTACCGAGTACTTCAACTATTGCATGGGCGCGTATGTGTCGGATTCACCGCTCGGCGAGTTCAAACTTCAACCGAGCAACCCTGTTAGTCGTAGCCGTACTGGATTCATCAAAGGTGGCGGCCACGGATCGATAGTTCGAGGTCCAAAGGACACCCTATGGTGTTTCTACACGATCCCGGTGAGCGCGGATGCCATTATGGAGCGCCGGATCGGCATGGATCCTGTGGGTGTTGCAGCAGACGGAAGTTTGTATGCCCTTACGGGATGCGATGTCCCTCAGTTCAAACCAGGTATTTTGGAACGCCCGGAAGATGGTAATCAAGCAGGTCTCGTCCAGCTATGCACGTTTAAGCCTACGCTTGCATCTTCGTATGCCCCGGGCCATTATCCGCTTCTTGCAGTCGATGAGGCGCTTCACACGTGGTGGCAGCCGGCGGAAGGAGACAACAAACCTCAATTCGGAGTACTTCTACAGGGGAAATACTTCATCTCGGCGATTCGATTGATGTGGAAGGATATCGGACTCCACTTTGATGCGGGCATTGATGTTGGCCCGTACCAGTATTCCATCGAGTATTCCGATAGAGCCGAAGGCGACTACTGGACGACGCTTGTCGATGCGACGGAAAACGAAATAGACCTCACTGTGGATTACCGGACCTTTGATCCCGTGCTTGCTGTAAGAGTACGCATCACTATTACGGGATCACCTGAAGGAGTGACCCCGGGACTCCTCGACTTCTCTATCTTCGGAGTATCTGCTTATCACAGAAAGAACAAGGGAGAGGAACGCGTATGAAGGAAGTCCGGGTTGCATTTATTGGAACTGGTGTAATTTCGAAGCAACATATGGAGCGCTACAGTAAACTGCCGAACGTCAAGGTCGTTGCGGGGTGTGATCTCGATAAGACGAGAGTCGAAGCATGGTGCCAAGAGTGGGGAGTCGAACACGCCTATACGGACTACCGAGAGATGCTGAAGCGCGAAGATATTGACGCAGTGGATGTGTGCCTGCACAACAATCTTCATGCACCCATGGCTATTGAAGTGATGAAGGCAGGGAAACACTGCTATTGCGAAAAGCCGATGGCAGGTAGTTACGCGGACGCACGAGCCATGTATGAGGCTTCGAAAGAATTCGGTAAGGAACTGTCCATCCACCTGGATTTCATGTTCTTTCCGCAGAGTCGTGTGGCCCGCAAGATGATCGAAGCGGGTGAACTTGGGCACGTATACCACGCACGTTCGGTGGGTTACCGGCGAAAGATGCGCCCGGGCTTGGATATTCCGCCTCCGGCGTTTTCGACAGACTTCATCCGGCAGAAGTCCGCACAACACGGCGCGCTTTACGATATGGGCGTGTATCGGATTTCTCAGATGCTATATATCCTTGGTGTGCCAGAGCTTGAACGGGTCAGCGGATCCGTCTATCAAGAAGTTCCGATTAATCCCGCACTTCCGGGGGCCAACATGATGGAAGTGGAAGAGATGGGCGTTGGTTTCGCAAAGTATAAAGACGGACTCACCCTCGACATCATTGAGACTTGGGCGATTAACATGGACGACTTGGGAACGAGCTTTGTCGCAGGTAGCCAGGGAGGTCTTCGGTTTACTCAGGATCACGGACCTTCGGGTAGTCAACCTGGTCTGAAATTCATCGGGGAACGCGATTACAAAACCTTTGAAACCAATCTTGAAGTTGCGAATAATGCATTTTTCGGGCAGTTTGCTGACCCGACGGAACGTTTCTACACTGATGATCAAGCCCACTGGATCGCATATCTGAGTGGGGAAATGCCTGAACGGTATGACACTGCTTGGTTAGCACTTCAGACGATGAAAGTGAGCGAAGGGATTTTTCTATCTTCGAAGCTTGGCAGAGAAGTCACAGCGGATGAAATCGAGTCACTGTCTGAATCTAGCGCATTCCCTCTGTAAGAGATTGAACATAGGCTACTTAACTACGAACTCTATGGGATCTGATGTGCCCATGCAGGATAAACATTGGAGGAGATCCATCTTGAACACGTTTACGAATTTCGGTGTCATGTCTTATTCGTTTCATGGACTGAAAAATGTCGGGGCTATGGATTTGTTTGGTTATCTTGAGACGGTTCGCTATCGTTATGGTCTTCAAACAGCAGACCTTTGGAACGGATTTATCACATCGTACGATGATGGGTACCTCAGACTTGTTCGTCAGCATCTGGATGAGCGGGGATTAGAACTCGTTAATTTCTGCTGCGATATGGCACACGTCTGGGAAGATGATATGGATAAGCGCGCACAAAACGAGGAAATGGCATGGAAATGTATTCATGCTGCTGAAGTCCTCGGTGCGAAGACTATCCGCATCGATCTGGGCATCCGCGAGGATAAAGCATCGGAGGAACAGATGAACTATGTGGTTGAAAAGTACAGCGAGTACTGTCGGGCAGCCGCAAAATTCGGTGCAAAAGTAGGTCCGGAAAATCACTGGGGCGCTTCTTGGGATTATGAGACCATGGTGGAACTCTTTCGCCGTGTAGAAGAACCAAACTTCGGACTCTTGTTGCACTTGGGCAACTGGTTTGGGACTGAGGATGAAAAGGATGAGTACGATAGAGCCATGGCTTCCAAGGCGATGCACATTCATATCAATTATGAGCACTGTGTCGACGCGGACCGCGTAATCCCGCCGCTCGTAGAAGCGGGTTACTCCGGATGCTGGTCGGTTGAAAGCCATAAATCCGTCAACGAATACAATAACGTCGCGTTTCAATTGGCGCAGATCAAGCGTGTAGTTGCTCCGCTTCAATATGATGGAAGCTGGAAGGTAGCTCCGCCGGCAGTCAAAGCGGACAACGACGAAGACAAACTGTAAGCTTTTCAACTTAGTGAGCGATTTGGACAACCTCAGCAAACCGTAGAACGAGCGTTTGCCGGGGGGTGGCCAGGTACGAAAGGGTACCACGTGAAGGAGGTACATCTATGTCCTACGTGTTGAAGCGGATTGGCACTTTCATCTGGATGCTTTGGGTTGCGACCACGCTGAATTTCATCATTCCTCGTCTGATGCCAGGGAATCCAGCGGAGGCCTTATATGGCAAGTTCCAAGGACAGTTATCTCCTGCTGCCATGCAGGCTATGGAGATTCAATTTGGCGTGAATACAGGCGTTCCACTTTGGAAGCAATATCTTACGTACTTATGGAATATGCTTCATCTCAATTTCGGGATATCGTACAATTTCTACCCGACAAAAGTATCAACTATCATTGGCCACTCGTTGCCCTACACCATTGGCTTGGTCGGTATTTCTTTGATCATTGCATTCGCCGTCGGAACCGTGCTAGGCATCTATGGAGCTTGGAAACGCAATGGCGCACTTGATTCCATCCAGTCCCCCGTGCTGCTATTTCTACAATCGGTGCCCGCCTTTTGGCTGGGTTTGATGATGCTATTTTATTTCGGCTTTATCAAAGGCTGGTTTCCTGACAGTCACGCATACTCGGATGGGGCAACTCCTTCATTTACTTGGGGCTTCATCGGCGACTTATTGTGGCACGCAACTTTGCCTGGCTTAGCCCTGATACTGACCGGTCTCGGCGGCTGGATGTTGGGTATGCGAAACATGATGGTGCAAACGCTTGGTGATGATTACATCACATTTGCGGAAGCGAAGGGTGCTCCTCAAAGAACATTGATGCTTCGGTACGCTGCTCGGAATGCCATATTGCCGAATTTCACAGGATTCGGACAAGCGCTGGCTGCGGTGGTTTCAGGATCCGTTCTCGTCGAAACCATTTTTTCCTATCCTGGTATTGGGTATACGTTGCAACAAGGTATTCTGGCTGAGGACTATCCGTTGATTCAAGGTATCTTTTTGATCATTGCAGTCGTAACTCTATTCGCCAATATGATTGTTGACATTCTGTACGTTCGCTTAGACCCGCGTGCAGAGAATGGGGGGGACGCAGCGTGAGAACAACACAGATAGCCCCAGATTCGGCTTCAGTCGCCGAGCTACGCCTGAAATCTAAGAAATTTACGACGCTGGCTATCTTCTTCAAAAATTCCAAAGCAGCATTTGGCATTGTATTGATCGCCTTATTTGCCTTAGTGGCTATTTTTGCCCCACTTTTAGCCCATTTCGATCCACAGGCGATTGTGGGTCAAGCGAATCAGCCACCAACTGGACGCTTTTGGTTCGGAACGACGAACGAGGGGCAAGACCTATGGAGTCAGTGGGTGTGGGGAACACGCACGTCACTCTATGTTGGGATTGTTGCTGGTGCGATTTCAACCTTTATTGCGGCAGTCATCGGTATATTCGCTGGTTATAAAGGTGGAACGGTAGACTATCTATTGAATCAGTTGATTCAAATTTTCCTTGTCATTCCTGGGTTTCCGTTGATTGTGGTGATCTCTACTTATGTGCATAACGTAGGGCCAAATGTGTTTATTCTCGTGATTGGATTAACTTCATGGTCGTATGGGGCACGTATGAAGCGTGCACAGGCATTGACGTTTGCCAAACGCGATTTTGTATTGGCTGCCAAGTTAGCGGGGATGAGCGATTTCCGCATCGTCATGACCCAAATTTTTCCCAACATGCTGTCGTTCATATTTAATACTTTCATCTTTGCTTGTGTTGGATCCATTTTGGCCGAAGCAGGGTTAGAAGTGTTGGGAATCGGCAGTCAGAGCGTAGAGAGTTGGGGTGGCATATTGAACGCGGCATTACAAAACGGAGCACTCTTGAGCGGTGCTTGGTGGTGGTTTGTGCCGCCTGGATTGTCGATTGCGCTTGTGGGGTTAGGGTTTACCTTCATGAACTTTGCTTTAGACGAAGTCGCCAATCCACGTTTAAGGAAGTTGCCAAAAGTCAAGAAACGTCCGTCTGTGGAGGTGAGTGCATGAGTCGTACACCAGTATTAGAAGTGAACAATCTATCTGTGGGATATCAGACGACCAAGGGCGTGCTCGAAGCTGTCCGTAAGGTGGACTTCAGCGTCTACGAAAACGAAGTCGTCGGGTTGATTGGTGAATCTGGTAGCGGAAAATCAACATTGGCCTATGCAATCATGCGATTGCTGAAAAATGGTGCCCACGTAACCGAAGGATCTGTGAAGGTACTTGGTCAAGACCTCTACAATATGGATCCCGAAACGTTGCGCACATTTCGGTGGAGCAACATTTCTATGGTATTTCAGAGTGCAATGAATGCACTCAATCCAGTCATGACTGTCGAACAGCAGATCATTGATACGTTACGTTTTCACGACCCCAGTATCAGCAAGAAAGCGGCTCTTGAGTTGGCTCGCGAGTTATTCCGACTGGTCCGCATTGATCCGAGTAGATTAAAAAGTTATCCTCACGAGCTGTCTGGAGGTATGCGCCAACGCGTAATTATCGCCATTGCGATTGCTTTGAATCCCAAATTCGTGATCATGGACGAGCCAACAACTGCACTGGACGTGGTCGTTCAAAAATCCATTTTGGATCAAATCATGGAGTTAAAAGAACGTTTGGGATTTTCGATCCTGTTTATCAGTCACGACTTTAGCCTAGTTTCGGAAATTGCGGATCGCGTCGCCGTTATGTACTGCGGTCGATTGGTGGAGGTAGCCAATAGTGGCACGTTGTCCACACCAGACGGGCATCATCCATACACGGAAGGGCTCATTCACGCTATCCCGCGATTCACGGATAAAAAGACCAAATTACGAGGTATTCCAGGTACCCCTCCGGCTCTGGATAAAATCCCAAGTGGATGTTCGTTCCATCCTCGGTGCAAGTATGCGGAGGAAGTTTGTTCTCTCCAGGCTCCACCTATCGTGAAGACAGAGAAATCCATTGTCGAGTGTCATTTCCACGCGAAAGTAGGTGAACACAATGGGTAAACAAGCACTTGTTGATGTGCAGGATCTGGTTATTCGTTTCGCGGTCGGGCGCGGTAGCAAACGGAAATTTATCACGCCTGTGGATAACGTGAGTTTCCAAATCGCAGAAAGAGAAGTATTGGCTGTTGTGGGCGAATCGGGGAGTGGGAAATCGACAATTGGACGTGCGCTAGTTCGAGTTCTCACACCATCCCAAGGGAAAATCTATTTTGATGGGACAGACGTGACCAAAAGCAAAGGCCGAGGGCTGAGAAACTACCGGGAAAATGTGCAAATGATCTTTCAAGATCCATTTGGGTCGTTGAATCCAGTGAATACGATTGAACAGCATTTGAAATTTCCAATTCGTAGGCATCAGAAACTTACGGGCTCAAAGCTTCATGACAAAATCGAGGAATTATTAACTGTGGTCGGCCTTACACCGGCGAACGAAGTACGTTATAAATATCCGCACGAGTTGTCAGGTGGACAACGACAGCGTATTGCCATTGCACGTGCGCTGGCCGTCAACCCGAAATTTCTGGTTGCTGACGAGCCAATTTCCATGCTCGACGTGTCCATCCGTGCAGATATCCTCGAGCTATTGAATGAGCTCAAGGATAATTTTGATCTGAGTTATCTCTACATCACGCACGATCTCGCTTCCGCTCACTATTTTGGTGACAAAATTATGGTCTTATATGGCGGAAGAGTCATGGAAATGGGACTCGCAGACGAGTTGATAAGGAATCCAAAGCATCCGTACACGCACCTGTTACTAGCTGCCACACCAGGTACTGCAGCTCGTAGAAATTTGAAAGAAACGGCCATTCAAGCGCCAAACCTGTTTGAGGGACGGAAAGGCTGTCCGTTCGCCCATCGTTGCCCGAAGGTAACCGATGTATGCAGACAGACCGCTCCCGCTCTGTCGACGATGGACAGAGATACGCACCTTGTGGCTTGTCATCATATTGATTGACTAGCTTCAGATAGTTCGTTCCATGGTTGTTGGCATCTAGAACTTGATGTGCCCTATGCTCAGAAGTCCGTAGAATGCGAATTTGGAGGGCGATTTATCGTGCGCATACTCATGCTGGATATCGATTCTTTGAGGCCCATACGGAGTATTAGGGACACACTGGCTCACTCAATGTATTGATTCGATTGGTATTGTATTGGATCTA
This sequence comes from Alicyclobacillus fastidiosus, assembly GCF_026651875.1. GTDB lineage: Bacteria > Bacillota > Bacilli > Alicyclobacillales > Alicyclobacillaceae > Alicyclobacillus > Alicyclobacillus fastidiosus. The sequence continues at coordinate 5,019,393 of NZ_CP104067.1, read as the reverse complement.
ATTATCGTGACTGTACTCCAAGCTTTGAGTGAAACGACTATAGGGGGATACATCGATGATTTTCGACAGTTCAGAGTTTCATGTAAAAGCCGGGGACTTTGACTTTACCTTTCTTAATAGTGGCGACATTTCAAAGGCGACACACAAATCTATTTTAATGAATCGATTGGTTACCAATTCGATTGATGGATCGCTCAATAATCTATACTTACGAGTCTATCGAGATACCGCAGTGAAGGTCTATCCGTTGCTGGGCGTAAAATCCACAAGTGATGTGTATGTCGGTGATGGAAGGGTGGTCTGGAGAGGAGAGGCGGATTTAGTCCAGTACGAAGTGACATTTTATCTTCATGGCCAAGGCATTTGGTTTTGGGATGTAAATGTAAGTGGAAATGATGTGGATATCGACGTCATTCTAGGACAGGATCTAGGGCTAGCTCACAAGGACGCTGTTCGTTCGAACGAAGCGTATGTGTCTCAATACATCGACCATAAGGTCTTCCAAGACGAAATCAGAGGCTATGTAATATGCTCCCGACAAAATCAACCCCAAGATGGGTCATTTCCGTATATACAACACGGGTGTTTGACGAGAGCGGTTGGCTATTCCACAGACGGATTTCAATTCTTTGGGATTTCGTATAAAGAAACAAACCAACCAAAAGTATTAACTGAGCGTACACTTGCTAATGAGATATACCAATATGAATTTGCGTATACGGCGTTACAGTCAGAGCGTAAACACCTCCGTGGCACTGAAAACATTGTCTTCTACGGCCTGTATAAGGAAGATCATCACACAGCCGTTCAACAGTTGGAATTCTATGACGATGTTGAAAGCGTGTGGGAACAGATTCAAGCACAAAGTAATTCGCCAGTTGAGCACGTGAAGAGAGCTATCATTTCTCCCTTATTTGGAGAACCGCTTCATACAATTCGAATGACGCCAGAAGAATTAGAGTTCTACTTTCCACACAGACATGAAGAAGAGTGGGTTGGAGAGACGTTACTTTCTTTTTTCACCGACACCCATGAGCACGTGGTGTTGAAAGAAAAGGAAATGCTTGTGGAACGGCCTCACGGTCACATCTTAATGACTGGCAAGAATGATAGGGTTCTCGAGAATGTTCTGACATCAACTTCCTACATGTACGGCGTTTTTAATTCCCAGTTGACGGTCGGTAACACTTCATTTAATAAGATGATCACCAATACTCGAGATGCCTTGAACATTATGAAAACACCTGGACAGCGCATCTATATTGAGATGAATGGTATGTACCATTTGTTAACGATGCCTTCTTTGTTCGAACTCGGGTTCAATTACGCTCGATGGTACTACAAGACCGAAGACGATCTTCTCATCGTCACGAACTACACTGTATTTGATTCCCCAGAAATCCGACTGAATGTTCGTTCGGCGGTGGGGAAAACGTATCGCTACTTGGTTACAAGTCAAGTATCCATGAATAACCAAGAATATGAAGTGCCGTTCCGTACTGAGTTTGACGGTGAAACAATTTCGGTTTATTCGGACAAGGAATCAGATAGTTTTCATGTACACCCCAAGTTGTGTTATCGTCAGCGATTGTACGGAGCAGATATCGTCTTGAAGGATGAAAATCTAATCGCAACGAATGTTGCCTCAAGGGCCTGTTCACTCGTCGTGCTGGAACTGAGTGAGACGAGCGAATGGGACATGGTCACCCAAGGACTTCTCCATGGAGAAGAGACGCCGTTTGTCGCTCGCGATTTGGAGTCCGAAATTGAACGTTTTCGTCTATTCTATCAATCGGTGATGAATGGTTTTCGTTTGTCGCGAAATGACGGTTCATCGGTTGAACTTGAGAAATACAACGACATTGCATGGTGGTTTACACATAACATGCTCGTTCACTATTCTGTGCCACATGGGCTGGAACAGTATGGCGGGGCAGCGTGGGGAACAAGAGATGTATGTCAGGGCCCAACGGAGTACTTTTTGGCAACCCAAAACTATGAATCTGTACGAGAGATTTTGGAGATTGTGTACGCCCATCAATATCAAGACGATGGGAATTGGCCGCAATGGTTCATGTTTGACAAATACAACAGTATCCAGCAAGAAGAAAGTCATGGAGACATCATCGTATGGCCGTTAAAAGCATTGGCCGACTATATCACGATAACGAACGATTACAGCATTCTGAATCAGGAAGTGTGCTATACAGACCGCGAGAGCTTTACATTCACTACAGAATCAGAAACGATTTTCTCACACATTCAGAAGCAAATTCGCTATATCAAGGATCACTTTGCACCAGGGACACATTTGCCACTTTACGGTGATGGTGATTGGGATGATACGCTTCAGCCAGCCAATGCTGAACTCAAGCAACGTTTGGTTAGTAGTTGGACGGTTGCATTAACCTATCAGACGGTGCAACGGTTGTCGCACGCGCTCGAGCAAGTAGACACGGGGATGTGGAGGGAACTACAAACCCTGGCTTCCGAAATTGCTGAGGACTTCCACAACCTTTTGTCTAAGTCAGAAGTCATTCCAGGGTTTGTCCTGATGGAACCTAACGGACAAACGGAGTTCATGTTACACCCTAGTGATCAGACTACAGGCATCTCGTATCGCTTACTCCCTATGATACGAAGTATGATTAGCGAATTATTCGAACCAGAGAAAGCCGAAGCCCATTATCAAATTATCAAGAAGGAAATGTATTTCCCCGATGGTGTTCGGCTGATGAGCAGACCGGCCCGATACAACGGAGGGGTAAGCACTCACTTTAAGCGTGCCGAGCAGGCTGCTAACTTTGGTCGCGAAATAGGGCTTCAGTATGTTCACGCGCACATTCGGTTTGTAGAAGCCATGGCGAAACTGGGCAAAAGCGATGAAGCGTGGCAAGGACTTCAGATGGTGAATCCTATCGGTATTCAGAACGTCGTTCCTAATGCTGCACTTCGGCAAAGCAACACCTACTTTAGCAGTTCCGATGGTCAGTTTCTCACACGATACGAAGCACAAGATCTATTTGACAGGTTGAGAGATGGCACCGTGGATGTCAAAGGGGGATGGCGTATATACTCTAGTGGCCCGGGAATCTATATGAACCAGCTAATCTCTAATTGTCTGGGAATTCGATCTGCGTTTGGCGATCTCGTAATCGATCCCGTGTTACCACAGGCCCTAAACGGATTACAGTTTCATTTTCGGCTACATGGATATCCTGTCGTCTTTGTCTATCATTTAATGGGTCCAGAGCTTAGACGAATAGCTATTAATGGTCAAGATGTTGTAACGGGAGTCATTGAGAACAAATATAGAAATGGAGGATGTGTCATTAGGAGGAGTGTATTGGACAAGGTTTTGATAAATGGAGAGAACTTGATCCACATTTTCATGGCATGAACTTAACGGCAAAGTAGGGGCTGTCCCTTGTAATATGCTCTCCTGAAGCTAGCGGGTGAAATAAACAAACCTTGTTTACCTTCAGGGGAGCATTTTCATGGTCCTCTCCTTTGTTTAGGAACCACGTGGTGCAGTGATTGAACAAGGTTTCTTGGAAGGACTGATTTAAATGAAGGCAGAGTGGTGGAAAGAAGCTGTCGTATACCAAATTTACCCTCGAAGTTTTATGGATTCAAACGGAGATGGTATTGGAGACCTACAGGGGATTATTTCACGACTAGGAGCGTGTCCGAGTATTGCGGCTTAGACTTTCTGCATTTGAGTTCAGTTCCATATTTTATTCGACTATGGGTGACTTTCCCCATGGGCACTTACTTCATTAGACGGGGACTGGTCGGTTAAGCACCATCTTTAGCACGTTGCCCAGTTTATATGACCGTATTTGAATATCTTAAGCAGATTATGGCACATGGTAACTAACGACCATTCTCCTCTGACCTTCTCAAGGCTTCGAAGTGAGAATTGGTCGAATCGTCGACAACCCTTAATTTGACCGTACACAGGCTCTACGATAGCCTTGCGTCTCGCGTAGACGGCACGGCCCTTCTTTGTTTTTAGTTTCCGAGTCATACGTTGCTTAATGGTGTAGTGTTTCGGTATTCGTCCTCTCGGTGACTCAGGCACTTCATTGTGCTTTTGACGACCTGTTGCGATGTATGGGTCAATTTCTTTCTCTTGAAGCCATGTCACGTCGTCTTCGGCAAAGTAGCCAGCATCACATGAGATTTTGTGCATCGTCGCTTTCGTATTCTCCGCCGTCATTTCGACCATTGTACGCAGGACACCGTGGTCATTTGTGTGGTCTATAACATCTGTTGCAACAATGATTTGGTACTCTTCATCGACGACAGCCTGCACATTGTATGCTTGGATAAAGCCGTCTTTCGATTTCATAATGCGAGATTCCGGATCCGTGAAGTTGCGTTGAGCCTTGTCCTCCGGAACACCTGCGAGATGACTCTCCTTGCGTGGACGACCGCGTTTCCTGGCGCCTGTCTGGTTGGTGGGGCCGTTGTCATCGTCCTTCTTGTCTTGTTGTTCGTCTTTCTGTTGCTGTTGTTCCACTCTTTCCTTGGCCTCTTTCTCCAGAGAGGACATTGCTTCCTGAATTTTTGCCAACCGGGTCTCTCTACGGGCTAACTCTTCAGGGAGTTCATCGCCCATGGTGTTACCGTACTTTTTATCTTCACTATGGTCGGTGCGTTCAGCCTGCTGCGTAAGCTCGGCGATTTCTTGGCGGAGTCGTTGCTCTTGCTGCTTCATCCGCTCGTAACTCATCGCTTTATGTTTGGATGCGTTTGCCCGAATCTTGCTGCCATCCAGCGATACATGCCCGAGCTTAACCATCCCTGCATGTTGGGCAATCTTCAAGACTTCCAAGAAAAGTTCTTTGAAGGTGACCAAATGGCGTTTCCGAAAATCACTGATTGTCCGGAAATCCGGGAACTGATTTGCGGACAGGACTCGGAACGCCACTACATCCTGACAGGCCTTTGCGATCTTTCTGGAAGAGTACATGCCTGTGCAATATGCGTAAACCAGAATCTTCAATAACATTGCCGGGTGGTACGGGGGAAAACCTCGCAGTTCTTGTTCGTACTGTTTTGTAATGATGGAGATATCGATATGATCGACCACATCACTGACAAAGTTCGCCAGGTGGCCGTCAGGTAGCCATTCATTTAACCCCGGTGGTAGTAGAATGAGTTGGTTCGGGTCGTAGTCACGAAACTTTTTTCCCAAGATTCGAAGCCTCCACTGTGAATACCAATACAGGGGACTTCGTTATTGATCCGGAAATTTCCTTTTACAAAATACTTCAGGGATTACTCGGACACGCTCCTAGACTATCTAAAAGACTTAGGGGTTGATGTAATTTGGCTTAGTCCAATTTATCAGTCACCTAATGATGACAATGGCTATGATATCAGTGATTATCGGGAGATTATGCATGAATTTGGCACAATGAAAGATTTCGATGAACTATTAGCCGGTGTTCATGAACGCAAAATGAGACTGATTATGGACTTAGTTGTGAACCACACATCTGATGAACACAAATGGTTTGTGGAATCACGAAGGTCAAAAGACAACGCATATAGGGATTATTACATATGGCGACCGGGTAAAAAAGGAGGCCCACCAAATAACTGGGGTTCAATGTTTGGTGGGTCTGCTTGGGCGTATGACGAGAATACGGATGAATACTATTTGCATCTGTTCAGCCCCAAACAGCCGGACTTAAATTGGGACAATCCACGTGTGCGCAGGGACATCTTCGACATGATGCGGTGGTGGTTGGATAAGGGGATTGACGGGTTTCGGATGGACGTCATTAATTTGATTTCCAAAGACATGCGGATGCCTTGTGCACCAAACCCCGGAGGGGCGAAATACGCATGGGGCGGTCAGTACTTTACGGACGGTCCCCGTGTGCATGAGTTTTTACAGGAGATGTACGAATCTGTCCTGTCCAAGTACGACATCATGACCGTCGGTGAAACTGGCGGTGTGACCATAGAACAGGCCAAATTGTATTCGGGGGAAGAGCGTCGGGAACTGAATATGGTCTTTCAGTTCGACCACATGGCACTGGATGAAACAGGGAACAAGTGGAATGTAACATCATGGAAACTCAGCGACCTGAAGCAGGTCATGAGCCGGTGGCAAAATGAACTTGATGGGGTTGCGTGGAACAGTCTCTATTTAAACAACCACGACCAGCCCCGGTCTGTTTCACGCTTCGGAAATGACACAGAGTATCGAGTCGAATCTGCAAAGATGCTGGCGACCTTTCTTCATATGCACCAAGGCACGCCGTTTATCTATCAGGGCGAAGAGATAGGTATGACAAATGTGGCTTTCGAGCATATCGACGAGTACAAGGATTTGGAAATCCACAACTTATGGCGAGACCGGGTAACCGATGGTGGGGAAGACCCTGGCGTTGTTATGAGGGCAATTCACGCAAAAGGACGTGACAATGCGAGAACGCCGATGCAGTGGAACGGAAGTGAAAATGGCGGGTTTTCACAAGCAGACCCATGGATAAAAGTGAATCCCAATTACACAAAGATCAATGTTGAGACGGCACAAGCGGATCCGAACTCGGTTTTGAACTATTATAGGAAGCTTATTGGATTACGAAAAAGTCATCCGATAATGGTCTACGGAAAATATCAGTTAATTGAAAATGGATGTTCCGATATCTATGCTTTCACACGCACATTACATGATGAATTGTGGCTCGTGGTGTGTAACTTTCATGACGGGTTCCGGTCGTTTGAAACGCCGACGTGGATTGATTTGTCGGGAACAGAGGTGATTCTATCGAACTATGACGGGGAAATCGAAGCGCTGTCTGGGCATCTTGTACTCAAGCCGTTTGAAGCAAGGTGTTATCGATGTAAAACAAAGTGAATGTTTTCCATTCTAAACAAGACAATTGGGCGAAGGAGCAGGGAATTCTGCTCTCTCGCTCCGTGGTAGTTCCTATGCAGTTCACTAGCACGCAAAGTTGATTGTGCTAATTGCTAGCGAAAGTCTCTTTTCACTATGAGACGGATCTATGCGGAAGAATGGTTTTAGTAGTATGATAAATGTTTCCACAGGCCACCCCCCTATACGCGCATTTAACGATGCTATAGTTCTTTCCGATGTACTCATGTGCCCGTTTGTACCACAAGTGCAATTCTCATTATCTAGATCGCGACTTGAAGTTTGGCATATACAGGATCACTTGACTAAGAAAACATCACAGCAATAATGGCGGACTTTATTATTTGTGCTACATCTGGAACGTATCAATTCTTTAACTACTGAAAGTGATGGTAGGAACTTTATTGAAATAGCCTCTCGGCATTGGAGAGCAGAAAGGTAGCATCAAGCGGAATATCTTTCAATAATCCACTGGGAATTTGCGAGTAACGGTTGAGGCAGTCGAGTTCCTTGAAAAAGGGTATAGCAAACAGAGCGATGACGATCCGATTTTCAAAAAGCCATCGCTGGAGATGGTATGATTGGGGTATTCTCAGGCTGACAAGAGTATCGACGATAGGTCTAAATTACTCTCTTGGTACCAAGCGTCCATGTGTTGGCACATGGCAATGCCATAGATGCGGACGGTCCACATCATGGTACTGCGATGCTTGGCGGCTTCGAGGAGAAAATCCTCTTTTGCTCGCTTGTTGCTACGCTCGCAGGTGGTTCTGCGTTTGTAGACATCTTTCCACTCGTTGCTGTTGCGGGCGACGGGTGGGAACAAGCGAGGATTGTGTTTGGTATATGTGTGTACGTATCTTCCGTAAGGCGAATCGGAACAGGGCGTATCACAAGTTACCACGCCTTTGACGACGAGCGGACAATAGTATTTTCGGCGACCGCGCGTGTAGTCGTAGCCACGATCTTTCATCTCCAGCCCCTTTTTACAAAACGGAACCCCAGTAGGGGAAAACGTGATGTCATCCTTGCGAACCCCCTTGCTCCCCGTACTGCGCAGGTTTAAATCGATAAATGGCTTTACTTTCCGTGATAGAAGGTACTGGTAGATTGGCAGTGCGTCGTGCGCGGCATCTAAAATGGCTTTGTCCCAGGTGTATTCACGAAAGCGTTCGACGAACTCACGAGCACTGACCACCCAAGAGGTCGCATCATGGCGCGAGGCTCGTTGAAGTCTGGGGTAAAGTGGCAGGTCGTAAGGACTATCCGCAGCAACAAACGTGTAAAGGTGATAACCGAAGAAGTACCTGTTTCGATAACTGTCCCAGCCCATGTCACAGTCGGGTTGAGAATAGATACGATAGCATCTGCATGGCACGATACCGAGTTCACGACAGTTACAAAGTCGCTTGTTACGAACTTGGGTAGCTGTTTGAAGCGGCATTCCGTCACCTGCGATTGACAGTGCGTTCGTGTCGCCCAGTAAGCCTAGAGTGGCAGATATGGTAAGGAACTGCTGTTGGAACAGCCGAAGCAATCTGTCAAATGGCTTGGCTTGGTGGTTGAGCGCTTTTGTAGCTGAGCCATGAGGTGTGCGATTTTGCTATACGTTTTGGTTGGTGCCTTTTCTCCCTTCTTGCCACCTTTGACTTTCTTTCGATTGAGTCTGAGCTTGGGCGAAAGATTAGCGGAGGTATGAGACCACAGCCGCTTAAAGAAATGGTAGAAGGTACCGACACCAGGCGTTTTCCCGTACTCAAAGCCACTAAGGATGGCATACAGTGGGCAACGATGCAGCTCATTGACCCACTCTGTAATCGATGGTTCTCCGACCTGCAGCATGAGTAGATAGGAACGAAGTAAGTCGGCAGGGTCAATGGACCTTGGACCACGACACGAAAAAGCTCCTTCGAGTAAGCGAAACGTGTCAGAGAGGTCGGTAATCCAGAACTTCTTAACAAGCGACCAATCCTTTGCGACAAAGAGAAGTGACTCATTCCCGTAGTGAATACGAAGTTGTTGCTCAACGAACGACTGATACTGCTGATGAGACCGCACCATGGGTAACATAACGCAACCCCAATTCCGATGAGATAGAGCGGTTAAGCCCTTCTCGGCGATTATTGGGATGATTCTGAAAAGTCAAGTATTATTCAACCCGGTGTTTTCTTCTCCTGGCGGCAATACGCTTCCAATTTAAATTGTCAAGTTAGGCGGAACGCCATGGGGGCAAACCAAGATTCCATGGATGTCAAAATCCTTGAGGAATTAGACTCGGCTTCGACAGTCGTAGATACACGAAATCCCGAAACCCGTTGGTGCTTCTAGGGTTTCGGGACTGTGGATAACTTCGTGTGGTGCCTACAGCGTATCTGTGGATATGTCCGAGAACAACGGTGGATGTTCGTAACCCAGCGCTTTCAGGATTTGTGCCTGCTCCGGGGTTACTTCTGTTCGCTGCCGGACTCTGCCGCTACCAGCTTTGTAGGTTACAAGGTGCATCTCGTTCATGACAGAACGGATCTCTCGCCATGTGTGGCTAGTTCGGTTCTCTGCCACCCGAACCAAAAGTAACGAGAGCCAGCACAGTAGTACATGTGCCCGAATCCGCTCATTCTTCCTGTGGTACATCGGGCGCAATTCCATGGTCTGTTTCAGAGAACGGAATGCCGCCTCAACCTGCCAGAGCTGCTTGTATCCAAGGGCCACATCTTCCGCGGACAGTGTGTCGTCTGAGGTTCGGATCAGATACTTTCCGTCCAGTCGTTCCATCGCCTTAACCGCCTGGTGGTCAACTGTGAGATTGCCACGCTTGTCCGACTTCAAGTAACGCTTGAAGGTCGGGTGACTTTGCAATCGACAGTGCGCCTTGGTGTGTGCGTCGTTATCCAACTCCTTGAGTCGTGCGAGCTCTGCTTCCAGGGCCTTGAGGTGTGCCTCGCGCCGAAACGCATCTCGGCGAGCTTCATCTGGGTTGCGAACGAGCACATATCGGACCCGTGCCTCACCGTCTCCTACGACGATTTCCTTTATTTCAAGGTTATCCCGTATCGTTTTAAATCGCCCAGGACGAGACATGGCATCTTCGACTGTCTGCTTCCCAGAGGTCATCTTCTCTCCAGCAATGTAATGCCCTCCGGCTTTCTGGAGTTCACGTAAATTGTCCCCCGAGCTGAACCCACGGTCGACGACCGTAACGACGCGTCCGAGACGCCAGCCAATGAGGTCCTTCTTCACTTCTGGAATGACGGTCATGTCTGACGTGTTCCTGGCCATACCCAACACCGCACAGGGATGCCGTCTCGGGTCACTGCAAAACCAATTACGACCTGCGGTAAGTCCGGCCGGTGGTCCTTGGAGTAGCCGGGTTGCTTCAGACTGTCTTCTTCCGGCTCGTCATCCATTTCAAAGTAGCTTGAAGTGGTGTCAAAGAACAGTAAGTCGACTTCCAGGTTCAACAAGTCGGCGACAGTCTCGAACACTTCTCTCTGGATGTCTACGTCCGATTCAATCAGGAAATCCATTGCACGGTACCCCTGGTGGACCTCAAAGTTCTCAACACCGGGGAGTGCGATGTCTCGCTTCACCCAGTCCTCCATGCCAAGCTTGCTCGAGGGGTCCAAGGCTCGATTGGCGACCATCGCAAAGATGGCCCGCTCTATCGGGGCTTCATATTTGCGCTGTGCCAGACGCTTGGATATGGCTTGACCCACGCCAAGTTCATGCCACAACGAGTCGACGATATAAGCGGTGCCAAACGTTTTGCTATCGAGCAGACTCAACTGCACGCTATCCTTGGGCTCCGACGCAACGGGTTCATCACCAAGGAATCGTGAGATGCTCGCGGCAAGCCTCTTCAATCCATCCATGTCCACTTCATCTTCACGCCCGAAGTGGTAGAGGACTTTCGCTTGGGGATTGCCGGTCTTGGGATTGCGTTCATTATGGGCAAGCTGCACGTAGGACGTGACAGAACCGTTTTTATTTTTTCGTGATATCCGCCGTATGTACATGTCTACATTTTAAAATCATATGTTCTACGAAGTCAACTACTGTGGATAACAATACTAGTTATCCACAGAAATTCGCATGTCTACAACTTTTCGTAAAAATGCCTACATAAAATAACCGGAATTCCGCGCCGTTACGGGATTCCGGTTATCCACAAATGCTTATAAACGGGTTGTAACTGTCGAACCCGAGTTAGAGAAACAGAATGCCGAGAGGCTATTCAAAGGGTGCTAAAACGAATCCTAGACCTGACTTAATTTCTAGGCGCCTATACAAAAATGAAGAACCTTCCATTCCTCCAAGGAAGGTTGTTTGGCATGATCGAAATTACTAACACATCTATAAACCAATTTTCACTGGCAATCTTGACAAACTATTAGCTGGGATAGCGACAGAACGAGATTCCCAATACATACGACTAACGGCTTATTGTAAATTTATGTTTGGTAGAATACTGTTAGTCTGAGAACGCTGGATTGGATGTGAAGAAGTGGAGAAAAACTATATTTGTACCACATGTGGTACTCAATATTCTCAGTCAGTAGCACAACCACATACCTGTGTCATTTGCGACGAGGAACGTCAGTTCATTAACCCGAATGGTCAATCTTGGACCACGTTAGAAGAGATGCGAACGGACAACCTGTATAAAAACGAAGTTCTTTGTGAGGAGGAGGGTCTATACAGCATAAACACAACCCCAAAGTTTGCAATTGGTCAAACAGCATACCTAGTTCAAAACAATGGTTTTAATGTTTTGTGGGACTGCATTACATACCTAGATGAAAACACATTGAATGAGGTTAAACGATTAGGTGGAATACAAGCAATCGCCTTGTCTCACCCCCACTACTATTCCACACAGATCGAATGGGCAGATACATTTAATGTACCTGTTTTAATCCATGAAGATGACAAAGAATGGGTAGTTCGTTCCAGTGACAGGATTCAGTTTTGGTCTGGAGATTTTATTGAACTGTCCGAAGGTCTTACTATTCATCGTCTTGGCGGGCACTTTAAGGGTGGATCTGTCTTACACTGGGAGAATGGCAATCAGGGAAAAGGAATACTCCTCACGGGTGACATCATCCAAGTTGTAGCCGACAATAAGTGGGTTAGCTTCATGTATAGCTACCCTAATCTCATACCACTACCTGCTAAAAAAGTATCGGCAATTTCGAACAGGGTATCATCACTTAGGTTTAATCGCATATACAATGCCTTCCACAACATCGTAAAGGAAGACGCAAGTCAGTCTGTGCAGAAGTCCGCTGAGAGATATATTGCGGCGCTTGAAGGGACATTGTTTGCGACCTAATCAGGAATAGTAGACATAATTTTTCTTATTGAACAAACGGGCGCTTTAGCGACAGAGCGTTCTGTTGTTGTGACACACCTGATCCGACACTGGATTTAGGCGTTAAAGTGTGTAATCGTCAATCTCATCTCGTTGATCCGCCCACCACGTCTATGGATCAAGGAGGATATTAATTCTTTTGCCTGAGAAGAGAGAATTGCGCTCGGCGCTGCGGAACTAAGGAACCTTCAAACAAATCATGTCAGCTTCTTAAATGACTGAGCGTGCGTTCGAATGGCGTGACCTTAAAGTGCCACTTGTAATTTTTCTCGAGGAAGATACAATCGTGTTGCGCGGGTTACATAAGGTGGTGGATACTATTGGTTCCAAGAACGTTTATAGCGGGTCACGGAAAGCTGCCTTCGGGTTCGGCGGCAAAAACGGAGTATGATACTCTTGCGCTAACCGTTGAAATTGAAATGAAATATGATGTTATTCTGGACGTGGAATGCACACTGTCCACGCAACTTGGAAGAAATTTTGTATCCGATTTGCTTCGCGGTCACTCGCTTCGAGATGGAACTGATGATATGATAGAGGCAATCAAGCGACACTATCACGGGGCAGTAACATCCGCGCTTATTGCTGCACTCAAAGATGTCGCGATGGAATACGAGAGACTTCGATCATAACTTACGGACTGTCATGTTTTGAGATGTTTAACTTACCGTTGAACATGGAATCAAAAGTGCACCAGTCGTCCCTTGTGGATGCTGGTGCACTATTTTTTTATGTGGAGGTCTAATATGGGGCAATATGACATCCTAGTTATCGGCGGTGGGAATGCGGCTCTTTCTGCAGCGCTGACCGCGCGGGACAACGGCGCTCAGGTGCTCATCATCGAGCGGGCTCCGAAATTTTATCGCGGAGGGAACAGCCGACACACACGCGATTTTCGTATTATGCACGAACAAAAGAATGCGTACACCACCGGTGCTTACTCGGAAGATGAGTTTTTTGAGGATTTGAAGCGGGTTGCTCAGGGTGAAATTGACGAAGAGCTTGCACGTTATATCATTCGAAAATCTGCCGAACTTCCAGATTGGCTGGAAAGCCAGGGAATTCGCTGGCAAGAGCCGCTTGCTGGAACCCTCCATCTGTCCCGGACAAATATGTTTATGCTCGGGGGCGGTCGTGCAATGATGAACGCGTATTATTACACCGCACAGAAAAAAGGCATCGACATCTGGTATGATTCGCTCGTCGAGCAAGTGCAACTAGACGGTTTGGTCGCCAAATCCGTTAAAGTTCGCCGCGGCGATGAACGCGTTACCGTAACTTGCAAGGCGCTCATTTTAGCGTCCGGCGGATTTGAAGCCAACGTCGAATGGCTCAAAGAGTATTGGGGAGAGGCAGCAGAAAACTTCATCATCCGCGGCACTCCTTACAATCAGGGGAATCTGATCCGATTCATGCTCGATTCCGGTGCGGAATCAGTTGGGGATCCGGACGCTTTTCACGGGGTTGCAGTGGATGGGCGTGCTCCCAAATTTGACGGTGGCATCATCACGCGTTTGGACAGCGTCCCATTTGGAATTGTAGTCAACCAAAACGTAGAGCGTTTCTACAATGAGGGTGAAGACTTTTGGACGAAACGGTACGCGATCTGGGGTGGGCTCATCGCAAGACAGCCCGGGCAAGTCGCCTATTCGATCATTGACAGCAAGGCGATGGGGAAATTTATGCCTTCAGTCTTTGACCCGATCGTGACGAGTTCACTACCGGAACTAGCAGTAAAACTGGGTATCGACGGAGATAAGCTTGTAACGACGGTCAACACATTTAACGGTGCGATTGCGAGTGGCGGAACATTCAATCCTAGCGAGCTCGACGACTGCCATACGGACGGCATTACCCCGCCAAAGACGCACTGGGCGATACCGGTCGATACCGCACCGTTTTACGCGTATCCGCTGCGCACGGGCGTCACCTTCACGTATCACGGGGTTCGGATCAATGACAGGGCACAAGTGAAGATGAAGGATGGACGGGTCATGGAAAATCTTTTTGCCGTAGGCGAAATGGTTTCCGGAAATGTACTGAAACGAGGATACCTAGCTGGTTTCGGACTCACCCAAGGAGCGGTCATGGGAAGAATTGCAGGGGAGGTGGCAGCTCATGTCATCGGTTGAACTGATGCAAGAAGGAAAACGACAAATGCAAATTTGTAACGCCTGCCGATATTGCGAAGGGTACTGCGCGGTTTGGCATGCGATTGAATATCGGAGAGAGTTCACGGACAAGGACATGACTTACCTGGCGAACCTATGCCACGACTGTCGGGAGTGCGTGTTCGCGTGTCCGTTTACCACACCGCATGAGTTCGGCGTTAACCCGCCGAAACTGTTTGCGGAACTGCGCCAAGACTCGTACAAGAAGTATGCCATTGCAAGTCCGCTTGGTAAGTTGAATTTTTGGGCAACCACCGTGATCGCACTCGTTGTGTTTTTCATTATTGCGCTCGTTTTGAATGGATCCACGAATGTGTTTTCGAAACATCTTGGAACCGGCGGATTCTATGCAGTTCTTTCCGAAGGCTTGTTAACCATCCTTTTCAGCATTTTTGGTCTTTGGATGGCGTTTGGCTGGGTGTTCGGCGCTTTTCGCTACTGGCGCGATTTAAAATCGGAACAGACGCAGCCTGTGATGGCTCGTGACGTTGTAAAGGCGATTAAGGATGCGTTTGCGCTTCGCTACCTCGGCAAAGAGACGCCGGACTCCGAAGTTCCGATGCAGCGGCGTGTGCTTCATCATTTTGTATTCTATGGATTCTTGCTCGATTTTGCATCCACGACGCTAGGAGCTTTTTACTCGCATGTGCTCCACATCCAGGCTCCGTATCCAGTTATGAGTCCAGTAGTGATTCTGGGTATTTTAGGCGGCATCGGCATCCTCATCGGCACAAGTGGCTTCATCTATGTGAAGACAAGAGACGATCGCTCTGCGACCGATGAGGGCGCTGTGAAATCCGGTCGCGCGTTTTCCATATCCCTGCTTTTGGTCGCGGCAACCGGCTTCCTCCTGCTCGCTTTGCGGGACACGGCGGCAATGGGAACGATCCTCGTCATTCACCTAAGCACGGTCGCTTCCTTGTTCCTGACGGCTCCCTACACGAAGTTTACGCATTTCGTGTACCGTTTAATGGCACTGGTTCGATATGCACAGGAAGAGCGTACACACGGGGTGTCTGCGGCGCCAAAACCAGTTGCACATTCTTCTCACCAATTCAGAAAAATTGTTGACATGGATTCGGCAAATCAGTAATTATATATGTAGATGCCTACTGTTTCGCATGAGTCGTTTAGAAAGCCTCTAACGAGTAATTGTGCGAAGTCCAGTGGTTTTTTGGACTTCGTTTCGTTAGGAGGCTTTTTTATGTCTTGGAAACAGATCCCCTGTTCGATTTACCGTGGAGGGACCAGCAAAGGGTTATTTCTCTGTGGAATAGACTTACCGGTAGACCCGGATATTCGGGATCGTACCATTCTTTCGTTATTCGGAAGCCCGGATTCAAAACAAATTGATGGGCTCGGTGGCGCGACTCCTACCACAAGCAAGCTTGCCATCGTTGAAGTCTCAAATCGACCGGACGCAGATGTGGATTATACATTTGGACAGGTTAGTATTGATAAGGCTTCTATTGATTACAAGCCGAATTGTGGGAATATTTCTTCCGCAGTCGGTCCATTTGCCCTTCGGCAAGGTATGGTGGAAGCTGCAGCTGATGGATTTCTAAGTGTGAGAATTTATAATACGAACACAAATTCAATTATTGTTTCAAGGTTTAAAGTGGAAAATGGGCAGTTTGTAATTGATGGAGACACAGAAATCCCGGGCGTTCCAGGCAGTGGATCACCGATTTACCTTGATTTCTTTGATGAAGGCGGTGGGGTTACAGGAAGTCTGTTCCCGACCGGGAATCGAACAGATTTCATTAGATTAACGGACGGATCCAGTTTTCATGTGACCATTATTGATGTTGGAAATTTGACGGTAATCATGGACGGGGACGAACTTGGTTTTTCAGGTACTGAAGTTACTGAAGATGAGATGCGCCCGATGTTGACCAAGATGGAGAATATAAGGGTCGCGGTAGGGCGAATGATTGGCTTGTTTGCTGACGACGAAATTGTTGCACCAAGCACCCATGCACTGCCGAAAATCGCGATAATTCAGTCCCCCAAAGACTATCGAACAACGATGGGGAAACAGGTTGCCAGTTCAGAGTATGACATTGCCGCAAGAGTTCTTACAATGGGAAAACTGCATCCCACCTATGCTGTGACTGGAGGAATTGCTCTATCTGCATCCTCCAAGTTTCCTGATACTTTGACCTACAAGAAATGTTCCTTCGCTTCTAAAGAACGTAGCCACTTAAAAATTGGTCATCCGGCAGGCATTCTTGAAATGGAAGCCCAGGTCTCCAATGTGTTGGAACCAAAAGTCGAAAAAGTAACGCTCATTCGAACTGCGAGACCTCTGATGGAGGGGCAAGCTTTGGTTCCTGAATGTAAGGAGGTGGTTTCTTAACCTCGCCGATTTTTGAACAATATGTATCCGGTTACAACAAAAACTAGGAGGCGAACACATGCGTAGTAAGTACTCAGCGGGCGCCCGCCTTGAGCGGCTGCCAATTGCGGGATTTCACCGCTATGTAGTCTGGATTTTGGCTTTTGCATTTTTCTTTGAACTGGGCGATTTGAACACATTGGGCTACACGGCGCCTGCCGTGGAAAAGGCATGGCATCTAAAACTGACCGATATCGGTAATCTCACATCCTGGAGTTTTGCCGGCATGTTTCTCGGCGCAACACTTGTCGGCTACATTTCGGACCTCATCGGACGGAAAAAGAGTTTGATCACAACCGTTTTGATTTATTCGGTTTTCTCCTTGTTGAATGCGTTTGCAATGAATTTGGCGGAGTTCTCTATCACTCGTTTCTTGACGGGTT
This sequence comes from Alicyclobacillus fastidiosus, assembly GCF_026651875.1. GTDB lineage: Bacteria > Bacillota > Bacilli > Alicyclobacillales > Alicyclobacillaceae > Alicyclobacillus > Alicyclobacillus fastidiosus. Next base: position 5,002,175 of record NZ_CP104067.1, on the reverse strand, counting down.
TTGGACTTTCTGCCATGACGGTCGTTGGTATCACCTACATCAGTGAAGTGTTCCCGGCGAAAAAGCGCGGAACCTACCAAGGGCTCATCATGACGGTGGGTCTCGCTGGAATTCCGATTACTTCGTTTGTATCCCGCCTTTTGATTCCAGTAGCGACTTGGGGATGGCGTTTGGTATTTGTGTGGGGCGCACTCGGTTTCATCTGCGCACTTCTTGCCATTCGCATGAAAGAGTCTCCACGCTGGCTGGAAAACCGTGGTCGTTTTGACGATGCAAACCGCGTCACGGACGAAATTGAAGCCATTGTTTCCAAAGAAAAAGGCACACTCTCCGAACCGGTGGAAGAAGTCAAAGCGGTCGTCGCGAAAAAAGGCTGGGGCGAACTGTTCTCCAAACGCTATGGAGGTCGCACGGTTGTCCTCTTGCTGCTCTGGATTTTGCAAACATTAGGATTCTATGGCTTCGTATCCTGGGTTCCTACACTGCTGGTCGCTCACGGTTTCTCACTCGTTCACTCGCTCACTTGGTCGTTTGTCATGTCGATTGGTGCGGTTCCTGGCGCATTCATCGCCTATCTGTTCTCTGACAAGATTGACCGCAAATGGTTGGTTGCTATCTTCGCCATCCTGATTGCCGGTTGTGGACTCATTTACGGTTTGACGTTTAATACGGCAATGATTATGGTTTTCGGATTCCTCGTCAATATGTTCATTCAAACCTTTGCACCGCTGCTCTACGCGTACACCCCGGAACTGTATCCGACGGAAGTTCGCAACTCCGGTTCCGGTCTCACGTACGGCGCAGGACGACTCTTTAACATCGCAAACGGCTTCATCGTACCTGCTATCTACGGCGCAGCACATCACTATTCGAACGTATTTATCTACATTGCGGCTTGTTGGCTCCTTCTCTCGGTCATCACCTTTGCGTTTGGACCGAGAACCAAAGGTCGTGCACTCGAAATTGTCAGCGCAAGCGAGGGAACCGTTTCGGCGTAAGTGCGAGACGGCAAAACGGCGTGCCAAACAGGGCACGTCGTTTTTCTTGTTCGTGTAGATAAGTTACCCGCCATGCGAGGAAAATCCAGCTTAACAATTATTACGTGACTCGTAAATTTCGAAGAAGGTGACCCCTTTGCGCTGGCGTATCAGCCTTGCCTTTTTTGCCTCCGGACTTGCCGTATTCGCCATCCTGTACACCGTGCAGCCACTATTTCCGGTGTTTGTTCAGCAGTTTCATGTTACTCCCGCCATGGCAAGTCTATCGTTGTCGCTCTCGACCATCTCCATGGCATTCTCTTTACCAATCATCGGTGCGATTTCCGGATACATATGGGCGCAGTAGAATTATGATTGTTTCTGTTTTAAGCTCATGTATTTGCTCACTTCTAACTGCTTTTTGCCTGAACTGGACTAGTTTTCTAATTGCTCGAACACTTCTTGGTGTTCTGGTCTCAGGTCTACCGGCAACTGCGATGGCGTACCTGAGTGAAGAGATGAATCCGAAAGTGCTTGGATTTTCAATGGGACTCTTTATTAGCGGGAACACCGTGGGCGGATTGCTGGGGCGCGTCCTGGTCAGTTTTCTTACTGAGTTCTCAAGCTGGCGGATGGCAGTAGCGGTGATTTCCGGACTTGGTCTCCTGATGGGAATTTTCTTTTCTCTAAATCTGCCTACGTCGAAGCATTTCGGGGCCAAAAAAAATCCGACCAAGGTCGTTTGTGATCCCGTTTCGCGACCTAGGTCCGGGATTCACTCAGCTGTTGCTCCAGAGAGGTCACCAACGTATCCAACTGTTCAGAAGTAATAGGCTGGTCCTGGTCCTTTCCCAACTCCTCCAGATCTCGTTCTCCGTATTCTCGTTGTTCCTGTTGGTTTGCTTGCTCGATTTCCGTCAGCAACTCCCGGATTTGTGCTTGTAACCGAGACTGAAAACGGTCTGCGGATTTCTTCCAGACAAAGGTGTAGCGATTCGCATTCGCCTCAATTTTGGTTCCATCCAGGAAGTAATGCCCGAAGTTTACGTACCCTTCGTCAATAAGCAGTTCAAGTACCGCTGCAAAAACTTGTTCTACAATGTCCTTCATCCGTTCCGAATGGAATCGATTAATGGTACGGAAGTCGGGTGTTTGGCGGGCGCTTAGCCACATAAAATGAATGTTCTCCCGTAGGGCCTTAGCGATCTGACGAGAGGAGTAAATTCGTTGTGTATATGCATAAACAAGAACTTTGGTCAGCATTTTCGGATGGAAACTGCTTCGACCGCCGCCGGGGTAGTATTGAAAGAATAACTCGTCGTCCATTCGCTCTACGGTGTCATTTACAATACGCACAACATGATTCGCAGGAATCAGGTCTTCCAAATCCATTGGTAGGAAAAGTTGTCCCATGTACGGGGCGCCCCTCAGTACCGAAGTACTTTTGGGACACCCCCCTCGCTCTTTTCTGTGTTTTTTCCTGGATATTCGTGAGGTGCTCACATATAAGGCTGCTCAATCACGGAGCCACAGAGTCTTTTACATACTTGCGTAGCGTGCATGGTACTTTCAATTACCTATGTACATAGGGCTTGACCTCTGTTCCACGGAGAAGCCATGAAGTATTCTCTAAACCACTTAGACCTCATGTTTTAGACCATTCTCCGGACGGAATACGAATGGCCAAAATACACGATTTCGGTTTCACTAGGCTCTACGCCGAAGCTTGTTATCCCAACGACGGTTGGAGTCATAGTCCTCGAGAACTTTCCCTGTTCCTATAGCAACACAGTCAAGCGGATTTTCCGCAATAGAAACGGGTATACCCGTTTTAGCACTTAATACATGATCCAAATTGCGTAATAACGCACCACCACCTGAAAGAACAATTCCTCGTTCCATGACATCTGTGGAAAGTTCTGGAGGTATTCTTTCCAGCGTATTTCTCACAACTTCTACAATACAATCAATTGCTTCATGCAGATTATGAATGATTTCAGAGGAACTCACCGACAGAGTCTTCGGCAACCCAGTTAAAAGATCTCGTCCTCGAACAACGATATACTCTTGATTAGCATCGGCTTCAATAGCACCAATGGAAACCTTGAGATTTTCCGCTGTAGGCTCTCCAATGGCTAAGTTATGGGCCTTTTTCATATATTGGACAATGCGTGCATCGATTGCATCACCTCCTGAACGAATTGATCGAGTTGTGACGATTCTCCCAAGCGAGATGACAGCGGTCTCCGTTGTTCCACCACCTATATCCACAACCATAGATCCTGTTGCGTCACCGATAGGCAGACTTGCTCCAATCGCTGCTGCCATCGGCTCTTTAATTGTTTGGGCATGTTTTGCCCCTGCTTGAAGGATTGCATTTTCAACTGCGCGTTTTTCGACTGCGGTTATCCCTGAAGGTACACAGATGATCACTCTCGGTTTCACTAACCGGTTTAGCTGCGAAACCTTCAATGCCTTTCTAAGAAAATGCTTTATCATCGTTGATGTTGTCTGGAGGTCCGCGATAACTCCATCTCTTATGGGCCGAACAGCGACGATATCACTGGGCGTCCGTCCAATCATCTGTTTAGCCTCTGCTCCCACAGCATAAATTGCACCCGTACCTTGTTGAATAGCCACTACAGAGGGTTCACGCAAGACGATACCTTGCCCTTTTACGTAGACTAATGTATTTGTGGTGCCCAGATCGACAGCTATATCACGACGTGCAAACATTGATTAGTCATCCTCCAAATTATTCCTCATCACTAATGTCAACCAAGCTATGCATTCGCTTATGCATTAACCGATATCCAATTACTACACCTATCATTAACAGCACACCCGGTATCAATTCGAGCCGCCAATGATGGTAAATAGATGCTCCCGCCCGTTCTAGGAGGTTTCCAGCTATTAAAAACGTACTGGTCCAAAGAAATGACGCAACTAATTGAACCGGAATGTAAATTTTAAGCCTCAACTTATTGATTCCGGTAATATATGGAATGATATCCCGTATCACTGCAATGTACTTAGTGATAATCAATGTCCATATGGCTTGCCGTTGAAATAACCGTTCTGTTTTCCGCAGGCGTTTTTCGGTAATGAATATATACCTTCCAAATTTCTGTATAACAGGTCGTCCGACAGTGCGGCCAATAAGATAAGTTAGCATTGATCCGGTAAAAGTACCCAGACTAGCAGATACAATCATCAGTGGCAGATTGAAATGGATTTGGTTTGTGTGAGAAAAAACCCCTAATGTGGTTAGTAAGGTTTCCCCTGGCACAATAAGAATCACATACTCAAGGGCAAGTAAAACAAAAACACCCGTATATCCATATGTTGTTGCGATGTGTTCGAAACCCACTTCATTCACTCCCATGGCGTTAACGGTCTATGTACATGGCCGACGAACACCAGGACCGCATCGAATGGCGATACACAAATCTTGAACGTCTAATGGCGCTATATCGAATGTGTCTAGGAACCTCAGAGATGGTGTTTGGTTATGTTAAATCTGCAAATTTGAAGAGGTTATTGTGACCCTTTCAATGTTTTTAGTGAAGTAGTTTGCGGAATACACCGGAAGAAACTTTACTCTTAGCTGCTGTTCCTTTTCAGAAACGAATTAGTCCAATCACAATATACGATGAAACACAAAATCCGCTCTCAGTTCACCTGTTCCAATTTCGCTAATCAGCCAAAGAAATAGACTCACTGCACATGAATGTCACTCGTAGCCAACTAATCGGGCCTAGCAGTACAGGATTCTTCATCTCCACCATCCGTCGCAATGTATAAAACCTTCGCGGTCTAAACAAGCTTTGGCATCATCATTAGCTCGGTTGACTACAATTACCTCTGAATCATTGACATTAAAATATCAAATCAACAATCCTTCGAAGACAGATTATCGATACAGGAAAAACATTTATTTTCGCAAGATGATCGATACTGCTGATTGATCAAGTACATTTCGGCTTTTCCACCACAAATTGGGCAGTCAAACGAGATTTTATGAGATCCATTGCGTTGTAATAATTGGATAGCCGTCTTTCGCGCCCAAATTACATTAAGAGCGTCTTCACTATTCAGCTTGACTACCTCCTTACTCCATGTAAGTCCCCGAATGAACGTCGGACTAAGTCTAGGATTTATATACGAATGTTTTAGACAAGGTAAATTATATAGGGCCAATGTTAAAGGATAGTGGTAACCATATAGAGATTGTGTGGATATCAGGGCAGCATGACCATTCGGATTGCCACTTTGCACGGAAACACCCTGAAACATCTACTTTCAATTCAGATAACGGCGTGAAGATTTGCATTATTATTGTAAAATATGTGCAAACAACAGTGTGATTTTGGCAGTCAAACTCGCACTTACGAGAATGTGATAGGCTGGAAGGGCTACTGAATCTACACGAGAGGAACGAGTAAACCGATGAATCAGTCCGTATCCGTTACCAGAAAACGTGGGCGACGGTTTCTAACAAAGGTTCCAGAAATCACGTTGTACTTCTGGATTGTTAAATTACTGACGACCGCGATGGGCGAATCCACCTCTGATTACCTCGTTAGTCACATCAACTCATACATCGCAGTTGTGCTTGGGGCACTTGGGTTCATTGTCGCGCTCATTTTACAATTCTCGGTTCGTAAGTATGTGGCGTGGATATATTGGCTATTGGTCGTCATGGTTGCGATTTTCGGCACGATGGTTGCCGATGTCACGCACATTGTTTTGGGAGTTCCGTATTACGCCTCCACCATTGCCTTCGCCATCATCTTGACGGTTGTGTTCACGACTTGGTACAGAGTCGAGAAGACGTTATCCATCCACAGCATATACACCCGCCGACGTGAGATGTTTTACTGGGGGGCGGTGTTGGCGACCTTCGCGATGGGAACTGCCACAGGCGATATGACGGCAACGACATTACATTTGGGGTATTTGGCTTCAGGGATTTTGTTTGTGGTACTATTTTTGCTCCCCGCCCTCGGATATTGGTTATTTGGTTTAAATGACATTTTCGCCTTCTGGTTTGCCTACGTCATGACCCGACCACTCGGCGCGTCTTTCGCTGATTGGTTTGGAAAACCGCACAATATCAGCGGACTGGGGTATGGCGATGGTGTTGTAAGTGTCGTGTTGACGATACTCATTGTTGTTTTCGTCGGTTATTTAACGGTGAGCCGCAGGGACGTTCAGGGACAATCAGTAATACAATGACGACAATTATGCCCTCGTTCTGTCGCTAGTCATAATGAACGACACCGGCTCCATTTCGTACATCGTGGATTACATTGAATCTTGAGGAACAGTGCAGAGCCAAATACGAAAGATACTATGAAGACTATCTCAAAGTTTGTAGGTTTGGATGTGCCAAGGAAAATATCGCAGTAGCGGTAGCAGATGAGGGTCGTGGTGAGCCAAGATTTACACGAGCGGCGAGGCGGCAGGGTGAAACAGAAACGAAGGGCAACGGACTGAGCGTTCAGGGGCGTCCACCATTGTATACGGTGGGCGCAATCCTGATGCTCACTATTTTGCATTCATAGGAGTGTTCGAGATTCGCTTATGTGCGCGTCGAGCCAGCTAAATAGTTTCTCCACTTCGGCGATTCGAGATTCGAGTGAGTTAATTCGTGAAACGATGGACTCGCGGTCGACTCGTTCTAGTGCCACGACATGCTTGTGAGCAGGGAGGGGGCGCGGAATGGCGACCGGGGAGAATCCTACTGTCTTAATGTGTTTCCACTGCGGTAATGAAACATTAATGAAAAAACTTGCAACTCATACCATAAAAGATTCCGATAAGATTGGGATGGATGATTTTGGTGATCCGCTCTATGTGGTCGACTTTGTGACAACATGGGACTTGTGCTTGTGTCCTGTGTGTAAAGAATGTACGTTGACCAAGGAAGAGTGGTGCAGTGAGGACAGTCCATTTTCGCCAGGGGATAAGATTATCTTATTTCCGACCATCAAGAGAAATTCAGGAAAGATCCCTCTTAAGATACACGCTGCTTATGAAGCCGCTTTGAGAGTAAGGAGAATTGATGGGCGGTCTGCGCATTGTCACTTCGTCGAACTTTAGAGATGATGTGCAAAGACCAAGGAGCAAATGGGAAAGACCTATACACTAAGTTAAAACAGTTGTCTCATCAAAGGATATTACCTCCTATTCTAAGTGAAATGGGTGATATTCTAAAGCTGTTGGGTAGTGCAGCTGCACATGGAGATGATGCGGAGTTTGATGATGATGTAATATCGGCAATCGTCGATTTCACTCAAATTATTCTTGACTATGTATATAACATACCGGTTAATTTAAAAGTAATTCAGCATAAAATAACTGATAAAGGGTTTAGGAAACAAATAGACAATCAATCCGGTAGCCTGGATACACCAAAGGTTAATACCATCAAGCGATTTCTGAACCGCTTCGGCGGGTTTTTCTATTTGGAGAACGCATGATTCGCGGAATATCACGTACCCATATAAGGGGTGATATCATGTCAGAGCGCGTTGAACGAATCCAAAACTTGTTTAAGGGAATCGATCCGAAAAAGGATACGTTTCTAGGTGAGACCAGTGTTCAAATCAGAGGTTTTGATGGATATCCAAGTGTCCATAGAGTGCGTTCGTATCTCATAGACCTAGACCCGTATACACAGTACTTTTATCACATCTTCAGCTATCAGTGTGGCACATCTGTCGCGAATTACAATACAACACAATATGACCAGGTAGCGAAGTTTATTGATATATCGGATTACTGGGATATCTATTATGAAGACGATGAGATTGAGCCTTTCCTGGTTAATCCGGTGTATAGGAGAAAATAATAGAAGGAGCCCGCTTCGGCGGGTTTTTATTTTGTATTAGGTTTTGTAGTACAAAGCTTCAGTCACATCTGACAAGTGGTTAACTTTGCTTTCTAGATCATTGATGTGACTCCAAATACTCTCTCCAACAGTTTCAGAAACCATCTGCTGCAACTTGTCTATTTCCAACTCCGCGATAGTTTTCCTCATAAGTGACATTTGTGCCTGGACGCCTTTTATTGCGTCGTACAGTTTTTCTAATTCGAGATGATGACGTTCTAGTAAATCAATGATGTATTCTTCTTTGCCCACCCAATCACCCCATCTGTCTTGGTTTGTAACATGTATGCGTTCAAAGTTTGTACCCATTCGTTTTAAACGGAGGTGACGTTGAAATGGGTAAATTGACTCCAAAACAGTCCCGATTCGTTCAAGAGTATCTTATCGATTTGAACGCCAGTAGGCACCCGTGATAACCGCAGGAATCCGCTGTGAAGGGGCGATATTGTACCGAGGAGGAATGGCATACTGACACTCGGTAATTCCGAAATACGCTATGATTTGGCTCCAATCTTCCGTCAAAGCGAAGCGTCCGCACATGTTCATCATCTCCGATCACATAATACCAGAACATGTGTTCCTGCTTTACTTTGCTACGCTAATGCGAAATAGGGGCTACCCACACCTTGTACACTCTCCGACTGTCCATTCGGCTCTTCTCAGCGTGCACCTTGAAATTGTCCATTATTCGGTATTGAGCTAGGAAGTAGCAAAGAGCCCATGCCACTTTTTGGTCAGGCGTGATGTACCCATCGCGATGACCTTGTACAAACTCCATGGCTATTGCGTCGGCCCATTCATCTACTTCAAACAACGAATCAAAAATCCGGTCGACTGTGAAGGTGTCTGTATCCGCAACGGTCGATCCATATTCGACGATTTTCAATTCCGTGGACGGATTTCAGACAAACGCCGGATCGCCCAGGCAGTTTCTACACACCCAGTGACCTTCGTGGCCTTTGACGTGCTTTTTGACGGCCAGGACCGCACCGGACTACCGCTGCGGGAGCGCAAGAAGATACTCACAGACATCCTCATTCCGTCTGATGTCATCGTGCCGACGATAGGCGTTCAAGGGTTTTGCGTTCGGCAAGAAGCCGAAGGATTGCAAGTGGGTGAGTTGATTCAGGTTGGATTTTGCAGTTATTTGTGAGATAAGACTAATTCTAAAACACCCCTACGCTTACAGGTGAGATTATCTTTCATGTCCCTCTTCATTTGCCCTTGCATAAATGCAGGGGCATTTGTTGTTGCGCACGAGTGTTTTTTTAATGTGTATGCATCTTCACACAATCCCCAAATTGCCGACACACAGATTCAATTTGCACTCAATATAGGGCTCGTATGATCTAAACAGAAACATCGGGAAGGGCGATAAGCGTGGTCGCCATGGCCGCAGACGAAGGCGGGGTCTGCGGCACGGATTCATTATTTTCGGAGGGATGGCCATGGGTGATATTATTGTTGCAGTCGGATGTGCCATCTTAGCATTGATGGCGATCGCTGGGTTTAAGTCAAAAGCAGTATTTTGAATTACTGAATTGAAATTTGGCAAGGAATTTCCTGTTCGATAAGTGGTCAGAGGATTGCAAGTGGGTGAGTTAGGAGAAGCTGCAGCAGCGAGACTAGGCCGTCATCCTTCGGGATGCGGGCCTGTTTTTGTGTTGTCTCTAAAATGCAAAAGTCTCACCCCGGTCCGCTTTCTCTCGATGCGCGTGGTGAGTTCTGTTGTGTATATTGTCCCATGTCTCGTGCAAGCTGTTTCTATGCCTGATGCAAAGCTTTACCGTGAGGTGAGTGTTTGAGTGATTCAAGGAGCGAGGGTCGCGATCTAGTTATTATCGGTGCGATATGCGCATTTGGTCTTTTGGCTGTATTCCTCATTAATTTACCTATCTCATCAAAATATTCAACTGCCGTATGATGCTATCCTGAAACTCCTGAGTGCTTGCTGCATGATGAAGGGCCGAGCTCGCCAACGTGGGTAATCGGTGGGCTATCTTGGATTTCAACTTGAAGGAACACGTGGTACGGGTCACGCAAGGGAATGCATAACCATTCATTTCCTTGTGTGTTTCCATTCAGTCAGTAATGGGGCAGGAGAGTGCAATAGTGTTTCTAGTTGAGATATAAGTAGAATACACAAAATTATTAAACGATTTAGTGTATATCAATAAGGTGTAGGTGAAGGATACGGAGATGTTTTCATGATAAAGGTATTTAACTACATCGCAGAGCTCATACACGTTGATGATGATACGCTTGCTAATACTTTGGATGGATTGAGTGATGAACTTAGTAAAAATCAGCCGTATCCGTTTAATTTTTTCGTTCAAGCAAGTATACGTAATGCAGTCAAGCCGTTTGTTTCCGAGTCAACACGAGATGGGAGATTGCAACGATTAATGAACTTTGATTTGAAGAAGGTTGCAGAGGAAAGTTGTGAACGCGTTTCCACTCTTTTACCTTCACCAATCGAAGATATTGAAGTCCATATTTTCCCTGCCTTCGACAGAGGTGGAGGTTGCACTATTGCTCCAGGCAAAGTATTTGTGAGTGTCAAGATTGATGATCTCGCCCCAGTAATAATTCAACGGAATTTTGCACACGAATACAGTCACAGTGTTCGTATGACCCAAAAACCACAAGCCGCGGAGCATCGTTATGGCGAAGAGATCCCATACACAGTTAGGGATTATCTCGTTTTTGAAGGTTTAGCAATGGTATGCAGTGACATTTTGTATCCAGCCCAGATCTCTCCGATCGAATTGTCCGAAGCGGATGAGGATGCATGGTGGAACGAGGCTAATCTAGATGCTGTTGGTGGTGAAGCATATGTAAATTACATTGGTCAAAGGGCTTACGAAATTGGAAGTCGTATTATAAGAGCCTATATGCAAAATCAAGGTGTATCTGTTCTGGAAGCCCATTACGTTACCGATCGCGAACTCTATTGGAATAGCGGTTACAATAAAATTAGGTGAAATGACAGCGTAGCAGCCGTTCTGAACAAACGGGGCGCATCTAGAATATCGGTGCGCCCTTGTCTTGTGTATGAACATGCATTTTTGAAGCAAAGTCGTTACTCAGCTATCGGGCAGTTATGTTGAAGAAGGAGTAGTGCCCAATGGAGATAGCTCACTACCATTTGACGTCGACACGGAATCGCGAAGAATTGATGCCATTCGCACGATGTCCGCTATTTCATCATAGCTCTAAGGGATTCTAGGAGTTCATTATACCTTCGACCGGTCTGTGAATCCTCGTAACGCGTTGATGATTTCTTTTAGCTCATGTTCTGATACATCCGGTTGAAATGCAACAATTGGGCTGTTTGAGGCTGTGGACGGCATGCTTACCGCATCGCTTTCAGAAGATGAATCGTCGTATATATAAGCTGGGACCTCTGTAGCCAGGCTCCGCACGCGGTTGCTCCATTGCACGCGCTCCATTTGGTTCATGTTATCAGTGAAAGTACGCACCAAAGTGACGAAGTGTATGCACCCGTCGCGAAGCCGGTGACACCGGTTCGTTAATTTGTCCAGGTCGGCCCTACGAACATAAACCAGAAACGGTGCACCCTGTTCGACGTTCTTGAGGGACTCTGTGATCTGATCTACATCATCCAACAGTGCGTTTAACTTTCCCGCAGTATTTCGGATGGTGTTGGGCAAGTTTTTCTGCAACAAATCGGCGACTAGATTGGCAGTTCCGACTAAGTTTTGCACCACTTTATCGATGGCTTGCTGCGTTTTTTTCAAGGTGTTCGGCGGAAATAGGAACAGGATGAATACGACACTTACCGCTGCGCCAATTAACGTATCTTTCGCCCTGTCCCATGCGTACCCTGACGAGTGATTTTCGAAGTACAAAACGAACAAGATACTAAGGGCAACTTGGTGAATGAGCAGATCATTGGCGCGAAACAACTTCATCAACGCAGTACTCACCAGTAGGGCGAGCGCAAGGGACCACGCGGTTACTGGGAGCGACTTCGCAAACAAATCCATCAGGAGAACTCCGATAACAGTACCGAGGGAGCGATACAGAGCGAAACGAAGCGACTGTCCCACCGTCGCCTGTAGGCAAAGGATAAACGTTAATGGACCCAAATAAGGATGCTTCGATCCGGTCAAACGGGCCAACTCCCACACAATAGCGGAACCGAGCGCCATCTTCCAGATGATAGCAGATTGCTCGAGAAAGATAATCATACCTTGGTTTGCGTGGTTGTTCACAAGCTGCTCCTCCCATATGAGCGTCTACATATCGCTCCTTCGATACGAGTATTTCCAATTAATGACCAAGCGAACCAGGTGACCTTTCATCAGCGATAGAGCGTGTTCTCGTGGATAATATCGACCGAATCCTGAGCATCTGAGTATTGTCGTTCACGAGTATGTTTATAATCCTAATCGCGAGGCGGCGTTCTCTCTAAACATTTCTCCATCCCTATATATCGACTTACTGTCATAACACTTCTATGGCAAGTTATCCGGATGATATCACGCTCACCTGCGCCCGCAGCTGCAGATGACGTCGCAAATCCTGCTCTCAAGCTGGGCCCAGCATACTGTGTTGAATCGTCCCTGAAGACTCCACCATTCTCTTTACAATATTGGCTATGGATTTATCAGACATTCTACGAGATCATTCAATACGGACATGGTGTTATCCGTTCTTAACTAACGGGGTGATAATTCTGAATTATTTACCTGCGATTGTTGTATACGTATTCAGTTCATCCGGTAGCACAGAAATGTCACTCTCGGGCAGTTTAGCCCAGTAAATATGACAATTAACAATATTCACCGAAGGTATATACACAAACATGTGAGGTGTAGATATGTCTGACACGAACCTATTCAAAATAAGAGATATTGAAGGCTTTTCTCCACAAATTGGGCGACTGGTTTCCATGATGAACTACGTACGGTTCACCACATTATCAGCAGTGCAAGGTTTGAGTACGGAGCAACTGGATTATTTGCCTGATGAAAACAGTAACTCGATTGGGGCGTTGCTGCTGCACATTGCGGCGGTAGAATTGGGGTTTCAAATCGAAATTTTTGATGGACGTAAGCCAAATGAGACCGAGGTAGCTAAATGGGGAGCTGCTTATGGACTTGGAGAACAGGCACGAAAAGAAGTCAAAGGTAAACCATTGGAATTCTATATTGAAGAAATGACAGCGGTTCGAAACGGAACCCTAGCGGAGTTCAAGGAACGACAAGATGATTGGTTAACCATCGAGCGACAATGGGACGGTAATCCCTCAAACAATCATTTCATTTGGTTTCACGTGTTCGAAGATGAGATCAATCATCGAGGGCAAATTCGCATACTTCGAAAGAGGCTGCCATTCTAAGAATAAACGCGCCTGTGCAAGGGGCGATGGGACGATGGTTTGTGTCGCTAACGCGGGATTAAGCGACAGTATGTTCTGGGCAGTTTAGTTCAGTGCGCCATGAGGCGCTATGTATTGAAGCCGCAACAGTGCGGTTGGCGGGTACCTCATCCCGCCAAGGCTAGGATGGCATGCGTTGGGTTTGAGCAAGCCCAGGGTGTGAAGCCCATCTAACAATGTACCCGTGAGGGAGAATCGACCTCCCAAGATGCGGGGCTAGCCTCGAAGAACTGCTATGGTCAGCGAAAGCGAAGCCATGTCTGAAGCGTGGTCAACTGCAACACTCGAAATCGTCGGATGATACGAGTGGTTGGAATGAGCGTGGCACCCTTGAACTTGGTGTCCCGACCCGGACTCTCCGGTGGTCAGGGTCAGTATAGAGGTGCAACTCCCTGAATCTTCCCCGCGTATAGTGGCGACCTAAGGCAGCGAGACAACGCATAGCGAACATGGGAACCGTTACATTCGTCCCAAACAGGATGGACAGCTACGTTGAAGTGAATGCAACGGGACGGAGGAATCGTAGTAGTCCTGTGTATGGTCAAATAAAAATGGAGGTTTCGATCATCAGAAATTCCCTGATCTAATCATTAAGAAATCCTTGCTGATGTCATCAGGAAATCCCTGATCTGATCTGGAAATTTCCCTGGTGTATCTCTCCTAATTGTGTCATTTGCTTCTTACAATCCTCTTTGTAGAAATGCGAGGAGGAGAAAGGATGACGATGAGTATGGAGCAGATTCACCGGATCAAGGAACTGCAACTCCAAGAGAAAGGAGCGTATCAGATTGCAAAGGAATTGGGGCTAGATCCCAAGACCGTTCGGAAATACATGAAGCAGGAGGACTTCTCCCCAAGGCTGCCTGTGCCAGTGTCTAAGCCATCCAAGTTGGATCCCTACAAGCCAACCATTGATGCATGGCTTCTTCAAGATGCTAAAAATCGGTACAAGCAACGTCATACGGGGAAGCGAGTATATGACCGACTCGTGAAAAAGTTTCCGGAGTTCAACTGTTCGTACCCGACCGTGAACCGATACGTGACCGCATTTCGTCAACGCCAGCACCTTAGTAAGAAGGGCTATCTTGAACTTCAGTGGCATCCTGGAGAGGCTCAGGCTGATTTTGGTGAATGTGATGTGATTGTAAACGGCGTGCGACGCGTTACGAAGTATCTGGTGGTATCTTTCCCGCATAGCAATGCAGGATTTGTTCAGTGCTTTCTCGGTGAAACTGCTGAATGCTTATGCCAAGGATTAATGGACGTCTTTTATCATATTGAGGGTGTTCCGTCACGACTTGTGATTGACAATGCCACAGCAGCCGGCAGGCGAATTGGAGAGCTAGTTCGCCTTACACAGTTGTTTAAGCGATTCCAAGCCCATTTCGGATTTGAGATTACATTCTGCAATCCGAATAGCGGTCATGAAAAAGGAAATGTGGAGAACAAGGTTGGTTACGCTCGGAGAAATTACATGGTTCCCCTACCATCCAAAGTGTCATTGCATGAGTGGAACACTGAATTATTCGAACTATGCGATTTGGATAATAGCCGCGAGCACTACAAGAAAGGAGTACCTATCTGCGAGTTGTTTGAGAAGGACAAGGAAGCCATGCGAGCACTCCCAAACGCGCCGTTTGAATCTTGCCGATATGGGCATGTAAAGACCAACGGCTATGGCAAGTTCATACTTGATGGCAAGCACACTTATTCTTCCTCGCCGCTGTATGCAGACCGGGAGATTATTGTCCGGATCGGCGCACATTTCATTGAACCACTTGATGAAGCGGGTGACGTTATCTCTCGCCACGAAAGGGAGTTCGGTACAGAGCGGACAGACACAGTCGACTGGTTAACGATGCTAGATCAATTGATTGTAAAACCAGGAGCATGGCGAAACAGCCTGATGCGTAGCCAAATGTCCTACGAGGTTCGTGATTACATGGATGAGCAGGACAGGAGTGGGTTACGGCAAGCGTTACGCCTCATGAAGGATTTGTCTAACCAATATGGCTTGGACGTTGCGGTGACTTCGATACAGGAAGCAATTGTTCGCAAACGCACACAAGGCATTGAGGTCAATGCAGCAGTTGTTGCGGCTCGGATTGCTCACTACGGTCTGGATACGCCAGGGGAGCCTGGACCCGACATGAGCCAGTATGATGTTTTACTACCCGCATTCGGAGGTGAAGTGCATGGACCGCAGTGAGATACGACTAGAAATCTCACAATACTGCCGACAATTAATCCTGAGTCAGAATGCGGTACGGTTATGCGATTTAGAAGCTACGCCAAGACAGGAGGAGTTTCTACATAAGGTGTTCCGGGAGGAATTGGAGCACCGCGAGCGTCAGCGGAGAATTCGTTTATTTCAACGAGCTGCGTTCCCTGTACGAAAAACGCTGGAGGGGTACGAATTCAGTTCACTTCGCCTGCCCTCTACCTTGTCCCTGGATGAACTGACTTCGTGTCAGTTTGTCCAGGAGAAAAAGAACCTCGTTCTGTATGGTCCTGTCGGCACTGGTAAGACACACCTTGCCATTGCCTTAGGAACGAAAGCGTGTGAGATGGGAATTGTTACGAGGTTTTTCACCGCAGCATCCCTGGTGACACGACTGAGCGAGAGCAAACGCGCTGGATCTTTAGAACGCATAATGAAGGAACTAGAAAAGGCTCAGCTTGTGGTCATTGATGAGTGGGGTTACCTTCCGATGGACCGTGAAGAGGCGCAGCTATTATTTCAAGTGGTTGCAGCTAGTTACGAGAGACGAAGTTTGGTGATCACCACGAATCTGGAGTTCTCCAAATGGGGCGGTATTTTCACGGATGACCAGATGGCTGCTGCAATGATTGACCGTCTGGCGCACCATGGACAACTTGTTGTGTTTGAGGGAGAAAGCTACCGACTAAAACACGCATTGATGCGGCAAAAATGACCCAAACAGAACTGGAAATACACCAGGGAATTCTCGTGATAATACCAGGGGATTTTAGTTGATCACACCAGGGAAAAATCGATGATTACACCAAGGAAAAAGTGATGATAAAACCAGGGAAATCTTCTTGACAAAACACAAGTAGTCCGAGATGGATAATGACCATTACATGGCGAAGGGTTCCAGTTTGAAGTAGGTGCGCGTGAGTAAAGTAGGGCTCCCCCATAAGGGAGTGATTGCGATTTCTACCATCACTCAATCCTCCGCACAGGAGAGAAAGAGATTCGAAACACAAGCGCGCCTTGCACGCAGGTCTTTGGCACAACGACCATTCTCAAGACTGCATCACTTACTGAGATGGAATGTCTGGATTGATCTCTCCATTGCGAGAGTACTGAGAAACTCGGGTGCACAAACAGCCGGCGTAGACCACAAGACAAAATGGGATTATGCCACACAAGAGGCTTGGCAAAAGCTTCGGGAAGATGTGAAACAAGCACTCCGACTGTACGCATCGAGTCCAGTCCGGAGGGTGTACATCCCGAAGAGCCACAAGCCGCATGAAAAGAGGCCGCTTGGCATTCCAACCATTGTCGATCGCGTGGCCCAAGATGTTGTCCGCAGCATTCTAGAGCCGATTTACGAAGGCAAACAGCACCCACACAGTTATGGGTTCCGACCATACCGTTGCACCCACCATGCCATTGAACGCATTCGCTTTCTCATCGGTCGGCACCGCTACTGCTGGGTGATTGAACTCGACATTAAAGGATTCTTCGACAACGTAGACCATGAAATCCTGCTAAGTATCTTACGACGGAACGTTCACGACCGCCGTCTGATACGGGTCATCCGCAACATGCTCAAAGCAGGCCTCGTCTACGAGGGAGAATTTGAAGAGACAGAGCTCGGCACACCGCAGGGCGGCATTGTGAGCCCGTTGCTTGGGAATGTGTATCTGAATGAACTGGACGAATTCATTGCAAACAAATACGAATACCTGTCGCCTCGCGAACGACGAAAAGCGCAAATTCCCTGCTACATCGTGAGATACGCAGACGATGCAGTGATTCTCTGCAGGAGCAAAGAACACGCCGAGATACTGAAAGAAGAAGTTGCTCAGTTCTTAAATGAAAAACTTCGGCTTCAGCTGTCTGCAGAAAAGACACTGATAACTCATGCAGATGCCGGTCTTGATTTCCTCGGATTCAACATCCGACGATGGAAACGGCAGGGGCAAGAGCGAGTACTCGTTAAACCGAGCCGTAAGTCAATTCAGCGATTCAAGCGAATGATGGCCAAAGATTCGCGGGCATTCTGGATGGCCCCAGGTCCGGCAGTTGTCGCCACGTTGAACCGAAAAATCCGAGGCTTCGCGGAGTACTTCCGACGAGGGAATTCAAAAGATACCTTTCTGACCCTCGACTCTTATCTGTGGTGGTTAGTGTTCCAACGACTCAAACAAAGAACAAGAGAGCCGCCGGGCGTTGTGGCTAGACGGAACCAACACCGCTACAACGAAGCCGCCAACCTTCCATACCACAGAAAATCCACAGCGAAACACTTTGGGTTCAAGGACAGCGATGGAAATGTACACATGCTCGATAAGTTTGGGTTCTACAAGATAGAGTATCCGGATAAATGCTCTCAAAGGAATCCATATGTTTCTGAAGACCGAGAATGGCTTGATGGGAACCGTAAACTTCGAGCAACGATGAAAGTCCAGCGAGCCAGATACATAGCGAGATTGTACGGACTACCGGAAAATTGGGTGTATTACCGGCAATCTGTGATGAATCGGCAGAATGAGCGATGCGCGGTGTGTGCTTGTAAACTGACGGCACGCAACGTATACGTTGATTATTGGCCCGGAATTGCAGGAGATGTGTGGGGTAATAAGGAATCCATACCAGACTACTTCGTAGCCTTATGTCTGCCCTGCCATAGGCGACAACAGCGGCGGCGAAACAGAATTGTCACGGGTCAGACCGAACCATGTGCAACCTAAGACTACTTCAAATGGAGAGCCGGATGCGTTGAAAGGCGCAAGTCCGGTTCGGGGAAGGGCTCGGGCGTCCAACTACCTCCTGAAGGAGGTGGGTCGGCCCGGGCCTATTCTACATATGGAATATCTCAAAATTTATACTAAAATTGTTATGCAAAAGAATTTCTGATAGGAGGTCGTCAGGAATGGCAAGGGTACAGCTGGTTTCACATGATTTATCTTTTGCAGAACGAATGTGGGAGTTAGTATCAAACCCAAAGATTAAAGATGTTCTTGGCATTCCCGACGAATCCGTAAAAGATACACGGAACTTTATTCAGTGGATTACTCAGGAAGAACAAAACGGCAATCAGCTTTCCAGGGTTATTCTTAACGAAAATGGTGAATTTATTGGCGTGACTACCTTAATGTCCATTAATCGAGAACGGAAACGATGTCACGTAGGTACATGGATTGGGCAAGAGTATTGGGGAATGGGTTACAATCACGCATCTAAAATTGAAATTCTGAAGATAGCGTTTCAAGAACTTGGACTGGTCCACGTTTTGGCAGGAGCACGAAAAACTAATATTCGTTCGCAAAAAGCACAGGAAAAACTGCCGTATATTCGTTTAAATGTTGAAGATCAATTTCCAGACGAGCATGAGTTCTTGGAGAACAAAGAGCAACAACCTTGTGTACTTCATGCCTTTTTTAAAAACGACTTTGAAAAATACGTAAAAGAAAATGCTTCTAGTCTACAAATTTGAGTTGGTGGGGTGCGTGTTCACATTATAAGGGGGCCCCTGTCGTATGAATATGCGTTTGGGTGCTTATCGCCGTCTTGCGCTCTTGGGCAGGAGTCTGCAGTAGTGACTCTACCTGTGAAACTGATAGAGATTCTATCTTAATTTCCTTCCGAACGAGGCTGATCCAATGGTTAGCGCATTTACCCGACTGGCTCCAGTTTGCTACAACTGCAAATCCATTCTTGACGCAACTGACGTGCACTAGTGAAACATCAATGAACGACGACGGTTCACCCCTAGACAAGGTATGGAGAATACCTGTTGGGAATGAACCCGCCTAGTTTTCTTACACACATAACGACGCATTTACACTAAACAGGCAATCTGTCGCTAAAAGACAGCACAATAAATATTCTTGAAATAACGAGCCGTTTTAAGAGTTCTTTATGGATCGACATTCAGAACGCAAACATCCTTGACAAAACTAATAGTGTTAGTTAAATTGTAAACATCGTTAGCTTTAATTGAACCTAGAAAGACAGAGGTGAATGTGTAATGCGAATGATTAAACAGGGACATTTGTATCAACTGACGTTTCTTCCGAGTGTTTTCCCCGTGAATTGCTATTTTGTGGAGGAAGAGGATGGATTGACACTGATCGATGCCGCGCTTCCGAACAGTGCAGATGGAATTGCCACTGCCGCTAGGAAGGTGGAAAAAGCAATTCGTCGCATCGTTCTCACCCATGCTCACTCCGACCATATCGGGGCACTGGATAAATTAAAACAAATGTTTCCGGATGTTCCCGTCTATATCTCCCGCCGTGACGCTCGTTTATTGACCGGCGATCGTACGCTTGATGCGAGCGAACCAGGTACCCCTATTAGAGGAGGCGTTCCCAAGCCACATACCATCAAAACAACGCCAGACGTGCTTTTGGATGATGGAAGCAGGGTTGGATCGCTTCTTGCCATTTGGACACCTGGGCATACCCCTGGTTCAATGTCCTTCCTCGATACGCGAACTCAGTTTTTGATTGCCGGGGATGCTTTTCAAACGAGAGGTGGTTTTGCTGTAACAGGACAACTGAGACCCTTGTTTCCGTTTCCTGCTATGGCTACTTGGAACAAAGAGTTAGGTATGGAAAGCGCCCGCAAAATACGTGAATATCAACCCGAATTACTTGCCGTTGGACATGGAAACATGATAGCTCAGCCAGTGGAGCTCATTGATAGAGCCCTTGAACTTTAATATGGAGGAATCGACATGTCGCAACGAACAAGAATTGATTTGCCAACCATCCTGAAAGCTGCTACCGAGATCGTCGATTCTCAAGGTCTGGAATCCCTCGGCTTGGCGACTCTCGCTCAGAAGCTGGGGATCCGTTCGCCTTCTTTGTACAATCATATCGATGGACTTCCTGGTTTACGCATTGAACTCGCCATACACGGATGTAATCTGCTGAATTCCGTGATAACGCGGGCAGCGATTGGAAAATCCGGTGACAATGCCGTTTACGCTTTAGCAGAAGAGTATTTGGCGTTCGCTCGATCCCATCCGGGGCTATATGAAGCGGTTCAGCGAGTCTCCGACCCGCAGGAAGAGCAATGGCAGCAAGCAGCGAGAAGGTTAGTCGAAACTGTCGTTCAAGTGTTTCAGCATTACGGATTGGACGACTATACCTCCATTCATGCTGTACGCAGTTTTCGCAGCATGGTGCACGGATTCATCTCATTAGAACGAAATGAGGGGTTCAAAATGCCCATCAGTGTGGATGATAGCTACCGTTTTCTCATCGACACATTTCTTCTGGGACTGCATTCGAAAATGCAAGCTGCACAGTGCGCAGGCGAACTGGAATGAATAACATGAGAACATCGTTGCGGTTGGAGTCGCTTGTGGTCGTTTTTGTTAGTATGTGGTTTTATCATGACCACCATTTCCCATGGTCAACATTTTTCGAATTGGTACTATTACCGGATTTGGATATGTTGGGTTATTGTTTCGGCTCAAGAGTAGGGGCACGATGCTACAATCATTTTCACACATACGTGTTCCCATTGTTGTGTATTGGCATTGGGTTAATGTTAGAGAATTCTATCTGGGCTATGCTTGGACCGATATGGACTGCGCACATAGCGATTGATCGCTCGTTAGGATTTGGATTGAAATATCAAGACAATTCCAAGAAAACTCATCTGGGACAGGTCTAGGCAGACTCACAACGATAAATTACATTTGTGACTAAAACGTGGGTTACCTTTTGCTAGCCTTCTTGGACAAACGGGGGCTTATGCGACAGATCATGCATGAGTCCTTATTGCATTGAGATGGGCAGTTTAACGACAAAACATTGGAGGTGTTGTCATTGGGCAGTAGTTGGACGATTCGAAAGGCGGTTCTAGAAGACGCCATGGGTGTTGCGAAAGTTCACGTTGACAGTTGGAGAACCACGTACAGCGGAATCGTAAACGACGAGTTTTTAGCGAGTCTATCCTATGAAAAATGTGAAGAACGATTGCGAAACCGTATTGCAAAAAATTCTAATGAATACGCCATGTTCGTTGCCGAAGATGAGGAAGGACAGATTATTGGTTTTGCAGATGGAGGCAGAGAACGTTCTGGAGACTCTACATACGACGGGGAATTGTATGCAATTTATTTGCTAAAGGAGCATCAACGGAAGGGAGTTGGCAAACTACTTTTCCATCACGTTGTGTCGCATCTTGCCTCTAGCCACTTTCATACAATGCTGATATGGGTATTAAACGATAACCCATCGCGTTATTTTTATGAATCTATGGGCGGGCGGTTAGTACGCGAGCAAAGTATTCAAATTGGAGAACAACAGCTACAGGAGTCTGCTTATGGATGGCGTAACCTCATGTCGCTTCGAGAACAGTTGTGAACCAATTGCGAAGTTTCATACTGTCGTTATCGGGGGTATAAATCCCATAAGTTCTGTTACTTGAAGTTGCATGAACATGCAGCGATTGAGGACCGGGCGTTGTTGTACTATTGGGCAGTTTAACCGAATAGCGATTCATTTAAATTTGAATAGTGCGTTCAAAGATATAGATCATTGAAGAAGTAATTTAGAAAAATGATTGACGGCCCACTTTCAAATGTTACGATGATTCAGTCTGTTTTGCACATTGAACTGGGAGGTATCTGTATGCAAGAACAGCTGTCTCGTGCCAACAAAGTCGCGTGGGAAACAAGAGCATATCAGGCTTGGACTCGAAGCCTTGGGACACCCAGTGAGCACGCTCAAAATCTAAAAACGGATTGTAGGCACCCTCTGCGTCATTGGTTAAAGTATATTGGCGATCCATCAGGCAAGCGAGTCCTTAACCTCCTCGGCTCACATGGGTCAAAAGCGATTTGCCTAGCTTTACTAGGTGCTGATGTGACTGTGGTAGATATATCGGAAGAAAATCGGTTATACGCGACACAAGTTGCGGCTGCCGCAGGTGTCGGACTGAACTATATCTGTTCAGATGTACTGAGTATCCCCAAAGAAAGTGAGCTGGGAGAATTCGATATCGTGTTGATGGAGTTCGGGATATTACATTACTTCTCCGATTTATCCCCGCTTTTTTCCTTGGTTAGTCGCAGATTATTATCTGGTGGTCGACTGATTTTAACTGACTTCCATCCATTTTCCCGTAAGATGCTGGACTACAGAGATGGGGTCTTAGAAACAAAACCAGATGCAAACTACTTTGATGATGCCATTATGGAGGGCGGGCTTGCTTACGTTGATCTTCTGCCCGAAGAAGACCGTTATGATTTGCCCAAGTGTTTATTACGATTTTGGACGGCTGGTGAAATTATAACCGCTGTGGCATCTCAAGGACTATTTATACGGACGTTTGAGGAAATACCAAGTTCCAGCCCGAAATTCCCTCAGTTTTTTACAATTGTTGCAGATAAAGAAGATGTGCGGTTATCTCCACTATATATCTAGTATTAAAGCCTCCGTTGTTAAACAAACGGCGGCTTTTAGCGAAAATGCGCGCGAGCGCTCCTCTGCATACAAATACAGCGGTTATAGGGAACCTTTTATAGCGTTCTCGGGCAGAAGTGTTCAATAGCCACTCTATTACGATTATTGGTAAATCTGAGGCTTTGATACACGAGGAGGTACGCGATGAGAAAGATCGCTGTACTTGGTTCTGGCGGTTCTGGAAAGTCCGTATTAGCTCGAAAACTGGGTGAGATCACCAAAATCCCTGTGTATCATTTGGATGCGTTGTACTGGAAACCTGGATGGACTCCAACACCTTACGACGAATGGCGGAGTTTACAGACCAAACTGGTCAAGAATGATGAATGGATTATCGATGGAATGTATGCAAAGTCGTTGGACATTAGAGCGGCAGCAGCCGACACCATCATATATCTGGATTTTCCTAGCTGGCTAACGACGTACAGGGTAATCAAGAGAGGTATTAGTCTGTACGGAACTACTAGACCCGACCTTGCTGAGGGATGTCCAGAAAAGGTTAGCTGGCAATTTATAAAGTTCGTTTGGGGATTCCGAAAGAACAGACGCCCAAGTGTTTTAGCGAAAATCAACAGCCTTTCAGGAAAAAACGTATTTATTTTAAAGAACCCGAGTGAAGTTGATAAATTCATCAGAAAAGTTGAAATTGGTTCGGTGGAACACACAGATTACTACAGTACCAGGAGGTCGTGAAATGGCATTTCCAACGCACATAGTAGCCGTAGGTGGAATTGTAGAAGATGGACACGGCAACATTCTTTTGGTAAAAACACGTGACGGTGGATGGGTATTCCCAGGTGGACAGGTTGAAGTCGGGGAAAATCTGATAGACGCCTTGAGTCGAGAAATCAAAGAGGAAAGTGGTATCAATACAACCGTCAGTCATCTAATCGGAATTTATTCGAATACAGCTATACATAAATGGTATGACGGTGTAACTGATGTTCCCACGAAGTTAATGTTGGACTTTGTATGTAAGCCCGTGGGTGGTGAATTAAGCGTATCTGACGAAACAACCGATAGCCGATGGGTTGCAAGAGACCAAGTACTTGACTTAATTACCGCACCAGCTATCCGTACTCGATTTCGAGCTTACTTGGATTTTGACGGAACGACGACGTACATGGAGTATGTGACCAAACCAGAGTTTCAAATCAAAAATCGGACTGGTGTATCGAGATAGATTAGTTTTTCCTTGTTGAACTATTGGGGATTAATTCAAGAAGGACTGCTTCTCAAATTGAAATGTTTATTCATTTTGATGAATGATTAACCGGACATCTTGGCGTCCATGTCTCGTATTACGGTAAAACCAGACTAGAGAATCTGTCTTTGTCCACAAGGCTAAACTGTTTCAAAGTCTGAGTCCGGGATGGGATACGATAGAAGACGCAAACCGATCCTGGTCGTGTTATATAAAATGTTCGGAATGGCGAGTTCTCCCCTGGTTTTCAGAGTTCAATCGGTGCATAAGGATCGTGTAACCATAAGTTGGCCGGGTGTCGAAATGAGGGTCATAAGTTGGCCGAGAGTACAAAAATCACCTGCTTTTGAACATCGATTCGCCGGGCCCATTACGATTTCACCGCGTTGAGGACACCAGTCGTATGAAATAACTGATCTGGTTCTGTTAAAAAGCCTGGCTACACAAGGACCGTTGTCTTCATGCACTGGTTTGGCCAACTTATGGTTTAACGTCTGGCCAACTTATGAGTAAAGTCACATATGGACCAGAATTCTGGTCCATATTACATTTTAAGCTGACTGATACCGGACTGCTTGGACGGGGGGTAATTTCAAACGAGAGTATATGAGGGCCTATGCAGGTTGGGAATTAAACAACATTTAGGCTTGTACACTGCGAGTCTTGGGTCACAACAAATCCTGGTTTTGAACGCATAAATTTTATACGGTCTGAAAAGTTGCAATTTACCGACTTGATATCCCTATTGATATCGTGTAGCATAAAGTCATGTTCACGAGCCATCGTCGTGCATGTGTATAACATATTGAGCCGTTCTTTCTGCGCCTCATGTGGGAGCAGAACAGGACGGCTTTCATGTTTTTGTAGCTGAACAATCACTTTGCTCACGGAGCATTCGGAGGGATTTTTTTGAATCAGGGAATCGTAAAATGGTTTAACTCAGAAAAAGGATTTGGGTTTATTGAAGTTGAAGGCGGGGAAGATGTATTTGTGCATTTCAGCGCAATTCAAGGAAATGGATACAGGTCCCTTGAGGAAGGTCAACGTGTAACATTTGACATTGTACAAGGGCCCAAAGGGCCTCAAGCTGCTAACGTTGCGTAAATTATGAACTGGCGGGACTGTCCTTTATGTGTCATTGTGACTTCAAGGACCGTCCCGTTTTCTGTCACTCGAATCGTGTACCTTAATTACTCGAGCACGGGGGCGGTCTGTAAATGAACCACTTTAATAATAGAAAGAGGCCAACTATAGAACACGTCTACGCTGAGACGATTATATGGCAGTGTTCAGGCTGTAGTTGCTGGTCAAGGAAAGAGTTCGTTCATGTAGAGCAACCCGTGTGCCCTATATGTAAGAGTGAGATGAAGCGAGAAGCAAAAGTCATCCGTATAGAATAATCTGCAGATGTGACGACTTTAGTCCCCTATATCATAGATCGGTTAAACCTTCGGCTCGAATCTCCCCAATCACTCGTCTCTGAATTGCATCCGCAAAGTGCTGGAACTGTTCAATATTCGTGTTGAACCAAGGGAGGAAGATGTTTATAAATACCCATTATGAACAATACAATTGGAAAAAAGACATTGCACTTTATCAGAGGTCAAACATTAAAAAGAGTTTATGGCAGCTCACCAACACCATCGTTCCTTTCTTTGTACTATGGTTCTTGGCTTATATAAGCTTTTCCGTATCTGTGTGGATAACACTTGCCATAACAGTTCCAGCAGCATGTTTTTTGGTGCGAACTTTCATCATATTTCACGACTGCTGTCATCATTCATTCTTCAAGAACCGATGGGCCAATGAGCTTGTTGGAATATTTACAGGTTTGCTTACTTTCTTCCCATATCACCAATGGAAGTACGAACACGGTGTTCATCACGCAGGCAATGGAAATTTGAACCGGAGAGGCGCTGGTGATATTACGACTTTAACCGTAGATGAATACCTTACACTATCTACCTTTAGACAGATACTTTATCGATTGTATAGAAATCCGTTTGTTATGTTTGGCCTGGGGCCCATTTTTCTCCTCCTAATTCGATATCGATTGAATCGAAAAGGGGCTGGCCGGAGAGAACGATTCAATACTCATATGACTACTACGGCTCTTGTCGGGATGGCAGGACTATCTTGTTGGGGATTTGGTTGGGAACGATTTTTAATTATTGAGGGACCGATTCTGTACCTTGCAGGGATGGCGGGTATTTGGCTGTTTTATGTTCAACACCAATTTGAAGACAGCTACTTCGAAAAGGAAGAGAATTGGGACTATGCGACTGCGGCTCTACACGGCAGCTCATTTTACAAACTACCCAAAATATTGCAGTGGCTCACAGGTAACATCGGCTTTCACCACATTCACCATCTCGGTCCTCGTATTCCAAACTATAATCTGCAACCGCTCTTTCAGAGCAAACCGTATCTTCAAGATGTTCCAACTATCGGATTGCTTTCTAGTTTGCGCTCTCTTCGATACCGAGTTTGGGATGAGCAGAGCAAAAAATTTATTGGATTCAGAGGTGTTGTGGGACTGAAATCCAAGTCGAATATATAAGCTTATCCCCAAACATGTGTAACCCCCTAGATTTCCTGGGGGCTATCACTCAATAGGCATCGCCACCTACTGCACGCTCCACCACCTGTATAACCGCAATACGCTCGCGCTAACAGGAGAACAGCAGGAAAATCACAAGAATACCACAGCCACGACTATATCCACCAAATGCACCCATTTTTGTCTGCTTGACAGAGCATGTTGGTCAAGAAGCGGGAGAAACGGACACTAGGGTATGCCTGTATTTGCGTTCTTATGGAATAAGAAGGTGGTTAAGGTAGCGCACTCCTGGTCGTGCTTATTTGATACGGAGGCAGATGAAGTAATTCAGAAACTGTCTTGAAAGTATATCCTTCACGACGAAGGGTTTGAATTATATATGGTAGGGCTTGAACTGTATCCTCTAAACTTTCTCCACGCCCACCGGCAAAGTGCATCAAAATAATTGCTCCTGGCCTTGTGTGCGCTAAAACATTCGACATTACTTGCTTGGTAGTAAGTCCCGCCCAGTCCAGGCTATCCACGTTCCAGAAAAGAATCTTCATCCCAAGTGATACGGCTAATTGAATAACTTCATGGTTTATGGCCCCATACGGCGGACGGAAAAAGTAAGGTCTAACACCAAGTATTTGCTCAATCAGAAAGTTTGTTTGATCCAATTGGTACTTAGCACTTGATAATTTTATTTTTGTGAAATTCGGGTGACTCCAACTGTGGTTTTCGACTTGGTGACCTTCCCGGAATATTTGCTCAAGCATGTATGGGTTTTGCCGGATTCTCTCTCCGACACAGTTAAACTCCGCTTTAACATTGCTATAAGAGGTTGTCCGAAAAGCATCCGATTCGAGTAAATGTCTAGCCAAATACATGAATACAGGCTTCCTGATATGGGATAAGTTTACTTGGTAATTTGGTGAATGCCTCCGTATGGGAACACATTGCCTGCTCACCCTTGAAAATGGGCGCACGAACCCCTTGTCAGTAACATTGGCTTTTGTTTATTTTCCAGGTTCTGCTTGCCTATGCAGCGATATCGAGTTTCAATTGCTCGGCCTGGACTGTATACATTTGTGTAATTCGCTCTATGTGGTCATCAGGCAGCATGGTCTCTCGAATGTGACCTATCCTCGCCTGCATGAGCTGGAATATATCCTGCATGGTGAAGAAGGACTGTACTCGTTTGTTTGTTCGTACAGGCACCTTCTTGTGTTTCATAACTGTTGTCAACTCATTGGACTCTTGCGCAAAGGACAGCTCAATCTGCCTTCTGAAATCAAGCATCTGGGCATGCAGCATGGTGCCTTGTGGCACCGGGCCGTATGCAATCGGTTTGTCGTCAAAGGAAAATTCGAATTGCCTGCTGCATACCCCGGATAGCGGGCATGACTGGCATTTCTCTGAGTCCCCACGAAACCAGGAAGTGGCCGTTTTCCAGTCAAAGCCATCCCAAATCAGTCGTTCGCCTTGTTCGCACTCAGGTTGCCCATGTTCATTACATTCCTCTGGCATCACCATACCACTGCGAAACCCTGTAACCACAGCCATACTGTGTTTGTGGTATGCCTCCTTCTGGTCATCCGCATCTATGTAACCCATGTCGGCAACGAGATACTGAGTGCGCATTTCGTTAATCTGCCGGAGTTTCTCTATCAGTGGAAGCATCACTCGAATGTCGCCCACATTCGCAGGCTTAAGGATAGACAACAAGGCCACAGGTCCTTGAGATGTTCTTACTGCAATCGAGTGCTTCCGGTAACCAACGAAGAAACGGTTCTGGTTCACCTTGCTGCGCTGTGCCCCATAGGTGGCGTCCGGGTCAGAAAACGTTTTTTCACATGTGCAAACTGACTTAACCTCACAATCGCAGCGTTTTTTCTTGTATCCGTTGACATTGGCGTAAATCGGACGAGAGTCAATAGCGGCGAGGGTGTCCTGGATGAATCCCTCCATGTGAATGGATTGACGTATAAACTCGTCACGAATTTGTTCGAATACGTCCGGCCCTACTTTGTTACGGAAGTCACTCAGGCTCTGGTGTGACGGAACCTTTGCTGGATTGGGTACACCGATGAAGCTGCGCCACGCCTGGTTCTTTGGGTCTCGCAACTGTTTGCACAATTGACGGAATGAGGTAATCTCCGGCCTAGTGAAATACAGATAGTGCATCCGGAAATAGGCGATTGGAGATGCGGGTCTGCGTCCTCTCTTGTCGTACAGGGGTCCGACGAGCAGGTCCAGGAATGAGTCGTCAATGTGATCTACGTAATCAACGAGTTCGGGGTCGAAGCCAAGCGTGTTATAATAGGCGTATGGAAGCAGGTCTAACTGCAAATCTATGGAAAAACGCACCTCCAGAACTGGAAAATTTGACGGCTGGATACCTTCAATTTTACCAGTTTTGCGGATCGGTGCGTTTTGCTATTTACTCAAAATTGCGGGCTTTTCGGACACGCTCTATAAGACAAAATCGAGAGAATGCGAGGGGTCCAAATAGTGTCTGGTCCATCATCGAACGTTAAGGCTACCTCCTTACGATTCGTTGATCCACTCAGGAGTACTTCGCTAGGGTACAGAGCATGCCAATCAATATGCTGGCTATGCGATGGGCGCTCTTCAAGCCGTTCTGGACCATGTTGAAATGGAGCAAGTTGACGAATCTGCTGATTCCAATAATAATAGGGGTTGGCCAATCCACCGTTTGTTTTGAATCTTAACGGAGCAAAATTATACGGAAAGGGACGTTCCGGAACGAGGTCAAGAATCCCCTTGTACATACATATCACCTCATTTTAACACGTGCCACATACAATATGCGGGCATCAGCCATTACGTTTTGTGAGTTGAGATACCTTTCCTAATCATCTTTATATCCCGCCACTCTCCTTGCGACTAGGTGTGCACTTTGATAGTACAGGTTTCTTTCATCCGCATTTCCCACGTAACTCACGCCCAAC